>DAOTWD010000038.1:0-18989 GCA_034435975.1 Chloroflexaceae bacterium | reverse complement strand
GGCGTGATGCGACGAGGCGGGGAGGCGCGGATGCGTGCGGCGTGATGCGACGAGGCGGGGAGGCGCGGATGCGTGCGGTGCGAGGCAGCTTCACGTTGGCACGTTTCCTCTTCGGTATCTGTGCGCCTTTGCGTCTTTGCGTTAAAACAGAGGGATGCGAGGATGCGGGAGGCGTGCGGCGCAAGGCGCAAGGCGTGCGGCGAGAATATGTTTCGGAAGGCCAGAGACATGCAGGCTGCAAAAGTGGGCTAACCGGGCATGAACACGAGCAGCATGCCATAGACCAGTACACCTAGCAATACAAGCAGGCCCAGGTGTTGTATACGGCGATAGACCAGCGCTACTACTGCCAATGCTAGCAAGCTGCGCAGGAATGTGATCGAGCGCTCTGGTACCGCTGGAGCCGGAACAACAGCCAGTGCCAGGAGTGCTGCTATCAGCGCCGGGCCAGCCAGGTTGAGCAGTTCGGCCAGCATGCCACCGTTTGACGGTTTCTCCGGCGCACGCCGAGCAGCAAGAAAGAATGGTACGGCACGCAGGGTATAGGTCAATACACCAATTACCAGAGTCAAGATTAGTTTGTCTGTTGGCATCGCCACCTGCTCCCGACCAGCGCCACTAATGGTCCCACAACGGCTGCTGCTAATAAGCCAACCGTCGCCATACCTAGAAATTGAGCAATACCAGCTACACCCGCTGCCACAAGTGCGGCTATCAGTACACGTCCCTGAAGCACTGGCAATAATAGTACCAGAAAGAGCGTCGGCAAGGCAAAAGCCAGCGCAGGGGCTATGGCCGGCAGCAGCGTAGTGAGCGCGGCACCGCCAGTGGCCCCCAGCCAGGTGCCAGATAACCAGGCACCATAGGCACCAGCCTCAAGGCCCAGCAGCCAGGCCATACGGTCGGATTCTGGCACCTCGTCCACACGACCAGTTGCAGCAGCGAACACCTCGTCGGTCAGCCCAAAAGTGGCCAGCAGGTGTTGCCACCCCGGACTATGCCGCAGATGGGGCGCGATCAGTGGCCCATAGAGAACGTGCCGCAGGTTAAGGAGCAATGTTGTCAGGACAATGATCAGGGGAGGCGTACCGGTGGCCCACAGGCTGACCATGACAAACTGACTGGCACCGGCAAAGACGACACCGGATACCAGAAGCGTTGTCTGGACACTCAGCCCAATTTCGTTCGCTGCCACACCAAATGCGATGGCAATAGGAGTATATCCCAGTATGATAGCCAGGCTCGTTCGTAGACCACTGGCCCAGGCGTTCATGGCTTAGTCAATCCCATACTCTTTCCAGCGACGTTCAACGAGAGTCAGAATATCTGGTGTCATACGGATATCCTCCGGCCATTCACGCGGAAAGTGATCCAGACGTGGATCTTTGCGCGTAGCGTCAATCCCCATTTTACCGCCATAGGCAAAATGGTCGGCTGCATGATCGAGCGCATCCAGTGGGCCTTCGGCAATCACCACATCACGAGTCGGATCGGTATTGCCAGTCACATGAAATAACACCTCATCCATATCATGCACATTGACATCAGCATCGACGACCCAGATATACTTGGAGAGCGATAACAGCATCAGACCCCACAGGGCATACATCACCTTACGTGCCTGACCAGGATAGCGCTTCTTGATGCTGACAATCACCAGGTTGTGGAAGACTCCGGCTGCGGGCATATGATAGTCTACCACCTCTGGTACCACAAGCTGAATAAGGGGCAGGAAGAGCCGCTCGGTGGCCTTGCCCATCCAGTAATCTTCCTGGGGTGGTAGGCCGACAATCGTTGTGGCGTAGATCGGTCGCTTGCGCATCGTGATGGCCTGCACATGCAAGACCGGGTACATATCCGGGAGCGAATAGTAGCCAGTATGATCGCCAAAAGGCCCCTCTAAACGCTGTTCCGTGGGATCAAGCCAGCCTTCCAGCACAATCTCGGCATGGGCTGGCACCTCCAGGTTGATCGTCTTGCAGCGCACCATCTCCACCCGTTCGCGGCGCAGCCAGCCAGCAAACATGATTTCATCAATGCCGGGAGGCAAGGGAGCGCTCCCGCTGTACATACAGGCTGGATCACAGCCAATTGCCACTGCGACCTCCATGCGCTGCTGGCCCTGCTCCAGCGCCACACGCTGTTGCTCGGCCCCACCTTTGTGGATCTGCCAGTGCATGCCGACCGTGTTGCGGTCGTAGACCTGAATGCGGTACATACCCACATTGCGTGAGCCGCGTTGTGGATCGCGACTGATCACCATTGGCAGTGTGATATATGGCCCGCCATCGCCTGGCCAGCACTTCAGGATCGGCAGACGTGTCAGGTTCACTTCGGCTCCAGTATAGACCACTTCCTGGCATGGGCCACGATCCACCATTTTGGGGCGATAGCGCACTACTTCGGATAACTCATTTAGCTTGTTGACGGTTGCCAGGAATCCATGCGGAATATCAGGGCGCACCAGATTTGCCATGCGCTGCCGTAGTTCTTCCAGGTCGTTTAGCCCCAACGCCCAGGCCATGCGTCGTGCGGAACCTAGAGCATTGATCAATACTGGCAAATCATAGCCACGCACGTTCTCGAATAACAGAGCATAGTTGGCATCACGACTCTTGCTGACACGATCAGTAATGGCGCTGATCTCTAGTTCTGCCGAGACCGGCGTGCGAATACGACGCAGTTCACCGCGTCGTTCCAATAACGACACGAATTCACTGAGGTTTTTATAACTTTTTGGTATACGCTGCACAATACTCTCTTTCTAGGGTTTCTATGTACCAACCATTCCTTCCACGTGGATGCGTTGCACAAACTGTACGATCAGCGGGGCACGATCCTTCGTACACACAAAGCGGGCCACACGCGCCTGCTGATGCTGATCGTGATAGTTAATCTGCAGCACATTAACCAGAAATTGTTGTTGTATTGCTATGTTCGTCATCCGTTCCGATTCCAATCGCCAGGCATGATAACAGAACCAGGCACGATAGGTAAACATCAGGGTAGGGCCGCACAACGATGCATAACCGCGCCGTCCGTGTACCCGTGGTAGGTAGGCCTGGCAGCGCATGGACAGGTCAGGCGTCTGGGTGTTGAGGAGCGCCGCATGTTCGGGGGGGAGCGGATCAGACTGCCGTACCTGTAGCACAAAGGCCCGTAGCCATGCGAGAACTGCCTGGAGCGTAAACCAGGCCCAGCGTAACAACTGCGGTACCAATACTATGATTACAACCAGGATCACCACCGTAATCGCATTCGCCGTCAATGGGTAACGTAGTGCTAGAAACGCGAGGATTGCCACGGCCAGGTCTTCGAGCAGGCTGATCACAATGTTGCTGAACGTTTCAAACGGGCTAGTGACATTCACGACGGTGCGGGTGCCAGCTTTCCCGCTATGCGATACCAGTGCCACCGCACCGGCTACAAGCGACACGGTGATTCCCGCCTGGGGACTGACCCCAATCACCTCAGCCGTGCCTTCGATAATGACGGGATCAATCCCACTCAGACTGACAGCAGTTAGCGCAATCGCACCTACCGGGCGAATAAAGGTGTGGATCAGATCCCAGAGGTTATCGACAAACTCCATTTTATCGGCAAAAAACTCCAGCACATAAAACACCCCGGCTGTGATCAACGCCGGCAGCGACGCCAGCACCTCCAGGCCGGCTGGTGCATTCGGTACCCAGCCCAAGCGAATACTCAGGCCAACCACGAGGATGGTGAGGTAGAAGTTGATGCCTGAGGTCAACGCCAGCGGCAGAATGGTGCGCATGGCTGTGAGTGATGTCATGGATTGCCTGCCTTGTCGGACTTAGCCGATCGACCGTCTCGATCAGCCCAGAGTCGTCGCTGAGTCGGTCTTGCTGCCGGTGGTTGAACAGTTATAGAGGGTTGATCCATCGTCGATCCTCCAGGACGAATCATATCGGCACCATACTCATAGCCGCATTATACCAGACGGGATCGCATATATCAGTTGGGAAGTTCAGGATTCCGGGCTTGAGCCAGGGGCATAGAGGAAGTCGGGGATAGGAAAGAGGAGCGTCATCTTCGGAAGCAGAGGATGTATCAGATACGCTCCTCCTGGCACGATGCGCTCCCACCACTATTTCCTCATCTATTTGCTCTTTCCTCTTCTGGTATTGGCGTGAAACAACGCCCGGTGTGGGAGCGCCTGCACACATAGGCTGGATAATCAGGGCAACAGCTTGCCTGGATTGAGTTGTCCATCGGGATCAAACCTGGCTTTTATGTTCCGTTGTAATTGGAGTAAATCCGGGCCTAATGCCGTTCTCAGGAAAGGGCGTTTGAGGGTACCAATCCCATGTTCACCTGAAAGTGTGCCACCGAGTTCTAACGCCAGGGCGAAGATCGCTTCGGCTGCCTGCCAGGTACGTGTGACCTGGGCGGCATCGCGGGCATCAAACAGGATGTTGGGATGCAGGTTGCCATCACCGGCATGGCCAAAGATGGCAATCGGTTGCGCATAACAGGAGGCAATGTCCTTGATCCGCTGTACAGCGTGGGCGATCTGTGGCAGTGGCACGCAAATGTCTTCACCCAGGCGGTTGGGTCGCAAGCGTGCCAGGGCAGGCGCAATCGCCCGCCGCGCCTGCCAGAGCGCCGCTTCGTCCACTGCATTATGGGCCACCTGTACTGTCCGCGCCCCACCGCGCCGCGCATGATCGGCCAGGGCCGCGGCTTCCTGTGCAACCGTTTCTGGCTCACCGTCAGCGAGTAGCAGCAGCAGTGCGCCGGCATCACGGGGGAGACCAATGTGGAGATAATCTTCTACCACCACAATGGTGGTATCATCCATAAGTTCCAATGCGGCGGGCAGCACGCCCGAGGCCATAATCGCCTCAACCGTCGTGCATGCATCCGCCAGGTGCTCAAAGATCGCCAGCGTTGTGCGGCGTGTCGCGGGCATTGGGATGAGCCGGAGTGTGGCTTCGGTCAGAATCGCCAGGGTGCCCTCAGATCCAATCAGCAGTTGCAGCAGGCCAGCATCGGGCGACTGTGCGGCAGTCCCGTCACCCACACGTATGACGCGACCATCAGCCAGCACCGCTGTCAGCCCCAGGACATAGTCGGCAGTCACGCCATATTTGAGGCAGCGTGGGCCACCGGCATTGCAGGCAATGTTGCCGCCGATAGTCGAGATACCCTGGCTGGATGGATCGGGCGGGTAGAACAGGCCTTGCGCTTCGGCCGCTCGCTGGAGATCGGCAGTGATGGTGCCAGCGTGGGCATAGGCGACCATCTGCTGTGCATCTATATGCAACTGGTGCATGCGTGTCAATGCCAGGATGAGCGATCCAGGTGTAGGTATGGCCCCGCCTGCCAGCCCGCTGCCCGCGCCGCGGGTGACGATCGGTATGCCAGCGGCAGCGGCGAACTGCGCTACGGCGCTCACCTCGGCAGTATTGGCGGGCAGCACCACGGCCAGTGGCTCACCCGATGGCTGCGCAATTGAGGCATCGGTCGCGTAGCATGCCCGGTCTTCGGCAGTGGTCAAGACATGCCTGGCTCCGACGACGGTGGCGATGGTAGCCAGCAATGAGGCCTGGTTTGAAATGACCGGTGGATACGGCCTTCGATCAACGAATGCTGTCTCCGATCCCGGAACGAAGAGTCTCGTTGGCCGTGCTGTATCGGCTGCATGCGGCTGATCAATGATTATCCCTCGCTGCCGCTGTTCGTTCTGCCAGATGATCTGTGCCAGGGGGGAGAGGCCATTCTCAGTTGAGAGTGTGCCGCCTCTGCGTCGAATATCATCATAGATACCAGCAGCGGCGTGTGTGGCTTCACTGGCCTGTGCGCCGGTCAGTGCTATCTGTAGCGCACCAACGCCAATATCGCCTCCCAGCGCCAACGTTAGACCGTAGCGGTGAGCAATCATACGTGCCCGTTGCGCACAGGCCGCCAGATCAGCGCGAGGCAGCGTGACGGTGAGTTGCTGTGTCGTGGTAGCATTGTGCTGACATGCCCACTGTTCCCAGCGTTGCCAACCGGCATCACTGACCCCTAATTGATCAACACCGGCCTGAAGCGCCAGTTGGGCAAGCTGTGTTGCCTGTCGTTCGACCGTGGTAAGGCTGCCTTCAAGTTCGGCCAGCAACAATGTTGTATCAGCGTGTTCAGTGAGAAATGCCAGAGCGCTGAGACTAAGACCGGCCGTAAGCAGGCGAGTAGCAAACCGGGTGGCCTGAGCGAGATCGGTACAGGAAAGGAGCAGGCACTGCCGTATAGCGGGCAGGGGGCGCAGATTCAGGGTGACGTCGCGCAAGTCGCCAACGGCAAGCCAGTTACCAACAAGGGCACGCGGCAAGCCGTAGCCAGTGACCCGCTTTAAGGTTGGCCCGCCGAGGGTGATGGCTGGTGGTGTTGATGCGTCTGCAATGGTTCCAGTGGGCGGAACCAGGGTGCCGGCACGTAGATAACGGGCAATGGTACCATAACGCAGCCGTCGCCGCCCACCAGCATTGCGTGCCACCAGGTCGGCCAGGGTCAGGCCTGGCATGAGAGGTGCTATAGGGAGGCACAAACCGTAGGGCTGCAACTGCGTATTCAGATCATCAACCGTGCTATCTACGGTTGACGTTACCAGGAGTGCGGCTGGCTGTACGCTTATGGGTGATGCCGACATTGTATACCAGTTGCCGTGATGAAATAAGAGAGGTGTGCCTCAAATTTCATCATCTCGCGCCTTGAGGACACCATAGATGGCTACTCCCCATACAGAAGATATTATAGCATGGAAGGCATTTACCGTGTCTCCAGTTAATCTTTCAGTTCCAACTCTGTCACCTGTCACCCGATATTCAGGATAAGGATGAAGTCTCGTTGTAGTACCAGACTTGGTAAACATAAATGCCATGAGTCCTACGGTTCGACAGACAATGGTACTAATTCAATATAGTTCTTTTTTCTGAATTTTTTGGTATATTATCAGGCATCCCAGGTGTATACTATTTGTTAACTATGATGATCTATTTCACCGCGCTGATCCCACGGTAGATGTCAATCGTAAGCGGTATAAGTAAGTAGAGACGGACATATGTTCGCTTCCGCCTCTATTATGGCACGCACGTATAGGAGTAATGCGCATGTTCAGGTCTTTGATCAACACAACGTATGCAACTCTTCATCGCCAATCACACCTGGTTATCCTCGTTACGCTGTTCATGGTTGTTCTGGCCTTACTGTCTCTGGCTGCCCATATGCCTTATGTACAGGCAGAAAGCAGTATGGCTGGCCCGACACCAACGGCCTTGCATTCTGCTGAGGGCCATCTGACGGTTGTAGGCGGAGAACTGGCCGCTCCGCAGGAGTTCCCCTGGATGGCACGCCTGATGACGATTAATAGCACTGATAACATGGTTACGCTGGTGAGCTTCTGTGGTGGGACGCTCATTCATCCCGAATGGGTTGTGTCCGCTGCGCACTGCTTCTATGACAAGCAAACCGGTGAACTGATGGATCGCACCGGGTTGCATGTGTTTCTGGGCGGACTGACCTATGGCCCTGGTGATTATCTCGATTACGAAGCCGGTCGTGTATCCAACGGTGTGTATATTCCAGTCGATCGGGTTATTTTACATGAAGACTATGAGTACCATACAACCACACTGAAACCTCGTGATATTGCCTTGCTCCACCTGGCCGCACCGGTTGACATAACATCAACGAACCTGGCGACGCTGTCACTGCTTACGCTGGCACAGGAAGCCACGTATGCTGCTCCGGGTCGGTCAGGGATCTTGAGCGGATGGGGGTTGATGGAAGCCCCACCCGATTCGGGCTATGATCTGACCAACACCGATGCTTTGCGCAAAGTGACGTTACCTATTCAGGATTCTGATCAGTGCTTTCCCTTTGAACCTGTTGCTATAAGGCAATCCTTGCTTTGCACAGGCGGAGAGGGATTTATGGGTGGTGCTCTGGGTGATAGTGGCGGCCCTTTTGTGGTGCAGACAAACACTGGCCCGGCGCTGGCGGGTGTGGCAAGTTTTATCCAGATTGGTGCTGACAGAAAGATTACCACTACCTTCACGAGGGTAACTGCCTATACCGACTGGATTACACGGCATGCCGATCTAAATGCACCGGTGCCGAGTCCCACGGCACCGCCCGACCAGACGACAACGCCGAGTCCTACTACCACCGCCAGTCCCACCCCAACGCCTGACCCTACAATAACACTTCCGCCAGTTGCGCTTCACATGGATGTAAACGTTCTCAATGGCGCACCGGGCAGCATCTTTCGCTTTACGGTCATTGGCGCAACCAATGTGGATATGTTGATTGCTATTCGACCACCGGATCAGACCACCTTTATTCCCCTGGCGACTCTCGGTATATCGGGTGACATTGCTGCTGCTGACTTCGTTTTTGCGTTGTATATGTTGCCCAATGTGCCAGCAGGTATCTATGAAGTCCAGGCTCGACAAGGCGACCAGTCCATCTCACAATTCATTACCATTAGCACTGAGGCGGATCGGCATACTGACCAGCCACCTGATGGCGTACCGATATTGATCTTTCCTGTGCCGTTAGACAACAATCAGCAGCGTGTGTATCTGCCGCTGATTCAGCGCTGATAGCGCAAGCCTGGCTCAATTTGTTCCAACGCATTTCCACGAGTTACGCGGAGGTGTCCTGATGTGGCCCCGGCCCCCCCAGCCCCCCCGCTGGGGGGGGCGTCCTGGTGTGGCAACCCTGCTGGGGGGCGTCCTGATGCGGCCCCGCGCTGGGGGAGGCGTCCTGATGCCGCAAAGCTGAGCGGTGTGCAACCAGACCGACACCTGTGCGGAACTACACCCCCTGGAAGGGGAAGATGGGGGAGCGTGATGGCGGGCGAGACGCCCGCGCTCCCAGGCGCACCATGCTCCCAGGCGGGCGAGACGCCCGTGCTCTCAGGCGCACTATGAACACTGACGACAGCGCGTACTCCCAGATGGGAACAGGTACGTCGTAACGACTGCAGTCGTTACGACATGCTCTGTGCATATGCAGTGTGGCTGACCACTAATACCGCAGCACCAGCGCAACCTGTTGATGCTGCGACAGTGCCCCGTTGTCCACAAACGCTACGCGCCCGCCGTGCGCCAGCACGGCCTCGATCAGATCATCCACGGCATCATCCAGCACATCGGGCGCGGACGGATCGTCGGCTGGCGTGAGGTGCATGCCACTTGCATCCACTCGCGCCGGATAGTGAAAATCCTCTTCGACCAACAAGAGGGCACCACGCCCTTCATGACCGAGCCGCCAGGCCTCACCGATCGTCGAGACATACTTCTGCGCGCCCACCGCCGCGTCAAGCTCTTGCAAGTAGCCCTGCCGTCGTGCCGCCAGGCTGCTTTTGACCAGCGGCCAGACCAGTTTGCCCAGTTCATGCGCGGTGGTTTTGTCGTGATTGCCGGTCATCGTGGTGATAATCTCGTTTGTATACGCCGAGACCTCCTGGAAAAAGGCCAGATAGCGATCCACACCGACTACCGCCAGTGGCAACGGGTCAGCAACCATAAACGGCTTGAACGCTGCATCCACCTGGCGAAAAAATATCCGGTGATGCTCATCACGATAGGCCGAACGATTGATATCCGGTTTATTGGAGATCGCTTGCTGACCGCCCGGCCCGGTGTGGTTGATAGGAAACCCGTTGCCGGTGACTTCGATCAGCGTCTCGCGGGTACCCTCAAACAGGCGCGTCGGCTGTTCGCTCAACGCCAGCACCCAGTAGCGTGGCGTGCGGTTAAGGGCGAACACCAGATCGCGAGTAGCAAACGACTCATCGACCACCACCCGCTCTTTCAGTGTAAACGGCAGCATAAAGGCTCGGGCTATATCGGCATTCACAAACAGCGCCAGACCATCCAGCGTATAGCGGTAGTCAATCGTGTTCACGAGTTGATCTAGACGCGCAAACAACCCGGCCAGATCACGTTGTGAAAACTCAGCCAGGAGCCGCTCCTGGGCCTGGCGCACCAGGTTTTTGACCCGGATCGGATCCTGGTGATTTGCAGGTGCGGTGCGATGAGTGGGCAACAGGATGGACAGGGCGGGGTAGCCCCGTATGGCCTGCAACAGTTGAATGTCGGTTCGATTCATAAAAAACCCTGCGGTGCAGACTGTTGCCTTCAGGCAACAGACGGAACCACATCGTCCTTTCTATTCACGTATTAACAAAGTAGAAATCTTGTACAAAAATGAATGGTATGAAGGGAACGGCTGTGGTCAAACTTGTTTGTGATGACGTTCAGACCACCTCGCTACCCCTGGCCAGAGTAAAGTCTCGTTGGAGTACTATCGACCTGATCATTCGCCCTGATCCTGGTTAAGCAAGGATGGCTCAGGCAGATACAATCGCTCCTCAACCGCGTCATATTCAAATAACTCGGCGTAGCGCCCCCAATCGACGGCGGTCGCAAATTGGCGCTGCGCTTCGTCGTAGGGATAATGCTCGTCCAGAATATCCAGAAAAAAGTCGGCGCGCATGCCCCCGCGCTGCTTTTCGCGCAGGGTCTGGACGATGGTGACAATCAGCGGTACGTGGGCTAACACTTGCTGGCGAAACAACTCCTTGCTCGTCAGAATGGTAGCCTGGGCAAAGGCACGCCCCATGTCGCTGACGATCACATCGCCCTCGACGACGCTGGCAAAGCCGAGCAATACCGCCGCGTCAACAATCGGTAGCAGATCATCAATTTCTAGGCGGAGCCGTTGGGCCAGTAATGGCAGATCGTCCCGTCCCCCTCTTTCGAGCAAGATTTCCAGCAAGCCACTGATGCCGCCACTGCGGGCATGGGGCAGTGGTGGAAAAGGGGGTGTGGCTTTTGTCTGCGGTACGCCGGTGACTTCGGCTTCGGGATTGGTCATCACAGTATAGATATAGTCAACTAACGCCTGAAACCGTGCAGCAACACGGTCACGTGGGCGCGGCAGATCTATCTGCAACTCGCCGCGCACGTGACCCGGATTGGCTCCCAGAATGATCACACGGTCAGCGAGCAACACCGCCTCCTCAATGTTATGGGTGACGATCAGGATGCTGCGGGCGGGAAACATCCCGGCCTCCCACAGATCGCTAATCTCACCGCGCAGGTTCTCGGCGGTCAGCACATCAAGGGCACTAAACGGCTCGTCCATAAACAGCACCTGCGGCTGCACCACCAGCGCCCGCGCAAAGCCCACGCGCTGGCGCATGCCACCCGATAACTCTTTGGGATAGGCATTCTCGAAGCCGTCCAACCCGACCATATCGATCGCCTTCAGTGCCCGTACATGGCGTTCTTCACGCGCAACCCGTTGCGCCTCCAGTCCGAGTTCCACATTCTGCTGCACCGTCAGCCATGGCAGCAGCGCAAAGCTCTGAAAGACCATGGCCACATCGGCGTTTGGCCCGTTCAGTGGCTTGCCGCTGCTGGTTACGTGCCCGCTACTGGGGGGGATGAGGCCGGCCATAATGCGGAGCAGCGTACTCTTGCCGCTACCGCTGCGCCCCAGCAGCGCCAGCACCTCACTATCGCATACATGCACATTCACATCTTTCAAAACCGTAAAAGTTCCTTTGCCATCAGGCAAGGGAAAGTGCTTTGAGATCTGTTCAGCCACAATAATCTTTCCCTGAGTTGCACTGGTCATAGATCTATGCTTTCTCTATCTGCTGATAGTACTACAGTTGTAGGTGCCTGCCGCCGGGGGTCTGAAGTCTCCCCGGCTCGGCATGCGAGGGCCGCCTGCGCGGCCTGGACAGCCCGCGAGGCGGGCTGTGCCACCGGTCGCCCGCAACTTCGGGGCTGACTATACCACCGCGTACCTCCTGATAGGTGGATACCCCCTATCTCCTGCCAACCGCTCATTCCAACCGATACTTTGTCTCACCTAGTATGTAGAGCTTTCGCCACAACAGGCGGTTCATTGCCACCACGTACACTACCATCATGCCCACGCCCAGCACGATGCGGGGCCAGTCGCCCACCACTGTCGCCTCCGTAATGTATGCCCCTAGCCCGAATGCCTCCAGGGTCATATCACCCCAGACCACAATCTCGGCAATAATACTGGCGTTCCAGGCTCCACCTGCTGCCGTTAATGCCCCCGTTACCCAGGCCGAGAAGATGCCCGGAATAATCAGTGTGCGCCAGCGCTGCCAGGTCGTCAACCCCAGGCTGGCCGCCATCTCGCGCAGATCGGTAGGAATACTCATCGCTCCGGCAATCGTGTTAAACAAAATATACCACTGTGCCCCAAGCGCCATGAGCAAGATCCCGCCCCAGTTCAGGCTTATCCCGGTCTGAATAAACATAATGGTCGCAAACGGGAACAGAAAATTGGCCGGAAACGAGGCCAGGAACTGCACCACTGGCTGTATCAATCGCGCCAGACCAGGATTAAAACCGATGGCTACACCGATCGGTGTCCAGATCAGTGTGCAGACCACCAGGAGAACCATTACCCGCCCCAGTGTCACCAGGCCGAGCAGGGCGGTATAGCCGACTTCAGACAGTCCCACGGTCGTCAAAATAAACTGTAATGCTGCCAGCACCAGACCAATCGTCACCAGAATCAATAAGCCCTGGTATAGCCGATCACCCCTCGTTAAAGATCGGGCGGATTCGGGATGTGGCGAGCGTATGGGCGTGAGCTGCGCCAGGGTCATGTTCAACGCCTCATATACTGGTGCCAGTCTGCGCCCCAGGCGGCGCGGAATGCGGGCGGCACGTAGCAGATTCAGTAGCCAGGATTGTGGTGCTTCTGCTGCTGCGCTCTGCTCGATCTTAAACTTATCCGACCAGGCGATCAATGGGCGCCAGAACAGTTGATCTACCAACACAATAACGATCGCAATCGTCAGCAATGCCCAGCCGAGCGCGGCCATATCCTGGGCGACGATCGCCGCCGCCACATACGAGCCAACGCCGGGTAAGGTGTACTCCTGATTGAGGACGCTGATTGTTTCGCTGGCAGCAAGGAAGAACCAGCCTCCACCAAAGCTCATCATCGCATTCCAGATCAACCCGATCATCGATGATGGTACTTCGACCTGCGTAAAACGCTGCCAGCGCGATAGCCCGTACAACGCGGCTGCTTCGTCCAACTCGCGGGGCAGGGTCTTGAGCGATTGATAGAACGTAAAGGTCATATTCCAGACCTGACTGGTAAAAATGGCAAAAATAGCCGCCGCTTCTAACCCCAGCAAGCTACCCGGAAAGAGCGCAATAAAGCCGGTGACGGTAATCGCCAGAAAGCCTAGCACCGGCACTGACTGCAAAACATCCAGCAGCGGTATCAGCACCTGTTCGGCGCGACGGCTGTGGGCAGCCGCATAGCCATAGGCAAAGGTGAATAGGAATGAAGCCACCAGCGCGATAAACATGCGCAACGTCGAACGGGCAGCATAGTACGGCAAGTTGCGGGGATCGAGACTAATAACTGGTACCACATCGGGCGGTTGAAACTGCACCAGCATCCCCGCACCGACCCGGGCAATCATGTACAGCAGCGCCATCGTCCCCAGAATCAGCACAACATCGGCCAGTCCAAATGGCAGGCGACGCAACACGTCGCGGGTAGGAAAGGTCTGCGGCTGCATTGAAAACTTCTCCCGTAGATTGAACAAGACAAACAGGGGAACACACGGCGAATGCGTGCATTCTAGAGTGCCTATAGTATACATGATCTTTGTCAGAAGCGTGCAGATGAGAGGAAGAGTTGTTGTATGCTTTTCAGGCAGGCTCTAATCTAAATAGCGCAGGGCATCAGTCACGCGATCGATGATCTCCTGGAAATCAAATGGTTTAATGATGACATGGTCAAATCCAGCACGAATAATATCGGGCGGGAGGTAGTTGCGTGCATGGGCGGTGATAGCTAAAATAGGCGTGTTGGCAAAGCGTGGATCGGCGCGTAGCTCTTGCACCGCCTCAATACCTGTTTTGCGGGGCATCTGAATGTCCATTAGAATCAGATCGGGCAGCTTGCGCCGGGCTACCTCAATCGCTTCTTGCCCATCATGGGCATCATAGACCGTATAGCCCTGTCGCTCAAAAAAGAGCCGAAGTAGATTTTGCAGATCACGCTCGTCTTCAACGATTAAAATGCGAGGCCGCTTCACTGGTTACCTCCCGTAGAATGTTCTGGTTGTCTAGATATTGCCTGACATGCTGTCTCATGCATTCAAAGAATGCAATTAAAGACAGCGCTGGATTTTTTTGGCAATCACGGTGGCGAGCTGCAATCAAGTATATAGATGTGCGGTTCATATTTGAAAATCTGGACGTTAGCCAGTAGACGACCGTCTACTGGCAAAAGACCTTCTTTTTTCTGAAGAATTGGATCAGTAAAGCAGGATTGGTGCCATAGCGCTCGACCGTTCGTTGTGATCTGGAGCTTCCAGAATACACGATGTTTCCAGGACAGCTATGATATCCTCTTTCTTCCTGCATATATACTATACTGCTATTACGGCAATATTACCAGCTTTTTTATCCGATTTTAATCTATTTTACCGGATGTATAGCAATCCCTTCCGAATTGTCAACTGGAGTTCAGGTTTGAGCCTGGATCCCGCTCCTTCCTTGTTTAGGAAATAGGAGCGAGGAAGTAGGGCGGTGCTTCAGCAAACCTTTTTTCCCTGGTACAACAACGAGCCATTCCCTGGGAAGGAAGGCGCAGTGTGGCTTCGCCCCTCCGAACCCACCGTATGTGGTGTGGTGCGGCTTCGCTCCTTCACACTAGAAAGGAAACGTGCGCGGGGGCCGCAAACCCTCGCACCCCTGCCGCGATGAAGTCTCGTTGGAGTACCAGGAATAAGACACCGCACCCTATCAACTGAAAATCATGCTTATCAGGGCAATAATACCAGTATTTTTTCCAGTAGTACGGTATTTCCGTTTATGATACCCTCTGCTGATTCAATTTCAAGCCGATCCATGGTCTGGTAGTCGTACCAGCCGATCACTACCTGATACTGACCAGGTGGCGCTGCTGGTGCCAACACCGGCCCATAGATGTCGATCAACCGTTGCCCCGGCTGCCACTGGCTGGTTGGCATGACTGAAGGAGGGCGATCATGCTGGCCCTGGAGCGAACCGTCAGGGCCGATCAGATGCACAAACAGGGTGTAGTCCCGTGACGGTGTATGCTGTGCGGCCCAGGCCAGCGTAATTGGGACAACATCGCCTGGTTGATAGGAACCGGCAGGCAGCGTATAGGCTACCAGATGGATGCCCTCAGACCAGCGCGCCGCAACAGGGGTCATCTGCTCAATCGCTAGCGGTTCGGGCTGTACCTGCCAGAGCAGACCCACCGGGTGCTGGCGCAACCCCAGTTCTGGGGCCGGGTGCAGCAGGTATACGGCAGTATCACGCTCCAGCCACTCCTGAATGTGTTCGCGGTCGGCATCGGAAACAAGCATCAGGTCAGGATGCTGACCTTCAACTGCCTGCAAATAGCGTAGCCGCTCAATCGAATTGCGGTCGTCTACAATCACTGCCGGGGTGGATAGGGACTGCGACATAATAGCTCGCGCTGCCTGCTCGGTGGCGGGGCTATTGGCGGCGCGAATGCTGTCGATATTGCGGCTCAACAGCGTGATGGGCAGGGCCAGGCACAGCAGGCTCGCCACGCGCGCTGCTGGTGGTGGCAGAGGGCGCAGCAGGAGCATCAGTCCTTCGCCCAGCAGCAATGCCGCCAGCAGATGAGCGGGTAGTAAAAAGGCATCGATATCGATCACATAGTAGACACTGCAAAAGAGAAAGACAATGGCATAGCTGATCAGCAGCAGCAGGGCCAGCGCCCGATCACGACCGGCCAGCGCGACGGTGCCTGACAGTGCCAGCAGGGTGCCGATGGGCAGTAATTCGGGCCAGATAAAGGTCTGCACCAGAGCCAGCGGGCGTCCCAGGCCCTCGGCCCATAATTGTGCCGGATCGAGCCAGACCGCGGCCATGCTGGTACCCGAAGCGTGCCGCCACATAAAAAGCCAGCGATCTTCCCACGGTGGCGCACGCAGCGCCAGATAGAGGTAGAGCAGACAGGGCAGGAATGTTGCCAGCAGTACTGACCCGATTTCAGACGGACGCGGCCAGCGACTCAGAGCGATAAACAATAGGAGACCCGGCAGGATCAGCATAATGGAACGATGATGCGCGAGCGCCAACCCGCACAACAACCCGATGCTCCACAGTGGCAGTTGCCGGTTGCGCCAGCGCAAGACGGCCAGGATGAGCAGTGCTTGTAAGAGTAATGCCAGCGCGTAGACTTCGGTTATGGTCGCCTGTGACCAGAAGGTCACTGAGGTTGCCAGCGTGAGCGGAGCAGCTATGGCAACGACCAGGCGCTGACCCATTGTGCGTGCACAGAGGTAGAGTACTCCCACGGTCAGCGCTCCGGCCACGGCTGAGAAGAGGTTCATCCGCCAGGCCGGCGTCGAGCCGAGCGGCAGGTGACTCCAGAGCCAGCCCAGCAGGGTGTAGAGCGGATAGCCGGTGGGATGCGCGACATCTAGCGTCGGCGCGACCCGCTGGAGTTCGGCGGTGTCGCCAATGCCCAGTCCAGGCAACAGGGTATGCACATACAACGCCAGGGTGATCACACTCAGGGCAATACCAACTGGCAAATCGTGGCGATGCAGGTGCGTGTTTTGCGCACGGCGTTCACCCGAAGTCTGGCAAGCATTGGCGGGTTGCATGGAATGCACCCACATCCGTTCAAGCGATCGACGTACCATGGGCCTCCCTATGACAGGATGTATGCGGTGATATGGTCAGTTTGCTAGAGCAAGTCTATCTTCATTGTAACCTGGAGTGGAGTCCTGGCTTTCGCCTGGATGGAGCGAAACTCCGGCGAAAGCCGGGACTCTAGGGCTTCACAACTTAGGATTGCTATAGGCCTACATCCCTATCTGGAAACGCCGATTGTCTGAGACGCTGAGGTGCGATCTGCTCACCCGGCGGCATCTCATAATCGACGACTTCTTCAGCGTCCTCACCAACTAAAGGATTCAACGACTTTACTGTGGAGCGACGGTTGCTCAATACCAACGCTGCATACAGCAGCAGCATACCGTAGAACTTATAGGAGAGAATAAGCTGCCAGTAGGGGCCATGTAAGGTGCGATTAAAAAACGTCCATGGATTACCTGGCGCGATCAGCATAAACGCCAGGAACAGACATGCCACAGACGGCCAGGCTAGGCCTTCCTCGTCTTCGTCGGCCAGAACGAGCAGTTGGAAGATGGGCACCACCAGGATCGCCAGATAGTGCATCCAGGCTACTGGCAGCACCAGCACCAGCGTCACCGTCCACAGACCATACCCCAGATCAGGCCGTAACCGGCCAGCCTGCGTAAACCAGAATGTTACGGTCGTAAGGACGACAAACCAGACGTAGGTTGCCAGCGTAACCCATCCGCCACCATCAGGCTCAAGACCGATGGAATCAGCGATAAACAGACGGTTGATAAAGCCGTTGAAGGTTTGATTCTCGACCCAGGCCGTACCGCCACTCGTGGCCTGCAGTACCTCGCTTAGAAAAACAAACCATGGTTGCCCGCCCAGCACTACCAGCGATGCCACTCCGATGCATATTGCGGCCAGCACCGCCCCGCCCAGTGCCCACCAGCGACGCTGTGCGCAACTCAGACCGAGGATATACACCGGGTATAGCTTGAGCGTGGCGGCCAGGCCCAGCGCAACACCCATCCATCCCCAGCGCTCGCGTCGCATTGCCAGCAGACCACATGATAGGGCACATAGCACGATGATATCGATCTGACCATAACGCAGTGCGTCCCGAATCGGCTGCATAAGCAGCAATATCAGCGCCAACCCCGCTGCGGGCCACGAACATAGCCGTACATGGTAGGCCCGCAGGAGTACCCCGGCTGACACCAGCAGGAGCGCGGTGTTCAACAGACGCCAGATGTACAGAGCTAATGTAGAGTTTAGCAGGGCAAAGGGATAAAAGGTAAAAGCAAAGCTGGGCGGATACTTGTAGTGTGCATCAAAGGGATTGCCGCTGATACCAGCCAGATTATACAGTGGTTGACCATACGTGATATAACCAGCGACACCAGTGTGGATTGCATTGAAGTCATGGCTGTAGCTTGATCTGAAAATATCCCAGAACATCCCCAGCCCGAAACTGCCCGCTACCAGCAGGATCAGACTCGTCATGATGACCGCTGGAAATCGCTGTTCCTTGAACAGCAGCAGTACCAGGCCGAGTGGTATCAACAGCAGCGGTATGTTCTCGTGGTGTAGCAACAGCGGCCATAACCTGGCGATCAACATATAGAGGGTGAGCGGGCCAGCCGCAACGGCCAGCACGGCTAGCAGTTGGCAGGCGCGGGCACCCCGACCAGCAGTGCGGTGCAGTATCACCAGCAGGGCAACGATTAAAGCCATACCAGCGGTTGTGGCCGGCAGAAAGGGATCAAACCATATGCGTGCCCACCCCCAACCGCCTGCCAGCGCCACCCCCACCGCCAGCGCCAGCGACCAGGCCCAAATACGCGTCGCTCCGCTAGACCGCAATCCCCACCCGATCATGATACTGCACAGGGTCGGCAACCACGCCAGTGGGGGGAGCAGTGGGAGCAATGGGATACCGCCAGTCGATTGCAGTTTGATCCGTTTGATCATCACGGTCAACTCGCGGGGATCGTCTGGGACATTCAGTGCAGATAGTGTCATATCCTGAAGCGCAATATGGGTGCGCCCACTGCCCGGCGGTGACATGGGATTGAGAAACTGATAGCGCCGCAACTGGTTGTCCGCAACCTGGATGCGGGTCACCTTCCGATCCTCAACGACAATGCGTACCTCGCTACCACCGGGTCGTCCGGTCATACGCATCGTCACAATCGCCGGATGCGGCATACTTGGGAGCCAGACTGTGGCAGATGGCATCGTCCACCGTGCCTGACCGATCACAACTTGCTCGCGCTCATAAAACCCGCTGGTGAGAAACAT
>DAOTWD010000037.1:0-8220 GCA_034435975.1 Chloroflexaceae bacterium | reverse complement strand
AGTAGGGCACGGCTCCGGCCTGCCCACGGTCGTGCCGGGTACACCCCCCGCTCGGTTGGCCGCCGCCCGTGCCCTGCTGCCCGCGCCCCCACCCGCCCACTTCTCGCGTGCGGCATAGAGTAGGGCACGGCTCCGGCGTGCCCGCATCCGTGCCGGGTGCACCCCCGTTCGGTTGGCCACCGCCCGCGCCCCGGCGGGACGCACTCCCGCTCGCCCACTTCTCGCGTGTGGCATAGAAGTAGGGCACGGCTCCGGCCTGCCCACGGTCGTGCCGGGTACACCCCCCGTTCGGTTGGCCGCTGCCCGCGCCCCGCTACCCGCGTCCCTCTGGGACGCGCACCCAGGCCCACGCCGCCCGCGCCCCGGCGGGACGCGCACCCAGGCCTGCATCCACGCCCCGGAGGGACGCGCACCCGGGTGCGCCCACTTCTTGCGTGCGGCATAGAGTAGGGCACGGCTCCGGCGTGCCCGCATCCGTGCCGGGTACACCCCGCCATTCGGTTGGCCGCTGCCCGCGCCCCGCTACCCGCGTCCCTCTGGGACGCGCACCCAGGCCCGCATCCGCGCCCCGGAGGGACGCGCACCCGGGTTCGCGCCCACTTCTCGCGTGCGGCATAGAGTAGGGCACGGCTCCGGCGTGCCCGCATCCGTGCCGGGTACACCCCCCGCTCGGTTGGCCGCTACCCGCGCCCCGGCGGGACGCGCACCCAGGCCCACGCCGCCCGCGCCCCGGCGGGGCGCGCACCCAGGCCTGCATCCGCACCCCGGAGGGACGCGCTCCCGTAGGCTATAGGGATAGGGGCGGTGGCACTCTCCACCCGACCGCAGACGTATGGGCAAATTATCTATCCCAGCATTGCCGTCGCACTCAAAGCCACTTTACCATCCGGCCCCTGCGCCTCTAGAGCCATTCCTTCGTCCGTCGGAGTAGCGACCAGCCGGAAAGGATACAGATCAAAGAGGGGTGCCTGTCCGCGGAAGGTAAACCCGACGATCGGGCGGTTGGTTTTGTGGCGCACCAGTTCCAGGAGCAGCATGGCTGTTAGCGGGCCATGCACCACGAGGCCGGGGTACCCTTCCTCGTTCAGTGCGTAGGGACGATCATAGTGAATGCGGTGCGCATTGAATGTCAGTGCCGAAAAGCGAAACAGGAGCCGCGTATCGGGCGTCACAATACGTGACCAGGCCTCGGCCGGCACCGGTGGCAGTTCGACAGGTTGCGGGGCTGGCACTGGTGGCCCTGGTTCACGATACACAATGTCTTGCTCTTCTTCAACGCACACCGTACCCGCCTGATAAAAAACATAGCCTACGGTAACAAACGCGAGCGACCCACTGCGCCCCGATTTCTGCACAATGTTGCGGATAACCCCCTCGCGGCGGGCAGACTGGCCAATAATCAGTGGGCAATGAAAGCGCAACCGTGAACCGGCGAACATGCGCCGGGGATAGGGGATCGGCGGCATAAACCCGCCGCGTTGCGGATGCCCATCAGTGTCCAGCCGTGACTGAGGCGTCCGGGGTAAAAAGTAGAACCAGTGCCACAGTGGCGGCAACACCTCGCCCGTGGCAATCGGAGTTGTGGTATCGTCAAACATGGCCGCTGCTGCCAGCGCGGGAGCGAGACTGATGTCTTCTTCGACACTTTCCGTGCCGCCAATCCATTGCGTATAGTTTTCCGCCGTGTCTGTCATGGCAAAAGCCTTTCCAAAAATCAGATTTTAATGACGGATCGCAACCACACCATTATCACCCGTTCGGGTAGGGGAGTCTGGAGCGATCGTGCCCGCATACGTATCAAGTTAAGGGTGGCAGTCCTTTCTGGAAGTTGTAGGCTCCAGACCCCGGCCAGAAGCGTATATTTATATTGATGCGTAAAGTGCAGAGAAAACCTCGACAGCGCGTAACTCCTGTTATCAACAGCTTTACAAAAATAGCCCGTAGCGCAACAGGCGCTTCAGCCCTGGGATAGGAGGGCTTCACCGCTTGAGCGGCTTTCGCCCAATAAGGAAATAGGAAATAGGAAAGGAGGAGATAGAGGAAATAGAAAGGAGGAAAGAGAAGTCCTCTCGAATGGTTCCAATGGTTCCCTATTTCCTATTTTCTGCCGGCTATTTTCTCACTCCTCACTCCACTTCCCTCACTCCTCTTCGGGGCGGTAGCCTTTGCGAGCAACAGGTGCTTGAGCCCTGAGAGCCATCACGCAGTGCAATCATACATGGTATGATGCAAGCATAGCATAGATCTGCGTATCTGCAAAGCCGGTGTGTGCCATCGGATGGATAACGCTCCAGGAACGTCAACGCATACAGCGTGTTAAATGATCAGGGCATAGATCGTGCAATATACTCCGTACCACACCACTGGCAGGTACATTGATCCGCATCACGCCGATCAAAGCGCACAAAAGTTCGTATATGTTACCCGCTTTTTCGAGATTATGGTACAATGATATATACAGAAAGCAACAGCACATACAAGGTGTAGTATGGAAAAATCAACCTGGATCACAAAAGTGGGCCTGGCACAAATGCTGAAGGGTGGCGTCATCATGGACGTGGTTACGCCGGAACAGGCACAGATCGCCGAAGCTGCGGGTGCAGTAGCAGTGATGGCGCTCGAGCGCGTTCCCGCCGATATTCGTGCTGAAGGTGGCGTAGCACGTATGAGCGATCCGGGGCTGATCCAGGCCATCATGCAAGCAGTGACGATCCCCGTTATGGCAAAAGCACGCATCGGCCATTTTGTCGAGGCACAGGTGCTGCAAGCCCTGGGGATTGACTATATTGACGAAAGTGAAGTTTTGACACCAGCCGATGAAGAATATCATATTGACAAACATGCGTTCAACGTTCCATTTGTGTGTGGTTGTCGCAACCTGGGCGAAGCGTTGCGGCGGGTAGCCGAGGGCGCGGCCATGCTGCGCATCAAGGGCGAAGCTGGTACAGGGAACGTGGTCGAGGCCGTGCGCCATGCGCGGACACTCTATAGCGAGATACGTCGTCTACAGAATATGCGTCCTGACGAACTGTCTACTGCGGCCAAAAATTTGCAGGCACCCTTTGAACTGGTACGCCAGGTGGCTGAAACCGGGCGGTTGCCGGTGGTTAACTTTGCGGCTGGCGGCATCGCCACTCCGGCTGATGCGGCTTTGATGATGCAACTCGGTGTGGATGGCATATTTGTTGGCAGCGGCATTTTCAAGTCAGGCGATCCCGAACGCCGCGCCCGCGCAATTGTCGAAGCCACTACCCACTACCAGGATGCGCACATTATTGCTGAAGTCAGCAAGAATCTGGGAGCAGCGATGGTTGGAATCGAAATCGGCACCATCCCACAGGCACAACTCATGGCCGGGCGCGGATGGTAACCACGAAACAGGATCGCAATGACGGTTGGCATTCTGGCGCTGCAAGGCGATTTTCAAGAACACGAGGCCGTATTACAACGTATTGGTGTTCCAACCCGGCAGGTACGTTTGCCTGCGCATCTGGACGGTATTGAGCGACTCATCATTCCGGGCGGCGAAAGTACGACGATTGGGAGATTGCTGATACAGTATCGTTTGCTGGATCCGATCCGCGCACGTGCCGGGCGCAACCTGGCGGTGTGGGGTACCTGTGCCGGGGCAATCCTGCTGGCGCGGCAGATTGTTGATGGACGACCGGGTGGCCAACCTACGCTCGCTGTTATGGATATAATCGTACGCCGAAACGCATTCGGTCGCCAGATCCATAGTTTTGAAACGACACTCGATGTCCCAGTTCTGGGCGAGCAACCACTGCCGGGCATTTTTATACGTGCCCCGATTATTGAGTCGGTTGGCCCGACAGTGAACATTCTGGCCCGGCTCCATGATCAAACGATTGTGGCAGCACAGCAGCAGCGGTTACTGGTGACGGCATTTCATCCTGAATTGACGCCTGATGACCGCTTTCATCGTTATTTTTTAACCGTATAAATGCCAGGAGGTACATGGTCACTTGAATCCTATACCCGTTACGCTTGCGGTGATGTGGAGTAGGCACCCTGCCGCTCTGCTCCCTCTGTCCCGGCTCAGGGGGATCGTCGGCGAAAACGATGTTCTTCGCGTAACCGTGTGCGTCCTGTAAATTGAGGTAGGTACGTTACGAGATTATTTATCCAGGGCGATATCCTTCCGCTATCAATGTTGACCCGGCCCATCTCGAACGACCAGTACTATGATACGATCCGTCACACCAGGTGATCTATGGGCATTGCGTCGCAAACCACGCAGCCAGATGGTACTCTACAATAGTTCGTTGCTGGTTGAGCCGCATCGTCCACTTGGGTTCGCGCTCGTCTGCCTTGTGCAGGGTACCGGGCGTGAGCGTTCTATGTCTGTGTTTCATGAACGGAACCTGACAGCCGTGGTACAGGCACAGGGACGGATGGGACGGCCAGAGCAGGATATTATTTATCTTTCCACGTATGGCCCGCCTGACCAGACGGTACCTAGTGATCGGGATATCTGGTTTCGTTTGCTCGAGCAACTGTGTATCAGCGCCGGTCATCATCACGTGCAACGCCTGTATGTCTCGATTTCCAGCCAGCAGGTTGAGTTGCACGAGATTTTTCGGCAACTCGGCTTTCAATCCTATACGCATCAAACGATTTTGCAGCTTTCTGGCCCGGATTGGTCTCAAGGGACGACCATCGCTCCTATGCGCTTCCAATCACGCCATGATCGCTGGGCTATTCACAAGCTCTATGGCAGTGTAACCCCCCGCTTTGTTCAGCTTGCCGAGGCACGGAACCCACGTGACTGGATGTTGCCGTTAACCCAGCACTGGAAGCGCGGTCAACGGCACGCATGGGTTCTGGGGCCAGAAAATAATCTCTCAGCGTATATTCATGTGATAAGCGGGCCAGCCGGTCATGTACTGACATTGCTGATGCATCCCGATGCGCGTGAACATAGTACCGATGTGGTACGCTTTGGCCTGACCCAGTTACCTGATACCCGTCCAATCTATCTGATGTTACGTGAATATCAGGCAGAATTGTTAGCCCCTGTCCAGGATCTCGGTTTTCAGCCCATTGGTGAACAAACATTGCTGGTGAAGAGTTTGATTATTCCTGTGCGCCGATCAATGTTATTACCCGCCTTAGAACCAGGATTGGAGCCGCGTGTTCCAATTCCGAGTATCTCTTCTCCCACGGAGGATCCTCAGTTATATGTCATTAGAGCGACAAGTAGTCACAAGTAATATCGATCTTTTGCTTGAAACCCTACCGCCGCTCATCCAGCAAGCGCTGGTTCAGGGTGAAGAAGATCCGGCGGATCTGTTAGAAGTGGTGATCGATCTGGGCCGCTTGCCGGAAGCGCGATATGCGGATCACGAACGGTTTTTGAGTGATCTGGAGATAACGCCCGAAGATATCGAGTATGTTACCGCTCGGATTGGTGCGTTTGGCGAAGATAATCGTGCTGGTATCCCGCGTACCCTGCACCGCATCTCGGCCATTCGTAATCGCAGTGGCGTGGTGATTGGCTTGACCTGCCGCGTCGGGCGTGCTATTTTTGGTACCGTCAGCATCATTCGCGATCTGGTGGAAAGCGGCAAGAGTATCTTGTTGCTGGGGAAGCCAGGCACCGGCAAGACAACGATGCTGCGTGAGGTGGCGCGTGTGCTGGCCGAGGACTTGCGGAAGCGTGTGGTGATTGTAGACACCTCGAACGAGATTGCCGGTGATGGCGACATTCCCCATCCGGGTATTGGACGTGCGCGCCGTATGCAGGTTCCTCGTCCATCTGAGCAACATGCGGTGATGATCGAGGCGGTGGAAAACCATATGCCGGAAGTGATTGTAATTGACGAAATTGGAACAGAACTCGAGGCCATGGCCGCACGCACTATTGCCGAACGTGGGGTGCAGTTGATTGGAACCGCGCATGGCAATACATTGGACAACCTGATGGTGAACCCGACCCTGTCAGATTTGATTGGTGGAATCCAGGCCGTGACACTGGGTGATGAAGAGGCCCGGCGGCGAGGAACACAGAAGACGGTTCAGGAACGCAAGTCTCCTCCTACCTTTGATGTCTTGATCGAAATTCAGAGCTGGGATCGTGTCGCGGTGTATCCTGATGTGGCAACGGCTGTTGATGCACTCCTGCGCGGTGAACAACCCCAACCAGAATTGCGCACAAAAGATGCGGACGGGCAGGTACAGATTATCGCGCCACTGCCCCACGAACCTGGTGACTCGCCACCGTCCGGTACCCGCCGTGGAGCGCATATGCGTGGTGAACGCGAACGCGTACTGCCATGGGGCCGCGAACGAAATGGCGGGGCAGCACACGAGGCGACGCCGGCAAAGCCAGTTCAGCGCATTTTTCCCTTTGGCGTCAGTCGCAACCGGCTTGAAAGTGCTATCGGGCGGCTGCATGTGCCGGCGATTATTGTGCGTGATATGCAGGATGCAACCCTGGTGATGACGCTCAAGAACTACTATCGTCAGAGTTCTCAGCGGTTGCGCCAGGCTGAGGATCGTGGTATTCCCGTCTATGTGCTGCGTAACAATACGATTACCCAGATGGAACGCCAGCTTGCCAGCATTTTCCATCTGGCATGTGATGATAGTGAGCATATGTCCGGGTACAACGAATTTGAGGATGAATCAGTTGAAGATGCCATGTTAGAGGCCGAAACTGCGATCACGCAAGTGATCAATGGTGAGTGCAGTAATGTGGAGCTTACACCACGCAATAGCTATATCCGACGGTTGCAACATCAAATGGCCGATCGCTATAGTTTGAATTCGCGCAGTTATGGCAGCGAACCGTATCGCGGTGTTAGAATTTTTCGTTCACAATGACGACGGCACACATGCGCCATGTGCGGTATGTGCGGTATACCGGTTGTGTTGCGCTCTGATCAAAGTATGGGACTTTTCATCACATTTGAAGGACTGGAAGGCTCTGGCAAAAGTACGCAGGCCCGCCTGTTGTATGAGCACCTGCAAGCACGAGATTATCCAGTGATCCTGACCCGTGAACCAGGCGGTACACGGATTGGTGAGTTGATTCGCCGTATTCTGGTCGATTTACAGCATACCGAGATGGCGGCAACGACCGAGACACTGCTCTTCTCAGCAGCACGGGCGCAACTGGTTCGTGAACTTATTCAGCCCTACCTCAGTATGGGTGGTATTGTTCTCTGTGACCGTTATGCGGACTCGACCTATGCTTATCAAGGCTACGGGCTGGGGCATGACCTTGATGAACTGTATGCGATTATCAAGGTTGCCACTGCTGGCGTCCTGCCCGATTTGACGATCTATCTGGATCTCACGCCCGAGGAAGGGCTAGAACGCAAAAAACGCGCCCGATCCGGCGATATGGAACAGCGCCGCAAAGCGGGTATGCTGCCCGCCAGCGTGGGTTTGCCCCCGTTTTCGGCTCCATCGGTTGAGAGTGGATCAGAATGGAATCGGCTGGATGCGCGTGACATGGCGTATCATCATCGCGTGGCTGCAGGCTTTCGCGAACTGATCCAGTGTGAACCACAACGCTGGCGCGTTCTGGATGCACGGTTACCAATTGACCAGGTCATGCGGGGCGTCGAAGCAGTCGTTGAACCGCTGCTGGCTCGCGTGACACCGTTAAAAGATGGGCGTTAAGCGTGATGTGTTGCCAGCAACGCATCGCGCTCCTGCTCTTGATGGTATCGGTACCGGTTGTTTTGAGTGAAAGTGCGTCATCTGATAGGTATAAACTCTGGCGACTTGACCAGTTCTGCAAAGCCCGCCAGTGCATCAAAGCCCGCCAGTGCATCGCGGGCTGCGTCGTAGCGCGGGGATTGTGAACTCCCAACAGGACACTTGATGGCGCGGGGCGCAGGTGGTGTGCGCCCCGCCGGGGCGCGGGCGGCGGCCAACCGAGCGGGGGGGTGTACCCGGCACGACCGTGGGCACGCCGGAGCCGTGCCCTACTCTATGCCGCACGCGAGAAGCGGGCGAGCGGGAGCGCGTCCCGCCGGGGCGCGGGCGGCGTGGGCCTGGGTGCGCGTCCCGCCGGGGCGCGGGCGGCGGGGCGCGGGCGGCGGCCAACCGAGCGGGGGGGTGTACCCGGCACGACCGTGGGCAGGCCGGAGCCGTGCCCTACTCTATGCCGCACGCGAGAAGCGGGCGAGCGGGAGCGCGTCCCGCCGGGGCGCGGGCGGCGTGGGCCTGGGTGCGCGTCCCGCCGGGGCG
>DAOTWD010000036.1:0-5473 GCA_034435975.1 Chloroflexaceae bacterium | reverse complement strand
TACGCACTATTACCAGGACATACTCTGGCACTTTACACTCCATGCTGCTATGATGTAGACACAGTCATAAAATGAGGACAGATATACGTGATGTTGCACGAAGAGTATTCTGAAATGGGAACCGTGCATCGTTCATGGGTTGTGTGCTGGTTGCTCTGGGGAATCGGGCCGCTCGCACTGGGCCTTGGCGTCTTCGGCATTTTTCTTCCGCTCGTGCCGACTACTCCATTTGTCTTGCTGGCCACAGGATGTTATATGCGCAGTTCGCCGCGCATGCATCACTGGCTAGTTAGCAGTCCCATGCTTGGCCCGGTCATTACAACCTGGCAGGCAAAACGGGGTCTGACCCTGCGGACGAAGGTGACCACCCTGGTGCTGGTATGGCTGATGCTGGGGAGTGCGGCGCTGTGGCTAGTTGAGAACCAGATCATGCAATACGGGCTGGTGATTCTGGCGCTGGTCAAAACCATCGTTCTGGCCCGCCTACGTACGGTTCAATCAACGTAGGAGCAAACCCGATGCCAGCAACCACCCACGACAAGAACCTGGAACGTGCGTTCAGGAACTTTCTCCCGGTCGTGTTGCATGCGCATGTTCCGGCACTGGCTACCCTGCTTGCTGATGTGATTGCTGAGCAATTGACTCCGCATGAGGCTGACCAGTAGCACACAGTTACGTTACGCCAGACGTTCAACCGTTGATCCCTGGCAGTGGAGCCTGGTGCCATCCTGGTAGATCTCGTGCTTGAGAGCGGTGCAATGCCGTTTACCTGACAGTGTGCCGCATTCGGTCTGACCGGTGGCGTCTACCTGTATGAGTTTGTCCCCAAGGGTGCGGCCGCGCAGGCCGGCCTTACGTCAGGTTTATGCAACACTCCGCGCCATCTTTCGCGATCGACTACTGCCCTTCTTCCGCATACACAATCCAACTTATCTCACCCTAATGCCAGATGCATCGGCTCACACTCGGTATGTCTGGTCTGCTCCCAGCGGCACAGGCAGAAGCGCCCACTCTCGCCCTGACCGATATAGTCCAGTATGCCGCGCACCCGCAGATGACCCAGCAGGCGCGTCACCGTTGAGCGGGTGGTGCCGACCGCAGCCGCAAGTTGGGCATGTGTGATGCGGAGATCTACCAGCAAACCCCGTGTATGAGGTACTCCAAACTGCTCGGCAAGCACGGAGAGAATGCCGATGATGCGCTCATCAAGATGCGGGTGTGCCTGCATGGCGCTCCATCCTTCTAGCAAGCGCACCCGAGCGCGTAGCCGCTCAAGGAAATGCGGGGTTGTCGCTGCGGCCTGCCAGGAGCGCACCATGATCAGCGCATTGGTATGAGCGCGTAGTTGCAAGCAGCATGCGTCATCAGGGTGCGCAATTAACAACTGACCCGGGCCACTCAGACCGATCAAAACTTCACTCCCATCGCTATGAAACACGGTCTGCGCGACCACACCGTCAACCACATCTATCACCTCATCCGCAGCGAGTTGAATCGCTTCACCCCGACGGCAGGTTCGTTGCACGCCGGGTGTATCTGCGGAACGGATGTGACGGACTGGCCTGCTGGTGCAAGAACGTTCAATACTCTGCAACAGCATGGACGCCGTCATTGCTGCGGGCAGTACCGCCTGTGCTCCCGCAGCATACGCTGCCAGCGTCAGCGCGGGATCGTCGGTCGGATTCCAGCCAAGCCATGCGGTTGTCTGACGCTGAGCGCGATGCCCAAAGCACCGGATTTCAGGCTCACTCTGCAGCGCTAAGAGCATAATCAAGGGCGACTGCGTGATTGTGCCAGGTACCAGAGATTGGAGGTGGGGTTCCAGCACCAGGCGGTAGCCATGGGCATAGAGGGTTTGCAGGATATCCGATCCCGGCAGTATTGAGCCGCTAAATTGCACGTAGGTCATAGATGGTATGTGATACATTTCCAGGTTTATATTGGGACAATGTATCATTAAATACAGGGTGTGTCAAACGACGTATTGCAGTACAGAGCCAGGCACCCCTATGCTGTCGATCGAAACCTGTTCTGGGGCAATTCGCTGTTGTAGGCACGGGTCGATGGAAGCGACGAATCTACGGTGTCGAATCGTACAACCAGGTTGTGCGAAATCACACAACATTCTTTTCCCACCCCTGCTATACTCAACCGAGTGTATCAGGGTCGCCCGTTCGATGTATTCGTCTAACGAACATACATAAGGAGATCAAGCTATGAGCCAGCAAACGGACAACAAAACGACCATCCGCAAAGTAGAGCCACGTCGCTGGGAAAAGGCGATTGCACCAAACCACAACCATCACACTGTTGCATCGACGCAGTGGGGCGTGCGCAAAGTTGAAAATCAGCGCTGGGAAAAGGCAATTGCGCCGAATCACCATCATCATACTGTTACCGCAGCGCAGTGGGGTAATTAACAGGACGTACGCGGTGGTCTGGTCACCTTGCCTTTTCGCCTTCGGCAGAGCAGTCCTTTGTCTCTTTTCCCTGCTGCCACAGGCGAAAATGGTCGGTGGATGAGCCACCGCGTACGTCCTGTAAGTAGGGGTACTGGACTGAACCTGAGCGACCCTGGTATATCTGTGTGGAGGCACCTGTGCTGGATGACAACAGCAAACCGTATCTATTTGCCGCCGATGTACGAGCATATTCAGGCGACGGAAGCATGCTGCTTGCTCCTGACGGTTCAATGTACTGCATTGAGCGTGAACCGGAATGGCTTTGTTCGCTCCTCGCACGTTGCGATGGAGGGATGACTGTTGCCGAACTCGCAGGAGATGACCCCACAGCACGTGACATTCTCGCTGCTCTGAACGAAAGCGGATGTATGACGTTTCAGCCCCCATTGCCTGGTGAATCACATTGGCAGCGATTTGTTGGCGATGCCAAAACATTGAGCATCGACCAGATCGCGTACACCCATCTTATTCTTACCGGCGACCACTCACTGGCCCAGCGGGCACTTGCATTTCGCGAAATGCACGCGTTTGCAAGCGCACGTTTTGTGGAAGAAGCCGATGTTGGTATGGTGTCAGGTGAACACGTACCAGAACAGGTTATCCTTCTCGCGTTGTACCGCTTTGAGAACACATCGATGCTGGTGCAATTCGATGAGTTGTGTGAGCAGCGTGGTATACGCTGGCTCTCTCTGCGCTTTGAGCAGCACATTGCGTGGCTTGGCCCGGCAATAATTCCCGGTTGTACCGCAAACTATCGCGATCTTATTCAGCGGCGGGCAATGGCAGCAGAAGATCAGGCGTTGTTTCGGGCGTTCCTCACGTCGCCGTTGGCACACCAGAAACCATACCTTCTCGCACCACAGCCTGAAATAACATGGATCATGGCTCTATGTTTGAGCGAGTTGCAACGCTGGGTGGCAGGTGCGCCCTGCCGTCTACTCAGTGCCGAACTGTGTGTTGATCCACTGCTACAACAGCAAACGCTCTACCCGATCCTGCCACATCCGCGCCGTATTTTATCCAAACCTTTGGTCACAAGCGTTAAGAAAGATATCGGCCTACTCTATAACTCTCGCTCAGGAATTATTACTGATCTGCTGGAGTTGTGCCATCATCCATCGATTCCACGTGTCTTTTGCACGATTCAGGCACGTTTGGCACAAAACCCTGACTGGCTGAACGACCCGCTTAGCATGTGGAGCTTCTGTGATCTTGCACGTCTGCCTGAGCCGGATGCAACTTCTGCGGCAGCGTTTCAGATGGCGTACCCAATTGAATTGAACGCACTTCCGCCACAGGCGCTGTTACATGCTGCAAAATACTACTGCGACAGCAATTTCTACCATGCCCAGACGCGCCTTGCCGATTATACAACACTGACACGCTCTGGTCATTACGCGCTCGATCCGCAACGCCTTGCCCTCTTTTCCGAGACGATGTACGCCGCACCGGGATGCCCGTTTGTGCCGTTCCGCCACAGTACCCCTGCCTACTGGGTGCGTGGTCACTCGTTGACTCATGATCGTCCGACGTGGCTACCGGCCCACCTTGTATATGTCAACGCGCAACTCGCCGATTTTGTACAAGAACAAACGCCGTTGACGCAGAGTGCTTCCTATGTTGGCCTTGCAGCGGGCTGGAACGTAGAAGATGCGCTTGTTGGCGCAATTGAGGACTGCATTCGCCGCGACACAATGATGATCTGGTGGTTCAACGGAATCGCGCTGCCCTCCATTCAGATTCCGCCTGAACTTGCACGGATCTGGGAGGGAACACCAGGTGATCTTGGCCAACATGCCCGGCTGATCGCTTTGCCAAACCAATTTGGTCTGCCAATCATTGCAGGTGTGCTGGAAAATAGCGTCGAGCAACTCCTCACCATCGGCTTTGGCTATGGGGGCGACCCGATTCATGCGGCATGCCAGGCGTGGGCCGAAGCAGCCACATCGCAGGAAGCTAGTCGCGATATGAACGACCCGAATGGCCTGACTCGCCTGAGTGTTGAGCAAGGGCTGATGAATGATGCATTTAAGGCGTGGCGCGCTGACCGTGCGTATCTAGATGAATACCGCACTGATTTTCGCGATATGACCGATCCGCTGGTGCAACGGCAATTCTACCTCGATCCACGCGCTATCGAACGGGTTCGCCCATGGATCGATACGCCAGCAACGTTGACATTTGATGATGTGGCACCACAACACGACCGTTCATTACAGGCATATCGGAAACGGCTTGAGTCACAGGGCTTCGAGATCTTCTGGTTTGATCTCACCCCGCCAGATCTTGCTCTCGTTGGTCTCACAGTTGTGCGTGTGATCATTCCTGGTCTTGTACCTCATTTTCCAGCAGCCTTTCCCGCTGTCGGCAACAAGCGCGTACAACGCATGGCGGTGACACTCGGTTGGCGTAGCAAACCGCTAGCGGAAGAAAAATTAAACTATCTGCCGCTTCCGGGCGTATAAACGTACGGTGGCGCAACATCCTTGCGAGGTTTTCATGAGTATAGCCAATCAGCAACGGCCCCGCTTCATCTATGCTGAAGTACGGCCTTTTGAAGGAAATACGAGTCTGGTCATCACGCCAAGGCGCGAGATGTATCACATTGAGGCAGAGCCAGCACGTGTCAACGAGATACTGCAACGGTGCGACGGGGAACACTCGATCGAGGACATTCTGACCGACGTGCCAGACGGCGCGATGTTTGCATCAATCATTGAAGCGCTTGTGGAAGGCGGATGTCTTACATATGCACCGCCAACGGTTGATGAGCAAGACTGGGCGCGTTTTCCACAAGGTCATCTCAAGCCAGAATGCGTTCGGGCTATGCATGCCATTCTACTTGGCGATGCGCACCTGATCGAGCTTGTGCAACGCTATGAGCTAACAGGGCGCTTTGCATCAACGAGCGTGGCAACACTTACCGAGCTACCTGATACGGTCGCAGTGTTCCCTGTTTCCGACCTGCTCGTGATAGCGCTACGTGAATATTGTGATGCGCCGTGGTTCAC
>DAOTWD010000035.1:0-56317 GCA_034435975.1 Chloroflexaceae bacterium | reverse complement strand
GAGTTGCGCGTCCCGGAATACATCTGGTACGACCCGCTGAGTGGAGAGTGGGCCGGGTTTGGGCTGGAGGATGGCGTGTATGTGCCGTTACCGATGGACGCGGAAGAGCGGCTGCTCTGCCCGCGCCTGGGGTTGGCGCTGGTGCGCTGGTGGGGCACCTACCAGGCCATTCCGGCGCGCTGGCTGCGCTGGGCCACGCTAGAGGGCGCATTGGTGCTGACCGGGGAAGAACGAGCGGTAATTGAGCAGCGGCGGGCCGCAGCAGCCGAGCGGCAGGCCGAGCGTGAGCGCCAGCAGGCGGAGGCCGCGCGGCAGCAGGCCGAGATAGAACGTCAGCAAGCGGCAGAAGCCCAACGGCAGGCCGAGACAGAACGCCAGAAAGCTATCGAGGCCGAGCAGCGGGCCGAACGCGAGCGCCAGCAGGCCCGCGAAGCTGAGCAGCGGGCGGAAGCAGCCGAGCAGCGGGCCGAACGCGAGCGCCAGCAGGCGGAGGCCGCGCGGCAGCGCATTGCCGAACTGGAACGCCGGTTGGCTGAGTCGAGACGTGATTCAATTGACGGAGCTTAACATGCATGATGCATACTATTTCAGGGAGAGAATTATGCCAGCTAGAGTCCGTCCTCGTGATTGGGATTATTATTTTCGACCCAACGCGCCTCGACGTGGTGGGCCATTGCAAGCCTTCATCCATATGTTCGTCCTGATCCTTCTTGTGGGCCTGTGTACATTTGGTATTATCTTTGCCTTGCGCTACAATGAAAAACGCCTGAGCGCACTGACCGAGACACAGGAAGCTCAGGCGACCGTTGAGGCGGAAGCAGCGGCACTTGATTCTGCTGCACAAGAGGCGGAGGTTCCGCCGATCGAGCAAACGCTGGGAAACGGCAGTGTCGTGGCATCTGGCAATTTGCGCCGTGAACCTGCCGTGATCACACCCGAAACAGTCATTGGGCAGATTTGCCTCGGTGATACAATCACATTTCTGGATCAGCAAACTATTAATGGTGCAGTCTGGTATCGCATTCGGGTTACGAATCTGGCTGCCAGTTGCGACCCGCAGCGCGTTGGGCCAAACACCGAAGGTTGGGCGCATAACTCGCTCTTGAGTGTGCCAGCACCGTAGTCGTAGAATTATGATGCATATCTGTCCTGGAGCACTCCATATTCATACGCACCACTCGGACGGAACCGGCAGCTTTCCAGACGTGATCGCTGCTGCCCGCGCTGCCGGGTTGCGCTGGATTATTGTCACTGACCATGACACGCTGGTCGGACGCTCTTTTGCGGGTTGGCATGACGATCTGCTGGTGATCGTCGATTATGAAATCACGCCGGATCGTAATCACTTTCTAGCTTTGAATGTTGATCAGGTTGTGGACAACACGCTGACACCGCAGGAGTTTATTGATGAGGTTTACCAACATGGTGGTTTCGGCATTATTGCCCATCCCGATGAGCAGGTGCGCAATTCCTTTAAGGATATTTACCGCTGGGATGATTGGGCCGTGGATGGGCCATGTCAGCGTGATGGATACACGGTCGGGCTGGAGGTGTGGAACCTGATGAGCGACTGGGGCGAGCATTTGACCCAACGCAACAAGGTGCTCAACGTTTTTATCCCCCGTTTAGGCTTGAGCGGGCCAACCCCCGCTACGTTGCACTGGTGGGATCGACTCAACATGCAGGGGCGGCGCACCTTTGGCGTGGGTGGTGTTGATGTGCATGCGTTCAAGCATCGCGTGCCGTGGGGGACAATCGAGGTCTTTCCCTATCACTGGATGTTTGGGACGTTGACCAACTATCTGCTGCTCGATACGCCGCTCGCTACCAGTGACGCTCAACAGGCAACACAGCAAGTCTATGCTGCTCTGGCCAGTGGGCGTAGCTACTTCGCCAATCGGCTTGATGGCGAGGCCGATGCAGCGCTCTTCTATGCCACACGGGGTGATCAACGTTGGCACATTGGCGACAGTCCGACTGTAGCTGCTGGCCCGCTAACGCTGGTGGCCGATGTCGGCCGCCGAGCGCTGGTGCAGATGATTCACAACGGGCGTATCATCGCCCGGGGCAACCGTATACTGCGTCAACAAGTGAATGCTCCAGGTATTTACCGCCTGGAAGCGTATCACGGTGGGCGTCCCTGGCTCTACACAAATCCAATTTTTGTATATTAATGCGTTAACGCGAGTATCACCAGCACGAGTACCACAAACAGCGTGCCCGCCACTGGCCAGGAGCGCAACCGGTGTTCTAGCCAGGCCAGGTCGGGCCAGTCGGATATATTCTGGCGATACGCCGACCAGCGCCGCGTCATGTGATGCCATCCGGCCTTCCAGCGTGGTTCAACGACCAGTTGCCATCCTCTGCGTAGGGCATGCAGGAACGCAATCACCAGAACGAGAATGTCTCCTTCTGGTATGACCAGTCGCAAAGTGTTGCCCGTTCGTTGTTGCCAGCGCCTTTGCCCATAGTGAACCGCCGCGACGATCAGTGTCCCCACCACCAGCGGCCACAGCGCACTGAACGTCAGCGTCCGGTTGATGGCATCCAGTAGGCCAGGCGGCAGCACATAAAACCAGCCCAGCATAAGTGCCAGCAGCGTCAGCCACGACAGCCACATCCCCAGCGGCAGGCGCTTCTCGGCATCTTGCGCCTGCGGCCACACTGCCAGCAAAAAGCGTCCCATCAGCAGCGTCGTCGCCAGCGCCGAGAGTTGCAACAGCAGCGCCAGCCATCCTGGCCACGGCGGCAGCGCAACATGCGTTGCATCCTTCAAAAACGCCTTTGCAATCGCTCCACTGCTCAGTGGTGCGCCTGTCATAGACAGAGCTGCCAGCGTCGTCCCCACGCCCACAAGCCAGACGTGCCACACCCGACTGGCTCCTGCCGCCATGCCCACGCTCAAGAACAACGCACCCTTCGCCAGTGCATGATGGGTGGCATAGATCATGATTGTCATCAACACCAGCGACCGCTCGGCCGGCGCCATCAGCGTCACCGCCAGCGCCACCGTCATCAAGCCCATCTGGCTAATGCTCGAATAGGCCAGAATGGTCTTGGGATTGGGTTGAGTCAGGCCGATTGCCACGCCATAGAATGTCGCTCCCAGTCCCACCAGCATACACACCGTCCCCCACTCTGGCAGCGCCACTGCGCCCAGCGGCAGAAAGAGCAACCACCCCAACAGGCCAGCCTTGATCATCGTGCCACTTAGCACGGCACTGGCTGGCGTCGGTGCCGCCGGGTGTGCCAGCGGCAACCACATATGCAGCAATAGTGCGCCGGCTTTTACCCCAAACCCGGCCAGGAGCAGGCCAATAATCAAGTTGCGGTTCGAGGCCTGCGCAATCGCCAGCGGTACCAGTTCGAGGTTGTAGCTGGCTGTGGTGATGGCCGTCAAAAGCATCGCGGGCAGCAGGAACGCCTCACCCATGATCACCAGGATCAGGTAGATCCGTGCTGCCTGCAATGCCGTTGGACTGCGGTTATGGGCCACCAATCCATAGGCAGCAAATCCCATAACCGTGAAGAACAGATAGAAGCTGACCAGATCACGAGCGAGCAGCACTCCCAGGTTGCCACCCAGCGTCAGCAAGTAAAAGCCCCAGAAATGGTTAAGCGCCGGATCACGCGCCATATATGCCTGGGCATAGATCCCCGCCAGCAACCACAGCGTCGCCGTAAACAACAGAAACACCCGTGTTACGCCGGTCAATCCCAGACGCATACCCAGCAGCAGAGGCGTTTCGACGACAACCTCACCGGTGGCAACGGCGGCCAGCAACAATGCTGGTGCGGCAGCCCATGCTGCCAGTCTGCGCATAACTGGCCACAAGCGAGGCTGCGTGATCAGCAGCGCCAGCAGTAGCGGCAAGTTGACAACCAGCAACCATGGCACGGGCGTTGTTAGCACAATGTTCAGGGTGTAAATACTCGCGGCAGCGACACCAGTTCGCGTGCAGCAATCAATTCTGACCATTGCAGGGGACTGAAGCCCATACTGGCAAACAGACCGAAGATCAGCGTAAGCAGAGCGGTCGTTAGTGTCGGCAACAGCAAGAGCCAGCCGGTCTCAAAGCGTCCCGGCGCAATCTTGTCGATAAATGGGCCATCAGGTGCCCTAAACCAGGCCGCATACACAATTGGCAAGAAATAGGCCATATTGAGCAGCGTACTGGCAACTAACACCACCAACACCCAGAACTGGCCAGCTTCCACCGCACCCAGGCCGAGGTACCACTTGCTGATAAAGCCAGCAAAGGGTGGCAGGCCAATCATCCCCGCCACCGCGATGCTGAAGGCCACCATCGTCGCTGGCATACGTCGTGCCACACCGTTCATCTGGCTCACGTGTGTGATGCCCAGTGTATCGGCCAGAATGCCAGCACAGAAAAACAGCGTAATCTTCATAATCCCCTGATGCACCAGATGCACAATGCCACCAATGGTTGCCACCGACCCGACAATCGCCACACCGAGCGTAATATACGAGAGCTGACTCACCGTTGAATAGGCCAGGCGGCGCTTCAGATCATCCTGTACCAACGCTCGCAGCGAGCCATAGATGATTGTTGTGGCCGCAACAATACTGAGTGGCAGCAGTACTCTCAGTTCTTGCGCCAGCGCAGTCCCAAAGATCTCATACACCACGCGCACGACTCCGAACGCACCGGCCTTGACTACCGCCACCGCATGTACCAGCGCACTGACCGGGGCCGGGGCTACCATCGCCACCGGCAGCCATCCGTGTAAGGGAAACAGCGCCGTTTTCACGCCCAACCCGGCGATCAAGAGGACAAAAATTGCTATCAGTGTGGTCGCGCTGTATTCTGCCTGTAACCCGGCCAGTGCGCCACCTTCGGTAAACTCCACCGGGCCGACCAGCGCCTGAAGCCACACGATACCAAGTAACAGCACCGCTCCCCCGGTGACGGCGTAACGGAGATAAGTATGACCGGCAGCAAGTGCCTCCCGTGTCTGCCGATGCACGACCAGCGGATAGGTGGCGAGGGTGAGTGTCTCATAGAAAAAGTAGAAGGTGAACAGGTTGCCCGCCAGTGCCAGGCCGGCCGTCGAGGTAACGCTCAGGCCGAAGAAGCCATAGAACCGGCTGTGGTGCGGCAGGTTGCGCATATAGCCAATCGCATAAATCGTCGTCACCAGCCACAACCCCGCCGACAATCCCAGGAACAGCATCGCCAATGCGTTCGCCCGCAGCAAAAAGTCGATCCCTGGCGCAATGGCTACACGCAGTTCATACGATTCACCGGCGTAGATGCCCAGTAACATGATTATTACCAGGATCAGCTTGACGACCTCGGCTCCCAGGTATAATCCGATCCGTAACCTGGCCCGCGTATCACGCAGAAAGAAGAGCAGGATACTGGGAAGCATCGAGCTTGAAATAATCAGTAATGGTAAGAGTTTGGAAAGTTGCATATTTTACAAGTGATCTAACGACGGATCGCTATGGCTTTGTGGCTGAGAAAACATATTCGTATAGTTCCTTCTTGGACGTTCTCTTTCTGATTGGCCTGATGTTAATGTTAACAAACCCGGCAGCCGCAAACAAAGCCGCAAAGATTTCTTCAACACTCACCCCTAAAACGGTGCCCCAATCCGTAACAGCGCGATCAGCGGCGTAGCTGTTACGCCCAGGACAAACACAAACACCGCCAGCGCCAGCGCAGACAGTTCGGTGGCGAGCGTTACTGGTCGCGCTTGTTCGCTGTTGGCAATCGGTTGCGGCTGATCCAGCAACATCCGACTCAATACCATAAAGACATAGCCCGCTCCCAGCAGGCTACCAGCCAGAATCACCAGCGCAAACCACCACTGCCCGCTGTTCAGCGCGGATGTGAGCAACAGCCATTTAGCAATAAACCCGCCGCTGGGTGGCAAGCCCATCAGATTAACCCCCGCCACGGTGAAGGCCACGACTGAGAGTGGATAACGTCGAAACGTGCCCGGCAAAGCGTCCAGCCGATCACTACCAAGCGCATACACGAGTGTTCCTGCCGCCATAAACGCCGCAGCCTTGGCACAACTGTGCGCCAGCGCAAAGTACACCCCACCGCTCCAGGCATCCATCCCTATCTCCGTCGTCGCATTGCTCAGTGGGAACAGCAAGAACAGATAACCAACCTGGGCCACGGTGGAGAACGCAATCAGCAGCTTGAGTTGCGGCTGCCGTAAAGCCAGGATCGACCCCCACAAAATGCCCACTGCACCCAGTGCGCCCAGGATCTGCGCCACGGCGGGAGTAGCAATGGCCGGAAACACATCAAACCAGAGCCGCAGCACCATATAAAAGGTCGCCTTCACCACCAACCCGGAGAGTAATGCACTGACCGGAGCGGCAGCGCTGGCGTGGGCTGGTGGCAACCAGAAATGCAGCGGAAACAGCGCCGTCTTGAGCGCCAATCCCAGCATGATCAGCGCCAGCGCCAGGCCACTGCTGGGATTGGATAGCATGCGCGTACCAAGGCTGTTTAGTTCCAGTGTACCAGACGCGGTATACAGCAGCGCCACCCCCAATAGAAACGCCAACGATCCTAGAAACGAGGCCAGCAAATAGCGCATCCCTGCCACTATCGCTGCCGGCTTGCCTTCCAGTGTTACCAGGGCCACTGCTGATAGACTCAGAATTTCTAGCCCGACATACAGATTGAAAATGTCGGCGGATAGAAAGATGACATTCAGCGCCGTCCACAAAAACATCCACAACGGCCAGAAAAAGTAGCCCCCGACAGCACTGCCAGCACGTGGGCCTTGAAACACATAGCCCATAGCATACACACTGGTACTGGCACCCACGAGCGTGGTCATTATCAACATCAGCACGCTTAAGCCATCGGCATGGAGTGTAATGCCCAGCGGCGCTTCCCAACCGCCCACCGCATAGTACTGTTCGCCCTGCTGCAACACCTGACGCGTCAGTCCCGCCACTGCCAGCGTGATCGCGCTCACCATTACCAGGCTGATAGTCGTTGCCCCGCCGCGCTTAAACAGAAAGGTGAGTATCGTCCCGATCAACGGCAACAGGATCGGCCACACGATCCAGGTCTCGGCTATGTTCATCGTTCCTCGCTGCGATGGGCGCTGCCTCCACCGGCGCATCCATGCCGGGTAAAGCGGCCATCCCTGTTGCGGCCACCACGCGGCGAGTTAACGCCAGTGCGAACGCGGTCATGCTGACGCTGACCACAATACCAGTCAGCACCATGGCATGGGGTACCGAATCAGGGATCGCATGCATATCACGCCGGGCAGCACTTACCAGCAGCAGAAAGATGCCGCTGCTCATAATATTCATCGCCAGAATTTTGCGTACCAGATGGGGATGAACAATAAATCCGTACAGGCCAATACTGAAGATTAGCACGCTTGCCAGTCCATAGATCTGAAACTGGCTCATCTACCGTTCTCCTGTCGCCTCTTAGACCACTGCGGTTTCAAAATATCCTCTCTGCTAACCATATGCCAATCGCTACCTGACTGATGGGTCAACCCGGGTTCATAAGACGAGTTCACGTTCGGTATACAGGCTTCAGCCTTCATCATTCATCGTCTCAAAACTGGCGGTCTCGGGGATTGCGCCCAAAAAAAGGAGCGCCAACGTTCCCCCAATCGAGATCGTCAGAAAGCTCTCCAGTACCAGCATCAACATATAAGCCTGGTCGCGGGGATACTCCAGGAACTGATTGCCCACCAGCAGCGTTCCGCCCGCAATCACCACAAACACGGCCAGTCCCAGCACCGCTATGATGCGCAACGGCCAGTGCCGACGTGGACGGATACCAATCATAGAAGCCAGCAGGAGTAACACTATCGCTGCCGCCAGCACCGATCCGCCCTGAAAGGCACCACCCGGCCGGGCCGAGCCGATCCAGGTGATATAGCCTGCCACCAGAATCATCACTGGCGCAAGCAATCGCACCAGATGTGCCAGCACTGGCGTCTCGGCGACATAGCGTGCGTGACCGGTGCGTAGCGGGACGACATGCAATGACCAGACGGCTACCACTGCCAACAGGAGCACCCCGATTTCTAACAACGTATCATAGCCGCGAAAGTTCAGCAAGACTGCCGTGACCGGGTTCGTTACCCCACTGTTCGGGAGTTCGCGCTGCACCTCGGTCGTCAGACCCACGGGTTGCGCGGGCAGGTCAACGATGGCCTGAAGCAGGAATATGCCAAATAGTGCCACCAACAGCCCTGGTAACAGGCGGGTAAGCCAGATCCCGGTTGGTTTAAGCATTTTTTTCTTGATCTCGTTCTTTCGCAGCAGACTGACTGGCATCTGACCCGGTGGTATCCCGACTACCAATACGCCCCAGCGTATCCAGCAACAGCGCCCCGGTCAACCCGGCTCCAATCGCCGCCTCGGCCAGCGCCACATCCGGGGCATGCAGCCGCACCCAGATGATCGCAATCCACAGACCATAGGCAATAAACAATGCCACGGCCTTAAAGAGATCGCGGGTGTGCAAGACATACCAGGCCAGCACAGGTAACCCGGCCGCCAGTACCATATCAAACACCCAGGCACTGACCGTCATGAGCGTCGCCAGCGTTGTACGCCACCATGCAATGCCGCATTGGCGATCAGATGGGCGGCTGTCGCACTCGTGACCAGCACCAATAGCCAGATCAGCAACAGCTTGAGCGCAATAATCCACGACTCGCTCTGGATCACCAACCCCAGCACGGTCACCCCCAGGCCAACATTATCAGCTTTGGTCAGCGCATGTAGCCGATTATACACGTCGGGGAACCGCAACAGGCCCAACGTGCCGGCGAAAAAGAAAAAGGCCCCCGTCACCAACAGTGCGGCAGACAGCCAGTCCCGGATAGTCATCTCAGCGCTCCTCATTCCGGTTCGACACAATCCATGCCCGGCGCACAAAAGCCACGACCGTCAACCCGCCAAGCAGCGCAAAGACCAGCGCCACATCACGCAATGCCGCTATGCCCATACCCTGTGCCAGCAGGAGCAGCATCGCTACGCCAGTGGTGCCGAACAACTGTGCCGCCAGCATGCGGTCGGCCGGTGTTGGCCCTTGCAGGACACACATCAGACCCAGCAAGACATTGAACAACAAAAACAGAGCCATGCTAAAATAGAATGCTTCCATTATAATCCTTAATAAAATAACAGGAGATATGCACTCGCTTATGCCCGGATGCTGAAGCCTGGGTCTACCCGCGCAAGCGGGCTTTGCTCCTGGTTGCCCGCCCATCGATGGGCGGGGAGCACGGTGTGCACGACCCCAATTCTCACCTCAGGTTATTGTTCGATCTCGATCGCAAACAGTTCAGCTACCACCGCCTCAACATGCTGTAGCGACCGCTGGGTATCCATGCGTCCATCGAGGACATGTACCTGCAGCAGCGTAGGGTGCAATTCAACACTGAGTGTACCGGGTAACAGACTGATGGTGTTCATCAACATGACCCGCGCCGGGCCAACTGGCAAGCGTAGGTGATACTCTATCAATTGCGGGTGCAGAGGCAACCGTGGATCGAGAGCGCGTAGTGCTACATCGACACCACCACGAAGCGATTGCCATAGGAAAAAGCCGATAAACCGCACCAGACCGACCGGATGCCAGAACGAACCGACCTCTGGAGCGAGCCACAGGCTGGTCGCAGTAGCTGCAGCAATCACTGGTCCCCCATACCACCATCCTTCTGGATCACCTTCAAGCAGAATCCACCACAACAGAGACAGGACGATTGCCCGCCATAGACCCTGACGTATGATTGAGCGAACCGTCCTGTCAGATAGGAACAATCTGGTGCGTTCCAATTTCATTGTTCAGTGTTCAGCTTTACGCAATCCCGGCAGCAAGCCGGCCGGTTGCGGTGGGTCGCCCAGGCGGCCATAGACATACAAAAACACATCACGTGCCACGGCGGCGATCGGAGCCGAAAGAATAATGCCTACCAGGCCCAACGCCTGTCCCAACACCACAAACAACACCATCAAGATCGCCGGGTGAATCCCGACACTCCTCCCCACAATGCGCGGAACCAGAAAATTATTCTCCAGTTGCTGGATGGTAATGTACAGGATCGTCACCGCCAACCCGGTTGTCGGCGAGTCAAAAAAACCCAGAATAATCGCCGGAATAGCCCCGATCACCGGGCCGATAATTGGTATCAACTCCGTTACCCCGGCAATAATCGCCAGAATAAGAATAAAATCAACCTTAAAGCCAAACAGTCGCAGCACCAACAGGCCAATCCCGGCACACACGCCCACCACGAATCCCAGGAACAACTGCCCGCGAATGTAACTGCTAAACACGCGATCAACCATCTTGATCATGGCCCAGAAGTCCGCCCGCATCCAATCAGGTAACATCGCGTTAAGCCTGGATACACCAGCCTGTTCATCCTTCAAAACATAGAACAACCAGAAGGGCACAATAAAAAAACCAAGGACAAATGTCACCGTATTGACAATCTGCAACATGCTGGTAAGCAGAAACGTGCCAACCTCTTGCATATACGTTGTCAGGTTGCTTTGCAAGGTATCCAGCATCTGGGTGATACCCTGATTGAGAGGTTCCTGAATGGCGATCGGGACGGTACGCTGATAATTGTCCAGCAGTTGAACCATGTCCTGCTCAATTTGTTGCAAGGTGGGAAAGGCTCCAATAAAATTGCCAGCCTGAATAACCAGCGGCGGCACCACAAACGCCACAAACGCGACGAGCAGAATATGGCCGATTAGATACACGCCGAGGATGGCGATCACCCGCGGCACGCGTTGTTCCAGCAAGTTCACCAGCGGTAAGATCAGGTAGGCAATCACCAATCCAATCTGAAACGGCAACAGAACCGAGCGGTTGTTCCAGAACAGCCATCCCAGGGCGCAGAGGGCACACCCAACCAGCATCCAGCGCAGAACGCGGCGGAAGGTGATCCTGGACGATGCCAGTGATGCAGGCGGTTCGCTGCATTCACCCCTGGCCGCATTCGTACCCGCCCCAGGCGGTGCAACTGGTTCCATCAGCGAACAACCTTCTGAATGGACAAAACTGCGTGTTTCGGTACTCATAAACCGAACCGTTCGCGTGTGACACTTCCAGACAAACATCACGTGTGCGTCACACGCGGTATGGTTGAACATAGCCGGGAAGGGACGCAGGATTATGTGTCAGGTATTATAGCGGAGATCGACAGGGGATGCCAACCCCCAACCGGTGCTGGCGCGTACACAAACGCTGTGCTACCAGCGCTGGTTGGGGTTAGCGCTCGTCACGATCACTGATGGTACTGACAGTAAGGACGATCGCCAGATTCTGACTAATATTAACCCATTGATAGGCCAGATCATCACGATAGAATAGGGTATCACCCTCATTCAAAATGTAATCCTCTTCACCGAGGTGATACTGTAACTGGCCGTGCAAGAGATACAGCATTTGACTGCCGCGACCAGAAAAGCCTTGCTGTCCACTGCCCGGCTGCGCTTCCATCAAACGTGCTTCCATATCGCTGTTGGGAGGCAACAACGAGTACACCTGTACCGAGGCATCATCCAGGCTAAGCTTGACCCGATCAGCCCGTTTTACCACCTGGCCCGCCTGCTGATTATCTTCGCCCTCAAAGAAATGCGTCATCTGTACATTGAAAAACAATGCCAGTTTGCGCAGGTTTGCCACCGAGATATTGACTTTATCACGTTCAAGCCGACTCAGGAACGAAGGCGTTAATCCGGAACCATCCGAAACTTCCTGAAGGGTTAACCCACGTTCTTGCCGGAGTCGGCCTATTTTTTGTCCTAACGATGTTGCCACTGGATCAACAACTCTCATTTATTCCACGATCAGCTTTTTGCATTATACTTCAAAACAAAAGTTTTTGTCAAGATCTTGCACAGGGTTTCTATTCTTTAAATTCTGCATTATAACAAGATACTGCACTGGCTGGAATCAGAAGTCCCATAAAGTTCAAGCATGTACTTTTGTCTGTAATGTCAAAGCCGTCAGAACCAGGTAACGAGATTTGGTAAATGACTATGCTATAATTTACAGAAGGTACACAGTCGCCTGTACCAACCATGTAGTATTGAGCCTGCGGTAACGTGGAAAGAACCATAGCAGCAACATGCCCCCTCTGCCCCTTTGGCGGAGGTTCCCCTGTGCGGAGCTGAAGCGCCTATGTTATCGCATACGTCCGGTCATATACCGACGGGTATGTCATTGTTATGGGAACCATTCAGCCTTTTGAAGAAGCTCAAAATATATATGCGCCACCCAGGAACGCACCGTGAATAAGCTCTCATCACATACTTGCGCCTATTGTGGTGCATCACTGCTTCCTACTTCACGCTACTGCCCGGTATGTGGACAGCCGATTGCGCTTCAGCTCGATCGGGATGTTGTGCTATCTGGTGGCAAGCACCTCCACCTCTCACAGGAAATGCTCAGTCTGCGTGACCTGTTAGCCGTGGTCGAATCGGGTGTAGCCTGGTGGCAACAACAATATGACCAGGGAGAGGCGGTCAATCGGGAGCGGGCGGCCACTGCCATAAACGATCTCTCCCGTATTTTCACCAGCCTCTCGCAACAACTGGCTCAGGGCCGCAAAACCGTGCGTATTACCTCTCGCCTGCCCGTCCAACGTGCCTACCGTGTGGGTTGTCCAGTTTGTGGTCGCGGCAATCGTCCGGAAGCCCGTTTCTGCATCGGGTGTGGAGCACAGTTGCCTGTTGATGCGGCTGCATCAACCGCTCTACTCGGTAGCAACCATATGTTGCGTCTGCACGTTGCTTCCCGTAGCGATGTGGGACAGGTTCGGCAAAACAACGAAGATACGTGCTTGACCAGCACGCTCACAACGACGACTGGTACTCGGGTCACTCTGCTCATGATAGCTGATGGCATGGGCGGCGAACATGCCGGTGAGGTCGCCAGTCGCCTGGCAAGTGAGGCGATCCAGCGCACCCTGACAACAACATTCCAGCACACCCTACCAGACAGCGACACCGCATGGGCGGAGCTGTTGCGTGCAGCACTGCAGAGCGCTAATCAACGCGTCTATTCCGAAGCACAGGCTCACCCTGATCAGCGTGGCATGGGAACAACGCTCACGCTCGCCGTTGTCGCTCATAGGCGTCTGTATCTGGCACATGTCGGCGATAGTCGTGGCTATCTCCTCAATGCTCACGGTGTTACTGATGATGGGGCACGCTTGCTGCACCTGACGCTGGATCATACGCTGGTGGCGCGCCTGGTTGATATTGGACAGCTGACACCTGAGCAAGCTAACACGCATCCCTACCGAAATATGCTCTATCGTTCCCTGGGCACCGATCCCGTCGTTGATGTCGATACCAATAGTCAACCGATTGAATCTGGCGACATAATATTACTCTGTTCTGATGGTCTAACAATATATGTTTCTGACGATGAACTGCTCAATATCGCTCTGAATTATTCCGACCCGGAACATATCTGTACCCAACTCGTTGCTCTGGCTAATCAGCGCGGTGGACAAGATAATATCAGCGTTATTGTCGCAAAAGTCGAGGAAAGCTAACATGCCAATCTGCCCGACCTGTGGGAGTGAGAATCGTGCGGGTGCCCGTTTTTGCTGGAACTGTGCCACCCGGTTAGCAGAGCCATTCCCCCTTCAGCGACCGGCCAGAGCTTCGCGGCCTACACAGGAAGACATTTCCTGGCTGGCTGCAACCCTTCTGGGTAATGAATCGTCTCATGCCATGGTGTGGGCATCTGGCATACCGACAACACCACTGTCGGTATTGCCGGATAGCCATCAGGAGTATGGAATGGATCAAGCTCAAGATCAAACGCAACCCATCGGGCCAACGCGCATCGGTGAACGGTACGAAGTGATTTCAGCCGATGCTTTACCCGCCATTACGGTCAAAGACCGACAACCATGGCGGCGATGCTGGGCATGTGGCTCGCTGGAGAATGAGGCGGGTGAGTCCTTTTGCATTCATTGTGGTGCCGCGCTGGAAGAACGAACCTATCATGGTCTCCTTGTTCCGGTCAGCACAGATACAGGGATTGTCCTGATCGCAACGGTTGAAGATGAAACGGCCCGTGCGATGTTACCCATGATCTGGGATCAAGTTGAGGAAGATGGACAGATCCTCATTCTCCAGCGCACCGACGGCACAGAACCGCTAGCGCTGCCACTGGATGAACTGGCTGCTTTACGCCTCGGATTGCATCTGGCGCGCTTGCTTGAGGCATTGCATGCCCAGGGACTGGCATTGGGGGCAATCGATCAAGCCGATCTGGAGGTGACTGCTGCCGGGCAACCACGGCTACGCAATACGCCCAACCTGCGCCGCTATACCTCAGACGAGTCCGCCGCTGCGATACGCACCGATCTGCACGAACTGGCCAGTTTACTGGCCGCATTGACCAGCACACCGCGCACCACACAACGCCTTAGCGAGGATGCAGCATCGATCGCACTGGAAGAGCCCGATCTGGCACAGATTTTATATCAGGTACGCACCGACGCTATTACCACCGCTGCCGAGTTAGCCGTTCAATTTGAGGCTTTGCTGAATGAGCAGACCCGCCCGTTGCCGTTGTACCAACGGGTGGGTGCCTATTCAGACATCGGTATCGTGCGCGATCATAACGAGGATAGCTTCCTGGTACTCCATTTGTCGATGGACAATAATGCCACCCGCCGCGTATGTGGACTCTATATTGTGGCCGATGGCATGGGTGGGCATGCGGCAGGCGAGGTGGCAAGTGGCCTGGCGATTCGGGGGGCCACTGAAGTGCTGTTGCGTGAATATCTGACGCCCACGCTTGACCTGGATGCGGATTATGATCGGCAGGCCGTGCAAGCGATCGTCCATCAGGCGATCATGCAAGCCAATGAGTATGTCCTGCGTGAGGGCCAGGCGCGTGGCAATGATATGGGCACCACACTGACGATGGCGCTGGTGGTGGGCGATCGGGTCATCATTGGGAACGTAGGTGATAGCCGGGCCTATCTCTATCGAGATGGGGCATTGCGCCGGATCAGCAAGGATCACTCGCTCGTGATGCGCCTGGTTGAACTGGGCCAGATTACTGAAGATGACATCTATAGCCATCCACAGCGCAATGCTGTCTTGCGTTCGCTGGGTGATAAACTCGATATTGAGATTGATCTGTTTTATGAACGGGTGCATGCTGGCGATGCCTTGCTGCTCTGCTCGGATGGACAGTGGGAAATGACGCGTGACCCGGAAATGGTACGTATTCTGGCTGATTATCCTGATCCACAGCAGGCCTGTCAACATCTGGTTGCAGCAGCGAATCAGGCCGGTGGTGAAGATAATATCACGTCTGTTTTGATCAAGTTTGAGTGCTGACCATCACCGTCACGTGTCGATGGAGGGAGAATACACATGGCTGATACCGTCAAGCTCCTTTGTACCTGGGGGCGCGCTCCACTGGTTATCAGTGCGACCCCGCAGGTTAATTATTTACTGGCAGAAGTGCATCCGGGTGCGTCACCGGCAACAACCGTGCCCCTCAACTTTTGTATGGTACTCGACCGTTCTGGCTCGATGCAGGGTGCCAAACTTGCCAGCATGAAGGCGGCTGCACAACGAGTGGTGGATACGCTCACGCCGCAAGACGTCGTCTCGCTCGTTATTTTTGATGATACGGTCAAGGTGGTAGTGCCTGCAACACCAGCCGTCGATAAGACGGCACTGAAGGCACAGATTGATACGATTGAGGAAGCCGGCGGAACTGCGATGTCGCTGGGGTTGCAGGCTGGCCAGGCTGAATTGCAAAAACAGCTCGCTCCCGATACGATTGCGCGCATGCTGGTCTTGACCGATGGGCAGACCTGGGGTGACGAAGAGACCTGCCGGGCGATTGCTCGTAGCCTCGGAGCCGCTGGCGTGCGGATTACGGCGCTGGGCCTGGGCAGTGAGTGGAATGAGCAATTGCTGGACGATCTGGCCGAATTGACCGGCGGTACGTCTGACTATATTGCTGATCCACAGCAGATCGATAGCTTCTTTCAGCGCGCCGTTCAGGAGGCGCAGGGCACAGCTATCCGACAGGCACGACTCATCTTACGCATGGTACGGGATGTTACACCCCGTGCAGTCTATCGTGCTACGCCGACCATCGCTAACCTGGGCTATCAGCCTATTGGTCAGAATGAGGTACAGGTGACATTTGGTGACGTTGCCTATAATGCCACCAGCAGCGTCGTTCTCGATCTGCTGATCCAGTCTCGTGCTGCCGGTTCATTCCGTATTGCACAGGCCGAACTGCGCTTTGTGCCCGTCGGTCAATCGACAGAGCAAACGCAGAAACAGGACATCTTGCTCGATTTTACCACCGATGCTCAGCAGGGAACGTATGATCCACGGGTGATGAACCTGGTGGAAAAAGTGACCGCGTTTAAGTTGCAAACACGAGCACTGGCCGAAGCCGAGGCTGGCAATCTTCGTGGGGCAACGCAGAAGTTGCGGGCGGCTGCCACGCGCTTGCTCGATCTCGGTGAACTCGATCTGGCAGGCAAGGCACAACAGCAGGCCGATCAACTCGAACAGGGGGGGGGCTTGAGTGCAGAGACACAAAAAGAGTTACGCTACGCGACCCGTCGATTGACGCAGAAATTGGAAGAATAGACACCGCACAGGGTGTTGAACGCTCACATGGGTAGCTATTGAACTATCTGGGCGTTGCAAAGGAGGATATTTTATGATTATCTGCCCAACTTGTAGCGCACAGAACGATCCTGGTAATCGCTTCTGTGATCAATGTGGAACTCGACTGGAACCAGCGGCAGCAAGAGGCATCATGGCAGCGCCAACCTTACAAACATCAGACGTTGACAAGCAGTCAGCGCCAATCGTCGCGCCCCTTGCAACTTTGTCCTGTCCCAATTGTGGCGCAGCAGTCATACCTGGTCAGGCGTTTTGCGACGAGTGCGGGTTTCCGCTCAATACGATGATGAGCGATGCTGCGGCCAGTGAAGCGCCGACTTTGATCGATATGAGCCAGAACTCTGAGCTGCAGCAATCCCCTACACTGCTGGCACCCGGCACAATGAACGATAGCGATGCAACACTGATTACATCGCCGGCAGAATCGCCAGTAGTGCCACCTGCCGTGCACCAGCCAGTAAGCCCATCATCCGATTTAGAGACTATTCTTATGCCACCGCCAGAGTTCCAGCCGCCACCGCCAGTGCCAGAACCAGCATCGGAGCCAATGCCTGATCTTGATTCGCTACTCGCGCCACCTTTACCAGCGCCACAACCAGACATTGCGTCTCCGCCCGAACCTGAACCGGTATATACTAAGGAATCTGTGTCCCCAGCACCGGCTCTGGAATCCCCGCCCACACCCGAAAAACTGCCCCCGGAACTTGCCCCCGCGACCGATCAGGCCAGGCGTCAGCACCTCGAAGGGTTAATTGCTGCCCACCGTGAGACCATTGCCCAGTACGAGCAGATGCTCACCCGCTATCCCGCAGGCACAGCCCCGCCTTTCCTGGTCACTGGCCTGGATGAAGCCCGGAAGGCGCTGGCACAGGCTGAGGCCGATCTCACTGCTCTGTCCGTAGCGCCCGCGCCAGACCCGGCGGAAGTCGCTCGCCTCGAAGGATTGATCGCGGCCCATCGCGAGACCATTGCTCAGTACCAGCAGATGTATGATCGTTATCCGGCGGGAGCAGTACCGGCATTTCTCAAGGCCGGGTTGGACGAGGCACAGAAGGCGCTCGCAGAGACTGAGGCTCAACTGGCCACACTACGAGGTGCACCCATTGAACCGGTTGCAACCAGCCCGAGCCTGGTACCTCTACCCGCACCAGCACCTGTTCCGGTTGCACCAGCACCAGTTGCCCCGTCAGCCACAACACCACGCCTGGTGCTGGTGAGCAATGGTCAAGAATTGCGCCTGCCACCTGGCAAAACCGAGATCATTATCGGGCGCGAAGACCCGGTTAGTCAGATTTTTCCAGAGATCGATCTGACACCGCATGGCGGCGAGAGTGGTGGGGTAAGCCGTCAACATGCCCGCATTAGCCAGCAGAACGGGCAGTGGACAATTGTTGATCTAAACAGCACCAACTACACCCGCGTCGATGGCACACGAATTGAGCCGAACACGCCAACGCCCATTTATGATGGGACACAGATTCACTTTGGCCGGGTTGCGGTGGTGTTTCATACATAATTTTTTCAAGGTGAGTTACGGCGCAAGCCATGCTTACGCTGACGGAGTACCCTCATATGAGTCAGATTAAGACGGCACACGAATTGAATGAGCAAGGTATTGAACAGTTGAACCAGGGTGATTATGCGCATGCGGCTGCTTTATTTGAGCAAGCTACAAGATGCGCGTGGCCATGCCATTCTGGGTAAAGCATTCTGGAATAAGGGTGCTCTCACCAGGGCAGAGCAATCGTTGCAACAGGCCGTAGAACTTGCCTCCAATAATCAGCGCTACCTGGAAGATATACATAAACTACGTGAGCAGTTGAATCGCTAGAATTTGATTTAATCAGCACCATTAGTTTCTGCTCTTCGCGTTAGACCGCTTCCCGTGCTGCCGCGAGCACTGCGGCTGTGATCGCGTGGTGCTGTGGCGGAGTACGACGCGGGTAAGTGCGGTTACTCAGCACCACCACGATCAGCCGCTCGCTGGGCACGATGGCTAACGCTGGCCCGGTAAACCCGGTATGCCCATATGTGTCAGCGGGCGCATGACCCATAAAATTGGGCCGCTCAAGCATCCAGCCCAACCCGCACCGCAACGCCTCCCCACCTGCCTGCACCGCGCCTCCGGCTGCACGTGCCAGTTGCTGGGTATGATCGCGGGTCGCCAGTGCGACCGTTTCAGCCCGCAAGAAGCGCCGTTGCTGCATCACCCCCTGATCGAGCCACATCTGCGCAAAGCGCCATAGATCGGTCGCCGTGCTAAACAACCCAGCGTGCCCGGCCACACCACCCAGCGCGAAGGTACTCTCATCGTGGACAACGCCCTGTACCAACATGCGCCGCCACACATCATCCCATTCGGTCGGGGCTATATGAGCATGTCCAGACAGATCAGGGCAAAACCCTGTCGACGCTAAGCCCAGTGGTTCCAGCAGCAGTGCCTGTAACGCTTGATCAAACGGTTGACCAGATACAGCAGCCACAATATCGCCCAGCAGCATACTGTTGATATTGGTGTAGACTACGCGCGTGCCAGGCCGATGAGTCGGATTGGTAGCATACACCACCGCACGCAACCTATCTGCACCTGCTGTCCGTAGCGCCGAAAGCTGCAGTGCCAACCCCGATGTATGCGTCAGCAAGTGCCGAACAGTCACACCGTGGGCTTGCAAGTCGGGGAGATAGTCTGCCGCGGGTCGATCTAGCATGATCGCGCCCGCGTCATACAACTGTAATACCGCTGTAGCCGTGAACACTTTGGTCAGCGAGGCAATATCATAGCGTGTTGTCAGTGTCACCGGCTGCGACCCCGGGTCATCGTACATAGTGCTGCCATACGCCGCCACATGCAGGAGAACTCCAGCACGTGCCACCAGCACCACTGCACCTGGAAACACTCGCTGCGCGATGGCTTCCCTAACAATCCGATCGATGGCAAAAATCATAGACAGGGTTTGCCATCGCTTTCCGGGTAAATCACCGGCTGTGTCTGAACCTCAATCGCATCTGTTGGCATCACCTCAACTATTCCTTGTCTGCAAGCGAAATTTCAAGCCAATGCGTACTGCTTTTATTCAGCAATGCTTTACCAGGACTGCATGGTATTGTATCATAGTGCATTGCCAAGTAGCTCTGGGCGGCTACTGGCGAGTGCCAGTGCCCGTACTTCATGTGTACCGGCGGCACGCAATGCCTGTGCACATGCGCCCAGCGTGGCTCCGGTGGTCAATACATCGTCAAGCAACAAGACCCGTGCGGGTGGTGGTGTTGATTGTTGCCACACGAAGGCACCGCGTACATTTGACAGACGCTCTTGCGCAGCGAGACGTGCCTGATGCTCGGTATGTCGGCTACGTTCCAGGCCTCTTGCCAGCACTGGCAGTCCACAGGCCGGTGAGAGGTGCTGTGCCAGTACCTCAGTCTGATTGAAGCCACGCTGTTTGAGGCGGTGGTGATGCAGGGGCACAGGAATAATTGCGTCGGCGGGCAGGGGATGGAGCGCGAGATAGGCTTGCAGCAAGTTGCTCAACGGTCGTGCCATACGTCGGATGCGCTTATACTTGAAGCAGTGTACCGCATCGCGTAGCGGGCCTTCAAAAACGAAAACGACCGCTGCCGCATCGAGGAAGGTACCGCGGTCATAGGGATGGGTGACAGTCGGGCTACCAGCCGGATAGGGACGTAATTCAGCCTGGCATTCGGCACAAAACAGGCTGCCCACCCGACCGCAACTGGCGCAACGGTCGGGAAACAACAGGCCCAGTATCGTATCCACCAGCGTCTGGAGTGAACCCGTCATACCCCATCCTTCTGTCACCTACCGGACGTACGCGGTCGCTCGTTGCTATATTATATACTATGCACCGTCTTTTATAATCCATGAACGATTGACCTGGCGGAAAAGCGTCGGCATCAGCAAGGGGGCTTCAATCCTCCATCGGAATAATCCCCCGCCGCAACGCATAGCGAATCAACTCTGCCTGGGTATGGACGTTAAGCTTGCGCATCAAGTTGGAACGGTGCGTTTCGGCCGTGCGGGCACTGATCGACAACTGGGTCGCAATTTCAGTAGCATTGCATCCCTGAGCCACTAGATGCAGCACCTCACGTTCACGGGTAGTCAACGTTTCATAGGGATCAAGCGTCGACTCGTTGGGTTGGCGAATATAGCTTTCGATGGAGCGTTCGGAGAGAGGTGGACTGAGATAGCGACGGCCATCAATCACCTCGCGCACGGCATGCACCAGTTCATCAGCGCGTGAGTCCTTCAACACATAGGCGGCGGCCCCATTGCGCAACGCTTCCAACACGTAGGCCTCACTGGAATGCATCGACAGAATAATAACCCGTGTCGCTGGCACCCGCTGGCTGATCTGTCGCGTAACTTCCAGGCCATTAATCCCCGGCATCATCAAATCAACAATCAATATTTCTGGCTTCAGGCTTTCCACCAGCCGACTGGCTTCCAGACCATCTGTCGCCTCACCGATCACCATAAAATCCGGTTCAGCATCGAGTAAAGCCCGCAACCCCAGGCGGACAACATGGTGATCATCTGCCAGTATGATAGTGGTCATGACAGTTCCTTATCGATCGCATCTTCTGCTTCTAGCAACACCGGCTCCCGTTCGTGCAGCGGCACATTGACAATCAGGCGCGTTCCGGCTCCCGGTGCCGAGCGTACGCTAAACTGCCCACCCAGCAAGAGTATCCGCTCCTGCATCCCGGCCAGACCACTGGAGGTATTACTGCTGAGAACGGTTTCATAATCAAATCCCACCCCCTGGTCTTCAATCTGTACCCCCAATGTCTGCTGATCGGCCCAGAGGCGCACGGTTAATGCGTTGACTCTGGCGTAACGCGCAACATTAGTGAGCGCCTCCTGTACCAGGCGATAAATCGCGGTTTCGATCTCCGGCCCAAATCGGCGATCCAGTCCGCTATGCTGAAAAAGAACCTGAATGCTGGTCTGCGTTGTATAGCGCTTAAAATGCCAGCGCAGGGTAGGCAGCAACCCCAGATCATCCAGCATCGCCGGGCGTAGATCCAGGGACATTTCACGGACACGCGCCATTAAATCGTTAATAAGCAAGCGGGCATTGTCCAGATTACGCTGATAATCTCCAGGAGCACGATTAGCCATTTCCAGCAGCAAATGTAACCCTGTCAACGTCTGCCCAATCTCATCATGCAACTCACGGGCAATATGCCGTCGTTCGCTTTCCTGTACCGCCACTAAACGTTGCGAAAGCAGGCGCAACCGGGTGCGGGCTTCCTGTACATCGGCAAACAATTGTGACTGTTGGAACGCAATTGCAACTTGATTGGCAACTTCGTGGGTTATTTCCAGATCTTCCCTCTTAAACATATGTGCCACAGTACTCCCCAGTGCCAACGTACCAATAGTTCTGCCCTGGCAGATCAGCGGCACTCCAATAAACGAGCGCAACGGACTCTGTCCGTCCATGATACCCGGATCACATATAGACGGCTCTGCACAGAGATCCCTCACCAGTTGCCCGTTCTTGTCCTGAAAAGCGGGAATAGCACGGAACAGGCTCAAGGGAATACCGCGATCAAGCTGTGTCTGCACCTCATGGTTCGCATAGGCGGCCAGAATCTTAGCCGTATCATGATCAGTATTGAACAGGGTGATACAGGCATATTCATACCCTATCAGATGCTGTAGCTGGTTGAGGACGGCTCCTGCGATATCGGTTGGTGAATGAGCCGACAAAATCGAACGATCAATCGTATGCATATGCTGCAAGCGTCGTGCATAACGGTACAGCGTTTCCTCTTGATGCTGGCGCTGGATTGCCAGGGCATACAACCAGGTCAGACGTTCCACTACCTCCAGATCTTGATCGGTATAGGGATGGTGGGCATTTGCCAGCCCCACCAGACCAACCAGTGTCTGCCCGATCAGTGCTGGCACGCCGAGAAAGCTCTCAATACGAATATGTCCTGCTGGTGTACCGCTCGACCGAGGGTCATCAGCAGGCGTATTCGTGAGCAACGATTGCCGATGTTCGAGTACCCATCCCCACAATCCACTGAACCGATCAAACACGAATTGCTTGTTGGGCACCTGGCAGACATCCCAGATGTCATGTGACAGAGTAGGGCATACCAGAAACCCGGTCTGAGGGTCAATATACCCCACAAACCCGAACGGGCTTCCTGTCAAGCGTTGCGCATGATCCAGCACCATCGCCGCGATGTTGTCCAGTGTAGCAGACGTCAGGAGTTTCTGCGATAGTTCTGCAATCGAGGCATTGATTTCCGCTTGGCGTGCCAGAGCAGCCTCGGCCTGTTTGCGGGCCACAAATTGCCCGATCTGGCTGCCGATGTCACGTACCACAATGAGCATGTTATCATCAGGGGCACGCTCGGTGCGACTAAAGAAAACCATCACTCCGATGACATCTCTGCCATTCAAGATCGGGAAGGCAAACACACTCCGCAATCCCTGTTCAGCTCCCAACGCTGCTCGTAGAAAGGTTGGTTCCGTCCTGATATCATGGATCCACTCGGGCTGACCACTGGCCCAGACACGCCCGACCAGGCTATTCTGAGGAGCAAAGGCCATAGCCCGGCTGGCGGCAGTAAATGCGGCCGCATCCAGCGATGGACTATGCCAGTTCCCCTGCCAGGACATATACTCAGCCCGTGCATTTGGTTGCCACATTTCGCCCAGTTCCCAGCCGATGCCTTCGCAAAAAGCTTGCAACAATCGCGGCAGGCTCTCCTGATATGTTTCAGCATCAGCCAGCACACGTGTTACGGCAAACTGTGTTGTGCGATAGCTGGCCACCTGCTTCTGGGCAGTGATGTCACGAAAATAGGCTGATAGCCCGCCCTGGGATGGATAGGCTCTGACTTCAAACCAGGTGTCCAGTGGTGCATAAAATGCCTCGAACGACACAGCCACCCGCTGTTCACGCACCTGATGATACCGATGATAAAACTCACTATGCACTGCCTCTGGGAAAATGTCCCAGATATTGCGACCGATCAGAAATGTGCGTGGATACCGGAGAACGCGTTCAGTTTCACGATTGACATAGACAAAATTCCAAGAACTATCAAGCGATAAAAACCCATCAGACATACTTTCTAAAATACCATGAATCTGCTCATAGGAGGAACGTAAACTCGCCTCTGCCTGCTGGTGGGCAGCACGGATGCGAAGTGCCTGCAGGCCATAAGACAGATCATCCGCCAGTTCACACAATAGTCCTATCTCTTCTGTATCAAAGGCATCTGGTTCACCAGCATAAATGTTCAGCGCACCGATTACCTGCCCATCAACGATCAACGGTATAGCGATCGCGGCGGCATACCCTCGCAGGAGCGCCTGTGCACGCCACGGAGCAAAGGTCGGATCTTCCAGGATATTGCGAACCAGACAGAGTTGGGCCGTACGAATCGCCGTGCCGGTTGGCCCGCGCCCATACTCATTATCGTGCCATGAAATCATAATCGCTTCCAGATAACCGTCTTCAAAGCCAGCCTGGGCTATTGGGCGGACTGTTCCGGTCTCATCATGGAGGGCCTCACCGACCCAGGCCAGCCGATACCCACCCTCAGCAACAATATGACGACAGATGTTTCGCAGCAACTCTGCTTCGTCCGTTGCACGTATGAGAGACTGGTTACATTCGCTCAATGCACGTAATGCTCGGCTGGACTGGTACAATGAAAGTTCCATCTGACGACGGGCACGTAGCTCAGAACGGTGGAGAATATACAACAACACGGCACTCACAATTACCAGAAGTACCCACTGCATGCTGTGCCAGTAGACGATGGTCTGTGGATCGATGTTCAACCAGAGGAGCAGGTCATCAGCGAGTATCCTCCAACTTATGATGAGCAGGACATAAGCGAGAAAAATCCGCCGTATAATTTGCAGAATTTGGTTTTTGTTTTTCCTTTTTTGCATGCATATTACCCTGGTGGTAGTATTCTGGCTTTCAACCAGCTCCCGTACTGTGTTTTGAGGGGGTATCAGACTCAACGGCATGGATCTGCAACGATCCACCATATTTGAAGGTACCCTTTCCCGTGAGATGGTCTGAAGGAGCACTGCCGCTTCAGGTGTTTCTCAGGTTGCGGAGGGGCTGTGGCCTCGCAACCTCTGCTGGCGAAAGCTTCCCTGAACAGACACACGTAGAGACTCCGGTTATACGGTTATGTATGAATCATGTACTTCCAGGAAGAGATACATGTTCGTCACATTGGATAGGTTCTAACCTGATGGCCGGAGGCAGGCACAAGACACGGCCCCACCACCCAGACCAGCAGATAAGCAGATGTTCCATCCCGCCGTTTTACAAGAACACCGTATGCTCTTTTTCATGGTTATTGTATCATGGGCTATGTGGGTCTTTTGATTTTATGGTGATAGATTAAGCCTATGGCAATTGTCAACCGGAGTCTCGGCTTCAATCAAGACGAAACGAGACCCCTATTGCTTGCGATAGCACAGGTTGCCGTGCTATAATCCAGATGACTACAATGCGGGAAGAGAGGCTCTGTTGATCTTCAGGCAGAACACATATGCCATGGTTGTCAGGTGCCTGTTAGTGTTGCTCCTGATGGCGTGTAGCGATGCATCACTGGCAGTGGAGTCACCCGCTCCAGTCATATCTTCTGAGCAAGAACCAGTGTTGACCCTGTTTCTCTGGCATGCCTGGCCTTCACCAGAGCAACAAACACTGGCTATGTTAATTGATCGTTATAATCGGTCGCACCCGAACATTCAGATTATCCCGCAGGCCTGGCCAATAGCAACGTTTATCAGCGAGGTACGGGCCGCAGCACTGGCCGGGAGTGGGCCGCATCTGCTCTTATTAAAAAGCCACACGCTCGGCGGTCTGGTTCAGGATGGCCTGCTGTTACCCCTTGATCCACTGATCGATAGAACTGAGCAGCGACAACTGGTACCAACCACCATCCTCAGCGCTCAGATACAGGGGGAAGCCGAGGATGTACAACTGTATGGATTACCGATTGCCTTTGATACACTCGCATTGTATTATAATCGAGCCAATGTGACGGTGCCACCTCCCGATACTGAGACCTGGTTGAACATGGCCCGGGGGCTGACCGATGCCTCTACCCGGCCACCCGTGTGGGGTCTGGCCTACACGCTCTCGCTGGATCGAACCATTGGTTACATGTATGCTTTCGGTGGGCGTGTCTTCGATGAAGAGGGAAATCTTATTCTGGGCAATGAAGGGCGAGCTGGGACGGAACGCTGGCTAACGTGGCTGCTGGATTTACGGCAAGATCCCCAGATCCTTGCCGTCAATGACAGTATTACGATTGACAATGCGCTGAAGGCCCGGGAAGCATTGATGACTGTTGACTGGGCGCATGCCCTGCCCAGCTATCGTACCCTGTGGGGCGACGATCTGGGCGTGGCAGTCTTACCTACCTTGAGTGAAACAAATCGCCCGGCTCAACCCTATATCCAGAGTGATGTGATCAGTGTGAATGCACGGGTGACAGACAGCAATAACCAGCGTGCTGCTCTGGATTTTATGCGCTATATGCTGCATGAAGAAGCACAACAGGCATTACTGGCAGTCAATAAACAACCAGCGCTGTTGAGCTTGCGGCTGAACCGTGATATACTTGACCACGAAATAGCACGGGTCTTTCGTCATCAGGCACGGAATGCACAGGGTATTCCGAATAACCCGATGATGCACGAAGTGGTACGCGAAGAACTGGAACGCATGCAACTCAAAGTTCTGCGCGGTTTAGAAAGTCCTGCGGATGCAGTTACCGTTGCGGACAGCCTGCTTCGGCAGCGATTAGGATTACCATTGCCGGCTGAGGAGTTATAGCGTCCCGGGCCAGCATTCGGGCCCGACGTACTCGTTCGTATAGTACGAGCGCTGGCACGAAAAGCGCTCACAGGGAACGATCATAGTCTTAACATAAGATGGTTGGTATGCGGCTGATTGACATCGAGAAAACGAGTTGCCCTTCATCAAAAAATGTAGTAGAATGAGCGCGGATGGCCGTCTACCACGGCCTTACATGCTGGTTTTGTGCCAGTATGCTCTAGCCTCTGTTCCACAACTGGCTGACGGCCTTTAAGGAGGATCTGAATGGCAAGCAGAACCGAAGAGATGGTGCGGCATCTCAAGGCCCTGAGTATGAATACACCAGACATTGAGGCATCGGCGGTTGTGAGCGTTGATGGCCTGATTATGGCCTCGGCGCTGCCAGCAGATGTCGAGGAAGATCGCGTGTCGGCAATGAGCGCGGCAATGCTGTCGTTGGGTGAGCGTATTGCAAGTGAGTTACGGCGTGGTCAGCTTGACCAGGTGTTTGTGCGTGGTGAGGAAGGATATGTTATCCTGATGGCTATTGGAGAAGAAGCCGTTCTTACTGCACTGGCGCATAGTCGTGCCAAACTCGGGTTAGTGTTTCTGGATATGCGGCGCACTGCAACCGAACTCATTAACCTGGTGTAGCGGAACAGGCGGCAAGCTGCGACCATGGATGTGGCGCTACATTCTCTAACCAGAATGGCTTTTGCTCTGCTGACAGCCAGGGACGTTCTAGTTTGCCCCTTCTTATGAATGAAGAGTAGGATAAACAGGTCAGAGGGATTCTCTAGCTCTGTGTGTTGTGTCCTACACCACTACAGTCAACATGAGCGGGCGCTCCGAATGACGGACTATTCGAGCGCCTCGTTTTAGTATCCTTATTGATGGAGTTGAAGCTCATAGGACTGTAAAGATCAGGCGTAGGGGGAGGATACTGTTTGTCATTCTGGCCTGGGATGCTTTTATGGCCGATGGTGCTGGAATGGTCAATATCAGAACAGTGTCGTGGGTATCCATGTATGGCGTCTCGTGTAGTGGGCCACGACGTGAAAAACGAGCCTGACCTCGGTGCCCCGAATGTAGCTTAAGCAATACCACGAGATTTCTACCCACGTATGCTCCGGCAGTTTTTCAGCCATTGGTATGTGGACAGGACTCGCGTCTCTGTGTGCATCGTCTCTGGTACTGCTCCTGTGAGAGATCCGGATCTAGCCGGGTTCCTCGTTCCCTGCCGCGGTACACTCTATCAGGTCAGCCTGTTACCGGATTCCCAGGTTGGCTCGCCTTATCATTTGCTCAGATCAAGGATTACATGCGCGGCGAGACAGATATGCCTCTCCTGGTTCAACTTTTGTCTTTACGCAAGCAACCGAGGAAATGGCAATCGCTTTTTTGGCATCCACGGCTAATCGCTGCGAGATGTGGGACGTGGCATATACTGTGCCAGCTTCGCTGCCAGGTTTATCGCTGGCATTGTCTGGAGCCACACCCGCCCCGGGCCACGCAAGGTGGACAAAAATAAGCCCTCGCCACCAAACAGGATATTCTTAAATCCACGCACCATTTCTACATCAAACGTCACCGTCGGTTCAAACATTGCAATGTGGCCAGTATCGACTTTCAACACCTGGTCAGGAGTCAGTGTGTACTCGACAATTTCGCCATCCAGCTCCACAAACGCGACACCCGGGCCACTGATGCGCTGCATAATAAAGCCCTCCCCACCGAAAAGACCCGTCGATAGCTTGCGTCGAAAATGAATATCGAGCGTGACACTGCGTTCGGCACACAAAAAAGCTTCTTTTTGACAAATCATCTGCTGACCAGCCGCAAGATGGAGCGGTAGTATTTTGCCAGGCAGCTGGGCAGAAAAACCAATCATTGCAGTGCCACTTTGAGCGGTAAATGTCACCAGGAAGATCGACTCGCCCGAAAACATCCGTTTGAAGGCTCCTCCCAGCCCGCCCTCCATATTGGTCTCCATAGACATGTTAGCACTCATCCAACTCATACTGCCGCGTTCGGAAAAGATTTGCTGACCCTGCGGGAGTTGAATAACCACCGCCTGTAGTGTGGTACCAATGATTTGATACTGCATGCCATTGTTGCCCTGACCCGTACCCACCACGGTAGGGTCAGGCAGATCGATCCGTTCACCGGGACGTGAGTTGTAATACTCTTCAATACTCATACCGTATCGCTCCATTCGCTCAGGCTGGTTGCCATTGGGGAAAGTTGCCCCACAATATACTACGTTGCGGCTGTCAACAAAGTTTCTCTACCGGTTGTAACAATCCTACGGGATCGATGATCATGCGCTCTTGCTCAAGGTGGCCAGGAACTCGGTATTTGTCTGGGTTTTCGCCATCCGGGTCAGCATCAACTCAGTACCCTCATTATCGCCAAGCATGCTGACCATCCGGCGCAGTGTCCAGACCTGACGCAAAACATCAGGTGGCAAGAGCAACTCCTCGCGGCGAGTACTGCTACGCTGAATGTCAAGGGCGGGAAAAATGCGTTTCTCAGCCAGACGTCGATCCAGGTGCAACTCCATATTGCCCGTGCCCTTGAACTCTTCATAAATCACATCGTCCATACGGCTACCGGTATCAACCAGACAGGTGGCGATAATTGTCAGGCTCCCACCATTTTCAATATTGCGCGCTGCCCCAAAAAACCGTTTGGGGGGATAGAGGGCCACCGGGTCAATCCCACCGGAGAGGGTACGTCCACTGGGAGGCATATCCAGGTTATAGGCGCGGGCCAGGCGAGTGATCGAATCCATCAGAATGACTACATCCTGACCACTCTCTACCAGACGTTTGGCTCGTTCCAGAGTCATCTCAGCCACTTTGGTGTGATCCTCGACTGGTTCATCGAAGGTGGAAGAAATGACATCACCTTTGACACTGCGGCGCATGTCCGTGACTTCTTCCGGACGCTCACCAATCAATAATACCATCAGATTAACATCGGGATGATTGCTGGTAATCCCATTCGCAATCGCCTTGAGCAGCAAGGTTTTACCAGCTTTGGGCGGCGAAACGATCAAGCCGCGTTGACCACGGCCAATCGGTGCAATCAAATCGACCAGGCGCGTTGGCAGAATATTGGGTTCGGTCTCAAGTTTGAGTTGACTGTTGGGAAAGATCGGGGTCAACTGATCAAATGCAGGGCGCTTGCGAGCAGTTTCAGGGTCAATGCCGTTGATCAGTTCGACACGTAAGAGTGAGTAGAAGCGCTCACTTTCTTTCGGTGGCCGTATCTGGCCCCAGATGCGATCACCCGTGCGGAGACCAAACCGGCGGATCTGGGATTGAGAGACATATACATCGTCTGGCCCGGGCAGCATACGCTCCCCGCGTAAAAAACCAAATCCATCGGAAACAATATCCAGAATACCATCACTAAAGGTATTTCCGGCTTCTTCCGTCTGTGCTTGCAGCAACTTGAAAATTAAATCGTGTTTTTTCAGGCTACTGACGCCACTGATACCACTGCTACGCGCTAACTCACGCAGATCAGCCAGTGTTTTTGACTCTAATTCGGCCACATTTACCATTTCAGGCTCCTTCGTATACATAATGTAAGCAAGTTACGATCTCTGGTGTGATAGAATCCAGGTATGTCGTTCTGGGCAAGGAACCGGTCAAACTACAATCGTGTCTTCGGTTCATCACACACATAGGACAAATAAATCAGGAACAAGAATACAAGCCCCACCTGATGGGGGTAGGAATCAACCGTATGGTCACCATTGAATACTTGTACCCGTTCCAGGGAACGTTCACTCGCAGAGGTTACGGGGGGCCTGTAGCTCGCCCGAAATTTCTTTTTTGGGAGAAGCATTGCCCCTCTAAACCAACCTGTCTGAAGGAGTACGAATACTCTTGATGACAACATAAGCAACGCAGCAGAATGTCGTTCACCCCATTTCAGCCGCTTTCGGCAGGCGCAAAACTATCACCCCTTTGCTGGGATTTCCCGATTATCAACAGGATTTGCATTGTTTTCAGAGGAAACATGTGTGGATAGAAGGTCTGTTATTTATTTACGTATCACCCTTCAGGATACGATACAACCATGATATTCTGGATTTTATACTATGTGATGAACCAGGGAACGCAGTTGGGGAACTCGTTTTGGGAGTACCGGGCGGCACTGCCGACAAACCACAAGAGGATACGAAAGCAATGCCGTGTTCCTCAACGTAATTATAGCATATGTGTCAATGATCTGCAATCAATTGAAGAAGAGCATTGCTCAACTGGCGTCCAGGCTTTTGCCTGGACGCCACTGTTTACAACTTGTTCCGGGTTGCTATATCCTGAATCTGCACGAATATGATATGATTGATTGCGATATGCTCTTCAATACTGAATGAGTGAAAAGACAGGATAGCGGGCCAATCGCTCGCGGCCATTCAAGAACGTCAACTCGATTAAGAAGGCCAGTTCTTCTACCACACCACCCGCCTGCTCAACCAGGGTACTGGCAGCATGAATCGTGCCACCGGTTGCCAGTAAATCATCAACAATCACCACGCGTGCGCCAGATTGGAAGGCATCGCGATGGATTTCAAGTTTGTTGACGCCATACTCAAGCTCATATTCGACCTGATAGGTGTCGGCCGGTAGTTTGCCTGGTTTGCGGATGGGCACCAGGCCCAGACCCAACTCATATGCCAGTGGAGCGCTGAAGATAAACCCACGCGACTCGATGCCCACAATCGCGTCAAGCTGCAATGTGGCATACCGTTCTGCCAGCACCTGGATCGAGCGCCGAAAGCCCTTTTTATCGCGGATCAAGGTGGTAATATCTTTGAATTGAATACCAGGAATTGGGAAATCAGGAATATTACGAATAAGCTCGACAAATTCTGCTTCCAGCATAACGTTGTATCTCCCCAGCACGTCACAGTTCAACATTGCCCGGTTGTTGTCTGATCGACATTGAGCAATAGACGCACCGTCTGGTCGTAGCGCTGCTCTGACTACACGTTGATAACTTTCTTCTTGATGAAGCCTGCCCATTATACCGCACCCGATTGCAGAGAGCAACTGCGGTTGTGTATGCAACTATAACCAACCATGCATTGCTTTGTGATTGCTGTAATATGGTGTGGGCGTTGGGTGTCTTCTTATTGACCCGAGTGACGCGGTGGTATGGGCAACTCGCTTTTTCACCTTCGGCAGAGCGGTACTTTTGCTGTTTAAGGTACCAATGGTGTTGAGAATGGAGGCATATCCGCAGGGCAGTCACCGTACCATCATCCGCTGGCTGCGAAAAAACGTGCTGCGCCCCATCGGGACAACGCTTCTGCCGACCCTGACCCGTCCCGAGATTGAGATGGATGAACCGCGGGCATAGGTCGGCCATATAGTCACGGTCGTGTAGCACCGGGTCGCAGTTGAGCATTCCATCAGGCGAACCGTCGGGTGGGCTATTGGGATCGGTTCGCCGTGATGTGCCAAACACGGTGGAAGTCGCTACCTACCGCTGATCGCAAGTGGGGTATCATATCTACTATAAGATGAGGCATGCACTCCTCCTGATATGTGATACGACCATGGTTATGGACAAAACCGACACCGTGGGTTATCCGCTGAACGGTTACGTTTCACCTGCGGCAGTGTGGAAGAAACACTGTATCTTCCCTCCTCATGTTCGCCACAGGCGAAAAGGCGAGTTGTCTATACCATCACGTACGTCCTCATGGAATCGGGGCACCCTTTCATGCGCTGTCCACACCAACCGGTTTGATGTTCTCACTGCCCGTAACTTTTTGCAGTCGTCAGACGTCTGTACTGCATGGAGCAAATGTACCTGGAAAGGAGGTGCTTATGCCACCGGTGCGTGTCATGTTGATTCAGCATGAGACCGTTCTGCCCGCAGAACTGCTGGCCCTCTTCACTGCAGCTCCTGATCGGTTCCTGACCGACACCTTTGCGGATGGCACCATCGCGCTCGCCATGCTAGAACCACTCCAGCCTGATGTGCTTGTGCTGGACATGGCGGTGCCGGATAGTCCGACCGACCGTGCGGCGCAGCACTGCGATACTGCAGATGTCGCCCCCCGCATGCTGGCCTTGAGTGCCTACGCCGATGCGCACTATATCATGGGGTTGCTTGCGCAGGCAAGGACACGCCCATTGACCAGCGATACAGCCATGGCGCTGATGGTCGAAGCGGTGCGGCGAGCGTGGACCATCCCGTATTCGGTGCCGCTTGATGCGGCCACGGCGGCGCTCATCCGCGCCACCGTGCGCGAGATTGCGGACGGCACGTCGTGGCCCCGGCGAGTCACCCGGCCATCGCCAGCGGTACAACCTGGGCCGCACCTGTATCCCCGGGAATGGCAGGTGCTGCAGTTGATGGCCCACGATCAGGATAATGCCCAGATTGCTGCGACGCTAGGCGTGGCGGAAGGGACGGTCAAAAACCATATCACACGCCTCTATGCCCGTCTGGGTGTGCGCACGCGGGCCGGGGCGGTCGCCTGGTTCTGGCGCTACCATCTGCACCATGGTCATGCTGATACCCTACCCCATCCGGGCACGACTACCGACGATACATCGTGACTTTCACCCTATTGACAGCGTGCGGGGCATCCGGTAAGCTCATTCCAGGGTATGACGGTTGCCGCCGCAGACGACGGTGAGCGCCTGCGGCGTGCCACGAGAAAGGATACCGGATGCACCTGCCCATTCAGGTGATAGTCCTCACGCATTCGACCACCCTTGGCACCACCATCCGCACGATCATAGCGACCGAACCCCCGCTCATCCGCGTGTGTGAGGCGCTGACCGGTGATCACGCACCCACCATCTTCCAGGGACGAGCATGTCGTCCCGTAACAGAGGAGCAATGAACACGCATCCGCGACGCGATGGAATGACCCTCGACGCAGTGACACGGTTACACCAGCAGCGCGATACTATTGTTGCGGCCTGGTATCAGGAATTGATTGCGGTTCAGTTTGTTCCGCAACATGAACCTGTCATACTTCAACATCTGACCGACATCTTTGAGCAGATCATGACTCTGCTCAAGGCACCGGCGTTCGATCCTGCTGCGGCCCGCACCATCGGGGCCATGTTGATTGAAGCCGGGTTTGATCAGCCGGCCAGCCTGGGATGTCTAAGTCAGGTACTGATACAGGACTTGCTGAACGCGATCACCCTCGACGACGCCACCGCGCTTCTGTCACCCCTGCTGGCTTTACAGCGCGCAATCATAGAAGGATTTACCCAGCGGATGCGGTCGCGGGATATGATTGAACAACACGAAGTTTATGCGACGCTCCGTGATGAACAGCAGCAAACCAGGCTGCGCTTGCAGATGTTGCTCCAGCATCTGCCGATTATTTTCCTAACTATCGATAATACCGGCAGCATGACATTCCTGGAGGGAAAACGACTGGCAACGCTGGACATCACTCCCGATCAGTTGGTTGGGCGTTCGATGTATGAGACTGCCCAGACCCTTCCCGATATCCAGACCTACGTTGCCAGGGCACTGCAGGGAGAAGCGCTGACGGCGCTGGTCGAAGTGCTGCATGTTGTTTTTCAGACCTGGTGGCATCCGCTATACAGTGCAGACCATACGGTTACGGGGGTCACCGTTATTGCCCTGGATGTCACTATGCGCATGCGCTTCGAGACGGAACTGACCGAACTGCGCCGGCAACTGCAGCGACACGACAGCGAGTTACTAACACATCAGTCGTTGATCGACACTTCCGAGGCGAATTTGTATGACCTGAGTGACCTGCCGCTGTCATCGGATACCGACTTGCTCACACCAGGCGAACGTGAGGTGTTGCAACTGGTTGTATCGGGAAAGACCAACCAGCAGATTGCCGACATGATCGGTCTGAGTAGACCGGCAGTGACCAAGCGGTTGTCAAAGGTGTTTACCAAACTGGGTGTTGCGACGCGTACCGAGGCAACTGCGCGTGCGCTACAACTGGGACTGGTTGCGCCACCACCACAGGAAGAGGTAGACGAGTGACTACCGGGTGGATTAAAAATGGTAGACAGATGACTACCATGTACGCCAGGAAGCAGGCATAGTAGACCGGTTTCTGCTGCATATATTGGTACCTGCTTGAAATTGATCCTGCTATAAGTTTGGAAGGGGGCAACTAGTATGACCTTACGTACACAAGTTATAACGTTATTGATCACCTTCGGGTTTGCATTGTTCGCTCAACTCATTTTGAGCAACACCACACACGCGCTCGTTCCGAGCGGAATCACTATCAGCGCTATATTGAGACCGATAGTAGTTATTCATACTGGATATCGAACAAAGGTGGAGTATTTTGGCGTGTCAATCGCTCTGTACTTGATAGTCCCTGGCCAAACAACAACTGTTATAAAAGAGATCCAGGTAGCACTCTCTACTATCGCACTACCCCTAATTATCGAGGTGGTGAAGAAGAATGGATACCATGAATATCAAAGTGTACATATGCCTCTTGCTGCTCCTGCTGTCAGCCTGCGCGACCCCTCCTCCGGTTACGGATATCTACCAGGATAATCGGCTCTGTTTTGCTGTAGAATTGCCGGCAGACTGGAGTGCAGACGGCGTGACCGGGGGCTTTGCCTCTTTTTCGCCCGCTAACAACGAGCAATCCTTTCGCATTACCAATGTACATCTGGACGATACACCTACACTGACAGACGCATTGGCAGAGCTTCGGCGTGGACCACTCGGTCATCAGATTGCAGCCGTCAGGGAGATCACGGTAGACCATCATCCGGCGGTGTGGGTGACGGTCGCACCAACCGCCGATTTCACCTTTCTTGCCCTGGTTATCGCCCCTGATTGCGGTGATGGTTCACATGCTCTCTTTATCTCAGCGACGAACGCGAATCAAGCGCAGTTTGCGGCGTTTCTTACCTATGTACAGATACTCTAAACCGATAACAAAACCATGGGCGCAACGCCTAACATAAAGATACTAAAAAGAGTACATATTCACGGTGGTAGACATGTGTCTACCAGGCCAGTAAAAAATATGACCACTATTTGATATTCGAACCAATATAATAGACATATTTTTCTGAAAAAGTAGACAGTTGTACATTGACATAGCTGTTGCGTATGAGTACTATTAGAACAGCATGTGAAAGCGTACGCAGACATTATCACATGCATCGGTAATATGGTCTGGCCAACCTCAAAAGTCCTCCAACTTATTCAAGGAGGAACACAGTGTTACGCAAGAAACTGATGGTGGCTATCACGGGGTTATTCGTAGTGTTGATGTTCGCTGGTTCAGTGTATGCTGAGGGATCCTGGACATCTTTCATAGGGGACGCTCGGGAAGGCTTTTATTCGCGCTGGTGGAATGACAAGAATCTCGATCATGTTAGTACATATGTGCAGTTTACTAACTGCACAGCCGATGTCGAAGTCATTCTGTGGCGCGGTGGTTGGTGGCATACAAACCTCGGGATGAGGCCATTCTCGTGTGTAGGTACTACCGTCGGGCACAACTGGGGTATTCAACCAGCTAATGATTACCGTTTCGAGATTGACAAGATCATTGGTGCTAGTACTGTCTCTGTTCAGACCGTTTATGTGGAGTATTAATACGCGCTGCAAGGTTTAGTCCTGGAGTGGTGAATATCATCCATAGTTCGACATGCCTACGTACCACTACCAGGTTCTTCAGGCGAAAGCGTACTCTGTTACGCTTCGCCTTTTGTGTACATCATAATAGAGGAACGGGCATAGTAAAACAGGATTCACGTACGCAAGTCAGGACTATCAAATCTATGTCTCTTCACTTTACCCAGATTCACTTTCGCTATCGCCGGTCGCGTCGGCCGATTTTTGATGACTTTTCCTGGGAGGTGCCGGCGGGCAGGACGGTGCTGCTTGGGCCGAATGGTGCCGGGAAGTCAACCCTGCTGGCCCTCGGTGCCGATGCGCTCCGCCCGCATCGTGGTGCTGTCCGGTTGCCGTCACTGGCGCATACGCAGAACAGACGACGGGGGAGCCGGGCGGCATACCGCCGCGCCGTGGGCTGGATGCCCCAGCAGATCCGCCCCGTGCCCGGACTGACGATACATGAGCAGGTCGCCTATGCCGGGTGGCTCAAGGGGCTGCCGCGCAGCCAGGCCTGGTCAGCAGCGGCGACCGCTCTTGAGCAGGTGGCTCTGATCGAACTGGCGGGGCGCAAAACGGCAACATTGTCGGGAGGACAACTGCGGCGCGTTGGTCTGGCCCAGGTTCTGATCCACGATCCGCAGATTATTTTGCTGGACGAGCCGACAGCGGGACTGGATCCGGCGCAGCGTTCGCGCTTTCGTGAACTGCTTGTCGCGCTGCCCCCGGATCGCCCGGTGGTGGTCTCAACTCATCAGGTTGATGATCTGTCCGACCTGTTTGATACCGTTGTTGTACTCGATCATGGTCATGTCCGTTTTAGCGGCTCGGTGGCGGCATTTATGGATCTTGCGACACCATCGGCGGGCGAGCGGCGGGCCGAGGCGGCATACGCACAGATTGTTTCGGAGAAAAACTAATGCGACGCTTGACCATGCTGCGTATAAGCCCGCTCATCTGGATCAGCCCCCTTCTGGTATGGCCAGCATGGATGTTTGTTACCAGTATGGCTTCCTTGCAGCTCGATCCCTATCCCCTGACGCTCACAGCAGCAGGGACAGCCGCGCTATTGATTGTTGCGCCAGTCTGCGCTGCCGGCGGAGCCTGGGAAGGGGGACGGCTGCGGCGTGCAGGCTGGTTTACCCTGCCGCATGTGCGTACTCCGCTGACGGTTGCGATCACAGCCCTGCTGCCGACACTGCTGGTCGGATCGCTCATAACCTTCGGCATCATCGGGATTCGGCTGGTCATTGGTGGGGTGCTGCTACCCGATATCCGGATGATCATCACGACCCTGGTCATTCTTACTACCCATACCCTGCTAGGCTTTGCTATTGGTGTCCGTATGCCAGTGGTCGTATCTGTGCCGCTGGTCTTTCTGGTAGATTTTTTTGCCCTGGGATTACCGCTAACACTCGATCCACTCTGGTTGCGGCACCTCACTGGTATCTGGCCATCCTGCTGTCTGATCGGCGCTGATCTGGCTCCGGCGGCACTACTGGGGGCGCTCGTCTTTACAGGCGGATTGGCCGTGACTGCCGGGCTACTGCTACACCCGCATCTAACGGCATTTCGGCTGGCCCTGGCACTGCTGCCCGCCATCATTGGTGCCGGTGCCGGCGTGCAGTTTGTCAGGGGGTTTGGTCCTGACCCGACCATTGCGCGTGATCCCGCCCTGCTGGTTTGTTCAACCGGGCAACCGCGTGTCTGTGTCTGGCCGGAACATCAGCCACGGTTGGAAGAGGTAGCAGCAATCGCCGCGTCGGCTGGCGCGGCCTGGCAGCAGGCTGGCATTGCTGTGCCGGATGAATTTAGCGAAGGTCAGCCGGGGTCGCCAACCGTCCGTGGCTTTGGCTTCAGTATGCGATCCGATCACTATACCATCTTGAACGCACTGGCCTACAGTTTGCTCCCGCCATGGCCCGAGTGCGCGTTTTCGGGTATCAGTCCCTATCTAGGCGCACCCGCCGAAGGGTATGTTCTGGCCTGGCTGAATACCATCGCCGGTATGCCACCAGAGCAACTGGCCGGCCGATTCTCACCCGATCAACTCCAGGTTGTGGCAACGGTGCGTGCGCTGCCACTGGAACGCCAGCAGGCCTGGCTGGAGCGGAATCTGGTGGCGCTGGAACAGTGTAATATTCCGCCGCAACTGGAGCCAGCCCTATGAGTCTCTGGCTGCGCGTTCGGCGTACGCGGATATGCGCACTCACCATCGTCGGAGTGGCCGTCACTCTGTTGCTGACCCGGGGCTGGTCGTTGAAACTACCGAATCTGTTGGGTGGCCCGATGCTGATTATTCCGATTGCCCTGCTGCTCCCCCTGGCCCTGGCCATTGCGGTGGCAGCAGGCCTCACAACCGGCGACCCGGCAGTCGAGGCCGTTGCCAGCCGCCCGCTGCCGTTGCTGGATGCCGGCTATGCCCTGTCCACCGCAGCGCTCATGCTGGTGACCGCTCTGCTGGTACAGCGCATAGTCCCGCTGGAACCGGCACTTGCAGCCGGGCGGAACGCGGTGGGCTACATTGGCCTGACCCTGATCGGGCGACGCATATCCGGTGCGCAGACCGCCGCTATCCTGCCGGTGGCCTTTGCCGTTATTACTGCCCTGATCAGCAGCAGCGAACAGGGCGAGACGCATTTGTGGGCCTGGCATATCGCCACCGCATATGACCGGTTGTCGTGGGGAATTGCCGGAACACTCCTGCTAGCTGGTATGGGGCTGACCCTTATGCCGAACAATGCGGCTATTACTGATCGTTAACATACATATATATATGATACCGCTGGTTTCTGCTCATTCAGCGGCGGATGCGGTGCGTTTTGGGCCTTCTGGTGTCCCAAAAGCCGGGTCACATGCGTCCTGAGCCGATCGGTGAAGCCGTCACCGCCACGCCCCGTGACCGAACGCATCGTCTGGGGAGGAGGGTTCGAGTCATCGGACACGAGGTACGCGGAGGATCCTCCGTCGATCGTTTTGGCCTGCGGCAAAGGAGAAGAACTGCTTCTTTCACCCCAGATTTTCGTCATAGGCGAAAATCTGGGGTGAAAAAGAAAAAACGTACCGCTCTGCCAAAGGCGAAACGCATAGGGTGATGGACGACCGCATACCTCGTGGTATTGAGAAGAAACCAGCAGTATCATATATCTGGAGGATTTTTATGCGTAGCTTCCTTGTATTCCTGCTGATAATCATTGTCGGGCTACCCGCCTGCTATTTCACTGAACGTACACCGGTGGCAGACCCACGGAGTGCAGAGACTTCTTCAGATCAGACGATCATCTCATTTGCAGCCCGGAACAACCAGCGCGAAGTATACCAAACGCTGGCAGAGCGCTTTATGGCAGAACATCAGAATATCCAGGTTGTTATTGTCTCGTTTGATGAGATCTTCGCAACCGCCCTCCAGTCCAACGACCGGGCACCGCTGGAGATGCTACGTCACATTGTCTCCAGCGCTGATACGGCCCCCCTCGATTTCTATGTAACGCCCGCCGCGTATGGCACGAATTTGTTGCATGACCTCCAACCATTTATAGATGCCGACCCCAGCTTCAAACGCGATGATTTCTACCCTGGGGCACTGGAACGCTTTAGCGCCGAGGGTGGGACCTGGGTTTTGCCCCGCTCCTTCTCGTTCCCGATTCTGTACTACAACAAAGAACTGTTTGCGCAGGCCAACCTGCCGGAACCGGCAAGCGACTGGACCTGGGATAATCTGCTGGGTGCCGCCACCCAACTGGCCCGCAAGCGTGGTGATGAGGTGGATATCTATGGCCTTGCGGAGCCGAGCCAGGGACTCCGCCCATTGCTGGCGCTCTTGCAGGAAGAGAAGATCGATCTGACCCGCACACCGGTGGAAGCGTGGCAGTTTGACCAGACTGGCGTGGCAACGGTAATGACCCGTATGCGCACCCTGCTCGCCAGTGGCGCGGTGGGTCTCTCACCGCTCCCGCCGGGTATGTACGACCTGGATACACCACGCTGGCCACAAGACTGGATTATCGGCGGGCGTGTCGGTCTTTGGGCCAGTGATCAGTTCTGGCAGGTACGATACCGATCGGATGGCACGCAGGAGATGGTCACGCTGGACTTTCCGGTGGGCACGGTGCCCTATCCCGCAACGGCGGGCGGCCTGTTTCGGGGAGAGGCCGACGGTTATATTATCAGTGGCGGTACCGCGCATCCCAACGAAGCATGGCAGTGGATCGAATTTCTGTCGCGCCAGACAATCGATCAGATGCTTTTTCAGGATATCATGGGAGACTCGCACCTGAAGCGTATACCAGCGCGCAAATCACTGGCGGAGGAGACCTACTTTTGGGATCGGCTTGACCCGAATGAGCGCACAACATACGCACAGGCGCTCCAGACCATGGCCGACGCAGCAACTATGCCCGCCTTTAGCGCCCGTGCGATAAGTGCCACATTTGACAGCCTGTATACCGCCCTGCTTAATCTGGTAACGGACGAGACCAGCAATATCGATGGCGAACTGGCACGAGCGCAGACAGAACTTCAGAAGTGGCTGGCCCAGAAGGGACGTGAACCGGAACCGAACCTGCAGCCGATCGTCGTCGCTACACCACCCATTGAAGAACTGCTGCGTGATGGAACCCTGGTGCGGTTTGGCGTGCCGACGGCGCAGATGGGGCAGATGCGCCGGCTGGTGCAGACATTTCAGGAGCAGCACCCGGATATCATGGTGCAGATTGTGCCCCTCGACACACATGCCGGTGTGCTTGATCTTACGACAGTCGCTCAGGCAACCGATTGCTTCAGTTGGGATCAACCACCGCAGACGGAGCAGGAACTGGCAGCCCTGGCCGATCTGCAGCCGTTGATTGACGCCGATGCTACCTTTCCACATGATGATTATATGACGGCACTGCTTTCACCCTACCAGCACAACGGGAAACTGTACGGCTTGCCGCATGCGTTTTTTATGCGCACGCTCTACTACAACCGCACAGCATTTCAGACCGCTGGTCTGGAACCGCCCACCGCGGCCTGGACGCCTGCCGATTTTCTTACTGCAGCCCAGGCGCTCACCCAGGGCGACGGCCCGACGAAGCAGTATGGTTATGTGCCGGCGGGGAGTGCCTACAGCGATCTGCTCTTTTTTATCAATCAGTTTGGGGCCGATCTAACGCGGGGGAGCGGCATGGATATCCGTCCCAATTTTGATGATCCACAGGTGATAGCGGCGATCCAGTGGTACCTTGATCTCTACCAGGTTCACCAGGTGATGCCGGAACCGGCGTTAACCAGCCAGCCGGGCACATCAGGTGACACATCTGCCGAAGCAACAGCCACTGCCATCAGACCAGGGGCGCTAATACAATCCGGCCACGCCGGAATCTGGTTTGACTGGAGCTATGGCAATATTCAGTTTCCTTACACCATGAATGCCGGTGACACCGCACCGGAGGAAATGACCGACCCGACCGAAACATTGTCACAACTGGACAACCTGCAGAACGGCGGTCTGCAGCCGGAGATCTTTGACGTTGATATCGCGCCGCTGCCAATGGGAGCTGCCGGGTTGACCACCGGGGACATCGCTGTCCGGGGTTTTCACATCTCCGCTGCGCCGCAAAACCCGGCAGCCTGCTGGACATGGATCAGCTTTCTTGCGAATGACTTGAGCAACCTGCGCAACGAAATCCCGGCGCGGCGGTCGCTGGTAGCTGCGCCCGAATTTGCCGAGCGGGCACCGTATGCGGCAGCCCTGGTTGAGTTGTACGACACAGCACTGCAGCAGCCGAGCCAACCCGGAACCAATTCCAGCATATTTGGTACGCTTAAGCCATACTGGTTCTTCCAGGCAATTGATGCGGCCATCCAGGGCGAGCAGGATCTGGCGGACAGCCTGAGTGAAGCGCAAGCAACCAGCCTGGCCTACCTGGAGTGCCTGAACGCGGATGCGAGTGCCGAACCGGCAACCTGCGCCCAGCAGGTCGATCCGTTGTATCCGTGAGGCGCGAGGCGCTCATCCGCGCCACCGTGCGCGAGATTGCGGACGGGACGTCGTGGCCCCGCCAAGTCACCCGGCCATCGCCAGCGGTACAACCTGGGCCGCACCTGTATCCCCGGGAATGGCAGGTGCTGCAGTTGATGGCCCACGATCAGCGTAATGCCCAGATTGCTGCGACGCTGGGTGTGGCTGAAGGGACGGTCAAAAACCATATCACACGTCTCTATGCCCACCTGGGTGTGCGCACCCGGGCCGGGGCGGTCGCCTGGTTCTGGCGGTACCATCTGCACCATGGTCATGCTGATACCCCACCCCATCCGGGCACGACCACCGACGATGAATCGTGACGTTCACCCGATTGACAGCGTGCGGGGCATCCGGTAAGCTCATTCCAGGGTATGACGGTTGCCGCCGCAGACGACGGTGAGCGCCTGCCGCACATAATGCACCTGCCCATCGAGATTGCTTGAGAGACTGCTTGAAGTGGTACATATGACGTATGGATACAGCGTATCCGTTCAGAAAAATGTTCGCCAGCGGGGGTTGCAAAGTCTGCGGCCCCTTCAAACTACCCCACCTGAACGGGTACTTTCCTACGTATGCTTTTGATGCTTACTCTACGGCAAAATCGGTAAATTGCCGTCGATATGGTGCATAAAATGCCAAAACAATATCTGATTTTGGGACATTTCGCTCAACAAACCAATTGGCGATCCCTTCTTCTGTCCCGTCGTGTTGAATCCATAACTTTCCATTCTTAATATCAATATGAAAAAGACAGTTATGAACGCGATGATAGCCATTCCATCCCACGGTTACTAACTGGTAGTGATCGTTCTGGGTATCAATGATTTGTTCAACTTCAATGTTGCCATATGATGGCTTGTATTGGGCATACTCCTTCAACAGATCGTGGATATGGGTACGGTACGTTACGAGTTTATCCATTGCTGCACCTCCTGTAGCTCAGGATGATACACAATAATATTGAGTTGATAGCGGGTGATGATCGCTTGCGTAAACGAAAGGCGAAAAAAGCTGTGGTACACGTCAAGTGGTACTGCCAAATAAAGGATGCGTGCAGGATCTTTTTGTTGAAGAATGTATTGGTAATTCAGAAATTGGCCGAGCGCGGTGTGAAATTCACTTAACACCGATGGGCTTACAAAGCTTTTCACTTCAACTGCAATATACGTCCCAGCTTTTTCTGCTGCGATGAGCTTTTCCGCTCCTAAATCGATAAATACTTCCACTTGCAGAAAAAGCGGGTCATCCGTGCAGAATGCATAAGTCGAATTAGTATCAGAAATCCCCTGCCTCCATCAGCACGGCATCCATAATTGCCTGGCTGATGCTGAATCCCTGGCGATGCAATCGTTCGACATCGGGTCGGATCGCTGCAAGGAGTCCAATCTGTTGGCTTTGAGGAGCAGACCCAGCGTTCCAATCTTGTTCATGCCCAATTGATCCAGCTTACGCCGCCCTTTCTTTTCATCCATCAACACCCAGTCGGCCTTCAATTCATGGGCCAGGATAATCGTCTCTGCCTCCCCCAAATCGAGTTCATCAAGGAATACGTCCACGGCCAGTCGATCCTGGGCGGGCAAGGTCTTGATCCAGGTAGCCGTCGAGACGTCCCGTTTGGCACCGCCCTCCTCTCGTCCAGCCCCTACCGCCTCATCATAAACTGCTGGTGCGATATAGATCTCGCCAAACATCTGTTGCAACAGATCAAACCGATCAATCGAGGCCAACCCGATCAGTGGCGTCGTGTTGGCAACAATGATCATGATCCTGTTCCAACCGGAAGTACCTTGACGGCTGCCAGTTCGTCAGCCACTTCTGTCGGCGTATAATCGACATACGCTACGCCACTCCGCCGCAGTAAGGCCAGGAATTCAATCCGAGTCAGCCCCAGCAGCCGAGCGGCCTTCCCGGACGAGATACGCCCATCCTTGAACAGCGAGAACACGAGCCACTCGCTCACCTGACGCTGAATAGCATCCGGCTGGAAACCATACTCCAGCAGTTCTGCTGGGATGCGAACTTCAAATGTTACTTCGCGCATAGCTTGACCCTATCACGGCATACGGTTCACAGCACTATCATACCGTAAGGAGTCGGATATGTCTACCTATTTTCCGCTGTGAAGCAATGATGACTCTTGAATCCTCACGTCTACGATGCTTTCTCGCTGCCCTTCCCTGCGGATGGACAGCCGCCGAACGATCTGCCATTCACCCGCCGCATGGTGCATCCGAAGACGGGTGAAAATTGCCCGCCTTCCTCGTGCTGTAGACGGTCGGGTGCAGTGTGTTCGATGGTATGGCTCCGATCGTGTGTTGTTATACCAATAGTTGTCATAATGGATACTCAACCACCAGCCATGGATACCATGGTACTGGCTCTGCTCCCGTTGTTTCGAGATTTGTATAGTCCGCAGCGTGTTGAGCGGTCGGAACAAAAAAACCTCCGTGCGAGAATACTCCATCCGGGCACGACCACCGACGATACATCGTGACTTTCACCCTATTGACAGCGTGTAGGGCATCTGGTATCCTCGTTCCAGGGTATGATGGTTGCCGCCGCAGACGACGGTGAGTGCCTGCGGCGTGCTAGGAGAAAGGATACTGGATGCACCTGCCTATTCAGGTGATAGTCCTCACGCATTCGACCACTCTTGGCAGCACCATCCGCACGATCGTAGCCACCGAACCTCCGCTCATCCGCGTGTGTGCGGCGCTGACCGTTGATCACGCGCACACCATCTCCCAGGGACGAGTACCTGATGTCGTCCTCCTGGATGGGCAACTGCCGCCACCATCGGTCGGCGCGACCATGGCCGCCCTCCAGTCCTGCGGGTGGCAGACCCGCTGTCTCGTGTTATTGCCGGGTGCAGAGGCGTCCTGCCTGCCCAACCATATGGTTCAGGAGCTAGCGGGTGTGATCAACCGGACAGAACTGGCGGAGACCTTACTGCCGATCATTCTCAGCACTGCCCACCGAACCTGGCGGCACCACCAGACTACGCCGGGTTCCAGCAGGGACGGGATGATCACGCACACCGCGCACGTCTCGAGACAACCACCTCTGACCGACCGTGAACGCCAGGTGTTGCAGTTGATGGTAACGGCCAGAACAAATGCGGAAATAGCGACCCTATTATGCATTAGCGAAAAAACGGTGGCGAAACATGTTGCAGGCATTTTTGGCAAGCTTGGTGTTGCTTCACGCGTTGCCGCTGCGGTACATGCCGTGCGCCAGCAACTGGTTGACTGATGCGCATTATGATTGCTTCCATACACTGAACTACATGTATCGCCACGATCTGTGTCAAGAATATATAATCTCAGGGTAGATTAGCCAGTAGTATAAACATGCAAAAAATATTAAGAATAACACTATTATACACGCGCACTGATTTGCGGGCACAAGGACTTTTAGGCCAGGGATTGCTAAGTATCGGTATCGTGTTGTTTTTTTGGAACAATTGCTCTTATCGCAATCTATCGTTTCACAATGCGCTGGTTAGCTGACCCACACTTGCTATCTGCTGGAAGAAATCGAGCGTAACACAAAGGAAGGAAGCCTATGCGACATGATCTGACTGGTTCAGAAACAGCGACCGAACAACAATTTGATCAAGCGCTGCACAATAAGGTGCTGGTGTATATCTACTGGCCTGGTCGAGATAGTTCTGAACCAGATATTGGGTTTGGAGCATATCGAATGTATATGCTCTATTTTCCAGTTATATTCGTATTATCTCTCATTGGAATTATTGTCTTTTATTGGCTAGGTCTAGAGCAGCTATCTTTGATAACTGCGATACTCATGCTGCTTTGTGGAGTACTACTTTTCTCGCTAGTATTTAAGTACTATGGTTACTACGAGGTTGATAAACAGGGACGACCCGTTCGGTTTCTTACTCATAATCAACCTGATAGTATTATGGGACGGCGGGGGTTCTGGCGCGCAAAATCTTTAATACACCATAAAAAATGAGATATGAATCATGATTGGTATGCCGCACTACTGCTACTGTGTATTGTTACGGTTATCTTGCAAGGAATGGGTTTGCCTGAATATATACAGAGTGTGCGCATTACTGAATTATAGCAATCCTAAATGAGTTGTGAAGACCGGAGTCCAGGCTTTAGCCTGGGAGCGCTCCGTCCAGGCTAAAGCCTGGACTCCACGGTTACAATGACAATAGGATTGCTATAGGTACTTCGCCTCCAGTTCTTCTGGCGCGTTAATAATGGCGCTCTGACTCTTTGGCAGTCGTGATGTGCTGCAATAGCGCGCTCAACTATATGCTCCTCACCCAACATCCCAAAATTGTACTCCCGGTTGTAACATTTAACGGTTGCTATACGTCTGTACTATATGAGCAGGGAATAGAAGTAAACAAGAAACAAAACCTATGCAACGAAAAATTGCCTATATTCTGATAGTAGCTCTCTTCACACCCTTCCTGGGTGCCTGTGGTGTTGCAGCAACGGCGCAGCAAGAGTTGGCGACACCAACGCCGCTACCACCCGCTCCAGCGCTCGAACGACCCACTTACACCGTACAGCGCGGGTCGGTTGAGCGTGTGCTGCAACTGAACGGGCGTGTTACGCCGGTCGATCTTACCCGTCTGAGCTTTCGGACGGCGGGGCGGGTCGCACAGGTACTGGTCGAGCGTGGCGATGTGGTGGCAGCGGGAGCGGTGTTGGCCGAGCTAGAACAAGACGAGGCGCTGGACGAACTGCGCCAGGCTGAGAATCGGCTGGTGCAGGCGCAGCGCGATCTGGCCGATGCGCGGCAGCGTCAGGCACTGGCGGTTGAGCGCAGTCGCCGTGGCCTGACCCAGGCTCAGCGTGCGCGTGAACAGGCGATCATCAATCAGGCCGAGCAGATCACCGAGGCCGAGCGGGCGCTGCAACGTGCCCAGGAGGATCTGGCGGCCTTTGCGCCGGAAGCAGTCAACGATCCGCTGCGTGAAGCGCGGCAACAGGTTGACGACGCTCGGCGCAACCTGAAAACCACGAGTGATGCCGCTTCAGAAGCCAAAACCCGGGCCGAAAATGCACTGATTAGCGCAACCGAGGCGGTGCAAAAGGCGCAGCAAGCCTACAGCGATGCCTATTGGGACAAGGATTGGGTTGAGCGCTATGGCACCGATCCACAGGTGGTACAGCAAGACCCGCTGACCGGTGAGGACTTTCACCCCCGGCTGACCGAGGCGCAAAAACAGGCCTATCGCCGTACGTTTGAGCAGGCTGAACGTGACCTGGGCGAGGCCGAACGGCAGTTGGAACTGGCGATCCGTGAGGTGGAACTCCAACGTGAAGCCGAGATCTTTCGCATCCAGGAAGCCGAGCGGGAACTTCAGGCGGCAGAACGGCAACTGAATGCGCTGCTGGAAGGGCAGGGCGACAGTCCTCTCCTGGCCGCCGAGCGAGCCGTGCAGGATGCGCAGGCTAATCTAGACAAGGCACGGCGTGGTGATCTGAGTGATCAAGATGCGGCCATTGAGGAGGCGCAACTGGCGATTGCCGAGGCACAGCAGGAGTCGTTCCACAGTCAGCAGACGGCAATTGAAGACGCGCAGGTTGCACTGGACAAGGCGCGCAAGAGTGTGGCTGATCGGCGCATTATTGCTCCCCAGGACGGTGAGATTCTGGCGCTGGCGATCCGGGAGGGTGATGAGGCCGAGGCGTTCAAGGCGGTGATCGAACTGGCCGATCCTACACAGCTAGAAATCGCGGCCGAACTAAGCACCGATCAGATGCGCCAGCTAGCCGAGGGCCAGCCGGCCGAGGTCAATCTGCTGGCGCGGCCCGATCTCCTGATGCCGGCGGTTATTCGTCGTCTGCCCGCGCCCTATGGTGCCGGTGGCAGCGGTGCTGTCACTGAGGACGACCGTACCACCCGCTTTGCGATCCTTGATACGCTGGGCCAGACGCTGACAGGCGGTGCGGTGGCGCGGGTGCAGATTGTTCTCGAACGCAAAGAGGATGTTCTCTGGCTACCCCCGGATGCCGTGCGCTCGTTTGAAGGCCGCCGCTTTGTTGTTGTCCGCGACGGCGACCGCGAGCGGCGTGTGCCGGTCGAAATCGGCATTGCCACCGAAGAGCGCCTGGAAATCCTTACCGGTGTCGAGGAAGGCGCGGTTGTGGTTGGGCAGTGATTCAGCAGGCAGTTGGCGTGTCTGTTCGGATACGCGAACACCCGGAGTCCCGGCTTGAGCCGGGCCTGCAACCCATGTGATATGAAAACTATTTTCTCGATTATCACAACCGCGCTAAAGCGGCTGCGAGCGAACCTGTGGCTGGCGCTGTGCGCACTGCTGGCGTTGATTACCGCTGTGGCGCTGTGCGTCAGCATTCCGGTGTATGCCGAAGGGTCCAGTCTGCGCTTGCTTCAGGGCGAAATTGCGCGTCAGGAGCAACAGGCGGGGCGCTCACCATTTGCGCTACTGTTCCGCTATGTCGGTGCCTGGAACGGGCCGCTAGAATGGAAGCGCGTTGCGCCGGCCGATACCTTTATCACCGGGCCGGGCATAGAGCGGCTGGCATTGCCGTTGAATGGCCTGGCGCGGCATGCCCGCACGTCGCAGTTGCGGCTCTTGCTGCCCGCCAGCGCTGACACCCGGAGCCAGTCGTTCAAGCCAGTTACGCTCGGTTTTGTGACTGGCCTGGAGGCGCAGAGTCAGATTGTTGATGGGACAGCGCCACAACCAGCCACTACCCTGGAACAACCGCTCGACGTGATGATTATGCGGCGCCTGGCAGATGAGATCGGCATCAATGTCGGCGACGAGTTTACCCTGATCGCCAGCGTGGGGAGTCGCACGGTTTCCATTCCGATCCAGATCGCCGCGTTATGGGAAGCAGCCAACCCCATGGATCCTGCCTGGTTCTTTCGGCCAGATGCCTTCCACGATGTCATTCTGGTGCCCGAAGCGACCTTCACCGGGCCAATCGCTGCTGCGTTGCCCAACGAGGTTGACCAGGTACTCTGGTTTGCACGGCTGAACGACAGCGGTCTGACCGCTGCCGAAGCCACGCCACTCCTGGCACGCATCGAGAGCGTACGCGCCCAGGCGGCCGGCATCGTCCAGGGCTTGCAGCTTGAGCAGAGTCCCGCCGAAGCGCTCGCCAGCTATCGCCGCAATGTCCGTGCCCTCACACTGCAACTCTTCGTCTTCAGCGCTCCGATCCTGGGCCTGGTACTCTACTTTGTCTCGCTCGTCGCTACACTGCTGGTCAACCGGCAACAGGGCGAGATTGCGCTGCTCAAAACACGCGGCGTGCGCGACGTGCAGATCCTGGGCATCTATGTGGTGGAGTGGCTGATCCTGGGATTGATCGCCATGAGCGTGGGGCCGCTGCCCGGCCTTGGCTTTGCCAGCTATATGAGCCAGATCAGCTCGTTTCTGGAACTGGCAGACGATGTGCCGCGCCTGCCGCTCACATTGACCTGGCGTAACGTGGCATCGGGTGGCATTGCGGTCATCCTGGCACTCGGATCGGCACTGTTGCCAGCGTTCTGTGCCACCCGGCGCACGCTGGTAGACGAGCAGCAGCAGGCGGGGCGCACGCTACGCCCACCCTGGTGGCAACGCTTTTATATCGATCTGCTGCTGCTCGTCCCACCGATCTACGGCATCTATCAGCTGCAGCGCACGGGTGGGCTACAACTGGGCGTGGTACAGGGCGATGATCCCTTCAGTAATCCGCTCCTACTGTTCATTCCGGTATTGCTCTGTTTCGGTTCTGGTCTGCTCGCGGTGCGGCTGATTCCGCTCATCCTGGGGCTGATTGCGCGTCTGTCGGCTGCTCCGCGCTGGGTCGCACCGCTGGTGGCCTGGCGTGCGCTGGCACGTCAGCCGGGTGCGTATCGCGGCCCGCTGCTGTTGCTGATTCTGACGCTCAGTCTGGCTGCCTTCAGCGCATCTATGGCACAGACGCTCGATGGGGCCTTGCATCAGGCGATCCGCTATCAGGTGGGGGCCGACACACAGCTGATCGAAACCGGGCAGAGTACCGAGCAAGTCGAGGGTGGGCAACAGCCGGGTGGGCAGCCGCAAGCAGCGGAACGGCGCAACATTCAGGAAGAGGCGCGCTTTTTGTTTGTGCCGGTTGACGATCATCTGGAAGTGCCCGGCATTACCGCTGCTACCCGCGTGGGTAGCTATGATGCAACGCTCCGACTCGGTGGCCTCAACCAGTCTGCGCAACTGGTCGGTCTAGATCGGCTGACTTTTCCCGGTGTCATCACCCATTTTGATCCGGCCTGGAGCGATGGTCAGTCACTGGGGGCATTGATGAACTTGCTGGCCCGTACGCCCGAAGGCGTGCTGGTCAGTCGGGCAGTACTGGAGCGCGGCCTGACGGTCGGTGATGTTCTGCCCGCACGTTTAGTGCTTTTTGGCGACCGGCGGGACGTGCAGTTTGTGATTGTAGCGGCGATTGACCTGTGGCCGGGCTATTTTCCGCAAGATGGCCCGATCGTCGTTGCCAACCTGGATTATATCTTCGACCAGATGGGTGGTCAGTATCCCTACGATGTCTGGATCAGCCGCGATGCAGACACGCCGGTTGACGAGATTGTCAGCGGTGTGCGGCGGCTGGGCATTACGGTCGTTGCGGCCCGTGATGCAGCCGGGCTGATCCAGGAGGCGCAAACCCAGCCGCAACGTCAGGGATTGTTTGGCCTGCTCTCGGTCGGGTTTATTGCGGCTGGCGTGCTGACGCTGCTGGGCTTCCTGCTGGCGGCGCTAATCACTGCCCGCCGCCGTGCGGTGGAACTGGGCGTCCTGCGTGCGCTCGGCATGGCGGGCCGCAGCGTGGCGCTGGCGCTGATCATCGAGCAGGTAACGCTGGTAGCCGCCGGTATTGGGGCCGGGACGGGAGTGGGGTTGCTGGCGGCATGGTTGGTGGTGCCACTGTTTGAGGTGGGGATCGGGCCACAACCGGGCACGCCGCCCTACCCGCCGCAGATCGCCTGGGATCAGGTGACGCTGATCTATGCCGTCTTTGCCATTGCTCTGCTGCTTACGCTGTTTGCGCTGGCCTGGATTCTGGGGCGCATGCGGCTCTTCCAGGCAGTGAAGCTGGGCGATGCGAACTGAAGCGGTGGAGCGGTGAAGCGTCTTTAGGTGACAGGCTCAGACTCCTGTACCCTGTTCCCTATCTAGCGTGAAGCGAGGACGCGAGGACGCGAAGATGCGAGGCGACGAGGCGTGAGGCGAGGACGCGAGGACGTGAAGATGCGAGGCGACGAGGTGTGAGGCGAGGACGCGAGGACGCGAAGATGCGAGGCGACGAGGCGTGAGGCGCGAGGCGCGATTTTTAACGCAAAGACGCAAAGCAGCAAAGATGCAACGATAGTGTTGGTAGCGTAAACGGTGTGGTGACGAGGCGAGGATGCGCGAGATGTGAGTCGTGAGGCATGAGGCGCGAGGCTTCTTCGCAAAAAAGTGGTCGTGAGGCAGGAAGGGAAGATATTCAATGCGTGATTGCAAAGAGCAAACAGAGCGGGTTGCAGACCTGTTAACAGAGTCTGAACCAGCGCATAACGGCGCAGCGCAACCCGCTCCCCTGCCTGCTCCATCCGCTATGTCCCAGGCTGCGGCGGCACCCTTCATCGTTTGTAGTGGCCTGGTCAAGATCTTCCGCGTGGCCGACCTGGAGGTGGTCGCGCTGCAAGGGCTGGATCTGGAGGTAGCGCAGGGCGAGATGCTGGCCCTGGTTGGCCCGTCTGGATCAGGCAAATCAACGCTATTGAGTGCGCTGGGCGGCCTGGATCAGCCCTCAGCCGGTCGGCTGGAGGTAGCTGGTCAAAATCTGCTCAAGTTGAGTGCGGCCGAGTTGACGGCCTATCGCCGCCGACAGGTGGGCTTTGTCTGGCAGCAAACGACGCGCAACCTGCTGCCCTATCTGACTGCCCGCGAGAACATTGAGTTGCTGATGACGCTGGCCGGGACGGGGAGCCGTGAGCGCCGTGCCCGCGCCGATGAGTTGCTGGCTGCGGTGGGCATGAGCGACTATGCGCGCCAGAAGCCGCCGCAACTCTCTGGCGGGCAGCAGCAACGTATCGCCATTGCCTGTGCGTTGGCGAATATGCCCGCCATCCTGCTCGGCGACGAGCCGACGGGCGAGGTGGACTGGCCGACGGCACAGATGATCCTGGGATTGCTCCGCAACCTGCGCGAGCGCTACGGTCTGACGATCGTGCTGGTGACACACGATCCGCGGGTAGCAGCGCAGGTTGACCGTGTGGTTGCCATTCGTGATGGGCGCACCAGCAGCGAGACCATCCACACACCGGATGTGCCCGCTGCGGCAGATACGGCGCATACAATGCATAGTACGGCACAGGCAGCGCAGCGTGAGGAACTGGTGGTGCTGGACAAAACCGGGCGGCTCCAGCTTCCCGGCGATCAGCGGGCGCTGGCGGGCATTGGGCGTCGCGCCCGTGTGGAACTGATCGACGGTGGCATTCTCATCCGTCCCGTGGATGATGAGCATAGCACGGCCATAACCGAAATAGACGATACGACCGCCACCTCGTTGTACCACAGCCTGTATGCTACCGATCCACCCGCAGAAAAGTAAGGGCGTAGCCGCGGCAGACGGACACCGGTGGCCCTGCGGTGGCACCCCGCGGCTGCGCCCACGGCCATGCCTAGGCGACGAGATGTGAGGCGTGAGGCGACGGTAGGGGCGCAGCCGCGGCAGACGGACACCGGTGGCCATGCGGTGGCACCCCGCGGCTGCGCCCACGGGTATGCCCAGACGTGAGGCGTGAGGCGCGGCGCGGTAGCCGTCCATGAATGGGGCCACGAATGCACGAATGGATTGGTGGCAGGGCGGAGACGCGAGGTGCTTTCCGATGGCACGTGAACACATTGATACGTTGACACCTTTTCCCGTCAATATCTTGGTGTCTTGGCATCCTGGCGTTAAAAAAGATGAGGCGATGAGGCGATGAGGCGGGAGGCGATGAGGCGGGAGGCGATGAGGCGGGAGGCGGGAGGCGGGAGGCGACGATGGGTGTAGCAATCCACGCATCCGCGCATCCGCGCCTCTTCAGGTGACAGATGACGAGGCTGGTTCGCTCGGAATCCTGTACCCTGTCCAACGGATAAAATTTTACTCAGGAGTAACTGATGAAACAATATATTTTTGTGGTTCTTTTCGTGATCAGCGGCCTGGTGCTCAGTGCATGTGGTCTGTTTGGTGAAGCGACTGATGGTAGCACGGATAGTGCCGATGGCGTTTTCACTATTGGTTTTATGGCCCAGGAATGGGAGCGCCAGAGCTATGAGTCGCTGATCCAAACCTTCAACGCCGAAAACCCAGATATCCGCGTGCGCTTCATTAGTGTTGAGGAAGTGGTTGATCCCACTTCTGGCGGCTCGATTGACTTTGGGCAGCGCATGCGGCGCATGGTTAGCACGGCGGATACAGCGGCTGTCTTTGGCATCAGTGGCAGTGATATTGCCCAGGGCTACCTGTTTGATCTGCGCCCGCTGCTAGATGCTGATCCAACCCTGGATCGCAGCGATTTCTTTCCCAGTGCGATCAACGCCGTCAGCCAGAATGACGGGTTGTATATGCTGCCACACACAGTGAACGTGCCACTCATGGCCTACAACAAAGACCTGTGGGAGATCAACAACCTGCCGCCGCCCGATCCGAATTGGAGTTGGAACGATATGATCGGTGCAGCCGAGCAGATCGCCCGCACGTCCGGCACAACGGTTGATGTCTATGGTCTGCTGGATTGGGGGGACGGTATCCTGGCATTATTGGGTGAACTGGATGCGGTTGGGCGGAATCCCCTGTTTATCCCTGCTGATCAGCTCGACCTCGAACAGCCTGAGATTGCAGCCGCGCTTGAACGTGTTGTGGCGCTGGCACAGACAGGGGCAATTTACACCCGACCGGCTGATAATCAAGGGTTTATCGACTCAGATATGATGCGCCAGCTTATCCTGGATCAACGGGTAGGCATCTGGCAGGCGGATATGCTCAACTTTGGGCCTGAAGTGAGCGATCCCCTGTTTGCCGTTGGCACCATACCGTTTCCCAATCTATCTCTGCCCTTTTTCACCAATACGCAGGGCTACATTATGAGCAGTGGCACGCAGCATCCGCAGGCCGCCTGGCGCTGGCTGTCATTCCTCAGCCGTCAGTCCCCCGACAATCAGGCATCACGTATGATGGGTGGTACGAGTGAGTTGCCAGCGCAGCGATCCCTGGCCGAGCAGAGCCGCGCCTGGGCCGAGATGGATGCCGACACACGGGCCGCAGTTCAGGTAGTGCTGGAGCGTCCCGCACAACCGCTCCCTGACTGGGGAATGGAAGGGGCGCTGGCACTGGAGGCAATCAGTAGCGCTTTGACAGCGGCACTACGCGAACAAAAACCGGTGGCGGATGCGCTGCGTGAGGCCCAGGCCAGCCTGAACGAGAAAATTGCCGCGGTGCAGCTCACGCCGACTGCGGTACCCGATAATACACCAATCGAGGTGCAGTTGCCTCAAGCTGATGTCGCGCCCGCCGGGGCAACCACAATAACCTTCACTCCATTTCCGAGTGATCGCGGCCAGGTACGGCGCGTTGCCAGCGAGTTTAATCAACGTAACACCGAAATCTTTGTCGAAATCCAGGAACCTGCCTTCAGCGAGGAGACCGAACTACAGGATGTTATGGCGCAGGCAGATTGTTTTGATTGGTATGGCATGCCACCGCCAGAGGTACTCAGCTTCATCCTCGATCTACAGCCGCTGGTTGATGCCGATGCTGGCTTTGACCTGAACGACTATCCAGCAGCATTTCTTGCGCCCTATCGCTCTGGCACAGCACTGTATGGCCTGCCCTATGCCGTGCGCTTCAACGTGTTGCAGTATAACCAGATCGCCTTTGATAACGCCGGGCTGGATTATCCGACGATTGACTGGACAATGGATGATTTCCTGAACGCGGCGCAACAGTTGACGAGCGGGGAAGGCGAGAATCGGCAATATGGCTATGCTGTAAATGGTTCACATGTGGAGGATATTCTGTTTTTTGTGGATCGCGCGGGAGCATCGCTTACCCATGGGCAGGATGATAACATCCGCCCCACTTTTACCGATCCACAGGTGCTGGAAGCGCTACGCTATTATATCGATCTGCTGCAAAACTACTCGCCCCACGAGGAATTGCAGGGCTATCACGGTGGCGGATTTAGCTCTGATGTGGGCGGTTTGATCTTCCAGGGGCGTGTGGGCATGTGGTTAAGTTTGCGTGGTGCGGGATTCTTCGGTATGACCGGTGAGGGTGGTCTGCAACTGGCGATAGCCCCGCTGCCGTTGGGCAATCGGCCGCTCACGACCAACGATATTGAGACCCGGAGCTTGCATATTTCCGCCAACAGCCAACATCCGGAAGCCTGTTGGGAATGGATCAAGTATTTGACCAGTACGACTGCACTCTTGACGACGTACAACAATGATATACCGGCGCGTCTGTCGGTAGCCGCATCGCCAGAGCTTCAGGCACAGGCCAATCCGGGTTCGACCGAGTTACTGGAGGCCTATCTTCAGGCGCTTGATTCAGTGCCTACCAGTACACCAACCGCGAATATTCTTATGGCTGAAACGATCGATTTTTACTGGTTTTTCTATGCCGTTGACCAGGCACTGCAAGGACAGTCCGATCTAGAACAGGGATTGGCAACAGCACAACGACTGACTGAGGATTATCAAGCGTGTGTTCAGGGCGGCGGTGAGCCATACACCTGTGCCACCCAGGTTGACCCGGACTATCAAGGCTGGCGACGGCAGCAGTCCCCGATGCCAGTCCCGGAGTGATACAGGAGGCGTCTTTAGGTGACAGGTGACAGGTTGGTTGCTCAGACACCTGTATCCTGTTTCCTATGTAGCACGAGGGGGCGAGACGCGAGGCGACGAAACACTATAAGACCACGGGCACCCATGATGAGTGCATGGACATGCAATGCAGGGCGATGAGAACAATGCGCAACAACGATTGTAGGGGCCCCCCTCGTGGGTGCCCGCATTGCCATGCATTGGCAGGCAACGAGACGATGATCGCGATGACGGGCGTTGCGGAGCAGTGCATGGCAATACCGGGCGATGGGAGCGATGGGGGCGATGGGGACAATGCAGGCAATGCGGGCAGC
>DAOTWD010000034.1:0-4751 GCA_034435975.1 Chloroflexaceae bacterium | reverse complement strand
TCCCGTCCCCGACCGCCCGCGCCCCGGCGGGACGCGCTCCCGTGCCCGTCGTAGGGCACGGCTCCGGCGTGCCCGCTGCCGTGCCTGGTACACCGCCCGGTCGGGACGCGGTGTACCGCATGGTGGCCTCCCGTCCCCGACCGCGCGCGTCCCGGAGGGACGCACTACGGCGCCCGCGCCCCGGAAGGACGCGCACCCCGGTTCGCCCCCCCGCCGCCCGGGCCCCGGAAGGACGCGCTCCGGTGCCCGCGCCCGCCTTTTAAACTGCGAGATTGACACGAAGCCAAGTACGTCAAATCAAGCCACAACATGATTGATGATTAAGGCCCTCGTTATCATCAGCGCTAATACACCCATAACTGTGCGTGTTCCTGACTATCTCCACGGAAACCGCTCGCATAGCGTGATCAGCACGTCTTCGTGGGTGATGCCGAGGTTCATCACTGTATCGTTGCCACCATAGTAGATCAAAATAGTGCCATCGTCACGGCGTAGGGCACCACAGGTGAAGACAACGTTCGGCACATGCACATAGGCATCTTCTGAGACGCGGCAATCCGCCCGCGCTGGAAAGAGGATCGGAATGCGCGAAACCTGAACGCGGGCAGGATCATCTCGATTGTGCAGCGCTACTCCCAGCACATACGGGTTGCCATCCATTGTCGTGCGCACACCATGGAAGATGTTCAACCAACCGCGAGCAGTCAGGATCGGCGGGGCACCCGGTCCGATCTTGTCGGCAAACGCACTCGGCCCGCCGCCGGTTTGCATAACTGGCGTAGCAACAATCTGCCACCCATGGTGCCGCCAGTCAGGACTATAGCCGATTTTGATCTGGGTGAAGATGCCCCCCACATCGCCCTCGGTCACATCGTTGGGCCGAAACAGACCAATATACTGCCCATTGATCGGCATGTTGAACAGCACCACATTACGCATATCGCAATCGAGCATTGGTCCATGGCGCGTGAAGTGCTGAAAGTCGGTCGTTGTTGCCAGCGAAACGCGTACACGATTTTTGATGCGTGCATGGTAGGCGCTGTACGTGATCGCATAGATGTCACCCATGTGCATAATGCGCGGATCCTCGACACCGCCGGACTCGTTTTCAATTAACGTCGCCGGGTGCGTCCCGGTGGCAAAGTGATCCGCATCGGTAGCTGGCTTGAGCGCGGGTGCCGGATCGATGTGCCAGCCGTCCACACCATTCGCGCTGCGGGCCAACCCCAGCACACTCTGACCACAACGCAAATGCGAGCGGAAGAGCATAAGCGTCTCATTGCCCAGCATCGTCACACCGGCATTATGCACGGTTACTACTTGCAATCCGGGATCGCGCCAGACCCGATTGACCTGCGCAGGCGTCAGAATCGGGTTATGCGGAAAGCGAACAACTGGCCGATTCAGATCGATCAACACTTCCTGGCCATGAACGTCAACGCGACGCTGTATATCATCATCCATAGATATCTCTCCATCTCATTACCAGACACCTGGCACAGCACCGCCGTCATTGTAGCATAGGGTATGATGAGACTTTTCCTGCATTCGCTTTCTCAGAGATTTTCGGAAGAAGGTATGCTCCCATCCGCTGGATCAACTCAGGATCTTCCTGTCTAGACGTTTGACCTTTCTCGTGCTATGCTAGTGATAGAAGCAACAAACCTGTAGCTCGCGTCAGCATACCACGATGGTACAGATATGCCTGGTGCAGTTGTGCGCACGCGGTTCATGCCTTGCCAAGGCAACCGCCCTGCTGCTCTGTTGTAAAAACAACCAGAACAACCTCTACTATGCTCATGCGCAGTTCACAACTTGTCAAGGGAGGAATTATGGAGACACCATTTGAAAAACAAAAGCTTCCATCTGGCTATGCCTATACCCGCCCACGGCGTCGTAACGCCCTCAGTTCATATCCTACACCAGTCGTCCGCGTGCGCCGCGCTGACCATCTACGTTACTCTAGCGAACCGATGGTTATCTGTGCTACCACCACTGTGTATGACGAGATAGGTCATCCCTCGATGCTCATTCAAGCCCTGACCATCGGGGCCTGGCTGGGACAGATCATTGATGCGGGCACTGCCCTGTTGATCTCGGTTGGATTGGGGTGGTTGCTGTTACGCACCAGACACCGCCCCTGATATGGAACCAGGGTTGCATTGATTGCCCACTTGGAACGCCTTGAAGAACACCGTGACGCTTTCAGGTGGTTGAAAGTGGACATAACCACCTGAACATATCACCTGCCGGTCAGTGATCAGCGTGTCAACCTGTTATTGCGGTTGCAGCCACAACACCTGGTACGGCTGTACCTCGAGGCGCAGCATATCGTCGGCACTGCGTACAGCCAGTTTAACCACATTGCCGCTGATCATATCCAGCAGTGAGCGGGTGGACAAACCCCAGATAGTTGCTGGCACTTCAAGTGATTGCGGTGCCTGCGAAACGTTCTGCACACACAAGACCTGATTGCCAATTTCGCCTCGTAACACCACGAATAAAGCCGCGTTGGCATCAATAATCACCTGCGGCGACAGGGGGTGAAAGGCAGGATGGGCCGCACGTACACGTAGGAGCCGGGCATAGCGCTCCAGCACCCGCGCTGCATGGCTACGGTGATCGGTCAGGAGCGCTTGCAATTCAGCACGTTGCCATTTCTGGCGGTTGATGCTACGTAGACGCCCGGTTGCCGCCATACCCTCCTGATCATTGTGCGAACCAACCAGGCTATGGATGTAAATACCTGGTACACCCGCTAACGCCAGCATGATCGCTTGCGAACTGGTAAAACGATCGATCTGCAATGAAGGTGGCTCGTCGGCATATGGGTTGGATAAGGCATCAAAGAATGTGATATTGAGTTCGTAGACACTCTGGGTACCATCAGGATTGTTTTTGTAGGATACCTGCCCACCGTGTGCCAACGTATGTGCTACCAGGCGATCAATATCGGTCTGGCTGAGTATGCCCAGTGCTGGCATCACTCCGATGCCATCGTGCGAAGCCAGGAAGTTAAAAAAGGTTGTGCCCACAGAGCACGGTTCCAGGCTGGCGGCCCAGTGCGTTAGATGCTGAGCATTGCCGGTGACAAAAGCATGCAGTACCAGGGGAGGCAGTGGGAACTGGTACACCAGTTGTGCCTCGTTCATCCCATCACCAAAATAACGGATGTTATCCTGATGAGGCACGTTCGTTTCGGTGATCAGCATAACCTCCGGTGCCACAGCATCCAGCACGCTGCGGAACAATTGCACGACCCGATGTGTTTGCGGCAGGTGAATGCAGCGAGTACCGATCTCCTTCCACAGATACGCAATTGCATCAAGACGTATAAACTCAGCCCCATGTTCGACATAAAATAGCAGCAGATCAATGATTGCGAGCAATACTGAAGGATTAGCAAAATTCAGATCGATCTGGTCAGTGCTGAAGGTACTCCAGACATGCTTGATGCCAGTCGGGGTTGTAACGGGTGTCAGCAGGGGCAGAGCGCGTGGGCGTGTAACCAGAGACAGATCGGTGGAGGGATCGACCACCAGAAAATAGTCGGTGTAGGGCGCTTCATTGCGCAGAAACCCCTGAAACCATGCGCTGCTGGCCGAAACATGATTGATGACCGCGTCAAACATTAAACGAAACCGCTGCCCAATCAGCGCTACATCCTCCCAGGTACCGAGAGCAGGATCGACCTGGAAATAATCGACCACGGCAAAGCCATCATCAGACGTGGAAGGGTAGAAGGGGAGAAGATGCACACCACTGACGAGACCCGTGAAATATTGCTCTAGAATCGTCGCCAGTGTACGCAGTGGCGCAATCTCTGGCTCGCGCACCTGATCGGCATAGGTAATCAAAATTGCATCGGCCTGGGTTAAGCGTTCACTCAAGGCCGGGCGATGCAGCGTAGCAGCTACCGCCCGGTGCCTGGTATGCTGGTCAAGCTGGTGCTGCAGGTGTGGAAGCAGGCTGTGTGCCCGCTCGGCTCCATAGAGAAATGTCAGGTGTTCTAGCAGTTGATCGCGCAGCGTAGGCGATAAGCTGAATGGTTCCTTAAGTTGATTGGTCACGATATACCCCTTTTTCCGACACACATAGAACTCCGGCTGTCGTGAGGTAGATTGAGCCCGACTGACTGAGGCCAGAACTTCTGTTCGCAACGAATGGCGTATCGCTCAATATGTGTGGAGCCGAGACTGGCATGCATACGTATTATCTGCGAGACACTATCCTGTGTATTTCAACACGTTCTTCAATTGTATCACACCTTTGTATCACACCTTACTTACCATGAGAGCTGGTCTGAATAGAGGCGGTCTGGAGAGTTGCGCGATCCAATCATATTGCTCCGCGCCACGTAGCGACGGGGAGGCGAGTGTGCCGGGCGCTGGTATGATCTCTTTTGATCACCTTCTGAACGGTTACCCTGTGAAAAACGATACCAATACCTTGATTGCTAGTTGACGACCATCGACACCTCTGGCACGATCGCGGTTGCCCAACCAACATCATCGCCAGGAGGAGCCGATGGACGCCACGTGGATTATAACCGCTTTCGTCGTGATTGACACGCTGATGGAACGCCTGGGGCATCGCCGTGATGGGCGGGCGCAGGTCCCCGACTCCGAGATTCTGACGATTGCGGTCGTCGCCGCCGACGAGAAGTGAGCGAAGAGGAGCGCGGAGCGAGAGCCGCTCGTTCCCTCCATCTCGCTCCTCACTTCTCTCCGCTCGCTTCTCTCCGTTGGCCG
>DAOTWD010000033.1:0-4790 GCA_034435975.1 Chloroflexaceae bacterium | reverse complement strand
GTTGTACACCTGGAGTCCGGGCTTTAGCCTGGATGGAGCTAGACCAGGCTGATGGTTTTTGAATAAATATTCCGCTATGCGCCTACTCGCCCGGCGGCTGAAGCCGCGGACTACGGGATGCGAAGCCCGCCTTTGCGGGCTGGAGCGGGTCATACCGGATTAATTACTCAAACTCCATAAAGCCTGGACTCCGGTCTTCACAACTAATGTAGGCTGCTATATACAGACATACCAACCTGCAATATACAAACGCATCAACGCACAACAAGGACAAGAGCATATGCATACCTACTGGCGACTGTGTACACTCACGCTGATCCTGCTCGTGGCGCTGCTGACTGGCACCATGTTGCATGCCCATCCGCTCGTGCAGGGTGAGGTTACGGCTACCACCACGCCCGTTGCTGACTGCATCGATCCACTTGATGCACTGATCATTATGGATGTCAGCAATAGTATGCGCGGCCAGCTTGAGGTGGCGCAGCGCCAGTCGGCTGACCTGCTTGCCACCCTGCGCCGCGCTGTGCCCGACCTGCAGGTGGGCATTGCCTCGGTTGCCGACTATCCGCACCTGGGTGGCCGTCCTGGTGATTATCCCTGGCAGCTTGATCAACCGCTCACTGCCAACTTTGCGCTGGTGCAGAATGCCCTCGAACGCATTAAGATCCTGCATGGCGGTGATGGGCCAGAGAGCTATGTGCGGGCTTTGTATGAAGCGGGCAATGCCACGCAGATCGGCTGGCGTGATGCTGCGCGGCATATGATCATCTTCTGGGGCGATGCAACCGCGCACGATCCCGACCCTGGCCCGGATGGAGAACCTGGTACGCCCGATGACCTGCATTTCGATGCGGTGCTGGATGATCTACGGGCGCGGGGCATCCGCATCTATGCGATCAGTTTTGCCGATCCAACCGATTTTCAGCGCATGGCCGACCAGACCGGTGGAGTATTCCTGCCGGTCGACGCGGCCGCACAACTGCCGACATTGATCACCGAAGCGGTGCAGCGTGAGTGCGCCGCACCGCCGCCACCGGTTGCACCGCGCCCGCCATCTTCCGATAGCGTCACCGGCGTGCCGTCCCGGTTTACCTTGCCAGACGGGTTCGACTGGTGGTGGTTGCTGCCCCTGCTGCTGATACCGCTGCTGCTGTTGCTGCTGTTATGGAAGCGCCAGACCACCCGGCGTGCCATCCAGCGTGGCATGCCATTACCAGCGCCGGCCGGGGCTGAACTGCTACCCGTGCTTCAGCCGCCGGTCGTGACTGCCGCCGACCCACTGCCACCCCTCGTGCCGCTTCGGGTAGGTGCCCGGCCCGCGCTGGTGGTCGGTCTGGGCCAGGCCGGGCGCTGGACACTGACCTATCTCAAGCATATCTTGCACGAGCGTGGCGGCCTGGATGCGGTGACGTTGCTGGCGATTGATGTTCCGCCGTCTGACCAGCACCAGGACGAAGCGTCAATCGGCCTGGACATGCCGGATGCGACCGACGGACTGATTAGTATTGAGCTGGATGCGAGTGAACTGCTCTGGCTGCGTGCCGATCCGGACTATATCACCGCCCTGATCGAGCGCAACCCTGAAGCCTATCCCGTGCTGCATGCCTGGCTCCAGAGTGGCACCGGTACGGCACCGCACACCACGGCCCGGATACAGTTGTTGGCCGAGTTGCCATCTCTCGCGCCCCGTCTGACAGCGGCGCTCGACGCGCTGGCGCAACGCCAGGGCAGCGATGTCTACCTGGTGGCCGGATTGGGCGAGGCCGTTGGCGCGGGGGCAGTCCTCGATCTAGCACAGGCGTTGCAACTCAGCGCCAGTCGGGCTAATCGGACAATCGCGCTGCATGGCATGCTCTATCTACCCGATGTGCTGGAGCATGCCCAGCCGCGGCTGCCTGAAACGCATGCGGCCGCTTTTGCCGTGTGGCGTACCCTGGAACGGCTCCAGACCACGTTCGGGCAGCAGCCGCCCACACCGCTGCTGTTCGATCCGCCGCTGCTAGGAGACAATCCGGTGGCACCACTCTTCGCTGGCAAGTTATTCAGCACCTGCGCCCTGGTCAGTCATGACCGCGATGTCAGCCCCCTGCTACGCATCGCCGCCGCCCAGGGTGTCTATCCGATGGTTGCAGATAGCCTGGCAGCCATGCTCGAACTACCCGCCGCCAATCATCTGCACGAACAGCAGGCCAATATCAACAGTCGCGCCAGTCTGGCCCAGCATACGCTGGATACGGCGCTGTATCGCAGCGTGGGTAGTTTCACCTATCAGTTGGATACGCGCAATATCATCGGCACCGCCACGGCGCAGGTCATCACGGATCTGGTCGATCATCTGTTGGCCGCCGAACCAGCACCAGCGGTCAACCTGTCACCGTTTTTGAGCCAGTTACTGAGCGTGGGCGACTATGATCTCTATCGCCAGATCACATGCGCTGATAACGCGCTGGACTGGTCGCGGACGGCGCTGCTCGACTGGTTGGAACCGGCCGCCACACGCGGAACGTTGTCGCGTCTGACAAGCGATAGCCTGGTGCGCCACATACGCTATGAATTGCTGAACACCGGTCAACGGGGCGGCCCGGCCATACGCGGGTTGCTCCAGCAGTATCTTGAGATGCATCTGGGTACGGCGAGTGTGCCAGGCGTATGGCCAACCGCAGTTGCCAGTCATGCGCAAGCCGCTGTCCAGATCTTTCAGCAGACGCTGCTGGAACATAGCATACAGCTCTTGAATAGCGCCACACCCGGCGCACTCAGCCGGGCGCTGGCGCTGTGTGCCGCACTGCAGCAGCATCTGGCGACGTTGCATACAACACTCGCAGCCCGGGCGCAATCCAGCGCGGAGACCTTGCCCGACCTGCGGGCAACGGCTGAGAGTGAGGCCACCATTCTGGATCGGCGCGGCTTTCATCTGTGGCGCTGGCTGATCGGTGATCCGCTGACGCCGCGCCAGGAACAGGTGCTGACGCTGTATCAACAGTGGCTCGATGCCGAACTGGAGGCGCTGGTACTGCGCGAGTCAGCCGGGGCGACGGCGATGATGCAAGCGTGCGCACAGCATATGCATGACCAGCTACAGGCGCAGGCCGCACTGTTGCAAACCACACGGCAGACGGCCTGTACGCACCTGCAGGCACTTCGCGACAATCGCGCCGCGCAGGTCGCTCTGGGGCGGGTGCGGCATACCTGGGGCATGCCGCATACCGATGTCACCGACCTACAGGCCTATGTCGATCCGGAACAGCCACTGCCGCGCAATGAACGCACCCGACGATATGCGCAGGATTTGCGGGCCTACCTGGATGGGCAGCATATCAGCCACCTGCTGGCACAACGACCCGCCGCCTGGCCTGACCCGTTATCAACTCTGCTCGAGCGGTTGTGCTGGTCGTGGGAGGTATCGGCAGATGCTGCGGCGCCGGCAGCGATCACCCTCTACCCGGTATGGCGCGATAGTCACGGCCCACAACGATTGACGAGTGGCATGGCATTGTGGGCCAACGCGACCGCGCTGTATGGCTGGATCACCACCCTGCGCCTGCCGGATCTGCTCGTGCCCGAATTGCCGGCCCCGGCGCAGGTGGCGCAACAGTTGACCGATGAGCGGGCCAGTCCACCGATCCGGTACCGGCCCACCGAACGCGATCAGCACGAACTGCATACCTTTTTGATTGTACCGCCCGCCACAGCGCCAGACAGTTCCCATCTGTTTGAGCAAGTCGTGGCAGCACAACAACAGACCGGGGCATTGCGCGCCTTCCACCAGCACCTGCCTGGCGGCGACAGCCAGCGCCTGACTTACCTGACCAGCTATGAATTGATCGGCGCGTTGCACAGCGGTGCCTTGCCCACATATGACCTGCTGGCGGCAACCTATGAGCAGCAAACCACAAACCGCTCCAGTCTGGCGCTGGCGGTCAACGAGGCCATCGCCCATCGCTACGAACAGCAACGGCGCGTGGTGCGGCGGCGCTTACATCCGCGTCTGGTGGACGCGCTCCAGGATCAAGCCCGGCTGGAACTATTTGCTCACGCCTTGCTCACGGGTACTATCGGCCCTGATCGGGAGGGTACCGGCCAGATCGTGGCCTGGATTGATGGGCAACAAGCATTCACGCTCAGTCCGCCCGCCAACGATGGGCAATCACCGTGGCTGGCGGCCTTGCGCTGGCTCATAATTGCAGCCGATGCGGCCACGATCCAGCGCATAACCAGCGCAGTGCAGGCCGCCTTGCCCCGCATTGACGATGCCGCCTACGATGACTGGATGCAGCAAGGCCTGCTCACGCGCTTACAGCAGAGCCGCGACCCGGCTGAACAGGATCTGGCGGCAGTCCTGCAGGTTGTGCTGGAACAGACGATTGAGACGCTGTGGGAGGCATGAACTGTGAGGCGAAGAGGCGAAGAGGCGAAGAGGCGAAGAGGCGAAGAGGCGAAGAGGCGAAGAGGCGAAGAGGCGAAGAGGCGAAGAGGCGAAGAGGCGAAGAGGCGAAGAGGCGAAGAGGCGAAGAGGCGTGAGGCGACAAGGCGACAAGGCGGACGTGTTTGTTTTAACGCAAAGGCGCAAAGGGGCAAAGGCGCAACGATTTTGTCTGTAGCAACCAGGCGGGGAGGAGGGGCGCAGCCGTGGCAGACGAATACCGGGGGGCGTGCCCTGTCCGCCCACGGCTGCGCCCTGCGAGGCGACAAGGCGCGGAGGCGCGGTGTCTTTAGGTGACAGGTGGCAGGTGACAGGTGGTAGATGCGCAGGTGGGGTGGCTCGGACACCTGTACCCTGTACCCTATAC
>DAOTWD010000032.1:0-75797 GCA_034435975.1 Chloroflexaceae bacterium | reverse complement strand
TAATCCTCCACCGCCAATCTATGTCCGCTTCCAGGACGCGCATAGCAATATCTCGGCCCCGGTTCTGGTCAATATGCGGCACCAAACCGTCTATCTGCCATTGATCATCACACCACAACGAGGATCGGCGAGTATGGCCGAAGATCCTTAAGTCGCAGCGCTATGGATACTGGTTGCCTGATCAACCGCGGCGTGATTGCACACAACCACGCTTTTTATTGCCACAGGCGCGACAGCACGTTGGTATGGGAGTCGTTCTGAGTGATCGATACAATTCCAGGAAAGCCATGACCCCCGTCAATCGCGTATACACCTGAATGGTTCAGTGTTGATACGTCGTTATGATGAATTGATACACGCACGATAATTGCGTAAAGCCATAGCAAGCCTGTTATCATTGTACACCGGATTCCAGGCTCTCGCATGAACTGGCTCTGTCCAGGCTTTAGCCTGGACTCGGGACTTCACAACTAATTTAAGATTGCCATATATCTTACTCCAGATAGCCCTGGAGCCGCAACCCGACACTGGGATGACGCAACCGCCGCATGGCCTCGGCTTCGATCTGGCGGGTTCGCTCACGGGTGATCCCAAACGCTACCCCGACCTCCTCGAGCGTGCGGTACTTGCCGTCCATCAAACCATACCGCAGTTCGAGGATCTTGCGTTCACGCTCCGGCAGATCATTCAAGGCTGCGGACAGTTCCTGCTGCAACATATTCTGTGCTGCGATTTCCATTGGTGTCTCCAGCGTTTCGTCTGCCAGCAACTCAGCAATCCGGCCTTCTTTGTCGTTGTTCAGTGGCTGCTCGATCGAGATCGGTTGGGTTGAGGCCCGGAGCAACCGCTTGACCTTGCGCAAACTCATGTTCATGATGCTGGCGATCTCTTCCGGTGTCGGCTCACGCTCCAATTGCTGTTCGAGCTTGTAGATCGCTCGCCGTAGATGCACAAGCGACTCACTCAGATGCACCGGCAGCCGAATCAAGCGGCTCTGTTCGGCCAGCGCACGGGTTACGGCCTGGCGAATCCACCAGGTTGCATAGGTAGAGAAACGATTGCCCCGGCGATAGTCGAACTTCTCGACGGCGCGCATTAAGCCAATATTGCCTTCCTGCACCAGATCCATAAACGACATCGAACTATTCATATATTTTTTCGCCACGCTGACTACCAGACGCAGATTGGCCTGAATGATCTGTCGCCGGGCGTCATCTGCCCGTGCTGCCGCCTGTTCCAGAGCCAACCGTTCTGCGGGTGAACAATACTGCTCGTTTTCCAGCGCAGCACGGGCAGCCTTTCCCTCAGTATATTGGCGCGCCAGGATAACTTCTTCTTCAGCAGTCAACAGCGGTACTTGACCAATTTCATGCAAATAGAGCTGGATAGAGTCAGCAACTGGCTCATTATCTTCCAGATCGTCAATATCTTCCACATGATCTACAAAATCCTCTGTATCGTCCGCCAGGAGATCTGGTTCTTCCCATGCATCCCTATCACGAAACACAGGCTTCGTTCCCGCTATCTCTGTATCTACATCCACATCCTGGAAGAAGTTCATAGCAACCGAGGAATACTTCGCCATCGTAGCCAGACTAGCCGTATCTACATCCACATTCTGGAAGAAATTCACAGTAACCCTCCTGGATAGCTCCCCAGGGAGACTAACCCATAGTGCCACAGCGATGCAAGCGATGCACGAACAGGCTCCGCGTTACCTGTGGCGTGATCAAATAGAAACGTGATCTATAGAAAGTATAGATATATACTATTTTATCTAATGCTACGTACCAGACTGATGTCTGGATGTAGCCTGTTTGCACAAGCTTTGTCAATATCTTTTAGACGATTATACCAATACTGAGGTTGCATCACTAGCAGTGATGTCGCTTGCACCAGCACCTGCCCCCTCAGTCCTGACCCCAGCGCCGGGCATCAATAACCTGCCCGGTGCGGCCACGTGGCCCCTGCGCTGCCAGCGCGATGGCGGCACTGTCCATACTGTCGACAGCCAGCAAGCCCTGACGTGCTTCGGGAACCGTTTCGCGTACCATACGCGTAGCCACAAATCCCCCCGGATGCAACACATTGACATTGATGCCATAACGCCGAACTTCTCTGGCTAACACGCGGGTTAACCCTTCCACACCATATTTGGCCGCACAGTAGGCTGCAAAGCCCGGAACGGCAATGCGTTCCAGTGGTGCCCCAATATTAATAATGTTACCGTTGCTCTGAGCAATAAAATACGGTAAAAACTGTTGCGTTACCAGATACACCCCTTTTAACAAAGTATCAAACACCAGATCCCACAGATGTTCCGGGGTCTCTTGAAAGGGCAACCGTAGCCCGACTCCGGCACTGTTCACCAGCACATCAACCCGGCCAGTGATGGTGAGTGCCTGCGTGACCAGGTTCTTGATCTGGAGGGTATCGCGTATATCAACTGGCACCGCCAGCCCGCGCTGCCCCAATTCTTCGATCAACCAGACCGTCTCGGCAATCTCGTCGGTGCTACGGGCAGCAACGACGACCGCCGCGCCCTCACGTGCATAGGCCAGGGCAATGGCCCGGCCCAGACCACGGCCAGCACCGGTAATGACGGCTGTTTTTCCCGCCAGTTGCATAAAATATATCCTCCTTACTGCTGTCGTTCCACCACAAATGCTGCCAGATCGATCAGCGCCTGGCGCGCACGTGAGGCGGGAAAGTGACTGAGATGGGCGACGGCCTGCCGAATATACTGCTGCGCATCAGCACGCGCTCGTTCGACGCCACCACGGTCAATAACCTCCGCGACCGCCGCATTCAGTGCCGTATCGGATGGCGCAGGATCTTGGACTATCGTGGTCAATGCGGCACTACCACCATTGGCAACGGCATAAATCAGCGGCAGGGTGATCGTCCCCTGGCGTAGATCATTGCCGGCTGGCTTGCCCAGTACCGCCTCGGTACCCACAAAATCCAGAACATCATCGGCAATTTGAAACGCCATACCCACCGCCTGCCCATAGCCACCTGCGGCCTCAATGTCTGCATCACGACCACCGCCAGCAGCCATACCTGCTTTACACGCGGCAGCAAACAGTGCTGCCGTCTTGCAGCGGGTTTTGTACAGATACTGCTGCCGGGCTACTGCAAACGGAGCAACACATGTTACCGGGCTAAGTTCACCAGCCACAATCGTTTGTACCGCTTCGGCATAGAAGGCGATAATCCGTCGGTCACTCAAGCGCGACATCTCAGCCGCGCCGAGCGCAAACAGATAATCCCCTAGCATCAACGCTACCTCGTCGTCCCAACGGACATGCACCGTGACACGCCCACGGCGATACGCCGCTCGATCCACCAGGTCATCATGAACGAGCGACGCGGCATGGATAAGCTCGACGGCGGCAGCCGCGTGCATCACCTCATGATGAGGATAATGCTGGTTATAACGACATGACCGGGCGGCCAGTACGGTCAGAGCTGCCCGCAGACGCTTACCACCTGCCAGGACGGTATGTACTCCGGCAGCAGTGAGCAGATCAGACCGTGATTGCATACGTTCCCATAACAGGCTCTCAATGGCTGCCAGGTCGGTTGTGATCTGTGCCTCTTCCAGAATAGCCGCCACGCTCATCGTATGCCGTGACTGTTCCGGCTGGTTATTCACCGCAGGATAGGGATCTGAGAGAGACCACTGCTTTTCAAGCATACCGACCGTGTCTGGCACTACGGCGACTGGATCGGTATGATCTTCGTTATATATAGCCATTCGGCAACACCCTTCTGTGAGGAGGCCAGGGGAACGTGGGTGTGACGAAGCGTGGATGCGACGATATGTCTTTGCCATATCGTTCCTTTGCTTCGTTGCATCCGCACTTCGTTGCATCCTTGCCTCTTCTGATGAGATGCACAGCTTTTGTCTATATTGGAACAAATCTTGTCAATATTTTGCACAATTTATGCACGGTTGTCTGTAATCTAGACTACCAAATGCTGGAACCATCAAATATCGTGTATAATGCAGCTCATTGATGTGCGATAAGGACAGAAGTTGTGGTACACTCTCCCATCGGCGTGCCGTATATGTTATGATGATCTACAGAAACCAGAGGTTCACGTCTTGACCAGGGTTCACCAGCGGGTGCGTGCTCCGTCTTTTCTAGACGATGAGGCACTCATGGCACAGGTAATTGCCGGGAACAGTTACGCTCTGGAGCAACTCTACGATCGTTACGCTCGAGTGGTCTATGGGCTGTCGTTGCGCATACTGGCCAATGCCGATCTGGCAGAAGAAGTCGTTCAGGAATCTTTCTGGCGCGTCTGGCAGCGCAGTGCGACCTTTCGGGTCGATCAAGGACATTTTGCGCCATGGCTGTTTGGAATTGCCCACAACCTGTGCATTGATGAGTTACGCCGCCGCCGCTCACGCCCGCCAGCCGCCACGGTTCATCCAGATTATCCTGTGATTATGAACGTTGCTGACGATGAGCAAGATGTGGATGCGCTGATCTGGCAAGCTGAGCAACGACGGTTAATTCGCAATGCGCTTCAGAATCTTCCGGACGATCAACGGGAGGCGATCGAGCTTGCCTATTTTGGGGGATTATCACAACGCGAAATAGCCCGGCAGCTTAATAATCCAATTGGCACGGTCAAAACTCGTATTCGCCTGGGACTACAGAAAATTCGGCAGTTTCTTCATGACCAGGGATTGGGTCAGGAAGGTCAATAGAGACAATGGCGCCATGAATCACGTGGACGACCAGCACAGCAAAAAACAGGTTACAGCCGGTGCCCCTGACACACTCGAAACCGAAGAGATGCGGTTCGTTACAGAACATCTCAAACAGGTGGCTGAGAGTCAGGATGAACTGCAAGAATTACAGGATGTTGTGGCGCTCTTGCCTTATGCGGTTCCACCGGTCGAACCGCCGTTGCGCACACGCCGGCAACTGCTGGCACGTATTGCCGCCAGCCAGTCCAGGACAGCACCTTCAGCACCCACCACGCATCCGGCACGGCGCTTCGCGTGGTTATCTGGCTGGCGTGCTTTCGTGCCAACCTTCGTCATCACGCTCCTGCTCCTGATGCCCCTCGCAGTGCTGATTCGTTCGCACCAGTTGCGTCTGGCTGAACTGACACAGGTTAATACCGCATTACAATCCGAGTTAGCGCAGACTCGTGCCGACCTCGCCCAGATGCAGCAGGCACTGGTTGCGCTGAACACCGAACAACAGGCAATCGAGACCCAGTTGCAAGCGACTGCGCAGGAAGTGACCACGTTGATGCAGTTGTTTTCAGAGGAGCGGTTCGTGTTTACGTTTGTCACCGCGCCCGGCGTAGCCACCCGTGATCTGGTTGCAGTTGATACTACGATCAATGCTGATGGAGCGATGTATATGCGTCCCGGTCAGCGGGAGGCCGTCGTTCTGTTTCGCGGGCTACAACCACTCCCCCCCGGCATGGTCTACCGCTTCTGGCTGGCTGATGACCATGATCAAATCGCTGTCGGCACCGTAACGGCCGAATCAGACGGATTGGCCCGCCTGACCATCACTGCGCCCGATGCGATCAATGTCTTCAGCCAGGTAATGCTGACCCTCGAACCAGCCTCCGGTGGTGACGATCCTGGTGGAACGGTCATTCTCGAAGGCTCGCTCTAAAATGGCTCAACCGGTGCTGTACGAAAAACCATCGCATTGATCCATACACCCAGCGTGATCCAACCCACATATCCTGCCATCACTATGGAGACCACTCGCGCACTACGTCCACGCCGCCAGAGCCAGGACAAGCCGATCGTCGCCGACACACAGATCGCCCAGGTCGCAAACAGCAGCCAGCGCGTTGTGATTGACGAGAGGGTGATCAACGGCAAAACAGCCTGTGAAGCGGCGACCAGAAACGTACCCCAGATCAGCGGGGTCAGAATCGATTGTCGCACGCGGGTATCGAACACGATGATCGCACCGATCAATGCCAACAGCATCGGAAAAAAGCCGAAGTGATCGATCAACCCATGCTGCCACAATGCCGCCAGCGTTGCCTCACGCGGGATCGGCTCACGGCCCGTCAGTGCATTCAACCCACCATCAGCCATGCCCTGGAACTGATCGAGAAATAGACCGGTGAAGCGACTATAGTAAAACAGCCCCGCAAACAGACCTGCCACCACCCCGGCCCCGAGGATCCGGAGCGTTCCGCAGCGCTCAAGCGGACTGGTATAGCGCCACCACAGCACTGGGACAACGAGCAACCCCAGCAGAACCGTATTGATAAACTGCCCGATATGCCCCAGAAACGCCTGCGCAAAGAGAACCACCAGCATGCCCCACGTCCACCAGTCGCTATAGTCCGGCCAGCGCAGCACGAGCACCGTCATGAGCAGCGTCGAAAACCAGAGCGCAGCGACCTGCGTCTCAAATGCAAACCAGGTGGTCATAAAACCAGCTGGTACCAGCGCATAGGTGGCCGCCGTAAGGAGACCATAGCGTGGACTGTGCATCAGGCGAGCGATGAATACATATAGCAGCAGCACCATGGCGGACTCAAACAACCCGGCTGTCACCTCAAACAAGAAGTGAATACCGAACCCGGTCAGAGTTAAGGGCGCGATCATCACATACAGGCCATTAGGAAAGGGAAACGGGAGACCGCGATGCTGGGCACGGATAAAAAAGCGCCCGTGGATGGTCATAATATAGCGATTAACGTGGAGTTGCAGATCGCCTTGCATCGCCTCAGGATACAGCCGCGCACCATACTTGAGCGCAAAGGTCAGCACCATCAGGAGCAACAGCCAGCGCAGGATCGCTGGTGGGGGTGCCACCCCCAGGTGCTGGAGTAAGCGCGGTACCAGCCAGCGCACAAGCAGCGCAAACGCGATACACATCAACCCGACCTGGATAATCCACACACTGCCAAAAGCCAGTCGCGGCGCCTCGAACAGGGTAAGCAACGGCAGCAGCACCACCAGGGGCAGCAACGCCAGAAACGAGCCATCAGCAGTAAATCCCAGGCTCCGCAGCACCAGCCAGAATAATATGAGACTGAGCGGCCATGCCAGGATCAACAACCGATCGGGCCACACCATGCCACTGGTTAGCGTACTACGGATGGTCAACCAGCGGCCCATAGCCACTCCCAGTTCCGAGCGCCGGTCAAGCTCATTTTGCCAGGGCGTGGTCGTCAACTGCATACGCAATGTTCCGCGCTCCAGCACCGATGCTGGCACAAAGAACAGGTAGTGCGCCTCTTCCTGGCGCAGCGTAATCGGTACTGGCGTACGATTGCCCAGTTGTATGGCAACCACCGGTGGGGATATATCGGGGTGCCATTGCGCTTGGTGCGAGAGTATCTGCATTGCAACAATCAAATCGCGTTGCCCAATGCCGGGAACCTCGATCTGTGATTGGGCACGTGTCCAGCGAAAGCTGCGATCAGTATGGGCGTTCTCACCAGCGTTAAAGCCACTGAGGAATGGTAAATCGCTGCCTGGCCCGTTCGATTGCCCAACCCGAAAAACATAGGTAAACGAGAACTGAACAACGAGCAGCATCAGCAAGCAGCATATACCGGCTAGCACCAGGGGCCGCCAATCAAACAGATAGGATTTGACCGCCTGCAGTGTAGCACCGGTCATGTGCGTACCAGTGACCCTCCCACGTCGGGTACCAACCGTCCGCCAGGGCTCAATCGTCGAGCGTTGTTGATTTTTTATCATCAGCTATACAACACCTGATCAACACGAGACAGGCCGGAGGGCATGCCTCACTCTATCTTCCACGAACAAAGGGTGCAATAGGATGCTTATTCGTATTCAAGCACATCACGCCAGCTAGCAGGCACACCCAGAAATCGATCCAATAACCGATTCACCACATCCGGGCGCTCCAGGTGTGGCATATGCCGGGTAGAGGGTACAATTGCCAGTTGTGCATGTGGTAAGAGCGTAAAAGTCTTCCGGGCCAGGATCATCGGAACCACCATATCCCACTGCCCGCCAATCACCAGCGTTGGCGTGGCTAGCGTGGGTAACAGATCATAGCCCTTCCAGCGCAAGATCGTCCCGATTAAAACGCGCTGAATGACAAAGGCTGGCGCACACGAACGCGGCGAGAGGATCGACCGTAACCACTCCAGCACGCTCAACGGAAGCGGCAACTTGATCAGCACTCGATAGAGCGGAGCAATATACATTTCCGGTGCCGTAGCCAGCAACACCAGCTTGCGGACACGCTGTGGTTCGGTGGCAGCAAATGTGAGCGCCACTGCTCCCCCAAAAGAATGTGCCAGCAGGATAAACGGCTCAGGAACCTCGAGCACTGCCAGGATCTGCCTGAAATCCGACACAAATTCCTCCAGCGAATAGGCCGAGTCGGGTGCTTCGGACTGTCCATGCCCGCGCAGATCGGGCGCGATCACTCGATAGCGCGGGCAAAAATGCTGCACTTGATAGCGCCACTGTTCGGCGCAACCGGCAGCCCCATGCACGCACACGATAGCGTCCTGACGGGAAGCTGCGGTCGGGCCAATATCGATCACGCTTAACTGCGCAGGTGTCGTTCCGGTGACAGTCACGATGGTGCGATACTGATCCAAATCCATCACACTATATCATATCATACCAGCAGATCGAAAGTACCTTCCAGTCTCACACGTCCGTCTCGCGTAAAAAGGCCAGCAGTTCGCGCTCGAAGCGCACCGGTTGTTCATCCATTGGATTATGCAGCGCGTGGGGAATAACAACCAGTCGCGCACGAGGAATCGCCTGCGCCACCTGTCGCGAGAGTGCCAGCGGAACCAACCGATCAAACTGACCCGACATCACCAGCGTTGTCGCCTGAACCTGGGGCAGGCGAGTACTCAACGGGTTTGCAAATAATCCTTGCAAAATATACTGCATACCGGCTGGATCATGCTTTCGCATATGCCACGACCGCCGCAACCAGGGCCGAATCACGCCACCACCATGCATGTGCGGAATGTTGGCCCCGAATAGACTGATCCATGTGTTGAACATAATCCGCAGGCGCAATAACATCCAGCCATAACCGGGCAACCCATGCACGCGGGCAAAAGCCGGCAACCGCCGCGCATCAATTGCTGCATCGACCAGCACCAGCCGCTGCACGAGATCAGGTCGTGCCAACGCAAGTTCCAGCGCAATGTTCCCGCCCAGCGAATGCCCAACCAGCGCAATCTGCTCCCAACCCTGTTCTGTACAAAAATCGGCCAGCACCTCGGCCAGGCCACGTATCGTCAACCGATAGGCGGGTGGTGAGTCACCATGTGCCGGTAAATCTACCGCAACCACCTGATAGTACGGTGCCAGCTTGAGCATGGTACTCCACCACAATTCCTTAAAGGCACCCCATCCATGGACAAGTAGTACCGGCGACTGCGACTCACTCACCATCAGATAACTCAGCCGTAGCCGATCACTCCAACCAGGTTGTATGACCGATAGTGACGATGAGGTCAGCATACGCATCAATACTTCCTTCTTAGTCGGGGAAACCCTCACGCTTCAGCGGTGGGCAGAGTGCCCTGATTCAACCCGGTTGAGCGCGCGCCTGCACGGGCGCGCGGATTGTGGATCCTTGCGCTATGAAACAAACGCTCTGCACACACCGTATGCGATACCTTGTTGCTTCATACTGCCGCTACCGATACAATCAAGCAGACCACCGTTGCATTCTATGCAGCAGCAATCTTCTGGACTGAGTTTATGTAGTAAGAACGCCTCACGAAGAAGAACAAGCTTCATCACAGATACGAATGCCTCCTCTGTACCAGCGTGGGCTTCAACTGTTGCCACCATGGTCATTATAGCATTTTGCTCACTGAACAAGCTTGATGATGAGCTGGACGCAAGCACCCCATCACCTGTAGGTTTATGGCTGATCGTTTTTGCATGGAGCAGTATGTGCAATATATTTTCAAAGCCTTGACAAATTCAGACAAACAGCGCCATAATACTCAAGCGCGTGCTTGAGCAATCCTAAAACACCTGTGAAGACCCGGAGATCATCCTTGTAGCCCTGGTCTCCTAATAAACTATTGGGACGTGCTACTTGCTGACAGACGGTGGACTCCCCTTCCGTTTCGGTAGTCACAGCACTGTGGCACCGGTTCTCTCAAGCAGAGGACAAGATCAACCCAGGATAGATATGCTACGATGACCCTGAGACTAACCTATTGTGTGCTGTGTTTACAAGGCCACCCACCACTGATCGCCTTTCTGCATAACCTGTTGCACAGGCATGCGGATCAAGTCTACGTGGTTGAACTAAAGTGTATGGCAGCGTGTGACGATAATCCGGCTGTGATTATCGGCGTTGATTATATCCCGCGTATCACGCTCAGAGAACTGGAAGGACGGGTACAGGCACACCTGGGCACCAGCGACGCTCAGTAGCCAGCACTAGAATGTATGTATTGGATCCTCCACCGACCGGTTTCGCCTGGGGCAGCGTAGTAGGGGCGCAAAAGATGTTGGCACCGGGAACAGGTATCACTGTCGTGCCTGCCCCTGGTGTTCCCTTCGCGAATGTGCTAGACGAAGAGCGTCTTCCTGAGCAATAAAATGACGTGCGAGAGGAATATAGGCCGCTGCCCGCTGTACATAACTGGCAGCCGTCGGGTTATTACATATCTGCACCGGCTGCACAATACCCTGATTATGCCAGGCCGCCAGTATCCACCAGGTTACCGGAACCCCCTCGTAACGCGCACGATAGACTCCCCGCCGCAGATTGGCTGCCAGATACTCGATCGCCAGTTCATCCTGGGTTATCTCTTGCGTAATTGCGGCCAGTAACGCCTCGTGCGACGCATAGTTATCCAGCACAATCTGGCTGCCATACACCTCGATCGGCACCGTGATCACGTGCGTTGGTTCGGGTACGGGCACCTCATGTCGCAGAATTTCGAGCGCCACCGAAGGGCGTAAATTAGTCGGCCAGACACTGAAATTCGTGCCAACGCCCTGGCGATTCACCCGCACCTGGGCCTGCTCATACCACGGTCTGAAGGCCCGTAATAGCGTTATATCGTCTTCAAGCCAGCCATGATGCTCGTTATACAGCACCAGCGCGATGATCATTGCAAATTCCCGATCACTCATCCCTGACTGCGCTGGATCGTTATGGCGTGCTGCCGCTGCGAGGATCGTCGGGCGCAAGTCGGCCATGCGTGATGCTAACTCCGGGCGGACATAGGGTGCGATAACGCGGTGTGATGCCGGCCTGGTATGTTGGTACACACCCATGTATCCAGCCAACTCCAGTGGCTGACCGGGCTTGATACTACTGTGATGCATGGGGAGGGTTGCTGCGAACCGTAGATGTTGCATCTGATTGCCGAAATGATTACCAGCGTGACCGCGCCATCCAATGAAGTTCAACACACTGATCACCAGGCATACACTGAATATCCATACAACCATCTGCCGTATCGTCATACGTTCTATGCGATCTCCTTCTTATCCCAGATGCGGGTTCTGACTTCTCCTTTGGAAAGGATATTTTTGAGGAGCCATATTACAGAACAGGGCATATGCGATTCGCGTGAACACCCCGTCTTTTGCGCCTGCAGCCGCAGAAAAACGACTCAAAGAACCGCTCTGCCGAAACGAAAAGGGGAGTTGTCCAGACCACTGCATCAGTTCTACGTACAGCAGGCGGTTACGAGCGCCAGAAACGACTAGAGTCATTACTACGAACGAACACCGGCGAACACCAGCGGAGCATACCCTGAGCAGGGACGAACGGTCTTATGTCAAACTGTGACCCAAAATCCTGGCTGAGACCTTCATACCGCCGCCTGAGTTCTGCGAATTATCGGGTATTGTAGAGGTATTGCCATGCAAACGCAAAATACCCCATAAAAGGCTTGACACCGTCTTGCTCAGACCCGTATAATGGCCTGGAAGTTGAGGAAACGTTTGATGCGTATGGATAGAACAGACTTTGAGCAACTGGTGATCGAAGCTATCGATAGCTTGCCACCCGAGTTTGCACGCTATCTGGACAATGTTGAGATTCTGATCGAACCACGACCCACCGCCGACCATCGACGACGGGTTGGCCTGAAACCCTGGCAGACGCTCTATGGACTCTACGAAGGAGTACCCTTAACCCGGCGTAGCGTTCACCATATACACCTGCCAGATACCATTATTCTTTTTCAAGAGCCACTGGAACACGACTTCCCCAGCCGTCTTGCATTACGTGCCCAGGTACGTCGAACCGTTTTGCATGAAATAGCGCATCTTTTTGGCATTAGTGACGACCGCTTGCGCGAACTGGGAGCCTATTAAGCATGAATTATCGTATTATCCGCCATCTGCGCAATCTCTTTTTCGCACTAATCTACATCAGCGCACTAGGCGTTGCAGGGGTGCTGGTCTATCAAACCTTTCTCTTGACCAGCGAAATGCCCACCCCGCTGATTATCGGTGCCACCACCAGACCAGCCAGCCCCACCCCGGAGCCGACGCATAACGCGGTAGCTGTGGCAACAACGCCCACTCCGACGCCGGCCCTGCCCATTACCACTGATATTCAATTTCGCCCTGATACTCGTTATTATCCCAAAACTGGGCGCTATGTGGCCGCCTGGCTCCCACCCTCGTTCAGCGGTGGGGCACGCGCATCATTCGAGGCCAACAAAGATATTATTGATGAGGTCAGTCCTTTCTGGTATCATACCGATAGCAGTGGACGACTGATCGGCACCCGCGATGATGAGTTTGTGCGGATGGCCCAGGAGAACAATATTCTTGTTATTCCAACCATTCATAACATTGCCGATTTTCGCTCAGTAGTCAACATACTCTCTGATCCACAGTTACGCACCTGGCATATCCAAAATATTCTGGATGAGGTTCTCGCCCGCAACTATGATGGCATTGATATTGACTATGAGGCACTCGATCCTTCAATGCGTGACGACTTTTCAATCTTTATTCGCGATCTCGCCAATGTACTGCATAGTCACAACAAGATGTTGACCGTGGCCGTGCATGCCAAAGATAACGATTTTGGTGGCATAGGTGCCTATCAAGACTGGGAGGTACTGGGACAATATGTTGACCGATTGCGCATTATGACCTACGATTACCACTGGCGTGGAAGTGGCCCTGGGCCGGTTGCACCACTCTACTGGGTGCAGGCCGTTGCCCAGTATGCACGCTCCGTGGTTGATCCCGCCAAAGTGGTGATTGGAGTGCCATTTTATGGCTATGACTGGCCTCCCGGGGGAACCGCACGCGGTCTGCCCTGGAGCGATATCGAAGATCTCATTGCTTCTCAGGGGTTGACCGTGAACCTGATGGAGCGCAACAGTCGTGGTCCGGTTGATGAAAGCTGGTTTGTGTATCAATCGGCGCAGGGTACCCGTGAGGTCTGGTTTATGACCGACAAGGGTCTCGAATCCAAACTCGATCTGGTACAGGAGTTAGATCTGGCCGGAATCGCAATCTGGCAACTAGGGTATGAGAGGCCCGAATATTGGAGAGTGATTCGTCGCAAGCTCGTTGAAGATCCGGCGCTGATCCAGCGCTCGATCAACCCACTACTGCCGGAGCATTAAGTCTATGCAACCATTCAGGCGTCCATCATCCGATGGCAGCATGGCCCTCTCAGCCATTGCACCATCAAAGAGTACGGTAACGGAGACGGGTATCAAAGCTCATAACGCAGAAGCTGTGCGCCTCTATCAGCGGGGGGTAGCGGCAGCACGTGGTGGACAGCGGCGCGTGGCCGCAGGTCTGCTCACCCGCTCGCTTCAGCTTGATCCCAATAATGAGCAGGGGTGGCTCTGGTTAAGCGGTGTATTGGACGACCCGCACCAGATTGCTTTCTGTTTACAATCGGTCTTAAAAATCAACCCGGCCAATGAGCGTGCCCAGAAGGGGTTACGCTGGCTGGAAGAACGCAACCTGTTGCAAACTACCCCAAGGACAGCCAGCGCGCTTCTTGATATGCCCGTGCTGGAATCTGCACGGGACGAAGCCCGTACCCACAGCGAATCGTGGTGGGTCAACTGGCGGCAGACCCGCCGTGAGATGAACCGCGTCCGTCTGCTCTTTTGGAGTATCCCGCTGGTGTTGCTGTGCCTGGCACTGGTATTACATCATGCCTTTAGCCTGGCGGTTGAACAGAGCCGTACTCCGCCTATCCTACCACCAGTTCATTCGTCTGCTGTGCGTAGCGAGGCCGACCCACTGATAATAGACGAACCGGTGCTGGATGAGGAACTGGCAGCGGTGCGCGAAGTGCGCACGATCTCCTACCTGAGTACCCTGGAACCACTGCGCCAGCAGTTGCGCATGGCCGTCAACAACTATCGTACCGCAACCCTCCAGACCGGCGGCGCCTCAGTTACCCATGTGACCGCCGCGCAACGCTTACGGTCACAGGTCGAACGGGCATACGTTACGTTGAAAGAATTGACACCCCCTCCTGAGTTGAGTAATGCCCATGATGATTATGTCCGGGGATTAGCGCTGGAACTGGAAGCGCTGGATGCGCTCCTGGATTTTTATAGTACCTTCAGGGTCGAACGGGCTAATGAGGCTGCCATTCGCTTCCAGGAAGCCGGGTTATACTTCGACCGCGCCCGTATTGTGCTCGATGCCTATACTATCGGCGGTGGGCTGATTAGCAGTGTTTCTGCTTATAACCCGCGTTAAAGGTGATACAGAACAGCCTTCCTGTGATTGAGCATTATGACACTGCTGTAACCGAAAATATTAACGATCAGCGCAGCGGGGGAGGCAAGTTTGACAGATCGAGCAACGATGAGCCTGGGCAGCATACGCACCTATACGCACACAGATACGCGAGTCGAGCTGGATTGTGGTGGCCCACGTCTCGCTCTGACCGTGCTAACTCCACGGATGGTGCGTGTGCGCCTGGCACCCACCGGTGCGTTCGCCCCACGCCGCTCATGGGCGGTTGCGGCACCCGATAGCGCTTTTCCATCCACGCCCCTCGAGGTGCAGGCAACCCCGCACACGTTGCTCCTGCAAACGGAGCTACTGACGATCACTATTGAACGTGATCCGTGCCGCATTGCGTTCGCCAACACTGCCGGGCAACGCTTTTGCGCCGATGCCGAGGGAATGCGCTGGGGCTACATTCCGCATCTTGAACCGGACGTGCTACCACTGGGCACCGATTGTGTCGCATGCAGCAAACGCATCGAGGCCAACGAACACTTCTATGGGTTTGGCGAGCGCACCGGGCAACTTGACAAATTCGGGCGGCGGATGCTTAACTGGACGACCGATCCACCTGTTGGTCATGGGCCAGGCACGGATCCGCTGTATATGGCGATTCCGGTTTTTATGGTTCTACGACCGGGACTGGCTTATGGTGTCTTTTTCAACAACACCTGGCCCAGTCGCTTTGACATTGGGCATGAACGGGTAGATACCTGGTCGATGGAGGCTGGTGGCGGTGAACTGGACTACTATGTCTGCTATGGCCCCACACCAGCCGAGGTTGTCACCCAGATCGGCATACTGCTCGGTACCATGCCCTTGCCCCCGCGCTGGGCACTGGGGTATCATCAGAGTCGCTGGAGCTACGCAACCGACTCTGATGTGCGCCAGTTAGCGGCGATGTTTCGTACCCGCGCTATCCCCTGCGATGGTATTCATTTTGATATTGACTATATGCACGGCTATCGCGTTTTCACCTGGGATACCGAGCGCTTCCCCAACCCAACCGGGTTGCTGGCCGATCTACGGCACCAACATTTTCATGCTGTTGCCATCATCGATCCCGGCGTAAAAATCGACCCCGATTATCCCATCTATCAAACAGGGATTGCAGGTGATATGTTTGTACGCAAAGCCAATGGCCAGATCTTCCAGGGCTATGTCTGGCCTGGTGATACCGTCTTTCCCGATTTTCTGCGTCCCGAGGTATGCCAGTGGTGGGCAGATTGGCAAAAAACACTGGTGGCACAGGGTATCAGCGGCATCTGGAATGATATGAACGAACCAACATCCTTCGCCCGGCCATTGAGTGCTGGCCCCGGTGCCGCCAGTACGATCGATGCTGACGCGCTCCAGGGATCGGATGCTGAACGTGTCACCCATGCCGAAGTACACAACCTGTATGGCTCACATATGGCCCGTGCCGCGTATGAAGGCCTACGCCGCGACCTCGATGGCCAGCGCCCCTTTGTCCTGACCCGCTCGGCTTTTGCCGGTATTCAGCGTTGGAGCGCGGGCTGGATGGGCGATAATTCCTCGTGGTGGGAGCATCTCGAAATGGCGATGCCCCAGTTGCTTAATATGGGGCTTTCGGGCGTACCTTTCGTAGGTGTGGATATCGGTGGCTTCTTCGGCAATGCTTCGGGCGAATTGTTTGCGCGCTGGATGCAACTGGGTGCTTTGCTGCCTTTTTGTCGTGGCCATACGGCTGCACACACCGAACGTCATGAACCCTGGGCATTTGGCCCGCAGGTCGAGGCTATTTGCCGCGACTATCTGCAACTACGCTATCGCCTGTTGCCCTATTTGTACACGCTCTTCTGGGAAGCGGCCTGCTATGGCACGCCTATTTTACGACCACTGCTCTATCACTTTGCCGACGACCCGGTAACATATCACTTGCACGACCAGGTACTGCTGGGGCCATCGCTGCTGGCTGCACCGATCTATCACCCCGGGCGCGAATATCGTGTGGTCTATTTGCCAGCAGGTGACTGGTATGACTGGTGGCAGGGCGATCGGCTCACTGGCCCGGCGTATGTGCTGGAACATGCCCCGCTGGAGAAATTGCCGCTCTTTGTACGCGCCGGAGCGATCATTCCCACCGGCCCGGATATGAACTATACTGACCAGTATCCACTTGACCCGCTTACCCTGGATCTCTATCCAGGAGATGGCACATTTACTTTGTACGAGGATGACGGTTGCACCTTTGCGCACGAGCAAGGCCAGTTCTGTACCACGGCCTATCAACTGCAGCAAGTGGGCGACGAGCTGATCTTCCAGATCGGATCGCGCACTGGAGCCTATGTTCCGCCTGCCCGGCAACTCCGGCTACGGGTGCATAATGTGGCGGCTGAGATGGCTACGGATCATCCGGGCGCAACATATGCGAACGAAACGAGCGTCCTCACACTCCATCTGGCCGATGACGGGAACACCCATACCTTGCGCTTCAGGTTGAAAGGCATGCCATCTGGCTAGCGCAGGACGCTTAATCAACGCGGAGGTATAATGACTGAACAGCACGGATTGATACCGGTGACAGAGATGCATCGCCTGACCAGCACTGCCCGCGAGTGCATCACTCGACTGATCGTCCAGATGACCGGCAGCGACAACATCACGTTCGATTTCTACCGCGAGTGGAGCGGCGGCTGGCGAGTGGCGGTCGATGTGACCGGCCCGATCAGCGGCCATATGGACTTTGTTCTCTTTCATACACCGCAGGGTGGACTGCTGGCAATGCCACAGCAACTCCCCACTGTCTGGCGCACCCACTATGGCGTTGAGGCCAGTGATGGCAGTCGCTGGACGATTGACGACCAGGGGAATTTTATACCGTTTGCATGAGCCACGACGACGGGACACTCCGAGGATACGCGCCTTGTCGCGTCTTCGCCACACGCACACGCTGCATAGGGCGTCCATCCAGAGCACGGCGTGGACACATGCCTACTCTCCCCGATACCAGGGAAGACCAGTGAGCAGCACGCGACGTTAATGCTGAATTGCCGTGGTAAAGACCACAAACTGCTGATCGGGGCAATGGCTGCCACGCACGGTGCGTGCCATACCATGCGGATATCGCGTCCATAGCGCTTGTTGCGTTGCTCCATCGTGTGCATGGAGGGCAAACCAGACTGGTTGATCACCAGGCTCGATCTGCAGCGCTTCCTCCGCACCAAAAACATGATTAGCAAACCGGATGTCCCCAATCCAGACCCCAACAGCACGATAGTCGATCCAGTGTGGATAGCCAACGATCCAGGCCGCATCCCTGGAGTGACCAGCAGCCACAAATGCGTGCAACTCGCGCGCCACATCGCTGGCATTCGGTGCCACACGACAATACTGGGCTGGATATTGACGAAACACACGGTCGGCATTCAGTTGGATCGCCGCCAGCACCAGCACAACGACCGCAAGCAGCACGGCGCCACGTAACATCCTGAGTTGCACTCGCGACCCGGCTTCGAGGAGCAATCCTGGCGGTAGGGCACACACGATCATCAGCAAGGGAATGGCCCCACCCGTACGCACTGTACTCGGGTTTTCGAGCGGAAACGCCAGGCTTAAAGCCGAAGGCAACAACATCAAGATCCCGGTACCTGCTACGACCAGTAGCCAGGGATTATGCCTGCGTACTGTCAGCGTCAGTATTGCGGCCATGCCGATCACGAGAAGCGCCCCGAGCACCAGATCAAGCGCTGGCATCGACAGAATGTTGACGACCGGTACCCGATCCGTCGTGTAGTTAAAAAAGAGTAGCACTTCTTTGAGGTTATTGAGCAAGATCGGCCCGATCTCCCCCTCAATCGCTCGCTCATGACTCGTCAGGCGTGTGGTCATACGATAGAAAAACCTGTCTGGACGCTCATAGGCATAGTGCAGCAGGGGCAACATGACCAGCACGGCCATCACCAGTGCCAGCCCACCATGCAATGCGGTCTGCGCTGCCAGTGCATAACGGTGCTGAACAGCGTACCCAATGATCCATAGCAGCAGTAGTAGCAAGACAATCGCGGGTAACAGACGATACGCGGTGTATCCCTGGAGACCGATGCCGATCCAGACACCGGCCGCCAGCATCGCAGTACGCTCGTTGCGCCGTAACCCGCGTACCAGGAAGAACATTGTCCATGCCACAGCGCATGGTGCCAGCGGGTAACGCAAACCAAACCGTGCCGGAATGACGGCCCAGCTCGTGATCGCCGCCAATAGCATTGCCAGCAACGCGACCCGCAAACCTGCCACCTCACGGGCCAGCAGGAAGACCGCTGGTAGCATCAGCCAGCCGATCAGGGCCGTACCCAGCTTTAACGCCATAAAGTCGGGGGCAATTCCGGTCAACCTGACTAGCATGACCGTCCAGTAGAATTGCCACGGCTCACGACCGGTATTGCGTTCAAAAAAAATTGAAGGAGAACCAGACAGAATATCATGCACATCCAGCAGCTTTTCAACATGGTCACTGCCCATCTCAGCCGGATTGGATGTCAGATGAGCAAAGCGGAAGACAGCCCCCAGCAGCAATATCGTCATGATGGCCGCCAATAGCGCCAGACGCCGAGCCGTCAGCTGGATCTTGAGCGCCGTGAACCAGCGCGTATCTGCCCAGGCCAGCCACCAGCACAGGATACTGATCAGCCACAGAACGACACCCGCCGGGCGGTAACGATTCCCACTGCTCAGAGCAAAAGTATTCGTACCCGCTATCAGTGCCAGTACCACCAGTGATAGACGCCAGCTCCAGGGTGTGGGATGGGATTGAATGGGCACAGGAGCCGGCTGGTACGGTAATACCCGAATATGGGATACCCCGATCACAGCCACACCCACGGCTACACCATAACCAATGATACCAGGCGGCACGTGGCGAGCATTGAGCGCGAACTGGGCTCCGATACCCAGCCCGATACTGGCAACGAGGGCGATGACCGTGATCAGTAAGCCGCGTAACATCATTGTACCTGGCTCATGGGCTGGACTTGCACCTGGTTGCATACTCTCTTGCCCTCAAATACGGATAGAAACTGATCATCACAAACGACCATCATGGTATGGTATCGTGAAGCCCGGAGTGTGTGGGCGTGCCTTGCACGAGCATCAGGATGTGTACGAACCAGTATGCTTCCACCTTTTCGCACGAGAACATTTCAGCGTCACGTTCCCCCGTTGCCGACAAAACCGGTCAACGGATGTTCATCGTCTCCAGCCTGTCATTGCGCCAGTTGCTCACGTGAGAGGATATACATCGTGTACAACGGCTGATGCTGTGCAGCAAACGGTGGTGGTGGCGGTGGCACTTCGCGTAGTTCGCCACCCGGAAAAGCCTGCTTCACCAGTTCTAGCTCGTTCAGGCGTTCCGGCAAAAAAACGAACAGCACGTGTCGATCCAGTTCAGCCAGATTCCAGTCGGGTGGCTCAGTGATCGGCTCGTGAATATCTTGACCGGGCACATCGGGTGCCAGATAGGGAATCGAGCCAAACCCGATATACATGCGCGGCGGGCCAAAGAAAAAGATCTGCCAATCCGGGCCCAACTCTTCACTGGCAAACTTACCGAGTGATGTTGCCACTACTGCGTTGGGATTCCCATACACACGGAGCGGGGTGTACTGCACAAAGTACCAGTGGATACTGAAAACCCCCAGAGTCACAACGACTACTGCCAGATAGGGCTTCATCAGGGGTGCCCACCTGGGCCTGGCGGCTCCCTGTAAGAAAATATGCCCGATGTTCAGCACGGCATAGACTACAAAAAAGACTGCCGGTGCTGCCATGGTGATCAGGCGCTGGCTTGAGGGGGGACTCTCCGTTAACATCCCCCCCATTATCATCGCTCCACCCCACCAGGCGACCAGTGGAAAGAGGCGTCGGTTATGAAGCTGCAACACACTGTAACCAAAACCCAGGGTAAACAAAACCGCTGCACCAGCACCAAACAACGGACGTGGCGAGCCATACCAGAACGTGCGATCGGGATAGTAATGGAATGCCAGAGCAGCGCGTTGAAACTGGTCAAACAGAATTGGGAGCGGACCTTGATGACGTACACTCTGTTCCCGTTCCAACCAGCCACTCTGAATAATACCCACCATATTGATACGGGCATTATAATCATCAGGAAAGCGGAACGCATACTGGATCATCGGCGCAGACACGATCAGTGCTGCCCCCGCCAGGATGAGTACCCCGGCCCCATGCGCCCGCCAGAAGCGCACCCGGTCACGCAACGTAAAAAAGATGATCAACGCCATAATGACAATTGCCGTAAAGCGTGCGCCAGCATAAAAATACTGCCCGATCCCAATGATCACGCCTGATAAGGCCCAGTCAAGAGGGCTATGGCGATCAAACCCGCGATAAAAAAACAGCAGCGCCAGCGACACAAACAGTGCATCTGCAACCTGATTGGAACCAAGGCGCGAATAGTGAATATGATAATCATACATCGCCAGGAACGCTGCGGTCATCAACCCTGACGTAACCCCGCCCAGACGCGTTATAAGCAGGAACATCGTGAACACCGTGGCCGTACCCACCAGCACCCACGGTAACCGGAGCGCGAACATGGTATTGCCCAGGGGTAAGATCGACAGTGCATTAAAATAGAAGCTCATGGTTGGCACACCCAGCCAGCCAGTGGTAAAGGGGTTCCGTATATCGCCCTCAATCACGCGTATTGCTTCCAGGCCCTGTGACCCTTCATCACCACCAAGAGTGGGCGGAATCTCACCCACTCGCCAGATCCGCAACACAAACGCAACCACCAGAATAGCTACCAGTGTCCACACCACCCCGCGATCATGCCACCAGGCCGGCTGGCTTGCGGGCAATATTGTGCCACGTGGTAGAGCGACGGCTGCTAGATATAAGAGCATCGCCGCCAACCAGGGCCATACCACCCAGTTATAGTCCGGCAGCGGCGGATCCTGTCCCAGCAAGAAGAGTGCAACCGCAGTCAATATCAGGCTCAACACCACGGCCATAATCCGCCAGGGTTTGCGTCCTGGCAATACCGTCGTTTGATCGGATGGAGGCGGCTGATCGCGTTGAATTACCAGATCAAATCGACGATCAGCCAGCACATTGGCGGCAGTAAATAAGACGACCGCCAGCACATAGATCAATAAACCTTCCCAGGGAAACTCACGGGTTGCCGCAAATTTCTGCTGCAAGCTGTACTGCCCCAATATTCCCAGCACCAGCGTACTTGCCAGCAGCAGCAGCAACGTCGGCTGGACACCAATCCCCCTGACCGGCTCTGCACAGATCGTGCTCGTGGTTGACGGGTGGCTATCGGCTGAGGATGATTGTTCTATCATTGGTTGTAATTCCTCCTTGTTTTAGTATGGCGCATAGCCAGGCCGTTGTCGTATCAATTCAGACCCAGACTGGTCAGTCGGCTCTATCCAGGAACGCTGGCCTGCCGGATTGATTCATTGGCCGTCAACACCGCTTGCGTTTATCCAGGCTTCCTGGTACCACCTGACCCGACTGCACGGGTAAACTAGACTGACCGGTCATAAGCTCGTGCGTACTCCAACGCGATTCCATCTCGGCCGGGGTGTGGAGGCCTGGCGAGAAGCGAGGAGCATCCACCTCTCCCCCCGCTGGTGGGCCGGGAGAATCCAGGAGATGTCTCGTTGGAGTAATAGAGCAAGGATTGTTGGTCTGCCAGGTTGCACATGATTATTGAGTGAAAGGTACACGTACAGAGGATAACGCACATCACAGGACTTATACGGTGAATCGAACAAATACCCGTTCCAGGGAACATTAGCTCACGGGATTCGCAATGGCTGCGGCCTCCACGAACCCCTCTTTTCGACCTATTGGGGCAATTTTGACGCCACAATGAGCCGAAAAAGAAACACCAAAAAAGGCAATATTCCTGCAGATCACGGGAACGGTTACAAAAATAGTTCTGGCCTTTGGCAACTTCACATAGGGCTGGCTTGTTCTGTGTTTGCATCCACATTTCTGCTTGCAACGGAAGAAATATGAACGCGAAATCGGCTGCGCCAGGGTAACCTCTGGTAAAAAAGGCGTTGGATGGACGCAACTGCACAAGTCTTGTTCACCCAGACTGTTAACAGTATATGCACGACACCACACAGCGTCAAATATGTTGTATTACAATCGTTTGACAGTCCGCACACACCATGCTACAGTATCTCCATCTAAGAGCCTGTCTAAAAAGGGGTGGTCTGGCGAGCTGCGCCCGCCAAAAACCCTGTTTGTGCCTGCCACTGTACGGTGGGCGAAGAAGAATATGAGGCAAAGCTCCTCACTCACTCCCTTTTCAGACAGTTTCTAAAAAGAGGTACACGCATTGGCCCGGCGTAGGGCATGATAACCCGGTGTGGGGATAAACTACAGCAACCCATATGGTTCTGGCGGCTTCACATCCCCACTGCCTATATGGTTCTTTGTTCATTCAGATTCCAGGTATTTCGCCACCAGCAGGATAGAGAACGTGAAAGGGAGAGGGAACCGTGAGCCAGAGTTTGGGAACGGAAACGCGCCCTCTGCGCGTTGCGATTATTGGTGCCGGGCCAGCGGCATTTTATGCGGCTGAGTCGCTGCTAAAGCAACCGGATCTCGTTTGTTATATTGATATATTTAATCGCTTTCCCACACCGTTCGGCCTGGTACGTGATGGAGTTGCGCCCGATCACCAGTCGATCAAGTCTGTAACTCGCATCTATGACCGGATTGCCTCCCACCCGCATGTACGCTATTTTGGCAATGTCACCTTTGGTACGGATATTCAACACGAAGACGTCAAACAACTCTACGATCAGATTATCTATGCCGTCGGTGCCCAGAGTGATCGCAAAATGGGTATTTCAGGCGAGGATCTTCTTGGTAGTTACCCGGCCACAGCCTTCGTCGGTTGGTACAATGGACATCCTGATTATCGTGATTTTGAGTTTGATCTCTCGCATGAACGGGTGATTGTGGTGGGCAATGGGAATGTGGCAATGGATGTTACCCGCATTCTTGTTTCTGATCCCGATGCGTTGGCCAAAACCGATATTGCCGATACCGCACTTGCCAGGCTACGAACCAGCAACGTGCGTGAAGTTGTGGTGCTAGGACGGCGGGGCCCAGCCCAGGCGGCTTTCACGAATGCCGAAATCAAGGAGCTTGGCGAGCTTGCAGGCGTCGCCGTAATCGTTGACCCTGCCGACCTTGAACTGGATGAACATAGCGCCGCAACCCTGGCTGATAACAAAGTTGCCACCAGAAATATTGAAATTTTGCGCAGCTATGCTGCCCGCGGCCACCAGTCAGCGCCACGTACGATTCATATGCGCTTTCTGACTTCACCCGTAGAGATCATTGGTGAACAAGGTCGCGTTGTCGCTGTGCGCGTTGAGCGGAATCGCCTGGTACTCCAGGAAAATGGAAGTGTGCGTGCTCAAGGGACAGGCGAGTTCGAGACGATCCCGGCTGGCATGGTGCTCCGTTCTGTTGGCTATCGCAGTGTACCGCTCAAAGGCGTGCCGTTCGATGACTACACGTATACGATTGCCAATGTGGCCGGGCGTGTGACCAATGCGGTGGATGGTGAGCCAGTCGGTGGCGAGTATGTCGTAGGATGGGCCAAGCGCGGTCCTTCGGGTGTCATTGGCACCAACAAGCCCGATGCGGTGGCAACGGTGGCGGCTATGCTTGAAGATCTGCCAACGCTGACTCCAATAGCCGATGCCAACCGCGATCTGAATCGGGTGGAACAACTGCTGCGTGAACGGGGCATCGACTACGTTACCTACGATGATTGGAAGGTTCTCGATACATATGAGATCACGTGTGGTTCCGAGCAGGGACGCCCTCGAGTCAAGGTAACAAGTGTGCCAGAGATGCTCGCCGTGATCAAGCAGAACAGGTCTTCGCGTTAGGACGTTGGAACGTGGGAGGGTTGGAACATACCAACCTCGCAACTTTCCCACATGAAGGCGCATCAGGTCACGTTGAAATGTGACCCACCCAACCCTGTTTCCGAACCGGCCCAACCCTGTCTCCGACGTTAACCCGGTGTATCAGGTGCCGCTTGAGCATTCATAGTATGCAACATCAGCCGTTGCGAATCGCGATGCTGGCCCCTTTTGGTATCCGCCCGAAAGGCACGCTGTCTGCTCGCATGCTGCCGCTGGCGCAGGCATTGGTGGAACGCGGCCATACGGTGACGATCAGTGCTCCGCCCGTGCATAATCCACAGGACGCCGGTCAGCACACGATCTATGCAGGCGTGCCAGTTACCCATCTTGACCTCCCGACGTCACCCGGAGTGCCAGGAGGGTTGCAGTGGATCATTGCCCTGTTACAGCAGGCGCTGGCGGTACGCCCCGATGTGTTGCACCTCTTCAAACCCAAAGGCTACAGCGGTCTGGCGGCACTGCTGGCTCGCTTCACGCATCCGAGATTACCGCTGGTGGTGGATACCGACGACTGGGAAGGCCGGGGGGGGTGGAATGATCTATTACCCTATCCACGCCTGGCGAAAGAACTCTTTGCCTGGCAAGAGTACGATCTGCTGCGCCGTGCCCAGGCCGTCACCGTTGCCAGTCGCACGCTGGAGACACAGGTCTGGGGTGCGGGCGTGCCCCCGGAGCGGGTGTTCTATCTGCCCAACGGCATTCGTGCCGCATCACTACCGACATCTACGGTCAGACGAGAACATTCGGGGCCAACTCTGCTGCTCTATACGCGCTTCTGGGAGTTTAACGTATCCGATCTGATAATTGCCCTGGCTGCGATCATCATCCACTATCCCACCACCCGTCTGCTTGTGATCGGGCGCGGCGAACGCGGTGAGGAACATGACATGCTGCGACTCGCTGCCCGCGCTGGTATTGCCAGCGCCATAGACTATCGCGGCTGGATCGAGCCGGCCGCAATTCCTGCCTTCCTTGCCACCGCAGACATTGCCCTCGTACCACTAAACGATACCCTGATCAACCGCGCTCGTTGTTCGGTCAAACTGCTTGAACTGATGGCCGCCGGGTTGCCAATAGTGGCCGGACAGGTGGGTCAGGTGGGCGAATACATCAAACATCACCACAGCGGCCTGCTTGTCCCACCAGCCGACCCGGCTGCGCTGGCCCGTGCTGCTCTTTTGCTCTTAGCGCATGCGGATCTGCGGGTGCGTCTGGGAGCTGCCGCACGCACCGCCGTGGATGCGTTTCGCTGGGAACGGCTGGTGCCTGGGGTTGAACAGGCTTACTATTATGTTACATTTTACAACCAGCATCCCCCTTGTGTCTCAACCATACCAGGACAATAGGGCTATAGCAACCGGTATGAAAGCTTTGTATAATGGCACATAAGTATCAGCTTTAGGAAATAGGAGAGAGGAAAGTAGGAGATAAAAGAGAAAGAAGGAATGAGCAGTCCTCGCCAATGGTTCCCTATTCCTATTTTCTGCCAGCTATTTCTCACTCCGGCTGGCCAGCACCTGTTGACAAATGCCAGGTATGTATTTCGGTTACAATAGGAGACAAACGAGCGGTCATACATAGTGCCGGTTGTTCCATAACCGGCAAGGAGTACCTATGGAACACCCTGTCCCGCACAACCTGATGTACAACACCACCAGCATCCGGTCAATGGGTAATGGCGTTGATACTGCGCCCTACCTCTCGATTGTTGTCCCGATTTACAACGAAGAGGAAAGCATCGCAACACTGTATACGCGACTGACAACTGAACTCGAACAACTCGGACATAGCTATGAAATTATTGCAGTTGACGACGGTAGCAAAGATCGCAGCTTTAGCCTGTTGCGTGACCTGGCGCTGGTTGATTCTCGCTTACGCGTGATCCGCTTTCGGCGTAATTTTGGCCAGACACCCGCCTTTGCCGCTGGCTTTGAACGCGTGCGCGGTGATGTGGTGATCACGATTGATGCCGATCTGCAAAACGACCCGGCTGATATTGGCCGTTTGCTCAAGAAACTGGATGAAGGCTACGACGTGGTCAGCGGCTGGCGCGAGCAACGCCAGGATCCGTTCTGGACCCGCCGCCTGCCCTCCCAGATTGCCAACCGCCTGATCTCGGTCGTCACGGGGGTTCACCTACGTGACTATGGTTGCTCTCTAAAGGCGTACCGCGCCGACGTGTTGCGCAATATTCAGCTATATGGCGAGCTACACCGCTTCATTCCGGCCATTGCCAGTTGGCAGGGGGTAGCAGTAACAGAACTACCCGTACGGCATGCGCCTCGCCAGTATGGAACATCAAAATATGGGATCAGTCGCACCATCCGCGTCCTCCTTGATCTATTGACTGTGCGCTTTTTGTTGAGCTATGCGACACGCCCGATGCAAATCTTCGGGTTGTTCGGGTTGCTGTCTATGCTGCTGGGCATCGTGATTAACACCTATCTGGTGCTACTTAAATTTATCACGGGCGAGAGCCTGGCGGATCGGCCCCTGCTGCTGCTCGGTACGCTGCTTCTCATTCTGGGTGTACAGTTTATGAGCATAGGGTTAATTGGCGAACTGGTGGTGCGCACATACTATGAAACACAGCAGAAGCCGATTTATGTGGTACGCGAAGAACTGAATCATCAACAAGGAGTGAGAAAATAGCTGGCAGAAAAGAGGAAATAGGGAACCATTGGCGAGAACCGCTCGTTCCTTCTTTCGCTGTCCTCTGTTACTTTCCTATCTCCTATGCGCAGTGGTCTGTTTGGGAGCAGCCATTCGATGCACCAATACAACCTGTAACCTGACGAAACGAGGCTATCTATGATTGACCAGATAGTACAGCAGGAAATGAGCAATGATTATGATTATCTCGATTCGAAGCAGCGTGTAGCCACGCCCCTGGCGCTTTCGGTGATTGTGCCGATTTACAATGAAGCCGAAAATATCCAACCGCTCTACGAGCGCCTCACGACGGTGCTGACAACAGGGCCACAACCGTATGCCCAGAGTTACGAGATTATCTTGATTGACGATGGCAGCAACGATGCGAGTTTCCGTGCCTGTGCTGCGTTGCATCGCCAGGATGCGCGGGTGCGGGTCGTGCAGTTTCGGCGCAACTTTGGCAAAACAGCCGCCTTGCATGCAGGCTTTAAGCTGGCTCGTGGCGCGCGACTGATCACGATTGATGCCGATATGCAGGAAGATCCGGGCGATATGTTTCAGTTGCTGGAACGACTGGATGCGGGCTATGACCTGGTTTCAGCCTGGCGCAAGCAGCGCCACGATCCGCTCTCCAAGACCCTGCCCTCGCGGGTGTTTAACCGAGTCGTTTCAACCCTGACCGGAGTCAGGCTGCACGACTTTAACTGTGGCTTCAAAGCATATGCCCATGAAGTGGTCAGTGATCTGCACCTGTATGGCGAACAGCACCGCTTTATTCCAGTGCTGGCACATCAGCGCGGGTTTCGTGTGACCGAGGTGCCGATCCCGCATCAGCGGCGGCGCTTTGGCAAGAGTAAGTTTGGCACGAAACGCCTGCTGTGGGGCTATCTAGACTTTATTCAGGTGCTGTTTTTAACGACCTATCTGCGCCGCCCCCTGCGCCTCTTTGGCATGATTGGCACCGTATTCACGACGATCGGGTTGCTGATTGGTGTCTATCTGACAGTTCTGTGGTTCCAGGGCCAACGCCCGATTGGTGATCGACCGCTACTCACACTGGGCGTCTTGCTCTTGATTACCGGCTTGCAATTTATTTCCACCGGCTTAATTGGTGAGATGCTGCGCCATAACGATTACCGTTCTGGCGATGAATATGTTGTGCGCCGACTTCTGGATCAGCAAATACCCATGCAACAAGATACGTTGGAAATTCGGTAAAGTGTGTAATGAAGACTCGTGCTTCTCTCCGGCACATAGCTCATTCCCGGTATGTGAGCCTATCACTAGGTCTCGTGGTATTTATAGCATGGGGGCTTTTTCTCCACAGCCAGTTACGCACATTACAAAATTATCCCTGGAATATTTCCCTCCTGGCTTTTAGCGTCAGTATCGGGTGGGGAACAGTCTATTCTGGCGGAATGGCTATCTGCTGGGCATTCTTGCTCCACCATATTGGTGGTTACACTGGAGAGATGTCGCTGATGGTGGCTGCACGGATCTGGCTGCTGTCGATGATTACACGGTATGTCCCTGGTAATGTCTGGCATATTTTAAGCCGCATAGCACTGGCTGGACGATTTCAAGTATCAGCGACCCACGTTCTAACAAGTGCCAGTATAGAACAGGTGCTGGCATTACTTGGTGCACTTGTTCTGTTTGGGGTGACCCTGCCCTTCTGGGAAACTGCAGTAAGCCTCCGCGGTGTACAAACGTGGCTGTTGCTTCTCTTACCTATCGGTCTAACTTTGCTGCATCCGCGCATTTTTGGTACCGTTTTGCAGTGGGTCGCACAACGGTTCAACCGGCCCGAACTGATCTGGCATTATACCTTTCGTGATTTGTTATTTCTGCTGTTCATCTATACTTGCGCAACACTTGGATTGAGTCTGGCGCTAGTGACCGTTGTGTGGGGCCTCACACCGATCACTCCCGCGCACCTGCCACTGTTGATCGGCGCAGCTGCTCTGGCGTGGGTCATTGGCTACCTCAGTTTTATAACGCCCAGCGGCCTTGGTGTACGTGAAGCACTCCTGGTGGCCCTGCTGGCCCAACTCTATCCGCTCCCGGTTGCGATTGTGGGCAGTCTGGTGTTTCGTCTCGTTATGACCTTCGGTGAACTATTCGCCGTACTGGTGGCATGGATCTATGGACGTTTTGTGACAACAACGTGAGTGACTATCAATGACAGCGAAAGCTCAACCATCATCTAAGGCCGTTGCCCATCATACAGTGCAGATGCAGCGCCGTGTTGATCGCATGCTGTGGGGGGCCATCCTCGGCGTCGGTACAATGCTCACCTGGCTCAGTATCGCCCGCTACCAGGGCTACAATGCGGGAATGCTCGATCTGGGCAATATGGCTCAGGCGATAGCCAGTGTACAATGGGGACAACCGCTGGTGTACACGGCTGCTTCTGGCCCGACCAGTCGGCTGGCCTTTCACGTGGAGTGGTTCTATTTTTTGCTGGCCGTGCCCTATATGCTCTGGCCCGATCCACGGCTGTTGCTGATTATCCAGGCGGTGCTGTTTGTGCTGGGCGCACTACCCGTCTATTGGATGACCTTGCGCCATACGCACAGCGTGTTTGCCGCCCGCTGCCTCGCATTGATCTACCTGCTCTATCCCACGGCGCAGACCAGTGTCCTCTTTGATCTGCATGGCGACACGCTGGCGATGCCACTGCTGCTGTTTGCGCTCGATGCGCTGGATCGGCGTGCCTGGCGCAGCTATGGGCTGTTTACGATCCTGGCCCTGAGTTGTAAGTTCTATGTCGCATTACCTGTCGCTGTACTCGGTCTGCTCATCTGGTGGCTCTATGGTGAACGCGGCATCGGATGGATCACCAGCATCAGCGCCATGGTATATGGGGCCGTGGCTTTTCTGGTCATCCGCCCCCTGTTCACAACAGCCGCAACCTCAGACGTGCATCGCGGGCTAAACTATATCACGTTCTATTTTGGTCGTTTACAAGAGATCGCGGCCACATGGGATCAACGCCTGATCAATGCGCTTATCGTCTTTGCGCCTGTGCTGCTGGTAAGCTGGCGCGGTTGGTATTGGTTGTTACCTGGTATGCCCGTCGCCGCGGCCGTACTCCTCTCAACCGGGCCAGGTGGTGTCTACGATTTTCGCTATCATCACTATGCGATCGTCGTGCCGTTCATTCTTATGGCGGCTATTGCGGGCGTCACGCGTATGTCCGAGCGTTCCAGCGCAGCACCTGTTCAGCGCAAAAAGGGCCGTAGCTGGCAGGGCGACCTGGGCTTAAACCTGGGGATCGTTATTATCTTCAACATCGCCTTTGTCGATACCCCGCTCAATCCCTTATTCTGGATGAAGGTGCCTGGATATGGACTGGATAGTTCGGGCTATGGTCGCACAGACCGCGATCGGATGAAAGATCGGTTTCTGAGAGAAGTCATACCACCAGACGCGGCCATCGCTACCTCTGTCTTTCTGGCTTCTCATCTGGTCAATCGTGAAACACTGTACGTGGTACGCTATCCCGATGATCCCGGTGGATGGCGGTTTCCCGCGATTCTGCCCCAGGTTGACTATGTGCTGGCCGATGCATTGTTTGATTATCGTCGGGTGACTGACAACCGGGTTGCGGGCGGAATCACCTATGAGATACGCGAGATTGTGCAGGTGTTAGACGATCCCGATTTTGCACTGGTTACGATGCGCGATGGATTACTATTGTTTCAGCGCAATGCTCCACCAGCGGCGGCCCTGCTGCAACAGGTGGACGTTCTCGATGCGCATAAGCCAGCCCTCTCCACCGACGTTGCTGGCCCGATCGCGCTCGTTGGTACAGAGATCGAGCCGCTCGGCAGGCGCCGCTGGCGGGTGACCTTTGAATGGCAACGCACTCGTAGCGAACCGCTAAACGAACGCTATGTTGCGGTGAGCTGGCTTGACGGTATTGACCACACCCGTATGGTTCACCTACCAACCTATGTATTACTCCCGACTATGGAATGGGCATCGGATCATATCATACGCGAGACATTTGATGTGCAGATTCCTCCTGATATAGATCCCGGTCGTTATACCTGGAAGGTGGCCTGGTATCATTCGGGTCATAGCGAAGCCTATGCTACCGATGAACGCAGCCAGGTGGCAGATAGCCCACCGCTGATCGTCGGGACAATCGAGGTTGAAAAGGAGTAAATTTAGTCCTTTTCTCCTATTCACATATGTATGACGAGATGCTATAGTCAGTATGGGATACGTAATCGGGTTATAATGTTGTGACGATGGTCACCCAGGATCGTATACGATCACGTCATCGAGCCTGATGATCAAACCGTCAGCACAGGTTGTAATCAAGGAGCGAATATTCCTGGTTCACAGCAAACTGCTGCGCATCGTGTGGCAACATGAACATCACTCCGAGATACACATTACCCACCAGGCTGATGATGCATGGCATAAACTGGGTGAAGATCTTGCATCAATCACAGCGTAATTAAGGAGATTGTATTGTGAAAGCATGCTCTGGTCAGGCTGGTCATTGGTATCGTCAGATTACCCTGTTGACCATGTTGTTTATGTTGATGGCACTGGTGCCGTTTACCACGACCGCTCAAGATCCTACACCAACGCCAGAGTTCGAAGTTGTTGACCCGGACGCCTTCCCTGATGAAAACGGCGTCACGCTGGTCGTTCCCACCCCCGACGAAAGAACACCGATCATACCTGCAACTCCTACCGACCAGGAGACCGATTCTGGTTTGACCGACACAACCGGAGACGGCAGCGAACCTGGCTTCATCGACGATTTCCCGATAACTCGTAATCGCCAGGGTGTTGTGCAACTCAGTGTACTGGTGACACCCGATCAGATTCGCAGTGAAAATCTAGGTACAGAAAATGGCCAGATTACCTACACGTATGTGTATACCAACACTGGATCACAGGTAGCATCTGGTGTGGTTGTACGTGCCACCTGGTCGCGCTTCGATCCAATCGCCAGGCGTGGCAATTGGCAATACTGTGACAATGAATGCAATATCATATCCAGTAGTGGTTCAACAGTCGAGAAGATCCGAAACTACGAGTACCGTATTGGCGATCTGGCACCAGGTCAGAGCGGGCGTTTCTCAGTACGTCTACGTACAATGCCTGAAGCCTACTCCGAGTCAGGCAAAGAGCCTGTGCGCCCGGCGGGATCAGGGCAACTGGTGATCAACAACCAGATTATTAGCGAAAATACGGCGAATGCGCTGGTTGTTGGCCCGATCTTCTATCTGGTAAAGGAACGGGCACCCGAGACACCAGAAAGGATCTACCCGCTTGATACCGGTGATTTTATCATCACCGTGGGCAATGCCAATGGGCCGGGAGATGTGATCGATGGACAGGTTCGAGCCGATGCACGTGCAGCCACCAACATCGTTCTGGTTGATACCCTGCCGGCTGGGAGTGCATATGTACCAGCCGATGGCGACGGGAATCCCGAACTGGATACGCAGAAAGGAACATTGACATGGCGCATTGCCGGGCCACTACAACCGAATAGTGCGCAGCAGTTTCGCGTACGGTTCAGAAAACTCAACGTGAACGACGGTTGTGGGTTCATTCGCAACCAGAACTACAGCGTTACCAGTGATCAAATGCCATTCAGGAATGCGAACGAGCGCTATGACGTCAAGGGTAAACGTGCTGACATTGTGGTTGCCAATCCGCTCGAGATCAAGTCGATAACTGCGGAACCACGTTCTACGGTTTATGGCAACGAAGCCATGTTAACAATTGTTGTACAGAACTTTTACGATAAACCGATCACTGGATCGCAACTGATCTATACGATCCAGTCAAATGCGTTCTATGTCCCTAATTCAGCCACGCCCAGCCCGGCCCAGGCACCATCTTCAGCGGCTCAACCTGGCGGCGAGATCCGCTGGAACCTGGATATTCCGCCTGGAACGATCACCGCTCCAACTGAGGCATCATTCTCTCTTCGGGTGATCGGGGGTTATAGTCGAACCATCGCTCGAGGTACTGGTGTAGGACAACTGGTTTCTGGTACTTCCGCTGTACCACTGGCATGTGTTAAAACGACCGGTGGGCGCGTGAATCTCGTACCGCGCCTTAGCGTTGGGAAATTCTCTGAGAGTGGCGAGTCATACGTGAAAAAAGGCCAGAATTATGCCTATCTTATCGAGATCGAGAACACAGGGTCAGCCGATGCCGATAATGTCACTGTAATTGACAATCTGCCTTCACACCGAACATTACCCGCTAAGTTCAGTTACGTCAGAGGCAGCGCCACCCTGGATGGGATCAATCGTGAACCGGACTCGGTTGATGATAATAAGAATGGTGGCGTTATTATCTGGAACAACATTACGGTTCCCCGCGGTGAGAAACTTACCCTGCGTTACGAACTACGCGTCGATGGATTCGAATTTGTCGATTACTGCAACAAGGTCGAACTACGGAGTGGTGAAGAGCGTATTAGTGTCACCAGCAGCAGTGTTTGTGTCAGGATAAATCCAGAAATCAACCTGGAGAAGATACCTGACAAGCCCCAGACCAGAATTCAGGGAGATACCATCACGTTCAAGCTCAAACTTACCAATCAGTCGTCAGAAACTCATGAAATGGGGCTGTACGATCCGTTGGATAAATTCGTCTATGTCCGTCAGGAAAGTGGCTACGCGCAGCCAACCCGGCAGGATGGCAATATCCTCGAGTGGCCGTTGCGCCGTGTACCACCTGGTGGCAGCCTGGAGGCAGTGATTGTCACCCGATTACCTGATGAATGTAAGACGGCGAAATATGTAAACGAACTAATGTTTCAGTTTAAGAGTGGGCGCGACACCTATGTTGTGCGCCAGATTCCCCCTGCGATCGGCGTCGTGCAACTCAACTGTGGCACGAATCGTATCGAATACTCGAAGAAGGTTGATCGCCAACGTGCCAGCTTGCAAGATCGGATCACCTATACGCTGGAGGTTAAGAATAACAATCGCGCCGATGCGATTAACAACGTGACGGTGATCGATATTTTGCCACCGGGTTTTACCTTTGTGAGCATGACCGGTGCCGGTGATGTAACAAATCCTCCTCAGCAAGAGAAACTGGAGGATGAGCGCATCCAGTTGACCTGGGTCATCCCTTCGATCCAGGCCAACCGTACAGCAAAGATTACCTTTGTGGCACGCACGGGCAATACGGTCTTGAGTTTGCGCAAACCTGTGCAGGCAGTGCAGGCATGTGACTCGAATGACCTTGAGCGTTATAACCGTAACTGGATAATGGCAACTGCGCCTGATTTGCTTGAAGCCATACCAGCAGGTGGCGCTGGCAACGGTATTTGTAGTAACTTCAGGGGGGAGCAAATTAGCTTTGCCTATGTTGATGTCAACGTCGAACCGCTGCATACCGCTGAACCACGGTTGCTCAATGCTGATACATGTGCCACCCCTGGTGATCGACCAATCTACCAACTCTCACTGATTAACACCAATGACATCAGCTATGAAAGCACGACCGTGTCCGTCACGTTGCCGCTTGGTCTGAAGTTTGTACGTCCAATGGGAACTACACCTGCACCAACAATACGCCAGGCCGAGAATGGTGACACGCTGGTGGTCTGGCAAAATCTCACGGTTCCGGCTAAAGGAACTAACGAAACTTCGGCGCTGGTAGTGTTAGAAGGTGAACTGGAAGTCGGGCAGGTCTGGCATGATCTGCCAACAAAAGTAACCACTACCAGCCCGAATGGTGCCATCCCGCTCAAAGACGGCGTACTGGATCCAATCATCCGCATGTGTCCGCCCCAACCGGCGCTGGCGAAGATGGCTGACCGGGAGCAAGTCTCAGTCGGCGAGGAGTTTGCGTATCAGATCTCGATTGTCAATACGGAATCGTCTGAGCTACGGGTATCTCTTGAAGATCAGTTACCACCCAATCTGACCTTTGTGGCACCAATAGGTGATACCGCCAGACCGACCCAGGATGGTAATCGGTTAACCTGGAACGATTTGCGTGTACCAAAGGCCGAAACCAATGAAGATCAACAACGGGTTCCGGGTGTGCGATTGCTACGGTTTCGTGTACGCGCGGTTGATGGTGAAGAGGACGAAATTGTCACCAACAAAGTGGTTGTCGTCAATTCTAGCGCAGCCAATCTTGATACATCGCTGGATACGGCCCAGGTACGCTTTAAAAGAGGGAGTTTTGTGTATCTCCCATTGATCCGACGTTAGGTAATGGTGGGAGTGTCAGGAACTGGTACCGATTCAGAGAGATTGCGTTCATACCACTGGAAAGATTCGCATCGTCCTAGTTGTTGCAAATGCTCTGGTGCCGACGTTCTGCGTCGGCACCGGCGTGGAACGATTGGTGGTCTGATTGACTGCCTGGTACCAGAACCGCTACGAATGTGATTATAAGAGGAATAGTATGAACTGCTGGCACTGTGAACGTCCGGCGCATGGTACATGTATTTTTTGTGGGCGTGCTGTATGTCGGGATCATGCACAGGAAATGCCACATATTGTGGCGCTCTATCGTGACCAGAAGAACATCCACAAAGCCATTGTCACTGCCAGAGCGCTCTTTTGTGGCGTCTGTGAACCACGTGAAGACCCGATTGAGCTGCGCGAACTACGTTGACTCAAGGGCCGGCACCGTCAGAAACTCACGTACCAATCCATTGAACATCTCGGGTTGTTCGTCCTGAACCAGCAACGATGCGTTATCGACTACACATAGCTTCGCCTGAGAGTTACGCGCCAGGAACGCATCGGCCTGGCGCACTGGGGTCGTCGTTGCCTGACGACCCCACACGATGAGGATAGGTTGAGTCAGGGCGGCAAAGTCATCGACAATATTGCAGTTGAGTAATCCGGTCACAAAGCACAGAGGCGCATATCTAGCACCAGGGTGCTGCGTGGCCTGATAAAACCCCTCCAGCGTGTCTGGGGTAACACTACTGCGCCGGGCATAGCCCTCCCGTTCAAGGAAAAAGCGTACAGCACGGCGCGTCGTCAGTGCGCCAAAGATCAATCGACCAGGGGCACCACGGACACTGCGATAGGCAATCCAGTTCGCTGCACCAGGGGGTTGAGCCAGTTGCTCGATCCCTGCCGGACAAACCAGCACCAGCGCCTGTACCAGTTCGGAATTCTGGCGCGTGGCCCGCACCGCATACGCGGCACTGAGTGAACTGGCAATGAGTGTTGTGCCGGATCCCATCTGTTGCAGGGTGTGCGCAATCAGATCAACATAGTCACCGGCAACGTAGGTGCGAGCGGGGCGATCGGATCGTCCATACCCCAGCAGATCAATGGCGTGTGTATGAAAGGTATCCTGAAGTTGCACAAAAGGTTTGCGCATCTCAAAAGCTGATGCCGCAGCGTTGATACTGTGAAGAAGCAATACCTTTGGCCCGGCACCAGCACTATAGCTGGCGATCTGGTGCCCACGCCAGCTAAAAAAAGCTGGCTCAACCGGCAGTGGATTAAAGATTGACACCGTGTTCTGCTACTTTCTATGTGTTCAAATGTACTCAAACGTACACTTCGTTCACGTTTGAAATTCCTGCTTCATTTGATGTGACCGCATGCGTTACCGGTTTTGCCGGTAGGATAAAATTGGTCTACCCATACCACCCTCTCCTAAATATAGATTATAATGGAAATGCTGGTTTAACGTCAAAGACGTACTATGACCGGACAGGCACGATCGCTCGAACAAACCTTTTTTCCTGGTTGCTGAAGGTATGAAATTTGAGATTGCCCCACTCGATAGTTATGCGGAACGGATTACGATTGGCATCGCTTATCTGGGCGGGTTGCTCACGCTGCCGCTCCTGTTTGCCTATTTGAGTAATCTGCGGTGGGGTGGACTATTGATTCCGACTGCTGTGGCGGTGTCTATCGCTCTGTTTCTACTGCTGGCCTATGCGGCACAACCACTCGCATATATCGTTGAAGATGATCGACTGCGCATTCAGCGGCGCTGGTGGCGCACGCTTGACATCCCTTTTACGCGAATCACGGGGGTTTCTTTGGCACCAGCGCTGGCCGGTATGCCTCGTGCCGGACTACGCTTTGCCTTCAATCCAGGCGTGTTTGGCTACCAAGGGCCATTCCGTCTCGATCCCTACGGCGAGGCGTTCTTTCTCGCTACCAACCGTGAGCGACTGGTGGCCGTGGCACGGCAGAGGACAACCTCTCTGATCATTAGCCCGGCCCGTCCGCGTGCCTTTATGGAAGCACTCAACGATAAGCGTAGCCAGCATGCACTCCGTGCTATGACGGAGGAGGGAATGACTGAGCGCGCAGGAGAATTGCGATAGAAGGAAACCGTATGGTGTCGATGGCTCGATCCGATCAACCGGATCAACCGACTGATCCGATGATTGTCGCCTATCTAGGCGCAGCGACGGCACTGTTAAAGCTGTGGCATACTGAAAGCCAGCATGCATCGCATGCATTCAAAGCAGAAGCTACGGGTGAGGAAAATCAGCCACCACCGGTATTGCCCCTTGCGACGCGGCTAGAGGCTATTCGCGACACGGCACAGCAATTATCGGTACCACCAGTCTGTCAGGCGGTGCATCAAGCATTTCTGGCGGCGATGGATCAGGGATTACAGACGTATCGGGCACTCCTGGATCCGGATGCACGTGATCAGCAGAAGGTAGCGATGCTCAGTGGTGTCGAGAATTTTGCGGGCTTCTATGCCGAATTAGTCCGCCTTGAGCAGCAGATCGGGCCGTTCGCAGCTGAATAACGGACTATGTACTGGCACTACCGTATGCGTATGTGATGGAACCTTAGCCACATTATACAGAGAAGGGCGAAACGATGCCTGTCGTTGATGATACTATGGGAAGGGCGAACCTCGTTCCGCCCTCCTATTCTTCACCATCACGGCGGTCAATCACTAGCCATAGCTCATACGTGAATGCCGCACTCCGTTTTGGCAAAACCGTTCCAACGGCCTGCACGAGGTGACTGTGGACTGGCCGGGCGCGTACAGGGCATACAGCCCAGGCTAGGGTAGCCTTGATCCAGCAGTGGGTTGTAGGGTACATCATGGCTATGAATATAATGCCAGACATCACGATCAGTCCAGAAGGCTAGCGGATTGATTTTGAGCAGATTGTAGCGTGCATTCCACTGGATCAGTGGCGTTGCAGCCCGGCTCTGCGCCTGATCACGGCGAATGCCGCTGATCCAGGCTTGATAGGGGCGCAATGCCTCAGCCAGCGGTGCCACCTTGCGGATGCCGCAACAACGATCCGGATCACGCTCGTAGAGACGTGATCCCTCCATCCTGTCCTGCGCATCCAGGGTCAGCGCTGGACGCTGACGTTGGATGGTGACCCCGTACCGTTGAGCGGCAGCCTCGGCCAGCGTATAGGTTTCGGGAAAGAGTAAATCCGTGTCCAGGAAAATGACCGGCGTATCACGTTCCAGGCGTGCCACCATATCAAGGAGAACCATACCGGATGGGCCACCAAAGCTACAGGTTAGCACGATGTCCTGACCAAATCGAGCAGTTGCCCAGTCAAGCAGTACCTCGGTTGCACATGCACTGAATCGTTCGTTCAGCTCACCTATATGATCTTCAGTCCAGATCTGGGCGATGTCATCCGCTGCTATCAGTGATCTCATACAAAACCTCGTCCTCCCAAAATAAAACGGACATAACGACAGACCATCGTCTGTTGTTTATGCCCGTGCCTCAACGCACTCAATATACGCAATGCCGGTCGCCTATACAACGTCACCAGGAATTGTTCCCTATTCCTCCAACAAGACATCCCATGGGTAGGAAGGCCCGATGTGACTTCACCCCTTCCGAGGGAGGAGCGAGAGGAGAGGAGCGAGGAGTGAAAGAAGGGGAGTGAGGGAAGAGGAGGGAGGATAGACGGTTCTCGCTCTTCTCTTCTCTCTTCTCGCTCCTCTCTTCCCTCTTCTCTCTTCTCGCCAGGCCCCGAAACCCCGGCCGCGATGAAGTCTCATTTGAGCACTATGAAATAGTCGCTAGCACGAGAGGATAGGAGCGAGGAAATAGGAAATGGTGCAGTGCTTCAACAGACACTTTCTCTATCTCCTATCTCCTATCTCCTATCTCCTATCTATTACATATTTGCAATGATATTTCATAACGGTTCAGGTAATACCTGCGACAGGGGGCGCGGTGCCTGCGGTCTTCCGCCCCTCCTTTGTTTCGTCCCATTTGGGACAGCTTCGCGGCCACAACGATCCGAAATGCAGCGACTCCAGGCAGAGACAGAGCCCCTCTTTCTCACCCATAACAGGTTGCAAGTTCCACCATCTCTACTGCTACGCTCCACAGAGCGCGCGTGCCGCCCAGTCGCCAAAGGATTCACCCTCGGCCCGTTCCCGCTTCCACCGATCGAGAACATTTGCCAAGAGATCGACCAGGACATCAGCGCGGACGTGTTCACGATAGAGCTGTGCAAGTCGTGTACCTTCAAAGCTGCCACCGACATAGACATTATACAAACCAGAGCTACGCCCGATGATGCCAATCTCGGCGGTGGGTGGACGCGAGCAGGCGTTTGGGCATCCGCTCATGCGAATCCAGACCCGATCATTGCCGTAGCCGCGTTGTTCCAGCGCACTGATAACGTCTGGTAAAAACCGTTCGCTCTCAGCCACGGCCAGCCCACAGGTGGGCATTGCGGGACAAGCCATTGCATAGCGTCGCAACCGGCTGAGTGTTCCCCTCCCGGTGGCCTGGCCATCACTCGTCGCCAGTTGGTAGTATGCCAGCAACGACTCAACCCGCGGCTTATCCTTCGCTGTGATATTCGCCAGGACGATATTCTGGTGCGCTGTCAGGCGGATTTCAGGCTGAAACTCCTCTATGATCGCCCGCAGGCCACGTTTACTCTGGTCGTGCGGTGTATCCTTAATGCGCCCATTCTCGATCCAGATACCCACCAGCCAGCGCCCATCGGCCTGCTGCTGCCAGCCCAGATGATCCGTAACGCCGTACCGGGGCACTGCAGCGGGTGGTGCCAGCGGCTCACCCAATCGCCGACCTAACTCCTGCTGAAACCAGGCGACCCCCCGATCTTCAAGCACATACTTCAGGCGTGCATGCCGCCGGTTCGTGCGGTCGCCATAGTCACGGTAAATAGCCGTCGCAGCTTCCAATACCGCCAGCGCTCTATCTGGTGGCAAAAATCCGATGCGATCGCCCAGACGGGGAAAGGTCTCAGCTTTACCATGGGTGCTTCCCAACCCGCCACCTGCCACCAGGTTAAAGCCTCCGAGTATTCCATCGCTGGCAATCACTGCCTCCAGCGCCAGATCGTGGGTAAAGAGGTCAATACAGTTGTCATGAGGTAGACCAATGCCGATCTTATGCTTGCGTGGCAAATAGTTCGGGCCATAAAATGACTCGTGGCGATTGCGTTCAACCTTTACCACGTTCCCATCGGCCAACACTTTCTCGCCATCGAGCCAGAGTTCATAGTAAGCCGTCGATTCAGGCAAGAAGCGGTCGCTCACTTTTCGGGCCAGTGCCTGATAGTCAAAGGTGTTGCCGGGCAGCAGATCGGCCACGGGGCATGTGAGTGTGTTGCGTGCCACATCACCGCAGGATCCATAGGTCGTTATCCAGCGCCCGTTCAACGCCCGAATCAGCGGTTTTAGATTTGCCTTTCCAACACCATGAAACTGAAAGGCCTGGCGCGTGGTAATACGCAGCGTATTATTAGCATACCGCGTCGCCAGTTCATCCGCCAGTACATACTGCTCGGCAGTCAAGCGACCTCCAGGCGTTTTGGTACGCACCATAAATTGCCAGGCACGATCCAGGCCCTGCTTTTTACGCTCCTTACGCAGATCACGGTCATCCTGCTGATAGCTGCCGTGAAACTTCAGCAGTTGATAGGCATCCTCTGAGATATGATCGGTGGTTGCATCTAGAATTTCTTCAAAGAGCAGCCCACCTAACCCATCGTTTTTGACTTTGATCTGCTCAACTTTCGACAACGTATCTCCATCCGGTGGTGTCTCAGTATGCATAGTACTCCCTACGCTAGAGAAAAAAATTCGGGCTTAGTATACACTACCTTGCAGTGTCCTGCACAGTGATCATAGTGGCTGTGGCATCTGGATCGGTATGGTGGTGTTTTGCCCGTTCATGCTCAAAATGGTAACATTTTGAGTTAAGTTTGTCAAGAAATAAAGTGGTATGACAAGGAAGCGGATAGTAGTTCCTATTACAAAATATTCATCCAGCTCAGGGAGGAGTGTAACCCATTTAGCGCCAGTATGGTACATACTGTAGAGGAGCAATCCCGATGTGACCTGGTGTGCCTCTTCCCAGTTCATCGGTCAGCGGCAGAGTCACAACACGGTGATCGTCACGCTGAGATTGTGCGCCATACCTGTGGCTATTGTCTACAGTACATGCTATCAATACTATCAAGGAAAAAACCAGCATGACCTATCGGATCGGGTTCATTCTTGAGCAGGCTCTAGGCCATATCACCCATGCCAGCAATCTGCGGACAAACGTGCCGTATGACCCGGATATTCAAGCCTGCTGGGGACTGGTGCCATGGGAAACACCGGGGATTGGGAGGTATATCCCGCTTTTCAACAGTAATTGGACAGTGCGGGCTGGTATGCGCGCCCGGCGACTGGTGGCAGATATGACGCGCTGGACGCAACTGGATGCACTGTTTTTTCATACCCAGGTGCCGGCCGTACTATCCACCAGCTGGATCAAGCGTATTCCCAGTGTTGTCTCGTTAGACGCGACACCGCTCCAGTACGACGCGTTAGGCGCGGCGTATAGCCACGGACGTGGCCCGGCCTGGTTGGAACATACCAAGTGGCGCATGAATCGTGACTGCTTTCGAGCTGCACGACGACTGGTCACATGGAGTACGTGGGCCAGACAAAGCTTGGTGGACGACTATGAAGTTCCGACAGATAAAATAACTGTCATCCCACCTGGCGTGAACACCGGTGAGTGGCGGCGCCCAACACCACGTGTCACCCACGATGGGCCAGTGAAAATTTTGTTTGTGGGCGGCCATCTTGAGCGCAAAGGTGGCCTGCTGCTGCTCGAGGCCTTCCGTGTCGTGCGTTCACCGCATGTCGAGTTGCATCTGGTGACACGCGATACGTTGCCTGCCGAGCCGGGGCTATTTGTCTATAACGATATGCAGCCCAACAGTGCGCCGCTCAAACAACTGTACTATGATAGCGACATCTTTTGTCTACCAACCTATGGCGATTGCTTGCCCATGGTACTTTCAGAGGCCGGGGCCACCGGTTTACCAGCTATATCCACACGCATCGCGGCTATTCCCGAAATTGTGCAAGACGGCACGACCGGGTTGCTGATACCGACCGGCGATGTATCGGCACTGGTTACAGCGCTGAGACGGCTGATCGAACATCCCACCCTGCGGCTGGATATGGGCACACGGGCGCTGGATCTGGTGACCCGTGAATTTGATGCCCAACTCAATGCTTTGCGTTTGCTGGATTTGCTCAAACAGGAGGTGGATACAGCACGCACTGAAAGGAAGGTACGCTATGGCACCAGTGCTGTTGACGGTATCCGGGGTAATCGCCCCCGACACGGCTGAAAAAATTGCTCAGGGCGCACGGCCACGCGCCGATTACTTTGCCCTGGCCCAGGCATTTGATGCTGATATTATGGACTATGCTGCGGCGCGGCGCAACAGCGGCTGGTTCGGATGGCTACTGGAGCGTCTGGCTGGCCCGAATCTGTTGCTGGCATGGGCGTGCTATTGTCGTCGACAGCACTATAACGTCATCGTTACTGATGGGGAGCAAGTGGGTATCCCGCTCGCTGGTCTGCTGAAGTATGCCATGATCGCTGGTCGCCGTGCACGCCACGTGATGATCGTCCACATCCTATCGGTGGGCAAAAAGATGTTCCTGTTTGACCTGCTCGGCTTGCAAAGCCATATCGATATCTTTCTGGTGTATGCCACCTGGCAACAACAGTTTATTCAACGCCGCTGGAAAGTATCTCCTGCACGCGTGGTCTTTACCCCTTTCATGGTTGATGCTGACTTTTTCGCGCCGGACACGGTAACACCCAACCTGACTGCCCGCCCTATGATCTGTTCGGTCGGCCTGGAGTCACGTGACTATCCCACCCTGATCCAGGCTGTACGTGGACTGGACATCCAGGTCATCATTGCTGCTGCCAGTCCCTGGGCCAGGCAGTCGGACAGCACGCAAGGACAGGACATTCCCGAAAATGTAACGCTACAGCGTTTTTCGCAGTATGAACTGCGCCAGCTCTATGCCGATAGTCGCTTTGTCGTGATGCCGCTGCTGAATGTCAACTATCAGGCGGGCGTAACGGCGATACTAGAAGCGATGGCGATGGGGCGGGCGGTCATCTGTTCGCGTACACCCGGTCAGACCGACGTGGTGATCGATGGCGAAACAGGCATGTACGTTCCACCGGGCGATCCTGATGCACTACGAGCGGCGATTATGCACCTGATAAACCATCCCGATCAGGCTGCACGGATGGGTCAGGCTGGACGGCGGCGCATTGAACACGAAATGAGCCTGGATCACTATGCCGCCCGCCTGGGTCGTCTGGTGGCACGCATTCAGGCGGACGTTGAGGCCGTAACTCGTTAAAACGTTCCACTATAGCAATGTTTGTAACCGTTCAGATAGCGTAGCGCGGAGTGGGCACGCACTGCACACGTGCAGATTTTTTGTTTCAACTGCCGTGTAATACGGAGTATAGAAGTACCCCGCCGTGGTGACCCTTACCAGGCGCGTCAAGATGGCACAGTGGCTAGCCCGTACCCTAAAAGACCTGCACGTGAAAGCCACTCCCAACAGGGTTTCGTAGGAACCTGCGGCCCTGCGAAACCCTGCTGGCAAACGTTCTCCTGGATGAATACTTATGTTCTGGGAAAGAGGATGGAAACTCATGCGCATTATCGCACTAGTACGTGGTGTGGTCTGGATCATCGCTGGTATCCTGGCGACCATGGTTGGTTATTTGTTGTTACTGACGGGTGCGGCATGGTTTGCGCCCCGACGAACAGCAGCACGTGGCCAGGCACCAGATACGCGCTTTTTGTTCTTGATACCGGCCCATAACGAAGAGCGCTTGCTGCCAGCATTACTCGCAAACCTGCGCCAACTCGATTATCCGTCCACACTGTACGCAATTCACGTGGTGGCTGATAACTGTACTGACCGCACGGCTGAGGTGGCTCGGCAAGCAGGGGTAATTGTTCACGAACGCACCAATACCGAACTGCTTGGCAAAGGCTATGCGCTGGAGTGGCTACTGGAGCGGATCTGGCAGCGCGGCGATGCCCATGATGCCATTGTTATTCTTGATGCCGACACTATTGTTTCGCCGAACTTTTTAACCGTCATGGATGCACGGCTGGCACGAGGCGAGCGCGTTATCCAGGCATACTATGCCGTACGTGATCCCGAATCTTCCTGGAGTGCCAGCCTGCGCTCGATTGCGCTGATGGCGGTGCATTATTTGCGCCCGCAGGGGCGTATGGTACTCGGCGGTTCAACTGGTCTCAAAGGCAACGGCATGGTGTTTACAGCGGATATTATGCGCCAGTATCGCTGGCCGGCCTCTTTGACCGAAGATATTGAATATCATATGGCGCTCATTCAGGGCGGCGAGCGGGTTATGTTTGCGCCCGATGCCATAGTCTGGGCCGAGATGCCGGGCACACTGCGTGCAGCGCAATCGCAAAATACTCGCTGGGAACGTGGACGTCTGCAGATGGTGCGTCAGTATGTGCCGCGTCTCTTACGAACAGCCCTGACCAGGCGCAACTTTCTGCTCTTCGATGCGGCAATGGAGCAACTCATTCCGCCGCTTTCCATCGTGACCATTGGCAGCCTGGTCTGCCTGTTAGCAGCAGCAGCGCTTCAGAGTATCCGGGCAACTATTTTCTGTACGATTACAATCGTGGGGCAGGGTGTGTACATTCTCGCCAGTCTGATGCTGGCCCGAGCTCCCCGCAAGGTCTACCAGGCATTGTTGTATGCACCCGCCTTTATTGCCTGGAAGATCTGGTTGTATGTGCGCGTGTTGATTGGGCGCGATCAGCACGGCTGGGTGCGCACTGCACGGAATGACTCTTGAATATTGACCGGTCTTTCTACCCAATGATAACCTTTTTTTCGATATGACGAAACTGTTAATGGCCTCCTGGGAACAATGTGCACCAGTCCGAACAGTGGTATAATGGTTGTTCATTGATGCTTCCCCCAACAATAGCACATCGCGCTAATGACAACCAGTGCTATGTATGCAGGAATAGCAAGCCTGAATGAGACGTACAAATGGGATTCCAGGCTTTTACCTGGGGATCGCTCTGCCAGAAGAAAGCCTGAACCCGGTTCTTCACAACTATTGTAGGCGTGCTCAAGATAAATTTTTCGACATCTTCGATCTACCAGGTATTATTGACAATCTTTATCATTCTTAGATACACTGTACGCATATACACTCTACGCCGAGAGTAGAAACAGCCTGGAGTCAGACATATTCTCTTGAAGACATAACCGTTCAGGTGAAGTGATGGGGAGGGATAATGCCCTGCCCCCCCGCTGGTGAGTGTTCCCCGGAACGGGTACATAGATACAGCATTTGTCATCGATACTGATGTAATAGCGTAGCCATTCATACGCAAGGAATTTTTTATGCTCCGTCTTGTGATCCTTCGACTGCTTGAAAGTTATTTTCGGCATCGCTGGCTCTATCTGATCCCGATAGTCCTGATGTCAGGGAGCGGCATCGTCTACGTAACCCAATCTCCACGGATGTACGTCTCCAGTGGCGTGCTTTTTGTGCAGAAAGACTCGCTGCTCTCAACCCTGGTTCCGATTGGCAACAGCGGGTTTTCATGGATCACGCCTGCACAGATGACAGCGAACGAACTGAATGAACTATTACGCACCGAAGCTTTTATCCGGTTTATCATCCAGCGCACCTCCCTTGAGGAACGTATGCACGAAGGCCCTGAACAGGCTGAGCGTATCATTTACAGTGTACGCCAGTCGATCTGGGTTGGGGCTGATGGCGAAAAACTCATGCGCTTTGGAGCCAGACATCGAGATCCGACAATTGCCTATGAACTGGCTTCATCAACCATTGAAGCGTATACAGAATGGAAATTAAATGCTGATCGACGGGATAGTATGGTCGCCCAGTCCTTCTTTGCCAGCCAGTTGGAACCGTTGCAACAGGAGCTTGAAGCAGCCCGCGCACGGTTAAATGACTTTATTCAGGCCCATCCTGCGCCAGTACGCGGAGAACGCCCTGAAGTGGAGCAAATGGAACTGGATGGGTTGCAGGCGATGGTTGATCAACTCTCAGCGCGGGTGAAGGAAACGCTTGACAAAGAGGAAGCAGCCCGTCTCGCGCTATCCAAAGCAGAGAGTGAGGCGAGTCAATCCTATCTGGTCATTGATGCGCCGCTCCTGCCGCGTGAGCCATCATCATCAAAGAAAGATCTGATCATGCCTATTGTGATTTTTGTCATGATCGGTGGAATGTTAAGTGGTGCCGGTATTGTGGGCGGAATGCTTCTTGATCGCAGTATTCGGTTTCCAGTCGATGTACAGCATAGTCTCGATCTACCGGTTTTAGCCATGATCCCCACTGCTCGCCCAATTGTGTTGGCAAGCAGTGTTGCCAATGAACGCAAGGCTGCCGAAAAAGATCACGATCCCGTTAAAAAAACCAGTACGCATGCGGTGGAGAAACAACCACGGCCGGTACGTGAACCCGTTGAGCGCGACCCGGTTGAGCAACCAGCACCATTGCCAACTTCGTAAGAGAACCTGACGATCCACAATTCGTTTCTATTTCCTGCTAACCTGAAAGATGCAGCACTGCCATGAATGACTCCAAAGTGACGATTTTCAAAAACGCGAGCGCCTTGATGCTCTCACAGATCATTACCTGGGCCTTGACTCTGGCGTTAATGGTTTTTCTCCCTCGGTATCTCGGCGCAACTGCGGTTGGGCAACTTACTTTTGCCCAATCGATCTGGGCTATCGCTGGAGTGCTGATCGCTTTTGGGATGGACACCTACTTGATGAAGGAGATTGCACGGTATCCTGACAAAACCCCGGAATTAATTGGGGCCAGTATGGTGACCCGCGGGTTCTTTTGTATCCTGGGGTTTGGCGGGGTTGCGCTCTATATGCATCTGTTGCACTATCCCACAATAACGACGCATATTGTCTATATCATTGGAGTTTCTGTTGTGATCGGCCAATTTACTCAGACGTTTCAGTCGGCTTTATATGGACTGGAACGTATGGAATTGGCCTCACTATCGCTTATCGGTGGGAAACTGGTCAATACGGTTCTGGGTATTATCATCTTGCTTATGGGCTACGGTGTATATATCGTTGCGGTCGTTATTGTCATCGCGGCTTTTACGGAGATGGTGCTTCAGTTGTACTTCCTTAACCGTCGTTATCGATTGCATCTACGGTTTCGATTACACGAGTCGCTGGATATGCTTAAATCCAGCGCCCCTTATCTTATGTCGGTACTGATCGTTACGGTGTATTTTCAAGTCGATGTTTTACTGCTCTCGATCCTGGTCAATGAAGCTGAAATTGGTTTGTACAGTGTGGCTCTCCGCCTGACCAGCGCCTTTATGTTCCTGCCCGTGATTTTAACAACCGCTATCTTCCCCGCGATTGCCCGCAGTTATGCCAATGTACCCGAGGCATCGTTGCGTGTAATGGGTCGGGGATTCGATCTGATGCTTTTGCTGGGAGTACCCATTGGCATGGGCTTGTTTGCTATTTCGGATCGCATCGTCATCTTACTCTTTGGCAAGGAATTCGCGCCAAGTGGCTTGATCGTGGCGTTCATGGCCATATCCTTGATTTTCACCTATCTGTCCACGATGTTCGGGCGCTTTGTGATCGCCACAGATCGCGTGAACCAGTGGACACTGGTTATTTTTGTGGCGACGGTAGCGACGATACCTATGGATATTTATCTTATCCCATGGTGCCAACGTATCTTTGGCATCGGGGCACTGGCAGGCGCAATCAGCTATCTCATCACCGAGTTTGGCATGGTCAGCGCCGGTATTCTGTTGCTGCCCCGTGGCATCTTTGCATGGTCAAACGTCCGTACAGTGTTGTTGTCAGCGGGATCAGGTATGGCGATGGTAGGGGTCTGCTGGTGGTCAGAAGCAATGCCCCTGGCTATCACGATTGGCCTGGGGGCGCTGACCTATACGGGCTTGATTTTCCTAACCCGTGCAGTCCCATCAACAGAAATAGCCATGTTTACCGATCTTGCACGGCAGGGATTAGCACGTTTCCGCCGACCAGAGGCTGAGTCACCCGGCATCCCAGGAGTCTGACACACGTATGGCAAAAGGGCAAAAACCGCGTAAAAAAAGTAGCGCTCAAGAGACCACTGTACCTTTGCGAGCTATGGATGGGACGCCCTTCTACGCGATACCCACAGAGGCAGCCAATAATGTACGCCGGATGATCACCGGGATTATGCACCGCGAGAACCTCCCGGCACGGATCTCGGTTATCGCAACATTGCGCAAAGAAGGTGTTACCTATATTTCTCTCGCGTTAGCAGCAACCCTGGCAAACGATCTGGATACCCGGGTGTGTGCGCTTGAGTTAAACTGGTATAACCCTGGTATGTATGATCACCTATCTACTTCAACGAAAAAGCGAGGATCAAAACAGACCGCCCGTCGTACGCCAGATCAAGCTGATACGCATGGTCTAATGAGAGATAATCCCGGTCTGGCAGGGGTATTATTGCAGAGAGCAGCGCTTGATGACGTCTTGATCCAGACCGATCGTCCGAATCTCAGCCTGCTCCCAGCCGGTGATCTACCAATGAGTCAACGCCCGTTAATTGCCCGGAGTGATATGCTGAAGAACTGCATCGAGGAACTGAATCAGCGGTTTGATCATCTTATTCTGGACATTCCAGCCATTATGTTGACCAGTGATGCTATTGCACTGGCTTCACTGGGGAGCGCCTGTTGCATGGTGGTACATCAGGGTATTACACCGGTCAACGATGTAAAAATGGGGTTAGACGAAGTCAAACATTTACCGATGCTGGGAGTGGTGCTGAACAAAACCTATATTCACACGCCCAGATGGATACGAGCGTTTTTACCTGAAGGCTGAGGTACGCGAGTGATATGAAGGTCTTTCTCGGTTATATATTCTTGTGCGCCATTATCGCCGTGATATTACGCAAAAAAGATTTGACGTTTACGCTATGGATGCTGGCTGCATTGTGTGTCCTGGTCAGTATTAGCTACTTTGTGTTTAATCAGATTTGAGTACCCGTTCCGGGGGACATGCGGCCACGGAGAGCAGGTGCATGCGCTACGGCCCATCCACACCCTTCACCTTGCGACAGCCTGCAGTCTCGATCGTCACAACTGTCCCGGCTTAAGCCCGGACTACCGGTTTTCACAACTGATATAGCATTGCTATATGATCAACGGAACAAGATTTACAACCACCATAGTCACATTATGATCACCACTTTTACACCACGATCGGATATCATCAGTGTCAACGTGCAGGCAAGACAGGCGACCATCAGATGGTGGCTCTGGTTTGGGTGTCTGATTGGAATCACAACCCTGTTGGGCCTCTCGATGGGGCGTAGTGGGCCAGATCTGGCGTTATTTGGCTGGTTTGTGTACATCGCTGGCGTTACCCTCATCTTCTATTGCCCGCGCTATGGGGTGTACCTTATCATGGGCCTGGGTATGGCCGCTGATTCGGCGCTGGTCTACTGGTATCCGTTTATCAAGAACTTTTCCAGTGGTGAGTCGCTGTTGTTTCTCAACAACGCAATCATCTTTAGCCCGCTGGAGTCGTTTCTTGTCCTGACATATGTATCCTGGCTGGGTAGAGCTGTGTTTCAGCGCAAACTCCAATCATTCTATACCGGTCTCCTGTTCTGGCCCACAATGCTCTTTATTGCGTTTATTACTTTTGGTCTGGTCTATGGATTGGGGCGCGGTGGAAACGTGAATATTGGTTTGTGGGAATCGCGGGCGATCTACTATCTGCCACTGATGTTCGTCTTGACGAGCAACTTGATCGAGACACGTCGGCAGGTGAGTATTTTGCTATGGCTGGTGATGATCGCCATTTTTCTCAACGGGTTCGCCGGTTCCTGGTTTGTGGCAACCGTGCTGCATTTCGATTTGAGTACTGTAGACCGGATCGCCGGGCATCCCTCTTCGGTGCATGCCAACACGTTTTTTATCATGGTGATTGGTAGCTGGATATTCAGAGCGTCATATGCACGTCGCCTTGTTCTGCCCGTTATGATGCCCGTTGTCTTACTCAGCTTCTTTGCGAATCAGCGTCGCGCCGCCTTTGTGACACTGGCGATTGCACTGGTTTTTGTCTTTGCAGTTCTGTACTGGCACAATCGCAAGGCCTTTTTCTTGATTGCTCCTGTTGCCGCCATGATCGGCACTCTCTATGTGGGAGCCTTCTGGAACAGTTCTGGAGCAATCGGAATGCCCGCGCGTGCGATCAAGTCTGTAGTCGCCGAGGATTCCAGCAGTGAACGTGATCAATCCTCGAATCTCTATCGGATACTCGAAAACATAAATATTCTCTTTACCATTAGAACCTCCCCTCTCACCGGAGTAGGGTTTGGACAGAAGTTCCATATTATTGTGCCCATGGCCGATATTAGCTTTTTTGAGTGGTGGGAGTATATTCCGCATAACTCGATCTTGTGGATCTGGATCAAAACCGGTATCGGTGGCTTTCTGGCAATGCTGTTTATGGTGGGATTGTCGATTATTAAAGGCGTTCAGGTTCTGGCACGTATGCCCGGTGGTGATTTGAGTGCTATTGCATTGACCGCCGTGTTATACATTGTGATGCATTTCATTTTTGCCTATGTGGATATGGCCTGGGAGCCACAAAGCATGATTTATGTGGGCATGTCAATGGGCCTGATCAATAGCCTGGAACGGATCGTGGCCCAACCCGTGCAATTACCACCAAAGCGCTGGCCCTGGCAACCTGATCCGCTGCCACTCCCTGGCTTACGCCCCCTGTAAATGGTGCTTTGACACCAGAATTAAGGCTGCCCATGACAAGAAAAATAGATCAACCGCAACACCCGATATATGCAACCGCACAACGTCAGTTCACGCCCTGGCATCTTGAACGGGTGGCCCGTGAAGAACTACAGGGATTTCACCCGCGTCTTCTTCTGATGCAATGGTTGCTTGCCCCATTACCGCTGTATGCCGGCAGTCGCCTGCGCGCCTATGCGCTACGTATGGCCGGATTCACTGTCGGCCATGGCACCGTCATCTGGGGAATGCCAACGATTACCGGTACTGGTAATATTACCCAACGCCTCTCGTTTGGCCGCGAATGTTGGATCAATATCGGCTGTGTGTTGGAACTGGGGGCCACCATTACTATCGGTGATCGCGTCGGATTGGGACACGAAACGATGATACTGACGACGACGCATGACATTGGTGGCGCAGATCGCCGCGTCGGATCACCGCAACGGCTACCAGTAACGATCGGTGCTGGTACCTGGTTGTGTTCACGCTCCACGATCCTCCCCGGTGTTACCATCGGATCAGGGGCCATCGTTGCAGCCGGGAGTGTGGTCAACCGTGATGTACCACCGCATACACTGGTGGCAGGTGTGCCCGCCCGTGCCATTAAGACGTTAGATGCGTAAAGAACCAATCCGCGGATGTCCTGCGTAAGCAACCGTGTGTAGATCCAGGATGTATACTAAAAACCAGCAGTGATCAGGTCTGATGTCTCAATTTACTACGTCGTATTGATAATCCAGGAGTACCTATATTCTATGATTCATAAAATCAAGCAACCAGTTGCCCTGATAAGCATCCTGTTGTTCACCTTTTTAATCCAGATCTCGCTTGCCCGTCTATTAGCCACCCATTATCTGCCAACCCAGGGTAACCAGTCAGACAACAAAATCTTCATCGCACTCATTCTGCATGGGCAGAATACGGGATCTCACCCTGCTCCCGACCCGGTTCCCAATCCTGCTCCTGATCCTGATATCGATCCCGATCCTGACTCCGATTACGCCGCTGATCCTGATGGTATGACGCCGTCTTTTCTGGAAACATTTGATGGCAATCCATCACAACCACAGCCATGGCGTCCAGATAATTGGGATATTACTATTCATTCCCGTGATGGTGATACCTGGAAAACGCTGGAGCCGATGCAGGCCGCACACGGCAGCGATTGCACACCCCCGCCTGCCCGCCATCAGATCAGTGCCTATGAAGACGCGGTTTTTATTTGTCGCAATCATATGATGACCGCTATCAATGCTACAGGATATGGCGTTATTTACCTCACCCCCAACCATATGGTGGATTTTTCGGAGGGAGAAGCGGTTATCCGCTTTGACCTGTCAACTGAACGCACATCCGGTCGCGATTGGGTGAGCTTCTGGATCACACCGTATCAGGATCATTTGCAATTACCGTTACAACTGTGGATGCCCGATCTGAGTGGCGAACCGCGGCATGCTATTCACATCGTAATGGGGCATCACAACAACGGCACTGTCTTTCGCGGATCACTGGTGCGTGATTTTAACGTGACCGGTATTGATGGTGCCAACTGGTGGCGCGGCTATCAAGACTTTTTGACTCCCAGCGCCCAGCGGCGTGATACCTTTGAGTTGCGTATTTCGCGTACACATCTCAAATTTGGCATGCCCGACTATAATTTCTGGTGGATTGACAACACCATTCCAGAATTGGATTGGAGTCAGGGGATTGTGCAATTTGGGCATCATTCCTATACCCCGCGCAAAGAATGCCCCTTTGATGAATGCCATCCGAACACCTGGCACTGGGACAATATTAGCATTCATCCCTCCCGTCCATTCACCATGTTGCATGCCGATAAACGCTTTGTCGATGCAACCACCAGTCCTGACGTTCACTTTCCAGCCCCGGCTCCGGCCAACGCCCACCTGCGCTTTGCCGCCGCAGCGACCAATCTACAGGTCAGTTTCGATGGTGGCAATACCTGGCAACCCGCACAACTTCAGGTGCAGCAACGGACAGAAGGGTATCACTTCAAGTCATACTGGACACCTGTACCAGCCGGTATTACATCGGTGCAGATCCGAGGCGAAAATTTGGGGCACAGCTGGCATGTCCGCGATATTGCGATCTGGTCTTTGAGTACGGAGTAACCTGTAACCGTTCAGGTGGGGTGGTTCGGAGGGGCATTGCCCCTCCGGGAGTCTCTTCGGTTTTGTGGGAGCCACAGGCCCCGCACCCTGCCGGCGCAGGTGCCACCTGAACGGTTACGAGGAACCTTACAAAATATTGATCTCCTATGCGCCAGTATTCATCAGAATGACAAGCGTGTCGGAGATGATGAACAGCGGAAGAACCCATGCATAGCCGAAAAACCGTGAAGGAGTCCCATATGCCGGCCAGTCCATGCGTTCAAGAAGTGCATAGTTTGATCTGCCATCGTGATGTTGATATGGCGCTTATGTGTTTACGCTCCCTGCATACCTTCTCCCAGGAGCCACTCCGTTCTATTTTACACGATGACGGATCATTAACCCCGGAGGATGTTGCAAAATTACAGCAAGGGCTACCCGGTGTCACCATCATCTCACGAGCGGAGGCTGATGAGTTGCTGGCGTCATTGTTACATAACTATCCCTACTGTGCCAACTTTCGGCGCACATCGGTACTGGGACTGAAACTCTTCGATGTGGTATTGTTGGGAGAGGGCAATATGGCCTATTGTGATACGGATATTCTCTTTTTTCGGCCTTTCTCCGGTCTGTTTCAGCTCCCGGACAACCAGACATCGATCATTTTTATGCAGGATTATCAGGACTCCTATTCACTCAAGCCCTGGCAACTGGGTGGTTTAAAACTGCTCAGTCGGGTCAATGCCGGGCTGGTTTTTCTCCAGAAGACCGCCTATGATCTGGATTTTATCGAACATCTGCTAATCGATAACGAACCACGGTTTACCTATACCGGGCATCGGGGCTGGTGGCAAGAACAAACATGCTGGTCAGCGCTTGGGGTACGCATCGGGGCACGGATGTGGGATGCGCGTCAGATACCGGTACTTCAGACCAGTTCTAAATTCACGAAAGATCTGGTGGGTGGACATTTTGTTTCACTCGTACGCCACCGAATCGATGAGTTTCGGGCCTATGCCCGGACGATTGACCCGCATGCTGCGCCAGTTCCTCTTCGCACCGTCCCAGGCCGGGCATACAATCTCTTCAACTGGGCGCAGGTGCGCGCTACCCGGCGCATCGAGCGCTTTTTTGCATGACGGCATATCCACAAGAGGAGCAAGCCTGTGTCACAAACAAAAATCTTAATCGTCAACGCAGCCGGGTACATAGGCGGTGACATTGCCATGGTATTACTGGGACTCCCCTACCTGGAACCCGCACATTTTCACATCTATGCAGTCTCGGCCCCGCGTGGCAAGGTGTATGAATTTTTACGTGGTTTGCCGCATGTGACAATCATCCCAATGGAAGTGGGTGGGAGTGAATTGCATCCACCGACACGCCTGGGCAAACCACTCCGTGCTTTAGAAGCACTGCTGACCGTGACTCGTGTCACCACACTGGTGAAACGCGAAAAAATCGATGTGCTTTATACTGTTGACCGCACGGTTGGAATGAGCATTACCTACGGTGTATCGCTTTTAACCGGTCGTCCACTCGTCTTAAATGCACAGATTACGCACTACCTGGCAAACAGTCGCCTGCACCAGCGCGTCATCAAACATGCACACAAAATAACGGTGAGCAGTGAAAATATGCGCCGGGCTTTTCTTCCGTATGTTGATGATCCCCACAAGCTCGTGACCATTCCCAACGCGATCACGGTTGAACGCTATGACCCGACCGTATCCGGTGCCAGGATTCGCAGTGAATGGAACATTCCAGCCGATGCGCCGGTCGTGGTACTGGCAGGACGCCTCTCACCATTTAAGGGCCAGGATGACCTGATCCGTGCCGCTGCGCTGGTTCTCAAAGAACGCCCTGATACCTACTTTCTACTGGCCGGTGGCGAGAATGTGGAGGGATTTCTCGTAACCCTCGAACGTCTGATTGCGGAACTGGATGTTGGGCACCGTGTCAAACTGATCGGCCACCGCTCGGATCTTCCTGAGGTGTTTGCCTGTGCTACCGTGTCTACGATGCCCAGTCACGAAGAGCCGTTTGGCCTGGTTGCGCTGGAAGCTATGGCGATGGGCAAGCCAGTAGTTGCAACACGCGCTGGTGGCGTCCCTGAATTTCTGGTAGATGGGGAGATGGGTATCCTGATTGAGCCGCGTGATTATCACGCCCTGGCTCAGGCGCTGTTGACCTTAATTAACGATCCTGAACGTGCACGGATGATGGGAATCAAAGGTCGGAAACACGTGGAGACCTATTATACCGACAAAACCTACGGGAAGCGGATTGCTGCATTATTCAGTGAAATAGCCTGTCATGATGGACAGATTGCGTCCCGAAAGGATCAAACGGCATGAATCTGGCACGCGATAAAGTCATCCTGCTTTTTTATCAGGACTTTGAAAAGGATACCTTCTTCAAGCATGATCGTTATGTAAAGCGAATAGTGCGGCCAGTGTACCATGCGATCAGCAAAAAACAAAAAGTGAGTGGGTTCTTTGTCTGGTATCAACTCCTGGTGAAAGCCTTGCGCCAGGCGAATTATGACGTACAATTGAATAACTATGCGTTGGCACGCAAGCACCCCACCTATCCGGTTGGTCTGGTGGGCTATCCGCACCTCCTGCACGGATGGAATTTGCCCAACCCGGCCCTACTTGGCCCTAGTTTGTTTGATCATCCCCGGCAGGCACCGAATCTCTTGCACGATCCGCGCTATAAACTCTATCTCGTGACCTGTGATTGGATGCAAGCGATGTTTGCCCCCGTCTACGGTGATCAATGTGTATCCTGGTATGCAGGTATCGATACGCACCAGTGGCCGGATACACGCTCGCATCCCAAAGATATTGATGTGCTGGTGTACGATAAAATTCGCTGGAAGCGCGAACACTACGAACCGGCCTTGCTGAATCCGATACTGAAGATGCTGCAGGAGCGTGGTCTGCGTTATACAACGATTCGCTATCGCCACTATGATCACGATACCTACAAAGTGCTCCTCCAACGCTCGCGCAGCATGATTTTTTTGTGTGAACACGAAACACAGGGGCTGGCCTATCAAGAAGCGCTGGCTTCGAATGTACCGATCCTGGCCTGGGAGAATGGTTTCTGGCTTGATCCTGACCGCGAGAAATATGATCCCAACCCGGTACCGGCATCTTCCGTGCCATACTTTTCGCCAGCATGCGGGGAGCGCTTTGCAGATTTTGCCGCCTTTCCCTCCACATTTGCGCGCTTCTGGGCCAACCTGGATACCTATCAGCCACGACAGTATGTGCAGCGCGAACTCTCACTCGACGGTTCGGCTCAACGCTATCTCCAATACTACACTGCCATTGCTGAAGGCATGCGATGAACGACCAGACCCGGACTGGAACATGGATACCATCCACATGACTGCTACCACTACGCCTATGACTATGCCGAGGGTCAGTGTTATTATTCCGACCTACAATCGACTCCACCGGTTGCGCCGTGTTCTTGATGGGTTGCAGCAACAGACATATCCTCTGGCACAATGTGAGATCATTGTCGTTTCCGATGGTTCGACTGATGGAACGAATGCATACCTGGAAACACTACAGACATCACTGCCGATTATCCCGGTTATCCAGGCCAACCAGGGAGTTGCAGCTACACGCAACCACGGGTTGCAGCATGCAACGGGTGAGTTTGTCCTGTTTATTGACGATGATGTGGTACCGACACGTGGGTTGATCGCGGCACACATGCAAACCCATACCACCAGTACCGATGATATTGTCGTTCTGGGGCCAATGCTCACGCCACCTGATTTCACTATGGTACCCTGGGTACAATGGGAACAGGCGATGCTGAGTAAACAGTATGATGCTATGCTGGCCGGTCGCTGGCAACCCACGGCCCGCCAATTTTATACCGGCAATACGTCACTGGCCCGACGTTTCTTGCTTGCTGCCGGCGGATTTGACCCGACGTTTCGCCGTGCCGAGGATGTCGAACTGGCATATCGCCTGGCTCAGCATGGGCTGCGGTTTGTCTTCAACCCCAACGCTATTGGTTATCACTATGCTGAGCGCAGCTTTCGCTCATGGATAGATATTCCGTATGCCTATGGTCGCAACGATGTCATCTTTGCGCGCGACAAGCAGCAGGACTGGCTGCTCCCCACTATCCGGAAAGAGTTCTACACCCGCCATCTATTGATCCGCCAGCTGGTGTATCTAGGACTGGATCGCTATGCTCTACGGCGTGTCTTACAGGTTGGCCTCAAGCAACTCGCCGATCTGACGCAGATGATCGGTATCTCGCGGCTGACACAAATGGCGTATAGTGGACTGTTTAACCTGCGCTACTATCAAGGAGTGGCTGACGAGCTGGGCGGACGTGACCGTTTTTTGCATGAATTGCGCCAGATCATGCCTTAAAATCGTGTACCATGTACCCTGTTGATGCCACCGTGTATCTCTGTACCAGCGCGGATACCCAGGGACAATTGACAAACTTGTAACCCTCCACACCTGTAAAGAGAAACTGTTATGATACGGGCAACGTTCGTTATGGAACAACACCTTGGCCACCTGACCTACTATCGTAATCTACAAAGCTTTATTGGCGAGTCACGCGACGTCCAGGCCACCTGGATTCCGGTGACGTATACGAACCCCGATGGTTTCTGGGAGCGGGTGCCACTGATACCGCCCCATATCCGTGGCACCCTCTGTGGACGTAGCCAGGTACGTGACGGTCTGGCTCAATCGCCTGGCGATGTTGCCTTTTTTAATACGCAGGTTCCTGCCGTTCTGGGCGGAAATTTGACGCGACGACAACCATATGTGATCAGTACCGACGTGACTCCCATCCAGTACGACCAGATGAGCAAACAATACGGCCATCGGCCAGATCGGCCAGGGTTGTTGAAAACGTTCAAACACCGGGTGAATGTCGCATTACTCCGTGGCGCGACCCGCTTACTACCCTGGTCAACCTGGGCACGTCAGTCATTGATAACTGATTATGGGGTTGCTCCCGAGCGGATCGAGGTCATTCCGCCTGGGGTTGACCTGACCTACTGGACGATGCGGCCCCGATCAGCAGATAGCCGGTTGCGCATCCTCTTTGTTGGTGGCGATCTCTATCGGAAAGGCGGTCATCTTTTAATTCAGGCTTTTCAACAGTTGTCCACAGATACGGCAGAACTAATATTAGTAACACGTTCACAAACACCGCAACTTACAGGTATACACAGTTATCATGATCTACAACCAAATTCGCCAGAACTGTTGGAACTATTTCAGACGGCGGATATCTTTGTGCTGCCAAGTGAGGCCGAAGCCTTTGGCATTGCTGCTACGGAAGCCAGCGCGGCCGGGCTGCCAGCAATTGTGACGGCAGTCGGTGGCCTGACGGATATTGTGGTCGATGGTGAGACAGGCTTTCTGATTCCACCCGATGATGTTGACACACTCACAGCGCGGTTGCGTCTGCTCGCCGCCGACGCCGATCTGCGCCTGCGTATGGGCCAGGCAGCGCGTCAACGTGCCGAGAGGTTTTTCGATGCTCGCCACAATGCACTGCGAATCGTTGCTACCCTTCTTGCGGCGACACAAGAGCGCTGTACAGCACATTAATCGCAATATGGCCTGTCATGAGAGTAACATTCACATTTCTTATGGGTATGCTTCCATGGTCTCATCGAATGAGAATAGATGTGTGTATACTGCCGGGTTTCTGGAAGGCAGGGACAGGTCACATAATGATCGGCCTGTTACTATCAATGTGCCTATTATTCGGCTGTAGCAACGCCCAGAACAGTAATGCCCTACCTGCCCCAACCACTGGGAGCTTATTTGCAGAATGGCCCACGCCTCTGCCCGGTCGATCACCAACGATCAATCTAGACATAAGCAGCACGGCAATCTTGCCGCCTCTTTTGTCTGCCACACCGTCCTTACAGCAGAACAGCGATCCTGATACCCGCTCATCTGCTGTAGCTTCCGACCTGGCACCAGAACCATTTGCTATCTTTCTGCCGCTGGTTGTACATACTGATACCATACCACAGAGTACCGGTACACCTGCCACCGCTGCCGTACTACTCCCAACCAGTACCCCTGCTCCTCCGCTGCCGCCGACCAGCACCTCTGTTGCCCCTGCTCCTCCGCTGCCGCCGACCAGCACCCCTGTTGCCCTGGCTGCTCCGCTGCCGCCGACCAGCACCCCTGCTGCCCCATTGCTGACGACCAGCCCACCCACTGCACCTGATGAACAAATAGCACTTCTTCCGATCTACGACGATCATCTTCACCCAGATTGGAGTACAGAACAGAGTCAGGGTGTTGTATATGATCTTGCGACAGACACATACACATATAGTGGACGGGTTGCGGCAGCGATCAGCCCCCAAAGAAAGTATGGGCAGTTCTTTCTCACTGTGCGCGAGGATACGCAGACGGTATACAACCGTAACGAGATATTAGGAGTCAGTTTCTGGTTGAGTGGTGGTTCCAACTCTATTGATCCTGGTGATCTGGCAGTAACAGTGGTAGGCAGCAACGCTTATCCTTACTGGGTTGCTGGTGATACCTCAGTTCAGCGAGCAGCAGGCATTCCAGATACGGAAATAACCGAGGAATTCCCGCTCTTTTCTGAAACGCGGCTCTACTTCCTGGATATTAACCGCACTATCCCGCCTCATATGTGGGTTGAGATTGTTCTCTGGCTTGATGAGCGCGAATTTGACCCGGACTATCGGTATGTGACGGGTATATACATCAAAAATGATGATCCGGCTTATTTGCCGACATTCTATATTGATCGAATGAGCCTGTTGGGCATACGATCTTCATAACTTCGAGACGAGATAGATTTCGTGGCAGTGCGGGGATCGAATGAGCCTGTTGGGCATACGATCTTTATAACGTGGGCGCACTGGATGCACTGTGCCGCCAGCTACTGATCGAATGAGCCTGTTGGGCATACGATCCTTTATAACCCCGTGTATTAAAGGTTATTCCGATTTGTTTTATCGTGTTACGCTTTATCGCTTTCGGACGCGATGAACGCAAAGACTCACTCTATACTGCTGTGACGTTTGTCCTCGTTCCGATGGGGGAGTGGGGAAATTCTGGCCCCGACCGGCGGTTCTTGAAGTTGCGGGGGCCTGCGGCCCCCGCAACCCCTGCAGGCCAACGTTCCTCAGAACGGGTACCGCTGATCAATCGAAATAACCTTTAAAGATTACCTGAAGCATTAACTAAACTTCTTATGTCGTCCGATTGAGTGCAGACTATGCATAGTACGGCGAAAAATCAAAGGAAGAACAATAATGATGTCTTTCAGCATCTTTTTTAACTGGCTATAACGCAGGATCCACCATAGCAAACACAGATAACATCCAATCTTTTCAAACCAATGCAACTCGATTCGATGAACTGCCTGGAAATAATCTTGATACAGTTGCCAGGTGGGCAACTGCAACTGTCCAGCATTGGCAGGATTAAACCAGGCAGTGTATATGAGCCGGTTGCTCTTCTGGCCCAGACTGACCGATGATTGATCGGGGTGAGACCGATTCAAAAATAAATACTCTGGGATCTCGCAAAAGCGCCCCATCAATCCCAGCTCGGCCAGGAGCAATCGATCACCTTCGCTATAGCTACGGATCAAACCCGTATTGCGCAGGACACTGACACGGATCACACCAAAGACTTGATGACAGTAGTGGTCATAGTTAATCAGATCATGAAACCGTGCTGCCGCACGTGTCGAGTCAGCGCGATGCTTGCCATTATGGGGAGAACCTGCCAGATTGTTTCCGTGCGCATCAATATACTGCGTCCAGGGATAAGCCACGACCACGGAGGAGTCTGTATCCAGGACGGCAACACACTTTTCTAAAAAAGTTGGAGCCAGCACGTCATCCGCTGCTGCCCATTTGAAATACATCCCGGTAGCCAGTTCAAACGTGCGGTTGAAGTTTGGGGCTGCACCAATATTCTGTTCATTACGATAATAGCGTATCCGTGGGTCACACTCAAGATATGCAGCACAGATCTCTGCCGTGCGATCAGTCGAGGCGTTGTCAGAGATAATAACCTCAAAGTCTGTAAATGTTTGCGCGAGCAGTGAGTCGAGCGCCTTTGCTAGATACCGCTCACCGTTATATACCGGCAGACCGATGCTTACCTTTACAGCTTGTCGGTTCATTGTACTTATACTTACTCCACCTGCAACACGTTGTGGAAATAATACCTCTTTGTATTGTGCGACGGGCAGTTCATCTTCCTTGCAATTGGGAGGATGAACTACGCTGAAGTCTCCAACTATCCTATAGACTTTGTTCATCCTTCAAGCAGTAAAAGCATGCTTCTGTGTCACCAGGCGATTCACGATATCAATAATGACTTCAGACTCGATAGGCTTGGTTAACAAAGCGTTCACCCCGGCCGCCCGGGCGCGGGAATAATGTTGTTCTTTGACACTGGCAGTGAGGGCAATGACCGGCAGATTTTTATAGCGCTCATCGGCCCGGAGATGCTCGATCAATGTCAGTCCATCCATTTTGGGCATCATCAGGTCGGTCAGAACTAAATCAACGTCCGCTTCTTTGAGTTGTTCAATTGCCTGCACACCATTGATTGCTGTCACAACCGTATGATCACCTTGCTGCAGGATGAAGCTCAACAAACGCTGGCTGATCGAGTTATCGTCGACAACAAGTATCTTCGCCATATGTATTACTCCTTGCTCGTATGGTACTTATCACTTGAACATCCCCATCACGTGGTACGTACACCAACCGTATGGTTCAACCACGGGGCAAGGTATATGGGGGTACGACTGTGCGTCCGGTTGCTGGTGTGTCCTTGTTGTACCTATTATACCCCTGGTTAGTGAAGATTACGATGTACGACCCGGCGCTCCTGATGAACATTCTTTCAGATTCGCTCTTAACCTACAGGACATTGTGTCCTTCATCACTTTTGCGGTTGTTATTATAACTTAACATTGCTAGAATCCAGCAGCACCCCACACGGCGCACCGTTCGCCTGTGCCTCGGAGGGGACGCGCTCCCTCCCGCGCCCGCACCACCCGCTGTTCCGGCGTGCCTCGCCCGTGCCGGGTACACCAACTGTACGCACGTTGGAGCGCGCTCCCCCCCCGCACCACCCGCTGGAGGGCACGCCTCCGGCGTGCCCTCGCCCGTGCCGGGTACACCAACTGTACGCACTCCAGAGGAGCGCGCTCCAGGGACACGCAGGGACGCTCTATGTCGCCGTGCCAACGCCTGACTGTAGACACCTCATTATAGTATGGTATGATGATAGCCATTCAGTTCTCAGCAATAGCATAAGCCGCAGGAGGAGAGTATGGCCGTGCGTGTACTGCGCGAAGAGGATACCCGCTCACTGGTGAGCATGCCCGAAGCACTGGAAGCGGTTGAAACAGCATTTGTTGAGCAAGCTCATGGTACTGGTATCAATGAGCCACGCCGCCGGGTGCGCCAACCAGCCGGCACATTGCATATTATGGCAGGAGCACTGGTCAAGCGTGGGTACTGGGGATTCAAAGCCTATACCGCCACGCGCTCAAGTGTCCGCTTCATTGTCAACCTCTATGACAGCGAGTCGGGTGCGCTGCTATCAATGATTGAGGCCGACTATCTGGGGCAGCTTCGCACCGGCGCGGCCAGCGGTGTGGCAACGAAATATCTGGCCCGGCGCGATGCCGGGGTGCTGGCACTGTTTGGCACCGGGTTCCAGGCCGAGACCCAACTGGAGGCGATCGCTGCAGTGTGTGCCCTGCGCGAGGTGCGTGTTTATAGCCGCACCCCGGAGCGGCGTGAGACGTTTGCCCAGACGATGTCCCAGCGTCTTAACATCCCAATACATCCCGCACCGACTCCGCGTGATGCATTGGCAGGAGCTGATATTGTCACGACTGCCACCACCGCCATCGATCCGGTCTTTGATGGCAATGACTTGAGTCCCGGCGTACACATTAATGGCACTGGCTCCAATGCTGCGATTCGCGCCGAGCTGGATCGGACGACTGTTCGGCGGGCGGATGTGATTGTCACCGATGATCTGGAAAGCGCACGGATCGAAAGCGGTGACCTGATCCGGGCCTATGAGCGTAATGCCCTCTCCTGGTCGCGTGTCCGGCTCCTGGCCGACGTGGTCGCTGGTTTGACCACAGGACGGCAGCGCCCGGAAGATATTACGCTGTTCGAATCGCAAGGCATTGCACTCTGGGACATTGCGCTGGCGGCAACAATCTATGAGCGAGCGGTGGCCGCTAACCTGGGTACACTGATTCCCTTTGCCGAATAATTGTGACCTGAACATTCCGCATCCTCTGGTCAGTCTTACCCTTCCGAATGGCGAGACCATGCGGGATGTTCCAGTCGAAACGATATCATGCGTTGAAATTTCGTACTCTACGTATTCTGGATGATCTCAGACACACGAAGATCATTCAGGTGCTGGTGCCGAAGCAGAAGCGCCGTACCAATCCAACATTTGAACGCACGACACTGCACCACACGAAAGGTACCAGGACGTAGCTACTCAGTATGAGGCAGTACCATTAGTGACGGCAAGATGTGACCATTTATCCTCTGGATTCTCCTTCGTAAGCGTGTTACTCTCTTTATGAACGCGAATGACGTGATCGCTCTGGCACAGGTTTTTCTACCCAGCATCGCGGCGTTTTCAGACGATTTTCTGTCATCCATTATCTGAAGCGAGCCTGTTACTCTCACGAGCCTTCATCTCAGCCGGGACGCGGGGGCCTCGTGAGAAGAGAGGAGCGAGGAAAGAGAAAAGAGAACCCCCTCCTCCCTCGGAAGGGCAAAGCCGCACTGAGCCTTCCTATCCAGGGATGTCTCGTCATAGTAGTACTATGTACATCGCTCCATTCCTGATGGCCTGCGCAACGAAGAGAAGAAGAAGAAGTGTCCAGGTGAAGAGGCGAAGAGGTGTCTGTAGGAGACAGAACCTGTCACTTGTATCCTGTCACCTGTACCCTGTCAACGGCACATAGTATGGTTCTACAGATAGCCTTGCGTTTTTTCTCAACACGTATCAGCAACAAGATCATCCTGCCCTATCTGGTACTGGCTGTATGCCTCACGGTGGCAACCACGTTTGTGGCCGTGCGGTTTACTACCGGTGCCCTCCAGGATCGGATGGACAATCGGTTAATTGAGGCCGGACAGGTGACCAGTGACGGTCTAGTAGCGGTTGAAGATCAACAGATCGAACAACTACGAGCAATGGCGTTTACTGAGGGTGTAGCCGAAGCGGTTGCGAGAAGGAACAACCAGCAGTTGGCATCGCTGTTGCGGCCACACTGGGCCAATGCCAATCTCTATCGCCTGGTTGTGTTTGATCTGGCAGGCAACCCGATTCTGAGCTGGCAACGTATGCCCACAGCCAGCGTTGATGTTCCACCGGATAGCATACCTGTGCTCGATCTGCCACAATGGTGGATAGTGCAGCAGATCACTACTGCCAGCAGTGATACATTTGGCGATAAATTTTCGGCGTTCCGCGACGATTTTTTGTATACTGCGGCCCCGGTACGCCACGAAGGTAAACTGGTGGGCGGGATCATGGTGGGCTGGCCGCTGGATCAATTGCTGCAAACGTTACAGAACCGCAGCCAGGCCAGTATCACCACTTTTTATGACGGCGCCGGCTACGCAGTCGCCACCACCCAGATTATTGCGGGTGATGCGATTGTGCCTGCCATTCCCGTGGTTGCGCTGGAACAACTCGTCATGCAGCGCGCCGCCGAACCGCTCCACGTGCAAAGCATCATCGAAATCAACGGACGGGACTATCAGTTTGCCTATAGCCCACTGCACGTGCGCCGCACAATGAATGGCTACTTCGCGGTCGCCCTGCCACGCAGCTTTATTGTTGATACCTGGGCGATCCAGCGTCTGCCGCTGATTGCGCTGGGGATTGTGCTCATCGTGGCAGTGGTGGCGCTGGGGCTGTTCGTCTCCCGTCGTATTACGCATCCGCTCGAAACGCTGGTCGCAACTGCCCGTGCGATCTCTAGTGGTGAACTGTATCGCCGTAGCCCGATTATGAGTAATGACGAACTAGGCCTGCTCGCCCACTCGTTTAACCAGATGACCGAACGCTTGCTGCATCTCTATCAGACGAGCCGTACCCTCAGCAGTCAGTCGCAGATCGGGGCGATTCTGACCGAGGCGAATACAGCCGTGCAACCGTTGGTACCGGGCGCGACCGTACTGGCACTGCTTGAAGAACAGGGTATCTGGCGTTTCTATGTGGGCGAGGATGCCGATGAAATGCTCCTTCCATTATGTCAAGTCCGTATTCAGGATGAGATTGCGGTACAGGCGCTGGTACGCCGCGCTGCTCGTCCGGTTGTAGCCACCACCAACGCTCGCCGCTTGCGCACCTTTCGTCTGCCACCAGATGTTTCAGCCGTCTGTTATACCGCGCTGATGGTTCATGACCGACCGATCGGGCTGCTCCTGATTATTCACCCATACCGGGGTGCCTTTACACCGGGCGTGCTAGAACCGCTGGCAGCGATTAGTAGCATGACCGCGACTGCGTTGCATAATATCCGGCTGTACCTTGAGGTGCAGGCAGAAGGCAACCGGCGGCGTGCGATTCTTGAGAGTATTGCCGATGGCGTCCTGGTGTGTGACGCCGAACGCTATGTCGTGCTGATGAACCCGGCAGCGGAAGAGCTGCTGAACATATCCGACTGGTCGCAACATCGCTATCACTTTGACGAGCTGCCGCTACAACCCGTTGTTGACAGTGCGCTTCGGGCCGGGCAACACACGGATCAGCCGCGCTATCTTGCGCCGCAGGGCCAGGTGTTGAGCGCCAGTTGCGCGATTGTGACCACTACCGCCAGTGCGCATGCAGGGGAGGTTATTGTTCTGCACAACATCAGCGCTGAAGTAGCACTTGACCAGGCCAAGACCGATCTGATCGCTATGATCGCACACGAGTTGCGCACACCCCTCACGTCTATTCACGGTGCCACCGATATGTTGCGCAAAGGCATTGGTGGCCCACTCTCGCCGCTGCAGAATGAACTGGTAGATACGGCCCTGCGCCAGAGCCAGGCGATGAGTACCTTCATTGACAAAGCGCTCATAGTGGCCAATATCGAGACCGGTTCGCTTGAAATGGACATCCAGCCCACTGGCTTGAGTCTGGTAGTTGAAACCGCGCTCAGTTCGCTACGTGATGCAGCGGCAGCCGCTGAGGTTGAACTGCTGGTAGATCTCCCTGACGATCTGCCCCTGGTGATGGTGGATGCGCGGATGATCAAAGTCGCACTGCAACAACTGCTGGACAACGCCATTAAATATGGGGCCGGTGCCCCGGTACGTATCGCCGCCCGTGCTCATGGTCGGGGAGTGGTACTCGCAATACGCGACTTTGGACCAGGGATTCCACCTGAAGATCTCCCCCATCTCTTTCAGCGCCTGCGGCGCAACGCCAATAGCCTGAATACCGCTCCACGCGGTATAGGTCTGGGACTGGTTATTACACGCGAGTTAATTGAACGCCAGGGCGGTACGATTCAGGTCGAGAGCCGACCCGGAGATGGCAGTCTGTTCAATCTTTTCCTTCCGGGGGTACCTTACCATGCGACGAACGCTCGTGCGGCATAGATTCTGGCTGCGCCCACTACGACAGCGGCCAGTGCAGATCATGACAGTGTGTACGCTGATACTGACGGTGCTGGCTATTATTGCCACCTCGTCGATTGGACTGACGCTGGTTGAGCCACAGGATCGAGCCTATGCTGTCAGTCTGTTGTCATTGCTCGAAGCCGACTATGCACCCTGGCCAGACTCCCACCAGCGTCAGGGACAACTTGAGGAAGGGATTATCGTTGAGGCTGCCCGCGATGCCATCTTACGTCAAGTTACGCCGCTTCCTGGTACCAGTCTGCTCGTCCCACTTGAGGTTCCCCCGTTGCCGCAGGCGGTTGACTCACAGGGTCAACGCCTCCTGGCAGCACGTCTGTCTCCGACCGTAACCGGCACGACCCGCACCCGCCCCTCCCCTGGCCTCTCCGCTGGCGGGGAGGTTACCTCCAGCGTCACCGTGGTACCTACCAGTGAGCCAGTCGTGGCGACAGCAGCAGTCGTAGCGATTGCCCCATCACCTGAGCCAGTCGTGGCGACAGCAGCAGTCGTAGCGATTGCCCCATCACCGACACCTGGTTCCCCACTACCTCTGCCGTTGGCGGGAAGGCCAGAGGATGGGCCGCCCGCACCACCGGCAACGAGCAATCTCAATGTGCCTATCGCACCATTGCTTCCCGATAATCAGTTGCCACCCGTACCACCCGCGCCCGCAGATCCGCTACCATCTGTGATAAGCGATCCACCTGCACTGCCCGTGCCACCTGCACCGCCCGTGCCGCCCGCACCACCCGCGCCGCCCGCGCAAGACGAGCCGCCCGCACCACCCGCGCCGCCTGCGCCGGATGAGCCGCCCGCACCACCCGCGCCGCCTGCGCCGGATGAGCCGCCCGCGCCACCTGCACCGCCCGTGTCGCCTGCACCGCCCGCGCCGCCTGCGCAAGACAAGCCGCCCGCGCCGCCCGCACCGCCTGCGCCGCCTGCGCCGGATGAGCCACCTGCGCCGGATGAGCCACCTGCACCGGATGAGCCGCCCGCGCCACCTGCACCGCCCGCGCCGCCTGCGCCGCCTGCGCAAGACGAGCCGCCTGCGCCGGATGAGCCTCTACCACCCGTGCCCACCGAAATACTGACACCAACCGGCACACCAGTACCGACCGATACGCCTGTTCCACCAACATCAACGCCAACACTGATAACGACGCCAAAACCAATCGACTCATTGCACATTCTCAAACTGGCTTCAGTGTCAGCAGCACATCCCGGACAGCAGTTTAACTACAGCATCTCGTTGCTCACCTACAATACTCCCGCTTTTATAGCAACGCTACAGGACACGCTGGATAATCGCCTGGAGATACTGGCGGCGACGCCCAACAACGGCACATGCGACGTGATGGGCCAGATGGTTACGTGTTTCGTAAGTATTCAGGATGCCGCACCCGCCATTATCACCATCCCGGTTCGGGTGCGCGAGGATGCCCTGGCTGGCAATATCGTGAACCAGGCCTATGCCAGCGCGGGTGGCATTACTGCCGAGTCAGCACGCATTGTTGTGCCTGTAAACGGTGGTGTGCTACCGTCGCCCACACCGACGAATACGCCTGTCCCGTTGCCCACACCCACCGCGACAGGAACTCCGGTGCCGCCGCCGCCCACCGCGACCCCGCTGCCGCCGCCACCGCCACCCACCGCGACCCCGCTGCCGCCACCGCCGCCGCCGCCGACGGATACCCCTGTCCCACCGCCGCCGCCCACCGCGACCCCGGTGCCGCCACCGCCACCCACCGCGACCCCGGTGCCGCCACCGCCGCCCACCGCGCCCCCGCTGCCGGTCGGATTATTCATCCAGATCACAGTACCAGGCGATGGTGCAGTGATAGAGAGTGCGGCAGGCACAGCATTCCAGGCCATCGCCTACGATCCGGACGTTGGCACCAGTGATGGTGCAGGAATCGCCTCGGTGCAGTTTAGCATCCAGCAGATCGCCGGCAACGGTAGCTACAGTCACAGCCGTGTAGAGCGTCAGGCAGCCTATTGCGCCTACGGTGGCGATGGTCCCTGTGCCACTATTCCTGACTGGGATACGCTAGGATCGGGAACGTATCAACTCACGGCCACGGCAAACGCTGCAGGTAAACCGTCTGTTTCCAGGAGTATCACGTTCAGCAAGCCGTAGAATTTTTGAATATTGGAGCATTTGAGCGACGGCGCATTGCACGGTATTGACATGCGATACGCCGTCGTTGGCATCGCATGTCGTATCTTGAGACACCATTCCCCTGGCACAATCGCACACAGGCCCGGCTCACCATAGGCCAGAGAGACGCTGGCTTCGAGTGACCGTGTACTTCATGGTATGGCACCGCATCGCCGTGCAAACGGAGTATGCACGAACAGGGGTTTATGCATCTACGTTGCGCTTTAATGCTATCGCAATACCTGTTTGCAGGGTTCCACAGGTGATCAGACCGCTCAGATCGACCCCTAGATGCACCAGCGTCTGCGCGATCTGAGGTTGAATGCCGGTCAGCATTACCTGTGCGCCCAGCAGTTTGACCGCCTTTGCCGCGCTAATCAGCGCCTGCGCCACCTGGGTATCGACAACGGCGACACCGGTAATGTCGATAATGACCAGTTGCGCCTGATACGCGGCTACTCCTTCGAGCAATGTTTCCATCACCTGGTATGCCCGCCCGCTGTCAACTGTTCCAATCAACGGCATGATCATCACCTCATTGGAGATGGGAATGAGCGGGGCGGAGAGTTCGCGTAATACATTGCGTTGGGCATCAATAACCTGTTGTTGGAGCGCAATACGCTCCGCTTCAGCCTGCTTCTGGGCGGTGATGTCGGTCTGCACCCCGATGAAGCCAACAGGTTGGCCAGCATCATTGCGGATGACATCGGCGCGTAACAATATGGGGATATATGAACCATCTCTGCTGCGCAGGGTAATCTCGCCCTTCCAGGAACACCCCTGATGCAAAGCTGCAAAGACCGCTGCTGCCTGTTGCGGATCGGTGTAGATCGCCGATGGCCCACCGAGCGCATTGAGTTCGGCAGGCGTATACCCCAGCCGATCAAGAAAGGCTTGATTGTGATAGAGTGACTGCCCATTGATATCCGTGATACCGATAAGATCACCGGTACTCTGGATGGCATGACTAAACCAGCGCAGCGTTTCCTCCTGCTGCTTGCGTCGAGTGATATCCGAGAGCGTGCCTGCCATACGCAGCGGCTGCCCTTGATCATCGCGCAGGGTAACTTTGCCGCGTGCTAGAATCCAGATCCAATCCCCAGACTTGTGGTGCATGCGATATTCACCTTCGTACAGGGATATTCGTCCGGCCAGATAGTCCTGGACTAACTGGTTGACTTTGTCTATATCGTCAGGATGCACCTTGCTCATCCACGTATCAACCGTTGGGGCAAGTTCATCTACATGGTAGCCCAGCATTTCGGCAAAGCGCGGTGAGTAGTAGAATTCGCCTGTTGCCAGGTTCACATCCCAGGCACCATCCTGGCTCCCTTCCAGAATAAAGCTGAGGCGTTCATTCAGGTCCAGCAGCATGTGCTGTTGCTGCTTGTACTGGGTAATATCACGGATCAGTAACGTGTAGGTATTTTCCTCGCTGGCTACTACCCAGGCATGAAACCAATGATGACCATCAGACATAGTAAGCCGATATTCGATCTGCTGACGCTCACCTGTGTGCAACACCTGTGTAGCTGTCTGCACAACCAGTTGCGCCACATCAGACGGCAAAATATCTGCGACCCGTTTGCCCAAGAAGACCTCTGGAGGCACATAGAGTGGTATATCCTGTGCTTCCCGATAATCCACAAAGATATGATCCTGACTAACCCGCAGTATCATATCGGGAGTAGCCTTTAGTAATGTTTGCAGGCGCATCTCATTGCGACGCAGCGCTTCCTCTTGTTGCTGGCGGATGGTAATATCGCGCACAATAACGCCCATGGCTTGAACCTGACCCTGTGAGTCGCGAATCACCAGCGCCGCCGTCTCACCGGGAAAGAGGCGACCATCTTGGCACTGGTGTGTCAGCACTCCTTGCCACAGATCATGTTCCTGGATATGCACCAGCACTTCCGTCAGACGCGCCTGCTCGGTCTGTGGAAAGAAGGCCGGAATGGACATACCGACCGATGCATCGCCATAGCCATACAACTGCTTAAAGGCCGGGTTCACATAGGTCAGCACAGCATCGGCGTCGGTGATGGCAACGGCATCGGGCACATTGTCTACCAGTGCTTGGAACACGTGGAGAGCGGCAGTCTGTTGCGCCACCTGGTGCGAAAGGTCGGCATTCAGTGCTTCCAGAGCAACCTGGGCCTGCTTACGTTCGGTAATATCGGTACATACTGCCACGAGAGCGTCAATCTGCCCATCCTGGTTATAGAGTGGCGCTTTGATGGTATGCACCATGCGCACCACACCATCATGTCGAGTTACCGGCTCTTCGACTTCGCGTATCTGGCCGGTCTGCAACACATAGGTATCATCTTCAACATACTGCGCCGTGTAGGTGGGGTCATTAAAGGCCGCATCGATCAATCCTTGCAATTCGGTCTGGCTCATTCCATACAGATCACGAAAAGTCTGATTGCCATAGGTCAGTCGAGAATGAGTATCTTTGATGATGACCATTGCGGGGAGTCTATTGAGGATTTGTTCGTAGCGGTGGATCTGCGCATCTTGACGCTGCACGTGTTGTTCGAGTTCAGTCACGCGCTGGCGCAGTCGTTCATTCTCGACCAGGAGGGGTTTTTCTTCCAGGCTCGTTGTCATCTACTCGACTCCTTCGTTGCTGCTTGTAGCTCTGGTCGGTACCTTATATTCATTATAAGGTCACTCTATTATAGTTATATGTCACTGTTGAGGCAACAATTTCATACCTCAACCATTTTCTGTTGACAGGCGGCTGCCTGTTTTCTATACTTGAATCACGTTATGAAACGAACCGCCCGGAACGTCTGGCTATGACATTCACAGCCGAGCAGATCAATCGTCAACATCAACGTCGGCATCGTATGGAACGCGAGAAGATGGGTACATCCCTTATGGTTGGTCACGACATGCTGCTGAATTCCCAAAAACTGTTCGCGCTCATACCGTCGCGGGGATGCACGAACACCTGTCCACCCTTATCCCGCACCGGCTATGCAGGGCCGTGCGGGTGTTGTATCACCAGATCCGATCATCGTCTCACTGCATATGTACCATAATACACCTCGCTATCTTCTCGATAGGGAGGTTTTTTAGTGCCGTAGTCGAAACCCTGAACCTCTTTATTTGTGACCATGAACATTGTCGCCCTGGAGGAGCGAATGAGCCTACGTAAAAGAACCCTCATCACCCTCGGTCAGACCATTATCGGGTTGATGCTGCTGCTATCTCTGGTGATCTCCCTTATTATTACCGAGAGCTATGAACGTCTGGAAGTAGACCAGACCAAACAACATGTCAAGCGGGCCATGAATGCGATGGAACGCGATATTGATGCTCTAAAGTTGACTATTCAGAGCTGGGCGGCCTGGGATAACTCACGCGAATTTATACTCGGTGAACGTCCTGACTACCCGTCAGAAAACAATCTGACCGAGCAAATCACCACCACCCTCCGCCTGAATATGCTGCTTTTTTTTGACGCGAACAACCACATGATCTATGGTCTGGCAGCCGATCTGGTCGGTGCAGAACTCAAACGAGTACCGGCGAGCATCCAACACTACCTGAACCGCAATCAGTGGCTGCTCTCCCACGACGATCCCAGAGACGGGTATACCGGAGTGGTATTACTCCCTGAAGGGCCACTGCTCATGGCGGCGCAACCTATATCCAGTAGCAACTATGACTCGATTGTAGGCACACTGGTTGCAGCCCGCTACATTGATGCAATGCAGGTAGAACGCCTCCAACATATAACCGAGCTTGAGATTGCCGTCTTTCGTTGGGACAGCCACGATCTGCTACCGCATGTACAGCAGGCACGATCTGCGCTGATTGCCGGTGCTGATATTGTCGTATACCCCCTCACCGCCCAGCACATTGCCGGATACACACTCTGGCGCGACTTTGATCACCAGCCCGCATTTCTGTTGCAAGTGATCACCCCCCGCCCGATCCATCAGGCCGGTCAAACAGCCCTGGTTGCGTTACTGGTGGCCTTGCTAATAGCCGGGGTCACCTTTAGCGGCATAACCTTGCTGATAACCGAGCGCCTGGTGCTAGCCCGCTTGAGCCAGTTGAGTAGCGCCGTTGTTGCAATCAGTGAAAATCATCTCACTCGTCTGGAACTAAAACCCACCGACAATGATGAACTGGGGCAACTGGGTGCTGCGATTAATTACATGCTGGAAACGGTGGAACAGGCACATCGGCGTGAACAGATTCAAAGTGAGCGGGCACGTCAGCAGATCGAAATGGCACACGATTTGAAAACGAAATTCATTGCTAACATGTCGCATGAACTACGCACACCACTCAATGCGATTATCAACTTTACCTACATTATTCGGAGCGGCCTACGCGGGCCACTGACGGACGAGCAGATCTCCTATCTCGACCGCATCTATGCCAGCAGCGAACATCTGCTGGGCCTGATTAACGACATCCTCGACCTGGCGAAGATCGAGGCTGGACGGATGGATCTCTACCTGGAGTCGCTCCATCTAGGTGAACTGGTGGAAAGCACTATGTCTACCGCAATAGGCCTGACGAAAGACAAGCCGATCAGCCTGCATTATGAACAAGCGGAGAATCTACCCCTGATCGCGGTTGACCGCACCCGCATTCGACAGGTATTGCTCAACCTGCTCTCCAACGCAGCCCGGTTCACCGACCGGGGACAGATCACCGTGCGGGTGTGGCAGCAGGGACATGAGTTGATCACCAGCATCACTGACACCGGCATTGGCATCCCCATCGACAAGCAGGAGATAATCTTCGAGGAGTTTCGCCAGGCTGACGAAGGCAGTGCCCGCAGCTATCAAGGCACTGGCCTGGGTCTGCCTATCTGTAAAAGGCTCATTGAATTGCACGGTGGGCGCATCTGGGTCGAAAGCACAGTCGGCGTCGGTTCAACTTTCTTTTTCAGCCTGCCATTACCTGCAGTGCCTATGCCGGCTCCTACCTCAAGCCGACTGCTGAAAAACACCCCATCAGGGGTCGGTGGTGCTGGTTATGAATGATACCTGACTGCCAATCTATCGGGGCTTGTACAGCCCCAGGCCAGTGCGCCGACCCCCTCATACGCTCCGCATATCCTCATGCACAAGAAACGCCGAAACGCGTTCCGGGGGCGTCGTTGTCAAAACCACCATGCTTATCTCCCTCCACGACTCACCCCTCTCACGCCTTGGTCAGCGTCTTCAATGCTGAGGCGCTGACCAGATGATGTATCGAGGCGCACGTCGCACGACGGGTAGCGACAGGGAAGGATGTGCCGCTGATCAGCGCCCTCAGCCCGTCAGCAGTTCAGCACGTCAACCTGCTCACACGTCATCAGTGGCCCTCGCAGCACAGATACCAATCTGCTTTCACTCCTGCCAAAACGATGGTTGGGATCTGGACTGATCTGCGGCGGAACCAGGAATACCACGAATACCAGAAATTTTTGCCCATAGGACATCGAATTGGTATGAATGAGTCGCTGATCAGATGAACCACTGAGGCGCATGCTGCACGGCGGGTGATAGCACCAGGAAGGATATGCGGCTCACCAACGTCTTCCACAGGTCAGCGGGACAACGGGTCAAACTGCTCCATAGCGAGCCGCCAGCGATATGACGGGCTTCCCCAGTGCCAGGCCGATCTGATTGCTCCAGTTCAAACTGACCGGCGCACCGAGGCGATGATCCGGCGACGCGGTTTTAATCCCCAATGGGGATAAGCACGATTTCAAACAACAGACCATCGGGCAGGCCATGGATGCCGAACGACGCCGTTTCAATCCCCAATGGGGATAAGCACGATTTCAAACCAACCAGCTGACGCTGAGAGAGATTTACTTGACCGTTTCAATCCCCAATGGGGATAAGTACGATTTCAAACCTGGACAACCACGATATGTTCGCGCCGCTCACGCTGTTTCAATCCCCAATGGGGATAAGCACGATTTCAAACGAAGTTAGCCGGTAAGGCGGGTAGCCACTCTAGGTTTCAATCCCCAATGGGGATAAGCACGATTTCAAACATTCCAGACCGCCAACGGCCCCCGCTATCGCCTGTTGTTTCAATCCCCAATGGGGATAAGCACGATTTCAAACCCACTAGAGGATTTGGATCTGATTGCCATTGGCATGGTTTCAATCCCCAATGGGGATAAGCACGATTTCAAACTGAACCGACGACATCGGAACACCTCACTTGCGTAGTTTCAATCCCCAATGGGGATAAGCACGATTTCAAACGTAGGTGGTCTTTTCCGCACCCACTGGTGCCGTAGTTTCAATCCCCAATGAGGATAAGCACGATTTCAAACTCCAGCAGTAGATAGTTCGATTAACGTAGGCAACGTTTCAATCCCCAATGGGGATAAGCACGATTTCAAAC
>DAOTWD010000031.1:0-3396 GCA_034435975.1 Chloroflexaceae bacterium | reverse complement strand
TCGGCCACCTCATAGGCCGTCGGCGTGCTGTCGGGCAGCGGGCGTAGACGCAGCATGGTCGGAAACCCGCCGCAGCGCCCGTGCAACTCGGCCAGCAGCGCCGCCGCCGCCGGCGCAAAGCCGGGCAGGTTGACGATTAGCGGCGTCGTCTGCCAGTCATCGGGCGCCAGGCCGGCGGCATCGGTCAGCGCAGCGACCTGCGCGGCCAGCGGCTGGGCCTGGTCGATCTGCACCGCAATGCGGCGTACCTCCGGTTCCGTGCCGAGCAGCGCCGCTATCTGCGCGAGCTGCTCGGCGGTGAGCGGGTGGGAGTAGTTGAGGAGGAGCATGGGATTATCCTTCACTGATCTGGTAGAAAATTTGGTAATTCCTGACACAAATTCGTAACAGCTTCCTCTACATTTTTAGCCTCAGCAAAACTGGGTTCCATGCCACAGTGAGCGACATCGTTGCGAACTTCTTTTGCTCGCTGATACAGGTCACTTAATGGCCCCTTGTTTTCGATCGCCCTTTTACGCTCGTTAAACCGACAAAAAAGAGACTGTCCATCCTGGTAGCGTGCCACCGCAGTACACCATTCAGTCGCTAAAGTTGCCGCATGGAGCAACATCTTCTTTTCCCGATACCAGTTTATCATCCGCAGTATTGTTGACAGAGCGGCACGGCGATGCTGTACACTCACAGGTTTTGCCAGTGCTAGCGGGGCATACTCGTTTTTGATCTGCTCAAGCAGAATGGTAAAAGGCATTGTCCCGGCAGCCGTACTCAACTGTGTGGTCGTTTCCTGGATCAATTCCTGTAACGTCGCAGCCTGTTCCATCGCCTGCTGCGTGCGCGACATATACAGACTGGAAGACAACATATCCAGGGTTTTTGCAAGTTCCTGTATCACTTGACTAGCGGAACTGGTCATCAGAGCAGCAAAATCAGCCCGCCCAAACTTCAGAAAAGCATCAGTTCTGGTTGTCCAGTCGAGCAGGGTTAGAAAAGGTGTCAGGTCAAAAACAGGAGTGCGATCATGAACTTTATCTTTGGCATCAAACGCTCCATAGACCATGCGCTCAACGCTGGCACCACGTACAATACGCACAAACGATGTAGCCAGAAATGCCAGCACTGGCAATGAGCGAAAGCCATTGGTAATATCAAAGATGATTGTATCATCAGGTTTGATATTGCCAGCAATAGCAGCAAAGATTTCCCCTAGCTCTTGCTCGTGTTGTCCAGAAGGAATATCAATCGGTATGGGCGTGATCACCCCTTCTAGATTCTGGCACAGATCACCAAAATTTTGGGCTTTGGCCTCCTGAGTAACCAGCACCAGTAATCGATCAGGCTTAAAGAAGTGAACTGCTGCCTCAGCCATAAAAGGTGTACTATGCTCCATTTGATCATAAACATAGGTCGTAGGTTGATATGGACGATTCGGTGGCGTATATCCTAGAAAAGAAACTACTTTTCTGGTCATTCATGGATTCCTTTCTTTTGTGTCCATTTAGCGTATTAATACCGGCCCGGCTGAAGCCGGGACTCCGCTCGGTTCGGGAGCCGGATGGCCCCACCGGCCCGGCTGAAGCCGGGACTCCAGTTCTTCACAATCCACGTAGGATTGCTATAGTGCCATTCATGCATTATCTGACTCAGGCGAGCTTGCTAAAAGCTCTTGAAACCAGGGCTTGTTTCTGGAATTCTTCTCACGACCAGCCGCACGCACTTTGTTGATGATTGCCTGCGCTACTTGCTGACGCAGACTCTGGTCAACTGACAGGTTGCGCCACTCGGTCACAAACCGATTGATTTCTGTTGCCACACGTGCATCAGGCAGATCATTGAGCCGTGCCAGCAGGTCTTGTACCTCTAGCAAACCAGGCGGTGGTGCTGGCATTTGCAACTCCATCCGTCCATACCCGCTGCTGGTTTTGGCCCCGACGCCCCACTGGTCAAGTGCCTGCGCCAGGATGGTGAAGGTCTGCTCGATCCAGGGCGCGATCCAGTCCGCCACCGCCGGGGCTGCCAGCGCCACCAGGTAGTCGCCGGTGGCGGTCAGGAAGGGCACCGGGGTCGGACTGTCCCAGTCGGCGGGCGGCTTGTCTTTGTTCTGATAGTAGTCGGGGTGATGCACGGTGATTATGTCGGGATGCAATGGCGTTCCGCCATGCCCGCTACCGGGCATATACAGCGCATCGAAAAAGGTGATATACCCGGCGCTGGTGGTATCGCCAAAGATCAGCCGATAGGCCTTACCCGGCTCCCAGACAAGTTCGCCCTTCTCATCAGGCCCCCACTGCCCCCACTGCTGATCGCTCAGGCACTGGCGCACATAGCTTGCCGCCAGCCCTTTCAAAGCGCTGCCCGGAATATAGGGCACGCCGTAGGTGTGGTGCAGCGTAATCGCCGTTTCCAGCACACCCGCACCACCCAGGCCGACCGCCAGCCGGGTTCTGACCTTTGCCGGTCGCGGGCTGACCGGGCAATAGGTCTTCAGCATCTCTTCCCAACGGGTAAAGAACTGGACATAGGGATCGCTGACCGCCAGCTGGGCCACCTGCTGTACCAGACAGCGCTTGCTCTCAGTGTTGTCCCGGCTTTGCTCACCAATAAACGCATCCAGCCACAGGCCAGCGTGGGTTGTCGCCAGTGGTGGTATTGCTTTCCAGCACTCTAATTTCTGTCGCATGCGCTACTCCTTTGCCTGGTTATCCCCATCCTGTGTGGCAGCATCAACATCCAGCACCGACTGGGCAAAACGCTTGTACCAGAGCAGCGCCGCCAGCGCTTGCTGCGTCAGATAGATGTATTCGTTCAGATCGGCTTCGCGGACTTCTTCAAGCAGTTTGTTCTGATTATCAAACCTGAGAGCCTCTGCCAGATGTTGGAGTAAGCGCTCACCAGCTTCGCCGCCACGCGCAGCGACAAACGCCAGCGCCTGGGCCAGGCCCGCCGTGCGGATCAGCACCGGCAGTTTGTGCGCCAGTCCGCCATACTTTTTGCGAAAGGCGTCTTGCTTATCAGGATAGTCATTGGCAACGCCTTCAACCTGCGCACACACAGTCGTTGCATAGTACTGGTCACGGGTCAACATCGGTATCACGCTCCTTTCAGCATCTGTACGCGGCACAGCCCGCGCCCGATAGTCATCTTGCCGCCTAGCTGCAATGGCTGGCCGGTAAGCCGCTGGATAACGCGAAAGACCTGATCAGGAGGCGCTTTACCGTTATTGGGCGTCGCTAGCACCAGCCCCGCCAGCACCGTCTCGGCGGGCAGCGCTTCCTCGTACCACAGACCACCGGTAGCGACGGTTTTCGTGTCCTCCTGCAAGCGGATGCGGGCGGTAATCTCGGTGGCGGTGTTCAGCAGAAAGCCGAGAATATCATCGTGAACGATGCAGAAGCGCTC
>DAOTWD010000030.1:0-1954 GCA_034435975.1 Chloroflexaceae bacterium | reverse complement strand
TATTAGGCTGGTTTCGGAAGAGTATGATAACCCAGGAAAATAAATTACATAATCATGTTAGTGTTTTTGATATTGATGAATACCGGCAAATGTTTGAATCTCATGGCATGGTATTGGAGAAACATAAATATTATGCCACAAAATCAGTAACAACGATCTGTAGTAAATGGGATACATTTAGTAAATATTTAATACCTTTTCCAGTTGGATTGAGACATGCCGGGTTTTTGGTTTACTATTTAAAGGTTAGATACCGTCTTTTTGTCCAAAAAGATAATGTACTTCAAAGGTGGTATAATGGTCTTTATCAAATTTGCTATGACAGAAATGAAGATAATAACAAGGGGGTAGGGCAGATTTTGGTTGCAAGAAAGTTGTAGAGGGATACGAAAAGTTGCCAGACCCATATTATATCTTTCTCAGTGATACGATCAATGCTCTTTCTCATTCCTCAAAAGGCGGTGTTGCTCGTTACTTTAATAATATTGTCAATGGAATGATTGATCGATTTAGTGATCGGATAATTATTTGCACATCAGAACTACGCGACTATGGGTCTGCCAGATGTTTTCGATCTATCCGATTTCGCGGCAGTTATACGCTTAAAGTTCATGATGTATTAGCATCATTTGCTGCCTATCGAACACAACCAGCGGTATTTTTTAGTCCATACTATGGTGACGCTTTAACAACAGCCGCACAGGTTTTTACTGTCCATGATATGACATATGAGTTACTGCCACATTACTTCCCGAGGGATAATTTTTATATTCGGCGATTTATTGCGGAGAAAAGACGTTGTCTGGAGCGGGCTACTGCGCTTATAGCTGTAAGTGAAAATACGGCACGAGATATTATTACCTGTTATCCACATATTGATGCAAAAAAGATTATTACTATTCATCATGGCGTAGATAATATTTTTTTTGCTAATAACACTGAATTGAAAAATATTGACCAAAAACCCTATTTTCTTTATGTTGGTTCCCGTTCGCTCTATAAAAATTTTTTAAGACTATTGATTGCTTTTGGGGAGTCGGGTCTCGCTCGGTCATTTGACTTGCACGTCATTTCACCAGTTGGAACAGATTTTAGCCAGCAAGAAAAAGAGTATATCAATAAATATCATCTCCAGGGAAGTATTCATCTTAGAACAGCTGTAAATGATGATAATTTACGTGCAAGCTATCAAGCAGCGGTGGCGCTTGTCTATCCTTCAGAATATGAAGGGTTTGGCTTTCCAATTCTTGAGGCTATGGCTAGTGGTACTCTGGTTGCAACAGCATCTACCTCCTCACTCCCTGAAGTGGGTGGTGATGTTGCTTTTTACTTTGATCCGCATAGTCCAGAGTCTATTGCTGACTGTCTGTGTCAGATTGGTCGCTTATCTCTGGAACTGCGTCATCAGCGAATCATACAGGGTGTCAAACGTGCAAAAATGTTCACATGGGAACGTTGTCAGCAGCAGACTGCAAATGTTTTTCAGGATTTGCTGTAAAGAACTTTATCTTTCATAGTTATAATAAGGTTTCACCTCTATGATAGTGTATAGCAGCATTATCTTGGTTTTCTTCTTGTTAATCGTTTGTGCTATCCTATTTGTTATTCTCAAACGGCCAACCCCGATAGATCTGGTACTAGGTTGTATTTGCGCCATGTTGCCAGTTAACTGGTTTATTGAAGTTGGTGGACTTGTGGTCTCACCCATTTATGATGTTGCCTTTGTTCTGGGTGTTCCTATATTTGTTATGAATATGCTACAGCATAAGCACTATCGAAATCGGTATGTGTTTATGCTGATATGTCTTTTTCTGGGTTATCAGGTATGGAGTTTCACTGCACGCTTCGTACAGGCAGGCGGAACCTCTTTGCAACCGGTGTGGGCATTGTATCGCAATGATCTAATAAGCGTGGTATTTCTGCTGGCCGGTATTGTGCTGGCCTGGCGTCCTCT
>DAOTWD010000029.1:0-3395 GCA_034435975.1 Chloroflexaceae bacterium | reverse complement strand
ATGCTGATTTGCATCTCCAGGCGGGCTATGCTATACTATGTGGCGGTGTGCAGCGACACGTTCCCCGATAGCTCAACGGTAGAGCGGCTGACTGTTAATCAGTAGGTTCCTGGTTCGAATCCAGGTCGGGGAGCCACTCCATAAGGCATCGGCAAGCGCCCGGCGGTTTCCGCCGGGCGCTCTGGTTTGGGCTATGTAGCCAAACTCGCCGACCAGACGGATTTGCCCAAGTTTGTGGCACTGGCTACCAGCACGTGCGGAAACTCCGACAGACCCCCGGTCATCAATGTGCCATCCGGGGTGAAGCCGGCAACAATTGCCAGTTCGGCTAGGCCGGAGGCGCCCGATCCATCGAACAGTAGAAGGGTGCCGCATGATCCGGCCTTGCGGCCCGGCGCTTGAGCGCTGTATGACAGCCAGGTAGGAAGCGTCAGATGACGGCAAGCGATTGCGGCGGTGTCAGCAAGAGACGTCAGAACAACCTATATCCGGCCTCTTTCGTAGTAGTAACGGATTTGCTCGTCAATGCTTTGTTGTATATCAATTAACTCATAGAATCGCAGCTCATTCCATAATTGTGGAGTAAATCTAACGATGCCTTCCGCCGGATCGTAGTGTAGAAAGCCTTTGATGATGAATCGCTCCAACGGATGCTTGACGATCAACTGCTTGATAGCCTCATGGTCGGCCCTGGTTGGATCATCGAGCAAAGGCACGCCAGACTCTACGGGCAGCCCATCGCGGTGGCGCCGCAGGTAGAAGGCATGAAACTCCGTCACCAGGTCGTCCAGTCGCACCTCGCCGTTACGATCCACCAGCTTCAGAAGCGCGCGCAGCATGACCGGCTTGTACGACTTCGTCAGACGACGGCTGCGCGCGAAGTCGAGGAAATCCTGTCGCCACTCGGCCCCGGTTGTGGGCCGAGCCGCGCCAACCAGCTCACGGCGAATCTGCTCGACCCGATCACGGCGGAAGAAGTAGGTTTCCCGCCGCCCCTGCTGAACAGTCTGGTCAGGCTGAAGCCGCCCTCGCTCAACCCAGTCGCGGGCTGTGTACAGGTCGACGCGCAGCTCATAGCTTAACGCCCGTAGGGAGATCAGATCGTCCACGGCCTGCGTCGTCGCTGCCTGGTTGTCCCCATCGGTGTCGTACCCGGCCCGATCCTCACACAGTCGGCGTGTGCTCGCCTGAGCCTCAAAGCTGAGGAAGTAATCCTCGTCAAGCGTAGTGGCGTCAGCGACAGTCAGGCCGAGCTGGTGGCGTTGCATCAGCGCGACCACATCGTCGCCCGTGACCGTATCCACGCGCAACACGGGTGAGGTTTGCGCTTTGATGCGCGCCTGTTCGGTATATCCGGCTGTCGTGATGAAGATACCGTGGCGGTACTGGCCTGCAAGCGCCCCAATGAAGCGATCGATGTCAGAGCGCTGCACATTGCTACGGTGCCGCTTCACCTGGACACCTGTGGGCACGCACACGAGCTGCGACTCGCTGATCAGGTCGCCTCGCGCATCCACCCCGCCGTCGCCGACGTAGCGCGTGACCGCGACATTTCTGAGACCCACATACGTCAGCAAGTCACCTGAGAACAGTTCAAACGCTCGGGGCGATAGCTCCATGAGGCGATCTTTGATCCGTCGGCGAATATCAGGCTGTAGCGGCGGTGCCGGCATGGGCCGCTCCTCAAAGGATCTCCCAGAAGGTTTCAGTGGCAATCGTATACCAGGATGGCGAGCCGGGCAAGATCGGTACAATGGTTAGCGCAAATAAGCCTTGAGACACCCTGGCATGAAAACCTCGTTGCAATGCTAGGAGATGCTGCACCAAGCAGGCCGACGGCTGAGATATTATGTAGGTCAGAAGTATCCATTGGATATACCAGGAAAATATTAGTTATGAGTGTCGTCATTCATGAGAAACCATTTCAACATGATTTCATCAAAATCAATTCTCTCAGTTGCAGTTTGTAGCTGCGACTGTACCTCCTTGACAAGAGACATTAATACTGGTGGCAAGAGATCCATTCCCTGCTGGTGCCAAAAGTCTATCAGAACGTCACAGAAATGAGCGGCGATTTCTGAATTGCCCTCATTCTGGAAATTCTTGATCTGCCCTAGAATCGCTAAGATTGCTTTTCGGTATTCATGAGGATTGCACTTGCATGCCACAATTACCGCCTCACCATATGTCTGAAAAGCCAACGGCAGGTTTTGCAACTCGGTATATTTTTGCGCCAGATAACGCAAGATCTCCGCTACTTGATGATAGAATGAATATTTGATGCCAATATCCCTCGCCAATTTTGCCAAGGCAATTCCTTCCTCAGTTTCACCTTCTGTAAAGGCGAGGACGGACATTTCCCTATATAGCATCAACTCGTGTATGTGACGTTTTAGTCGCTTCTGGATTTCTAGAGCCCTCAGATACAACGACTTTGCCGCACGCAAGTCGCCCTGGTCGCGGTAGACATCCGCTATTCGGCGCATCGTGTCAGCCAAGCCTCCTTCATCTTGCGTGTCGCTCAGAATCTCCTGGCTTTGCTGAAAGAAGCTGAGCGATGTATCGAGGTCACCAGTTAGATAATATGTGGTACCAATATCGCGCAGGATATTACCTTCTTTGACTGGATTACCTAGCCTGCGAGCAAGTGAAAGCGCTTGTTTGTAAAAATCTCGAGCTAATTCGTATTTCTCAAGCCCTCGATAACACACACCCATCATATGGGTACATTCCATTATACGTTTTTCGTGATTAGGAAGTTGCTGTATGATGTGCAGGCACCGATGGTACATTTCAATTGCTTTGTGAAACCGTCCCATCATTAGGCCAAGCGTGTGAGCGAGAGATTCGTAGCAATCGGCTTGAAGAGACATATCGCGTTTGGATACTGGCGACTTCTCCAACAGTTCCAAAGCGCACTCGAAGTTGTAGATAGCCTCTGCAGTGGCCGCCAAATCGTGTGCAATCACCCCAGCAGTATAGAAGTATCGAGCAGATCGAACATAGTCTTGCCCATGCCTAAAGTGGATGGCAAGTCGAGACGCGATTTGATCCAAGTCATCTTTGTAAATGTTCTCCAACGCCTCACCAACCAAAAGATGATATCGCCTGCGAAGCTCAGGCGGCAAGCGATGATACAGCATCTCCTGCAGTAAGCCATGGTTGAAGCTGTAGATTAGCAGGATCTGGCCTTGAGACAACTGTTTTTCCTCCTTCTGTCGGATGAACCGGTGAACATCCCGCAGAAGACGGACTTGCTTAGCTATCTCAGTTTTACCTTTCTTGAACTCCTGTTCTAATACTGTGGCAATGACTTCATAAGTAAACTCATTTCCCTCTACCGATGCACAATCACAGAAATCCCTTAGGTCTTCAGTCAATCTTTCTAGTTGTTT
>DAOTWD010000028.1:0-99231 GCA_034435975.1 Chloroflexaceae bacterium | reverse complement strand
GCCCCGGAGGGACGCGCACCCAGGCGCGCCGCCCTGCCGCCCCGCGCCTGCACCGCGTCTTCCCCCAGCGGGGGCAGGACACACTCGCCCTGCCCGCTGTAGGGCACGGCTCCGGCGTGCCTGCGTCCGTGCCGGGTGCACCGCACGCGAAGACGCCGCCCGTCGCGCGGGTGCCGCCCCGCGCCGCCCGCGCCCCGGAGGGACGCGCTACAATACAACATGCCTACGCCCATGCCGCGCCCGCGCCCCGGAGGGACGCGCTACCCCCACGCCCGCACTCCGGCATCCCCGCGCCCGCGCCCCGGAGGGACGCACTCCCAGTGCGGTATGTAGGGCACGGCTCCGGCGTGCCGACGGTCGTGCCGTGTACGCCGCACACGACGACGCCACCCACCAGTAGGATGCACCCACCACGCCCGCACCGCGCCCCGGAGGGACGTGATATACCGGCTGTCCCTCACACACCGAACGCCCGCCCGCGCCCCGGAGGGACGCGCTCCCCCCACGCCCGCACTCCGGCATGCCCGCGCCCGCGCCCCGGAGGGACGCACTCCCAGGGGCGCGCCGCCCGCGCCCCGGAGGGACGCGCTCCCCCTACGCCTACGCCGCCCGCGCCCCGGTTAGATGACAGCCATTCCAGACCATCACAACTCCACCTATAGCTGCCCGACCGGAGTCCCGGCTTGAGCTATTCGCTCGGAGTCCCGGCTGCCCTCCCTGGCCGCAGACCAACGCCTCAGCGCAACGTCCCGCGGAGTTCGCGTGAACTCTCGACGAACCAGCGTGTAATGTTGCGGTAGCGGTCTTCACGTCCGATCAAGAGCAACGGGCTGTCAATATCGCGGCCATCCAGCCCTGAACCGCCCAACTGTTCGCTGGTGGCAAAGGTATAGAGCGGCTGATAAAGAATAATGGCGGGCACTACCTGCACCCAGCGCTCCTGAAACGTACGGTAATCGCTGTTGCGTGCCCCGAGATCCAGTTCCGTACGAGCTGACACCAGAACCCTGTCTATTGTTTCGTCGCGCAGTCCGGCATAGTTGAGGCCGCTGCTGGCCTGGCTGGAGTGCCACAACTCAAACACATCCGGGTCGGCCCCCAGGCGTGACCAGCTATGCAGCGCCAGCGCAAAATCGTGGTCGCGCAGACGTTGACGTAGCTCGGCGCTCTCCAGCACCTCTACCTCCACCTGAATGCCGAGCGCCGTCCACTGGCGTGCAAGGTATTCCGCTGTTGCCACGCGCCCCGGATCACTATCGGTGATCAGCGGCAACGCCAGCACCGCCCCTTCATACATCCGCATCCCGTCGGCGTCGGCGACATACCCTTGTTCGTCTAGCACCTGCGCGGCCATAGCCGGATCATAATCGTACCAGGCCACAGACGGGTCATAGGCCCACCAGCCGGGCAGAATCGGCGTATCAATACGCGCTACCTGGCCGCCCAGCACCTGCTCAATCAGCGTGTCTTTATTCAGGCTGCCTGCCAGCGCCTGCCGCAGCGCCTGATCGTCCAGCGGCGGGTTGCGCAGGTTAAACGTTACCAGGGTATAGCCATCAAGCGGCACAGTCATTGGGCGGACAGTACGGGGTAAGGCAACCTGGCCCAGGGTTGGCGTTATACTAAAGCCAAGCGCCTGTACATCGTCCCGCGCCAGAGCCGACAATGCCGCCTCGGGAGTCTCGATAAAGCGTAACTCGATGCGATCAATGAACGGGCGGCGCTGGAAATAGGTATCATTTGCTGTCAGTATCGCCCGATCCAGCGCCAGTTCTTCGAGTTGATATGGCCCGGTACCAACCAGTTGCTGCGCATAGGGGGATGTTGACCACTGGTCAATACTGATGTTCCCCAGCAGATGGGCGGGCATAATTGGTACGCGCACGGCACTCAAGAAAGGCGCGTAGGGCGCACTGAGCGTACAGCGGATAGTGTAGTCATCTAGCCGATCAACCAGCACATTGCGCCACAGATTAGCCAACGCCGCATCGCCGGTAAAACTGGCTTCCTGGATCGTCTGCAGTGTAAAAATGACATCCGTAGCGGTAAAGGGTGCGCCGTCGTGCCAGGTGACATCGCGGCGCAGGTTAAAGATATACACCTCCCCGCCGGGATCAACCTGCCAGCTCTCGGCCAGCGCAGGCTCCGGTAAGCCATCAATGCCGATGCGCGTCAGGCCATCGAAGAGCAGCGCAGCCAGGTCGCGCCCGGCCGGGTCGAGCAGTGGATCATTCAGCAGCGGAATGGGCTGGCTGGGCACACCAATAATTGCTTCAACATAGGTGCCGCCAGTCAATGGACTGGATACGGCGGTGTTCATCAGTGCCACGCGGCTCAATAAACCGACAATCAACAAGCCGCTGAATGTGGCAATCACAATTTGCCACCGAATACGACGAGCCATCAGAACGTTCCTTATGAAAAAATGGGCAGGCTGGCAATTAACGAGATGATTAAGAATGTGACCGAAATAACGATCGTTGCCTGATGCAAGGTCTTCTCCAGTCCCCGCCGGGTGTGATAAATCGATCCTGAGTCACGATTGGCCATACCAGGTGTGCGAGCCTGGATCACGACCAGCAGCATCAGGACAATGCTCAGAATAATAATGGCAATATAGAATGCGATTTCCACGTTTTTCTCCTCGTAGATTACACGCCGATCACCACCGATAACGCTCGTGTTGTTCGCCTGGGGCAGCGCAGGACGTTCCCTTTCTTCCCCTGAATATTCGTCTATACAATGAACATTCTGGGGGAAACGATCTCCTTCCACGCCGGTGCAGATACAAACGACTCGTTTATCGATCGGGTCATTCTGGTAACTTTTTTATAGACCAGAGGCAGTATACCACAATGCTTGAACTGGACAAGACCTGTTTTGTAACGGCTGCTGCCAGTACTGGCATTCGAAGACGGCCTTACCATGTGTGGTAGCCTACGGCAGCAGCGGTTACCGCCGTGTACGTCCTGTTAGCCGATTCGTAACGCTCTGGCCACCGGATTATTCGACGATTGAATCCCCATTCTGCTTGTTAAGCCAGATATTAGCGCTGAATCAATGGTGTGACACCAGGTGCATGTCTGTGTTTCAGCGATAGCAGGCGGTGACGGGTGATACCTTGCGTGACCCCGATTCAGCCTTCTCTGACCGGCGCAGACTATCCTGTCGATACGTCATGCTGCTGTAATGTACGTGCCTTGTAGGAGTGATAGGAGCGGAGTAGGATGATACGTAGTGCTTCCGTATCTTGGAATGGCTAAAGAATCAGCATATGATTACACCCAACGTATTCCAACTCTTGCGCGGTGGGAGTACACTGCGCCGATACTATCAGACGCTGAAGGAGCGGATGCAACAGGAACTGGCAATTCAGTTGCTCCCGGCTTTACTCGATCTGCCGCTGGCGCTTGAGGGACGCAGTGGGACTCTGGCTGATATGCTGAGGCAGCATGCTTTTGTGGCCGTGCGGGGTGGGCCAGGGAGTGGGCGTACACTGGCGTTGCTACAACTGCTTCAGCAGTGGCTGACCGCTGATCGCCAGGAGCCGATCTTTCTGCTATCGCTGGCACATGAGGATCTGCCTGACCAGCCCCCCCGCACCGTACTGGAGCAAGCATTCACAACGACCGGTCTACCCGCCAAATTCAATGGCCTGACCCGCATTGCGCCTCGTCCATCCTGTGTGTTATTGTTCGATGCCTGGGAAACATTACCATCGTCACGACGCATTGATTGGCGCAATTTTTTACTGCTTCTGCCGCAGATCTGGCCAGAAGCGCGGATTGTCCTGACGCTCCCTGAGTCTGGCGAGGAGTGGCCCGGTTTCCAGGAGGCCCGGCTAGCTGCGCCCGATGCTTCCAGGTGCCAGGCCTGGTGTACCCACCTGTTGCCCCACTACAATGCTGAACCGCTCATCAATGCCTTGCTGCCCGGTGGCTCCCTGGCTGCACTGGGCACGCGCCTGCAAGATATTGCTCTGTGTGCCCTGACCTATCCAGTGTATGGTCTGCCAACATCACGGGCGCAGTTATATGAGCAGGCCGATACTATCGGCACGACACACGGTACGTCTGCCCAGTCGCAGCATATAGGCTGGTCGGTATTACGCTGCTATGAGATGGCCCGTCATCTGACCCACACCCCCGATCTGTCGCCACTCTCGCATCTGGAAGCGGTGGAGCGGGCTGAGGTAGCGCTGGCTCTCGTCGGTATGCTCCCCGACCCGGAGCCTCTGTATGCCGAGTTGTGGAGTAATGATCGCCCTTCACCTGACAACCTGCTCATCCTAGGGCGTTGTCTGAATGAGAGCGCGATCACGCGGCCAGTCTGGTATCTACGTGTTCTGGATACATTATGTGCCCATCAGCAAAGCCTCCACCATCAAACGCTGCTTCAGACGCTCATGGCCACACTTCGCACTGTGATTGTTACCTATGGTTCAACGTTACCGACTGATTTGACCAGTCGTGTCCTGCTGAAACTGGCTCCCTTGCTGGGCGAATCCATGCTGCTGGACGTCCTTGATAATACGAACCTGCGTGCCGATCTGCGCTGGGCTGCGGCTGATGCATTGACCCAGTTGTCGGCATGGGCCTACGCTGATCTGCCCAATTTTCCTCACCCTCCAGATGCGCTAGCGCGTGTGGCTCGGTGCGCGCTCCTGCTTACCGCTGATCCGGCGCAGTGGCAAGCAACTGAGAGGATGATTCATACCTGGATCGATGCCTTGAATAGCGCCGAGGTGTGCCAGCAACGTCGTGCTCGTGTGGCTAATGCCCTGTTGCATAACGAGCGTGTGCCGATTGCCTTGCAGTCGGCAGTTCTGGCAGTGACGCCCCAGACTGATACACGCACTTCATTTTCCATCCTGACGCAGGCCTGTACCGATAGCCATCCCGAGGTGCGCCACAATGCCTTGCGTCTGTTGCGGCAGCATCCAGAACCACAGGCACTTATAGTGCTAACAAATGTGTTAACAATGGCTCCCTGGCCGGCGCAATCTGATGCTTTGCAGCAACTGGCAGAATATACAGGTACTGCGGCCAGTACACTGCTGGCGCGGTGTGCCCTTTCGTTCACATTGCCACTGCTGGGACGCCTCCAGGCACTGCATATGCTGGTACGGCGTCCGGGTATCGGGCCGTTGTTGCTGCGCCGTATGCTCCAGGTGGAGACCGCTCATCCGGCAGTGCGAGCGCTGGCAGCACGTTTACTGGGTATCCAGCGCGAGAAATTAGCAATGGGCGAACTATGTCAACTGGCATCGTGTCGCACGATACCAGCACTGATCCGCCAGGAGGCTGCTACAGCGTTAGGCTGGTTGGGGCAATGTGATGATCTTCAGGCCGATGCGTGTACCACGTTGAATACATTGATCCAGACGGATGTAGCCGATGTTGAGTTGACGATCTGCGCGGTGCAGGCGCTCGGCGTTATGGGCGCAACTCGGAACGTGCCCACCCTGGGCGCTTTGTTGAACACCGATATGGCCGCGCGTCTACGCAATGCCTGGTTGACCTGCATGCCCGATCTGGCGGTTATCCCAACCAATATGTGGTGTGATCTGCATCTGCCAGACGCGATGCGTGTGACACTCCTGACCGCTCTGGCACACGGTGATACGGATGCAGATCAACCGGGCAGCATTGAAGAGTGGGCCAGGCGGGAAGCATCGCGGGTACGTATTGCCGTTATTCAGGCGTTGACCAATATTGCGCAGCATGCTGACCGGGAGTCATGTGAAACTATTCGGGCTATGCTGATGGCTACCCTGCGGAGCATTCCCCCTGGACAGGAGGCAGAGCACATCCTGTCCGGTGTGATGCGGATGGGTGATGCCGGTGAAGCGGTCGATCTGGTACATTTGCTGTACGATGATACGCTGGATGTGATGATCCGCTGGCAGGTTGTGGAGCAACTCGGTACGAACCCGCTGGCTCTATCGGCATTGCTGACCTATCTTGACCAGACGCATCCAGATCCTTTTATCGGTAGTAAAGTGGCTGAGATTATGGGTCAACAGCAGGTGCTGGCAGCGCTGCCTATTCTGCGGCGTCTGGCTGAACAAAGCGATGGTGTTCCTCACTTGCGTATGCAGGCGATGGCGGCACTGGGTATGATCGGCACGCCTGCTGCAGAACTGGCGCTGTTTCATATCGTCGTGAATATCACGATATCGCCCACGCTGCGTGCAGCGGCAGCAGCGGCATTACCAGCCCGGTTGCACGCCGAATTTCAGGAACCGTTGCGTAAGCTGATCGGTCAGGAACGACTGGCACCAGAATTGCTGGCAGAACTTCTCAACGCTTTAGGTCGCATGCATGATCGGCACGCTTTACCGCTTTTCCTGCGCTACATTCACGATGATAATCCGGTCGTGGCTCTGGCGGCATTGGGTGCAATTGCGGCCACGAGTGATAATAGCCTGGCACCGCTCGTGGTGCGCCTGGCGCAGAATAGAAGCACCGATCAGCGGGTGCGGATGGGGGCCATCGGGGTGTTGCTGCATTTATGTGGTACCGAGTATTTGCCACTGTTGCGCGAGTATCTCAGCCGCCCGGCACTTTCTTTGCACATGCAAGCCTACGACTATCTCTTCCGTCTGCACCCCGATGATCCGGCGATTACGGCGCTCTTGACTGACGAGTCTGCGCCGCTTGCCGTGCGGTTGCATGCGGTCGAGGCTGTTGCCCGTAACCGAGGCAAGGATGGCAACTCGGACAGCGCTGGCGCTGATAACAGTCCAGACTTGCTTGACAACCAGGCGACCGACAGTGGTGTGCTTCTGCTGCAAACGGTGCTACTAAATCCCGCCACTCATCCGCAGATCCGTGTGTATATTGCAACGTTGCTGGAGATATATGATACACCAGGTGTTATTGATACGCTGTACAACTGTGCGCAAGAGATGACGACGCCCCTGCGAGTGCGTTATCGCTGCCTGATGGTGTTGAAAGCGCTGGCCGTGTCTCGGCGAACCTCTGCCTTTGCTGCTCGACTAGCTCTCAGCCGTCTGGCAGACAATTCGTCCCAACCCACTGAAAATCAGGATTGGGCCGCATATGCTCTCGTTCGTGCTGAACTCTGACCAGGGAGGTGTCCATCGTGACCAGAATTATGGTTGTGGATGATGAGTTGTTAATCTGCCAGCTTTTAATGTACCAGCTCAGTGGGGCTGGCTACCAGGTAAGCGCAGTACAAAGTGGACGTGAGGCGCTCAAGCATTTGTTGTTAGAACAGCCAGATCTGGTGTTGCTCGATGTGATGATTGGGGATATCAGTGGCTGGGAAGTGTGCCGCCACATTCGTGCCTGTTCATCTGTACCGGTCATTATGCTTACTGCCAAAGATACGGATGGTGATGTTGTTACCGGATTCAATGCAGGGGCCGATGATTATATCACCAAGCCGTTTAGTATGGTACAACTCCTGGCCAGGATCGAGGCGATCCTGCGTCGTACACATGCGCTGCGGTTGCAACCGCCGGTGATGTCCGGTGCAAGTTCGGTGGGCACGATGGTACCGCCTAGAGATATTGGCACGGCATACGTTGCGGATGATGAGGCCTTGCCCTCCGGTCTATCTCCATCTATTCTTTCTACAGTTCCCGCCGCCTCGTACACCAATGGAACCGCAGCTTTGCCGGGTGTAACCGGTTCTGGCACCAGGCCTGGAGTAGTGCACGGTGGGCATACGGGTATGCTACGGGGTCGGTATGGAGGTACAGTTCCGACCAGTCTACCAGCAAGTGATTTGCCGCCCTTCAGTATTGGACGGCAGTTTTTTGAGGCCCGCCAGTTGCGTGGCCTGACGCTCCATCAGGCCGAGGCCAGTTGTGGTGTGCGCTGGGATTTTTTGCAGGCACTGGAGCACGAACACTTTGGATATATGCCACGGGCCCAACTGCGCCAGGCATTGAAAACCTACAGTACGTTTCTGGGCCTGGATCTAGATGAACTGCTGGATCGTGCAGCTCCGCCGGTTAAGCGACCGTGGCCGGTACCACTGGTGATGTTGGGTATGATTCTGTTGATTCTGGTGGTCATGTTGGGATTCCAGTTGTGGTAGAATTTGAGGGTATAGGGCCTAGGGGAGAGGCAACAGGAGGCAGGAATGTTTCAGATTGAGCATCCCAAAACCCTTGCGCGCCCTGTGTATCCTTAATATGGTTCGCTCATACACACAGTGATGAGAATGCCTTTTTACCCGGGTGCAACCAGTTGAGCGTGGTGGTGGTTAGCAGAGCAGTGGTGTAATGAAGAGACAAACGGTTTGCGAGCAAATTGGTGGTGAAAAAACCTTCTGGCATCTGGTAGACATTTTCTACGCTCGAATTGAGCAAGATCCTCTGTTACGGCCGATGTTTCCCGCTAATATGGAGCCAGGTAAGCGGCACCAATGCTATTTCCTCATCCAGTATTTTGGCGGACCGACACATTACCAGGAACAACGCGGACACCCGCGCCTGCGGGTGCGCCATGCCCCGTTTCCGATTGGACAGCGCGAACGAGATGCCTGGTTGAGGCATATGCTGGCAGCGATGGATGAGCTAGAGATACCTGAACCAGCTCGTAGCCTCATGCAAGACTATTTTGAGCGTGCTGCCACCGCAATGATTAACCGCGTTGATTTGTGACAAAATATACAGGCAACTCCGACTCCGGCTGTGAGGCGGGAGCAACACTGCCAACGAAGAGCGTTGTCCCGGCCAGTCCTGGCCCAACCCCTAAACTGTGTACAGCAAGCTTTGCAGACACGTATTGGGACATGGTGCAAATCCACTGGACACCGTACTGGTGCGTAGGAATACCCTGGGGCGTTCCGGCAGACTTCACCGCCGAAAGACGTTCCTACGCACCCCACCATGCTCACCCGATGTGGTTTAACTCCATACGCTTCCTGTCAAGCCTTTTCGCCCAAACAGCCCTTTTCTTTCGTGCAAAAGCGACGCCTTGTTATTACAAATGGTAGGCATACTGGTTGCACCTGGTAATATTATAGTTGTCGCTCTCTAATGCCCTGATTTCTGTTGACAGATCGAGCAGCACATGCTATACTACGCGCAGTATCAATTTTGTGAAGAAACGCACGAATTTCAATTAGGCAATTCCCTGAGGTCATGGACACTGGTTTCACGCCCCGTTGTAACAGCGCTAGCAGGGAATCCGCATGCTAGCACTGAAGTGTGCTTGCCGGCGATAATGCAATGAAACCCAGCATTGGCTGCCTCCGTAGAAGTTGTGTATTGCCTCAAGATAACGTCATATGCGCCGGGTCAGTGCTTGCCCACAGGAGCGAGATGCTATGAAATACCTGAGACACTTTTTGAACGTAAGCGTTTTGGTCATTGCTGTCACCTTTATCGTCAGTCTGATACTCGAATTTCTTCCCCTGCTGCCGAAACAAGCCAGCGCTGAGGCGATCTCCATTGATAATATGTTCGCGATGCATTTCAGGGTGATCTCGTTTCTCTTCGCCCTGATTGTCGTGTTTATGCTCTACAGCCTGGTCATGTTTCGCAATAGAGGCGGTGAGACAGAGCCGGGTGATCATTTTGAGGGCAACACGGGTCTGGAAATCTTCTGGACGATTGTGCCGCTGATCATTGTGATTTACTTTGCCTTTATCGGTGCCCAGTCATTGGCCGATATTACGCGCACAGAACCCGATGCGCTGGAAGTTGATGTGATCGCCTTTCAGTGGTCGTGGAGTTTTGAATATCCAGCGTATGGGGTGACATCAACGACACTGTATTTGCCGAAGGGTCGCCAGACCGTCCTTAACCTTACCTCACGCGATGTTATCCATTCCTTCTGGGTGCCCGAATTTCGAGTGAAACAGGATGCACTGCCCGGCAAGGATTTTGTGCGCCAGTTGCGAATCACACCGATTAAAACCGGTGATTATATGGTGCGCTGTGCTGAACTCTGTGGCGGTGCCCACGCCTATATGAACAGCCCGGTGGTGGTGGTTGAGCCAGAGGAGTTTGAGATCTGGCTGATCAGCCAGCAAAACGCAGGGCAAGCTGGTGACCCGGTTGCGCGTGGCAAAGCACTGTCCGAAACAATGGGATGCCTCAGTTGTCACTCCACGGACGGCACGACGCTGGTGGGGCCAACCTGGAAGAACATGTATGGGCATGAAGTGACACTGATCGATGGCACGCGAGTGATGGTGGATGAACTCTATCTACGCAGAGCGATTCTTCAGCCCAATGAGGAGATTGTTGAGGGGTTCCAGCCGATCATGCCGTCGTATGAAGGATTATTGACTGAAGAGCAAATTGCAGACTTGATTGCCTACATGAAGAGTCTGGAATAAACGTATGGTGTAGTGTACTCTGGACTACTACGACAACGAGACATCTCCTGGGTAGGAAGGCGCGGTGCGGCCTCGCTCCTCACTCCGAGGAGCGAGGGAGGAGGAGCGAAGAGGAAGAAGCGCGGGTTCTCACTTTTTGTTCCTCTTCCCTCGCTTCTCGCCAGGCTCCCGCGCACCGGCCGTGATGAAGTCTCGTTGTAGTACTGATCGGGAGGTTACGCCGATACAACATAGAAATATCTCGCAGGCGGGAAGGAGTAGTGTGTGTGAAAGTGCTAAGATTAGGTATCCTCTGGGGACTGATAGCGCAATGTGCTGGTGCCTTGATCGGGGCTTCCCTGGTGATGGTCATTCGCATCCTGATGGGCCGCGCTCCGATTGTCAATAGCTGGCGCGTTGATGAGCCGCTGATGGTCGTCGGTGGGCTGTTTGGTGCGATTGGGTTTATGTATGGTGTCGGGGCGCTTTCGGACTGGATCAAAATTATGCGCGGGCGCGAAGCGCCGTTACCCCACGGCCATGACCCACGGGGATGGAGTCGTTATTTTGGCGTCTCCTATGACCATAAGGTGATAGGCGTACAGTATGGTATCACCGCTGTAGGTGTGTTTCTACTGGCCGGGTTGTTTGCGCTGGTGATGCGTACTGAACTGGCTCGTTCCGGCTTGCACATTCTGCGACTAGATAACTTCAACACCCTGATCGGCTTGCATGGCATTATGATGATTGCCTCTATTCTGATTGGTGTGGCGGCATTGATGAACTATCTGGTGCCGATGATGATCGGTGCCACTGATATGGCTTTCCCGCGCCTGAATGCCTTTGCGTTCTGGCTCAATATCCCCGGGGCCTTGCTGGTGATGAGCAGCATGTTCTTTGGTGGGTTTGAAACCGGTTGGACCGGCTATCCGCCACTTTCGGCCCATACGTTTCCGGGCGTGCAGATGTTCTTCCTGGGTGTGTATATCATCGGCCTCTCCTCTATTCTGGGCGCGCTGAATATTATTGCGACCGTGCTGTGTATGCGGGCACCCGGAATGACGCTGTTTCGGATGCCAATCTTTGTCTGGGCTGCGCTGTCAACCTCATTGATTAGTTTGACGGCTACCCAGTTTATTGGCCTCTCGTTCCAACTGGTTATGTTTGAGCGCCTGTTTGGCATGAATTTCTTCAACCCGGACAAGGGCGGCAACGTGATCCTGTTCCAGCACCTGTTCTGGTTCTATTCACATCCGGCAGTGTATATTTTTGTGCTGCCTGGTCTGGGTATTATCAGCGAGTTGCTGCCCGTCTTCAGTCGTAAGCCTCTGTTTGGCTATCGCTGGATTGCTATGTCATCGCTGGCGATTGCGCTGGTGGGCTTTCTCGTGTGGGCGCATCATATGTTTGCCGCTGGGATGGAGGAGTATCTGCGCGTACCATTCATGTACTCGACCATGCTGGTGGCAGTACCAACTGGCGTGAAGTTTTTTAGCTGGATGGCAACGCTGTGGGGTGGTAAGATTGAGACGCCCACACCGATGTTGTTTGTGCTGGGCGGCATTACCGTCTTCCTGTTTGGCGGATTGACCGGCCCGCCTCTAGGGACGGTTTCAACTGACCTGCACCTGCACGACTCCTATTTTGTGGTGGGGCACTTCCACAACACTATGTTTGGTGGATTTGTCTATCCTTTCTTCGCCGCGATTTACTACTGGTTCCCGAAGATTACCGGGCGCCGAATGAGCGAAACGATGGGTTGGCTGCATTTCTGGCTTATGACGCCCGCCTTCTGGTTTATGACCGCTGGTATGTTCTGGGTCGGACTGCGCGGAATGCGCCGCCGTATTGCCGATTATGATCCGGCACTCGGCTTCGATAATATTCATCTCCTGGTGACATTATCAGCTTTCCTGATAGCTATTTCGGTGCTTATCTTTCTGGGTAATCTCATCTATAGTTCTTTCTTTGGCCTGGAAGCAAAAGGTAATCTCTGGGCATCGCGCTCGCCCGAATGGCAGGTACCTTCACCGATGCCCGAACACAATTATGATGAGCCATTTGTGGTGACGGGTGAACCGTATGATTATGGTCTACCTGGTTCGGTCTATGTTGATCTGCATCCTCGTTCTCCGAAACCTGTCCACGCACCACCGCCACAATTGGAGCCAGCAACGGGGGATTAAACTGCCCTGTTAGCGGATAGATATTCGTCCGGGAGTTCTGGCTGCAACCATGGCTGGTAAGCAATTGCACCACCTGCTCATCCTGGACATAAATTATACAGAGGAGAAGTTATGGATACTATATCTCAGGCCAGTGCCAGAAAAGCTTCAGCGGTACGCAAGGGTGTGGTCATCGCCGTTGTTCTGGCCGTGTTGACCCTGATCGAGTTTGTGGTTGGGCTGGTATTTCCCAATCCGTGGATATTGTTGACGCTGGCTTTGCTGAAGGCCGTGATTGTCATTCAGTTTTTTATGCACGTATCGCGCGTCTTTGCGCGTGAGGGAGGGCATTGATGACAACCAGTGGTGTATCAGTACACGGGCGTGGGCATGTTGATCAGGTCATAGAGAATGAACATACTGCATATCAACGTATGGTGCGCATGCTGCGCATCGGGTTGTGGCTGTTTATTATCTCGGACAGCTTTATGTTTGCCGGATTGTTTGTCAGCCGCTTCTATCTGCTGGGCGGTACCCGGCCGGAATTGTCGCAAGCGCTGGGATTGATTGTCACCTCCGTGCTGCTCGCCAGCAGTTTCTACATGAACCGGGCGGAGACGTTGATCGAACATGGGGATCGCGAGGGCTTCTTGCGTTGCACGCTGATAACCATTGGACTCGGCCTTGGCTTCTTTGTCGGCGTGGTCTTCTTAGAATGGCCACTGGCCGCCAGCCATATTGGTGGCCCTGCTGCCAGCGCGATGTCATCAGTGTTCTTTATGATGACTGGGATGCATGCGTTTCACGTGATCACCGGTATTCTTTTCTTGCTGGTGATTTACTTCAACGGGCGCAACGGTCGTTATACGCCCGAACGCCACTGGATGGTTGAAGCCTGCGCCAACTACTGGCATTTTGTCGATGTGGTGTGGATCTTCTTCTACCCGGCGCTCTACCTGATCGGTACGCCGGTGGCGTTGGAGCCTTAGGTGGAGGTGTACAGTGACCGGCAAAATACTCCGCTGGGGATTGGCCCTTTTGTCTGTCGTACTCGTGGCACTGGGTGGCCTGGGTATCTTGTTCCAACCCTATCGTTTTCGTGGGTCACTGATTGACCCACCGGTTCCGGCGACTGATTTTACACTGGTGGATCAACATAATCAACGATTTCGTCTAAGTGAGCAGCGCGGGAACGTGGTGGTTATGGCCTTTGGCTATACACTTTGTCCCGATGTCTGCCCGGCAACGCTGGCCGAGTTTAAGCAGATCCGCAGGCTCCTGGGACGACAGGCGGAACAAGTGCGCTTCGTGTTTATTACGGTTGATCCCGAACGTGATACGCCAGCCCGCATGGGCGAGTATATGCAGGCCTTCGATGACTCCTTTCGCGGTCTGAGTGGTGATATGGCTGAACTTGAACGGGCCTGGCAGGGATTTGGCGTGTATCACGAAAAGCAGTTTCTTGACAGTGCTGCTGGGTATCTGGTGGATCATACGGCACGGATCTATGTGGTTGATGTGCATGGCAATCTTCGACTAACTTTCCCCTTTGGAACAGCAACACAGGATATGTTTGAGGATATACAATATCTGACAAGGGAACGGATATGAATTTTTGGGATCATCCATTGGTTCGGCGTATTGCTATCTCGTGTATGATCGGGATTACCGTGGCGCTGGCAATTAGCGAGGGTTCCTACCACCTGCTGAACGATGGGACACGCCGCGACCCGCAAACAATTGAGCTGATTATTCCAGCGGGTACAGCGGAACGGGTGGCCGCCGGGAAGTCGGTGCCATCGCTGCCTGCGAACATGACGTTTGTTGAGGGGGATGTGCTCCTGGTCAAAAACCAGGATGTCACCGATCACCAGTTGGGGCCAATCTGGGTGCCGCCTGATTCGACGGGCAGCCTGACGCTGGGTGAGGTCAACCGCTTTCGGTTCGGCTGTTCGTTTCAGCCCGGTCGGTATCTGGGGATCGATGTACGTTCGCCCGGTTCGTCGCTGCAATCGCGCTTGTTAGCGATTGTGCTGATCGGCCCACCCACGATTGCCTTGATTGTGGTCTATGGTATTCTGGTGATACCACTCAAGCCAGCGTCAGCCACAGACACGCGCTCGCATCCGTTGCCCGCGTCGGCGGTAACACTGCCAGAACCTGGTTCTGCCGTGAGTGACACGCTCCCCCATTCGCTTAATGGAAAAACGGCGTTGTGATGGCTCCCAGGGCGAACGCACCTGTTGCTCTCAGGGTCTGCTGCCCCGAAGAGGAGTGAGGGAAGAGGAGTGAGGAGCGAGCGAAGAGGCGGAGGGTTCTCGCGTCGCTCGCCTCGCTGAAGATCCGAATCACTTGCGAGCGAAGAGGCGGAGGGTTCTCGCGTCACTCGCTCTTCTGGGCTTTACGGGCTATTTCTGTAAACTATGATTATGCTTGTGCGAAATCTTTTCCAACGGCGGTGGTGGTGGACGACCTTGCTGGTTCTTGTGGCAGTGGGGGTGATGATTCGTCTCGGTCTCTGGCAACTGGATCGCCTGGAACAACGGCGGGCCTTTAACGCACGGGTGACGGCTCAGCTTGAGCAGCCGCCACTGACGCTGGCCGCTGATACGCTAACGAGCGATCTGACCAGCATGGAATATCGGGCGGTGGTGGTCACGGGCGAATATGATCATTCCCAGGAGGTGGTACTACGTAATCAGGTGTGGAATTATCAGCCGGGCTTTCATATTCTGACGCCGCTGGTCATTGCGGGCACGGATCAAGCGGTGCTGGTTAACCGCGGCTGGATTCCGGCTGAGGACGGCACTCTTGAGAACCGGGGCAAGTATGCCGAGCCAGGAGTGGTACAGGTTCGGGGGATGATCCGGGCCTCCCGCAGTCGGCCTGATTTTGGTGGCGTAGCTGATCCACCACCCGTCCCGGGTGAGATGCTTTACGCCTGGAATAATGTGAATGTGACGCGAATTGACCAGCAGGTACCCTATCCATTGCTACCAATCTATATTCAGCAGGCTCCCGATCCGGCCTGGAATCGCCTACCATATCGTGATTTGCCCACCCTCGAATTGAACGAAGGCTCGCATCTGGGCTATGCCATTCAGTGGTTCTTGTTTGCAACAATCCTGGCTCTGGGCTATCCCTTGTATGTACGGCATCATACAGAGCAAAAGACGTTTCGCGCAGGTAAGAAGGAATTACAATATCATGAACAATCACATGGTTTCTATCGTCATTCTACTCCTCCAGATCACCACAACCGGCATTGATCGCTCTCTACTTGATTGGGGCATCTTCTCGATGGTCGTGGTTATTTTTGTGATTATCCAGACGTTATTGATCTACGCCGCTGTACGGTTTCGACAACGTCCTGATGTTTTGGCAACGAGGGTCAGTCAGCAGCAACATAGCCGTTGGCGCGAGTTAGTCTGGACTTTTTTACCCGCCACCGTTATGACGGTCATTCTATTGTTGACGCTGCAAACGATGCTATCAACCTGACAGGATGAACCTGAAAGAAGACTTGTGTATTCTACTCCCTGGGAAGAGATGTGAGAATAAGTATGCTAAGCACACAAATATATCGTTGTTTATTGTTGGTAACTGCAATTGCAACCTTTGTTTTGATTGTCAGCGGTGGCATTGTGCGTATTACGGGCAGTGACCAGGGTTGTCTTGACTGGCCGCTGTGCCGTGGACAGTGGCTACCGCCGTTGCAACTGAATGCCTGGATCGACTATGTGCATCGCCTGCTGACCCTGGTGGTCGGTGCGCTGATTGTCGCTTTAAGTCTGATGACCTGGAAGCGCCAGGATCAAGATGTGTGGGTGCGCCGCCCACCGCTGGTGGCACTGCTCTTGCTGGTATTGCAGGTAGCTGTCGGTGCAATCATCGTCCGGTCAAACTCGCCTGAACTGATCCGTATGTTTCACCTGGGTATGGCCATGCTGATCCTGGGTTGCTTGATTGTCCCCTATGTTGCGCTGATCGTGGCCGATGAGAAGCGGGTAAGGGCCGATGGATCAACACCTCGCTGTAGTGGACGTACAGTGCAACACGCTCGGCGCTACCGCCGTCTGGTCTTTGGCACGGCTGTGGCGGCATGGATGTTGGCGCTGACCAGTGTTGGTCTTGAGGATGGCATAATCAGCAGCGATACGCTACCACAGTTCAGCGGGTTGGGTGGAGCGTTGCAACTGGGGCATCAGGGAACGCTGATACTGGTCGGACTCATGCTCACGGCGGTTTCCTGGTCAACCTGGCGCTTTCGTCGCCAGGATCATGTCTTGCTCACCACGGTCGGCGTGGCAGCGGGACTGCTGGTAGTGCGGGCAGGTATGGACATTATAGTTGCGCTGCCAACGTCGCTGCCAGCGTTGCTTACGGGATTGCACCTGGCGTTGTGGAGTACGCTGGTTGTAGTGGGGATGCTGGCGCTGCGGCGGCCTATGCCGGTGCTGGTCGAGGTGCCCCGGTCTACGGCGGCCAGTCCTGCACAGGTACAAACCAGACAACCCGGCCTGATCAACGATTATATCAGCCTGACTAAGCCGAAGGTCATTATGCTGCTGCTGGTGACAACACTGGCGGCCATGTTTATTACTGATGGCGGTATGCCCTCTTTAAGCCTAGTGTTCTGGACGATGCTTGGTGGGTATCTCGCTGCTGGCGGGGCGGGGGCGATCAACTGCGGGTTTGACGAGGATATTGACATTCATATGGGGCGCACCAGTCGCCGCCCTGTACCGAGTGGTCGTATTTCGCGTCGTAACGCCATCTGGTTTGGCCTGGTGCTGTGTGTGCTGTCATTCGTCATTCTGGCAACCTTTACCACCATGCTGGCAGCCGTGCTGGCAATGATCGGGGCCGTATACTACGCGCTGTTCTATACGCGCTGGCTCAAGCGTACCACCTGGCAAAACATCGTGATTGGTGGCGGTGCTGGTTCCATGCCGCCCCTGGTAGGCTGGGCGGCAGTCACGGGTACGCTGACGCTGCCGGCGGTGGTGCTGTTTGTGATTATTTTCTACTGGACGCCCCCGCACTTCTGGGCGCTGGCGCTGATTAAGGAACGTGATTATGCTCGTGCCGGCGTGCCGATGCTGCCGGTCGTTGGTGGCGAAGCTGAGACGCGCTGGCAGATCTGGCTCTACTCGGTCTTGATGTTTGGCATAACGCTGCTATTAACGCCGTTGCACGCTATGGGTTGGATTTATCTGCTGCTGGCGCTGGCGACCGGGATCATGTTCCTGCGCTATGCCTGGAATGTCTGGCGGAAGGGTGAGCAGGCGCACGTCTGGGGGTTGTACAAATACTCGCTGCTTTATCTCGCGCTCCTATTCGGCGCGATGGTGCTGGATCAGGTGCTACTGACGTGAGTTGTTTTTAGCGCGGCAGCACGGTGGTGAGGTGCCGCGCTGCCGCTGTGCCTGGTTCCCCTATGCAGTTGGTTACGCTGGCGGTGGCCGGTGATGCCCGTTCGTTGAACCGGCGACCGCAATGACGGTTTGCCAGGTGCCCAGTCTGGCCTGGAACAACACGTTCTCGCGCTCATGCTAACGCTTTAACACCCCAACCGGCCAGCGTTCTAACGTTGTGATGCGCCGCTGTTCGACCGTGTCCGATACCCGTAGCACCGAGGCAGTGAGTAGCACCAGCACGATCCAGGCGAGATCGGCCAACAGCAAGTGCGTCATCTGCATCCAGATCGAGGATAGCAGGACGATAGTCATTGCACCCACTGCCAGTTGCACCACAAACAACCCGACCAATGCCCAAGAAAGCTGTTCCGTCAGGGGGGTCGGACGTTCACGGTTAAGCCAGCGGGCCGCAAAAACGATGTACACGCTCACCAGAATCGCGGTGATCGGGTGCAAAATACGAAGCCGGACGACAATGTGGGATGCAGCGTCAAAGTTGGCCTGAAAGCCAGCCACTACCGATTCGGACGGAAATAGCACACCGGCCAGCGCTGCGACCGAGCCGGTCATTCCTAGCGCCAGCATCCCCACAAACGCCGGTACCAGCCTCCAGATCACCCGTCCCTGGCCGCGAAGTTGCAAGACTGGCCCACCTGAAGCCCACCAGGCCGTGAGGGTCAGAGCAGCTAATAGTAAAAAGGTATTGATCAGATGCAGGCTCATCACGATCGCCCGCGCTAGCGAGTCATTGTCGGCCACCAGTTCAAACAACACCAGGCCCGCGCCGAGCAACGCTTCTATAATCGTAAGGACGGTCACCAGCATCGCTCCCAGACGTACCGGATGGCCCTGGGGAAAAATGCGCCAGGCCCAGACGATCAACATCACCACCAGCAACAACACTATCCCACTCGTCACGCGGTGCGTGAACTCGATCAGTGTAGCCGTCTCATACACGGTAGGCAAAATGTCGCCGTGACACGTCGGCCAGTGTGCGCCACAGCCGGCACCCGAACCGGTGGCGCGCACAACCGCTCCCCAGATGATGACGACGAGATTGTAGACCAGGAGAATCCATGTGAATTTTGCAAAACGACTCATAACCAGTTCTCTCTATACGTGAACACATCAGCTTGCGGTACTGCTGCACATCGAACCCTGAACGCCTGACGCCAGCACACGTGGCAATGTGTTAACGTGGTAATATGCCAACCTGCCAGGCGTGGTCAACAGTTCGTAGCCGCACATGTGCTGCCTCTCTGTGCAGACATGCTGGTAGATTGGACAACGATTGAGTATAGCCTTATTGTACTCTACGTGTGGCTACTTGCCAATAGTGTATACTCTTTCTATGATATGACATGGGTGGCACTGATGTGACTGAATGGGCATGGTCAGGCCATCATTGCGATAGTGAAAATTACTGATCTGAAACATAGTTTGGCGGGGCGGATTATCGGCGGCAAAGCTATAAAGATTGGTTTTCCACTGCGGTATCGATGTTTCCGGCGTGATGCCTACTATCTCGTTAGCACCGACTCATTACCCATTGACCTACAGGCTATAGGCTGTAGCCATATCGCGTACATATAGTGCCGTGGGCAATGTGTTTAAGGGGGAGCATCGCGGTATCGAAATCCGCGATAGAAGTCCGCTCCAATGGTTCCCTATTTCCTACTTCCTGACAGCTACTTTCTCCCTCCTCCTCCCGCTCTTCTCTTCAGGGCGGCACTCTCTGAAGCCCAGGTGCTTGATCCCTGGGAGCCGTCACCACATTGTACCTGGCAGCAGCGTCCGCTAGAATGGTGGCCCACCCAATGCAGCGGCGCATTCGCCGGCCGGTGCGACAGTGGGATTGTTCAAGAAGGCCTGGATCATGCCATAGGGACAGGCTCCCCGCGTCACTACCGCATGCCCGGTACCCGCAAACTCATAGTGAAACCCGGTGCGCAACGTCTGTGCTGCCAGGCGTCCCCACGCTGGCGGCGTAATCGGATCGTATTCGCCCGTTAGTAGCAGCGTCGGAATATCGCTCTGCACCGGCTGATTTTCAATCGGATCGGGTGGATACACGCCCCAGGCTTTGCACAGGGTAAAGATCGACGCTGTATTTTCAAGAATACCGCTGAAAAACGTGCTCAACCGTGGAAAAGCGGCGACCGTGCTGTACACCTCGTCCGGCGTGGCAAACGCGATTTCCTCGCTGCACTGCACCGAGAAATACATGGCGTGGCTGAAGCCGCCCTGTCGCCCTAAGCGCCGTGCCTCCAGTTGCGTTAACAGGGCATAGTTGCCCTGATACGTGTCATAGATCATCTTTGGCAGTTGCGGGATAACATCGGTGTTGTAGAGCATACCGAACAGCAGGCTGATCAAGCGGCTGCCATCAAATACGGCCGGCATATTGCCGCCGGTGCGTGGGTTGCGTATAGACACCGTCACCGGATTGGCGTTCAATTGCTCGACCGTCGCATAAAATACGTCTTCCAGGTTGGGGTAGCGGGCGTTGCAGCCAGCATTGCGGGCGCAACCGTTGAACAGCGTGGTAAAGGCGCGGTTGGCGTTGGCGGGCATATCGGTGTACAGGTTGACTTGCAGCGGGTAGACCGAGTCGAGAACCACACTACGGATGCCAGCCGGATGATCACGCATGGCCGTCAATGCCAGTCGCGTGCCGTAGGAAATTCCGAACAGGTTCCACTGGTTATAGCCGAGTGCTACCCGCAGATCCTCCAGATCGGCCGCGCTGGCCGCGCTGTGGTAGGCTGCCAGATTGACGCCTTCCTGCTCCAGCCGATTGCGGCAGCGTAGCAATGACTCGGTCTCGATCTGCACCTTCTCGGCGCGGCTCACCTGGCGCTGGAGCATATCGTCGTTGGCCTGAAACACTTCGGGGCAGGTCAGCGCCGGGCGCGACAGGCCGGTGCCACGCTGGTCTAGCACAATGAAGTCGCGGTTCGCCAGGAAGCGCGACCAGCCTCGGGCCAGGCCGATCGTGCCCGTCAGGGCCGCGCTCCCCGGCCCGCCTGATAGGTAGACCACCGGATCGGGTGCAGGATTGGCACTGCCAGTACGCACAATCGCCACCGCCAGTTGCACTGTTGGCCCGGTGGGATGCTCCCGATCTTCCGGGACGGTCAGATAGCCGCACTCGACACGCATGTCGCCCGGTACACCGAACGGGCAGGCATTCGGCTCGAAACGCACGGTGGAGATCGGTACTGATGCCGTGTCTCGTCCACGCAACTCATTTCCCAGCAACCCCAGCAGCACGTTGTAGGGCGGCGTGTTGGCCGGATGTACCTCAAATCGGGCGCGTTCAAACCACTGCACGGTATAGGTCTGTCCGTTACTCAGTGTCTCGGTCTGCGCGTCGGTCAACGGCAACCCGAACAGCGCCAGGTTTTCGGGAATGCTTTTGCCGGCCCGTCGATCTTGCTCCAGACCATTGGCACGCCAGGCGGTAAGGATGTCGCCACAGATATTCTGGCCGGTCTCGGCAAAGAAGAGGCACCCGTCGCGTGGTTCATTGCGGGCCGCAGCGAACCAGTCGCGGCCCGTCTGCCGCAAGCGCTCAGCGCCCAGGTGTCCGAGCAGCACGTCAAACGGTGCCGAATTTTCGGGGTGCAGTTCCAGCCGGGCACGCTCGAACCATTGCACCTGGCGTGTCTGGCCCTCAACCTGTTCGGCTTGCTGGGGTGTAATCGGCAGGCCAAAAACGTCAATACCGCCATTCTGTTCCCAGAATTCACGAATGCGTCCGGCCATGCAGTACCCGGTCTGGTCGAAACAGCGCTGCCCCGGTTGCGCCTGTAGCTGACCAGCAGGCCAGCCGGCCAGCAACAACGCACTGATAACACTCAACAGGCTGATATATCGCATTCTGCGCAAAAGCATCGTGGATTCCTTTCGCAAAGATCCTCGTTATCGGAAGAGCGCGGAGGTGAGCGTCGTCCGAAAAAACATGCCCTCAGACTGATAACGGTCACTGCCATACCACCAGCCGGCGTGAATCCGGGCCGGAATGGTATAGCCACCGAAGGTACGTTCGGCTTCAACCCCGATCCCAAACGGAATAGAGTTCTGCAAAGTGTCGTGCCAGCGTGGAAACATCGCTTCCCGTACACCGCCCTGGGCATCAATGGTAAAGGTGAACGGCAGCGCTTCCGCCTGAGCCACCCCACCATCCGTAAGCGGGGCGAGCGTGACCTGCAACCGCTCCTGGTCAAGCACCTGCCACGTGCCGCCTGGTTGCGGCACCAGGCTGGCGGGCAACCACAGCGCCGCTTCACCCAGGAAACGCCCCAGGGCCGAGCGCGACACATCGGGGCCGGTAGACTGTACAACGGGCAGTAAGCCGAGAAGTGCAAAGCGAACGCGCCCTTCGCCCTGAGCATAATAATCGGCCCCTCGGACAAAGATGGGACTGCCGTTCAGCGCTGCGCTGGCGCGCCACACAAAGCCACAACCGGGCGTCAAAATCTGTCGTGCCCGGAAGGGATGCCAGGCCTGGCCGAGCTTGATGGTGCCGCGCATGGTCAACTCCACCGACGCCGCCAGCGGTGTACCTGGCTTGAGCGCGTGCAGGAAATAGCGCTGCACCGGTTCAGGCAACTCTGCGACCATATCGGTCGTAAACACCTCGTGCCCACCGCTGATCAGCAATGACCGCCACAGCCGTTGGACTTTGCGGCTATCCCGCACCTGCTTCAGTCCCAGTATACCCGGCGCAGTCAGCAGCAGGCTCGCTATGCCCAGCCTGGTGATCGTGCGTCTGTGCATGTCATGGTTCTCCTGGTTATGTTTCCAAACCCTTGACAAAAGGTTTGGAGGATGCTGGCGAGCCAACGGTGCCAACCGGTGCCCGGGGAGGTGACTGTCACCCCTCCGCAGATTCAGGTTCCAAACCCTTCAGCGTTGCGGGGGGGACAGTCACCTAGTTCTTGTCATCATACCACATCTTGCATAGGGTGGTAGGTATCAAGCAACCTTCCGCCTTCAATGGTTTGAAGTGGGTGACAGATGATCAGTCCCCAGGCATAGAGCTTCCTGCCCTCTATGCCCGCCCTTATGTCCTATGTTCTCTCTCCTGATGGAGATTCCGTTCTCCCCTATGTAAGACGGTGAACGATGGGCGATATGGGATAGTAGATACGTCTTCACGCTGTGTCAGGGGTTGGCAGGCAGCGGGGCGCAGCAGCGGGAGGATACGGGATGGCAGCCAGTATCCATTTGCCGCTGCTGCGCCCCGTCATGCCTCCACTGATTTTGCAGTGCCATTGCCGCAAGATGCTTCCTGCGTCAGTATGACATCGAGGGGCATTGGGGCATTGGGGCATCGCTTCCTGGCAGTGCCCCTGCAGCGCCCCCCATGTCATGGTGAGCGTAGCCACAATGCCGCTGCAGTGAGATCCTTCCCTCGCTGGCGCTCGGTCAGGATGACATGGGGGGAGCGCTGCGACGCCATGCCCCGCCATGACATGGGGAGAGCACTGCGACGCCATGCCCGCGTCCCCGTCTCCCCGCATCCTCGCCTCTCGCCTCCCCACATCCTCGCATCCTCACCCCACCTTCGGCAGGCCGCCCGTCACGCGCAGCACCCAGCGCATGCAAGCGTGGGCCATATCGACCGGCTGGCAAAACATCATCGGGCAGGCACCGTCAATTACCTGCATATTGTGTCGGCGACACAGTGCCACCGCCTCCTCTGACACGCTGCCCGGCCCGAACGAGCGGTGCATCCAGATGCGCGGAATGCCCAGATCAACGCACTCCTGCGCGATCGTAAGCGTCACCTCTGGCGTAGTAGCCACTACCACCCCCGCCACTCCGCCCGGAATGGCGATTAGATTAGGATAGCACGTATCACCCTCGATCTCTGTTGCCTGAGGATTGAGCGCAAACACCTGATAGCCGGAGTCGCGCAATTTGCGATAGATCAGATTAGCCGTCCCCTCGCCACTACGTGAAACACCAGCTACTGCAATCCGCTTTTGCGCCAGAAAATCTTCAATAAGTTCATTCAACGTCGCCATAACTTCCTCTCTCTTTCTCTTAGGTAGAAAACAGGGTATAGGATATAGAAATAACCGGTGCTGTCCCCTGTCCCCTGTCCCCTGTCCCCTGTCCCCTGTCTCATCTCAGCGTCAGTCAGTATCCAGTGCCGTTTCATTGCATATCGCGGCCGTAAGGCGTATACTAGTAAGTGAAACTATTCATAAATTGCAAATAACTATGAACTATCCCCAATCAGGAGCGCAACGCGCACAGCGCCTTCCCGTCCATCCACCACGACCGGGATCGCGCCAGGCGCTTGCCGGAATATTATACACATTCACGTGTGAAAGGAGGCACTCTTATGAGAACGCAACGAGTGCAACGTATGACGCAGGTCGTCGTAGCGCTGGCGATGCTGGCAGCGCTGATGCTGCCTTCCATGGCCACCGTGCAGGCCGCACCTTTTGATGGGCAGCGGCAGAACTTCGCCGACGACCGGTTTGAGCGGGTCTGGACACGCACCGATGGTGAGCGAGTGCGTGGTGGGCGCAGTTGGTACTGGGGCCCTGGCCCCTGGTTCGACTACGCCGAGTTTTACCGCGAAAGCCCGAACGGGTTACGCACCGTTCAATACTTTGACAAGGCACGCATGGAGATCAACCAGCCTGCCGAGCGCGGTGGAGCCTGGCAGGGTGCGACCAACGGCTTGCTAGTCAAGGAACTAGTCAGCGGGCGCATGCAACTGGGCGATAATCCGTATGATGTTAATGTTAGCCAGGCTGCCGACGTACCGGTTGCGGGCAATCCGCGGCTGGACAATCCAATCGCGCCAGGCTATGTCACCTTTGCGGGCGTTGCCACGCTGGACAACGACTACCGCGACCCGCAACGCCTGGGTGAGCGTGTTAGCGTAACCCTGGATCGCGGCGGCAACCTGGGCCTGCGCCCCGATCTGGCGCGGCCCGAAACTGAGATCGTGCAGTACAACAGCGCGACCGGGCACAACATCCCGCGTGTCTTTTGGGACTTTATGAATCTGCAGGGGCGCATTCAAGATGGCGCACTGGTCGCCACCGGCCCGCTGGTGGACTGGCTGTTTGCTATGGGTCTGCCGATTAGCGATCCCTATTGGATACGGGCGCGGGTGGGGGACAGCGAACAAGATGTGCTGGTGCAACTCTTTGAACGGCGCGTGTTGACTTATACACCGGCGAACCCGGTCGGCTACCAGGTCGAGATGGGCAACGTGGGCCAGCACTACTTCCAGTGGCGCTATCCACATCTGGGGCAACCCTGGACAGCACCTGATCCCAATCCACCGATCGTCTATGCCTCGAACCTGACCACGGGCAGCCATTGGGAACTGCACATTCACTATCAGACCGGGCCGGTGCAGGTGACGCAAAACAATGCCGAGAGCGTGGCCCTATCCTACCGCCGCAGCTATGAGCCGAACCAGACCCGTATTTTGATCGACTCGCGGCGCGGCAATGGGCAACACCGCCAGATTTACGAGCTTGACCCGGCAGTACTGTATGGTGGTTCGCATCAGACCAACGCCGCTGTCCGCCGGCTGACCTACAGCGATGGCACGGTGCCACCGCCGACTGGCGCTTATCCTGATTATTTCCCACAGGGCCCGGCTAACGATTACAACCCATCCTGTTCACCAGACGGTACAAAGATCGCTTTCGTTTCGGATCGCTACGGCAACCCGGAGTTGTTCATGATGCCTGCCAATGGCAACCCCTCGATTAAGATCACCAGCAATGGCTGCGTGAACGAAAGCCCCACCTGGTCACACGATGGTCGTTCGCTCTACTGGGTTCACAACTGTAGCGGGAACTTTGAGATCTATGGCGCGGATCTAGTCTACAATCGTCTGGACAACCAGCGCCAACTAACCAGTACCACCAGCGATGATCGCTTCCCGCACGTTTCACCCGATGGGCGGAGCATCGTCTTTACTTCGTACCGCGATGGCAATGGTGAAATCTATCTGATGAACATTGACGGGAGCAACCAGCGGCGCTTGACGAATCATCCAGCCGAGGACGAAGCCGCTACCTGGTCGGCTGATGGGCGGCAACTGGCCTTTGCCAGCGACCGGGATGGCAACTACGAAATATATGTAATGAACATTGATGGCACAGGGCTGACGCGACTGACGAACAATAATGCCCAGGATCGCTGGCCGCTGTGGGCACAGTAGGTAGGTAGAGGTATGGTTGGTAGGGGGCACGGCACCGCTGTGCCCCCTACGCTCTGCGCTCTGCGCTTGGCGCTTGAACGCTACGCTACGGCAATTTGACCTGGAACGCCGTCCGGCCGGCATACACCGCCGTATCGCCCAACTCCTCCTCGATGCGCAGCAGTTGATTGTACTTAGCAATGCGGTCAGTGCGGGCAGGTGCGCCTGTCTTGATCTGCCCCGCATTCGTGGCCACCGCGAGATCCGCAATTGTCACATCTTCGCTCTCACCGCTGCGATGGGAAATCACCGCCGTCCAGGCCGCCCGCTGTGCCATCTGAATGGCGCTCAACGTCTCGGTGAGGCTTCCAATCTGGTTCAGCTTGATCAAAATGCTATTGGCAGACTGTTCGTCAATTGCCCGCTTCAGGCGCTGAACGTTCGTCACCAGCAGATCGTCGCCCACCAGTTGCACACGATCGCCAATCTTCTGGCGTAGCAGCGCCCATCCATCCCAGTCATCCTCGTGTAGACCGTCTTCGAGCGAAATCAATGGGTAGCGCCTGGCAATATCGGCCCAGTAGTCTACCATTTCAGCGCTGGTCAGCGAGCGGCCCTCGCGCTTCAGGTGATATTTGCCATCCTGGTAGAGTTCTGTACAGGCCGGATCCATTGCCAGAAAAATCTGGTCACCCAGTTTGTAACCCGCCTTGTCGATTGCCTCGACAATCACCTCCAACGCGGCCTCGTTGGTGGGTAAGCTGGGCGCAAAGCCACCTTCGTCTCCGACATTGGTGCCCTGACCGCGATCATGGAGCACCTTTTTCAGGCTCTGATAAATCTCACTGCACCAGCGCAGGGCTTCGCGGAACGTCGGTGCCCCCACAGGCATGATCATAAACTCCTGGAAATCGGTACTGTTCTGGGCATGCTTGCCACCGTTCAAGATGTTCATCATTGGTACCGGCAAGGTATGGGCATATACGCCACCCAGGTAGCGATAGAGCGGCAGTCCCAGAGCCGCTGCTGAAGCTTTGGCACACGCCAGGGACACACCCAGGATCGCGTTGGCACCTAGCTTGCTCTTGTTTGGTGTACCATCCAGTTTGAGCAGTTCGTGGTCAATCGCCAGCTGATCGGCGGCATCCAGACCGGTCAACGCCTCAGCGATTTCCGTGTTCACATTCCGTACCGCGTTGACCACGCCCTTGCCGCCATACCGCGTCTTATCGCCATCACGTAACTCCAGCGCTTCGTGTGCACCTGTCGATGCACCGCTTGGCACGATGGCCCGTCCAATATCGCCGCTCTCCAGCTGCACATCCACTTCCACCGTCGGATTACCACGTGAGTCAAGCACCTCGCGCGCAAAAATCTCTTCAATCAGTGTGGACATAGTACCCTCCTTCCAGACAGCCCTGGCTCTTAACCTGCAACCAGGGAGGATCGAGAACATAGCGACTGTTATTACCAAACCATCGTTGCTCGTCATCCGTCATTGTCAGACGAACGCCTGCAAGTATAGCATAGTTGTGTGAGAAGCCGTCTAAAGAGGAGAGGGTTGGAAGGCATTGCCCTTCCAGGAACTCATTCTGTGGCCATCGCTGTATGTAGGGAGATATGAGCGCAGGAGAACGTGAGAATGTGGCAACATGCTACCGCAACAACACCTCACATCATGTGGCATTGGTTGGTGTCATGTCAACAGGGAGCTCTGGTACTGGTACTGTCTGTTCATCAGATGGGTCGGGTGGAATCGGGGTCTCGGTCGGTGTTGGCGATGGTAGCCCAGGTGTCACCGTTGGTTCCAGCGGTGTTGCCGTCGGTTCTGGTAATGTCACCGTTGGCAGTGGTTCCGGTGTTGGCGGGTCTGGCAGGACTGTCGGACGCGGCGGATCACGCAAGACCACCTGCACGTCTGGTATTGGCCCAATCCTCAGACTGGCTGGCACGTCCACCTGTGGTGTCAGGGTGTAGGTGCCCACACTCAGTCCACTGACATCAACCGTAGCGACCAGCGTGGAGGTATCGAATTGCAAAAAAGCATCCGCTGATCCTGATAACTCCACGTGAATAATAAGTGGTTCTGGCACAGCAATCACTTCAGAACCAGCGCCAATCACGGTTACTGGAATGGGTACTCGTACCTGAATGGGGCGTGTAAGCGGCTCAATGCGAATGGTAACGATGGCCTCGCGTGGCTCACCCGCATGGGGTAATGTTCCGGGTGGAATGCGCAGTTCAGCCGTACTGGTAATAGTGCCGGTGGCTCCAGCAATATCTACGGCAGATGTCTCAACCTGGTCAATCTCCTCCAGCGTGCCCGAACTGCCCGTAAGATTAATCAACGGCGGGTCACTTTGTATATCCACAATGATATAACCACTGGCAGGTATGCCGACCACATTGGCAATGATCGGCACGCGCTTTAATCCGACCACCGAGCGAATGGGAATGGTGACATTGACAGTCGCTGGCTCTAGTTCTACGCCTTCCACAGGCTGATTATTTGCGTCCAGTGCTTGCAGTTGTACCCGTGAGCTATAGTTGGCGCTTAACTGGTTGACATTCGCTGTGGCACTGGCAATCACCACATCGTCTACCCGATTTTCAGGCCCTCGCACCTGGATGTTGATCTCATGAATTGGTCTTCCATTGACACGCGGGTTCCCTCGTTCAAAACTAAAGGGCGGATTCCCCTGCACTTCAATATTAAGGGGCACTGTCCGGGTGATCAATTGATCCAGCCGCACATTCAAACTACGTGGATCAGTCGATTGCACGCGGATACGGCGGGCAAATTCACCCTCCGCAGCCACTTCAATCGGCACCACATGTTCGCCTGGTTCTAGCCCGGTAAGCGTTATCGAGGCCTGGAGATCCGAAGGGCGCAGACGGGCCAGTGTGCGTTCGTCAGTCATAATCACCACACTTACGGTAGGCAGGTCAGTCCGTGGTAGACCGCTCTGGTCAACCATCACGAGACCATCGCGCAGATTAACCACCGTGATCGGAAGGTTGTAGGGGTCGCTGAGGGTATCCGGGTTTTCGTTAAACGACACAAACACCCAGAGCGCAAAACTTAATCCCATCGCCAATAAAAAACTCAAGCCTCTGGTGCGTATCCAGGTCACCGTCCATCCTCCGCCAGGGGTACTTTCAGCAGTCGTGCCAGCATGTGTCGTAGCCGGGTCTCGTTCAAATAGCCGACCAGTCGTCCATCATTGACCAGCGAGATCGCCCCGGTTTCTTCCGAAACCACCACCACCAGCGCATCGGTCTGCTCGCTAATGCCTTTTGCCGCTCGATGGCGGGTACCATACCGTCGTGGTCCCAACAGATCTTCGCTCAAGGGCAGAACGACATTGGCCGCGAGAATACGATTATCGCGTACAATCACCGCCATATCGTGCAGCGGAGCATTCGGATAAAAAATATTGAGCAGCAGCGGGACAGCCAGCCGTGAGTCGAGAATGACACCGCGATCAGCGTATTCCTGTAAGTGCATATCGCGTTCGATGACCATGATACCGCCGATACCCTCCTGCGAGAGTTGGGCTGCGGCTTTGCTCACAACATTTACCGTCTCGAGCAACTCGGTGCGGCGTGCAGCGCCGAATGGCCGGTTAAAGAGATCGCCCGTGCGTCCGAGACGCTCCAGCGCACGGCGCAGCTCCGGTTGAAACAGAACAGGGATAGCAATCAGCAGGGGCTGGATGGAATTTGCCAGTAACCAGCGCAAAGTCGTCAACTCAGGCGTAATCGATGTGATAAAGAACGCAATTGCCAGAATAATACCAATTCCCCGCAAGAGTTGTACGGCACGTGTTCCCCGAATAACGTTCAGGAGCCAGAAAAAAAAGAGCGCCACAACCAGAATATCAAGAATGACGGCCGGGTCAGTAAAGAGAATCAGGCGCTCCCAAAGGCGTGTCAGATCAGGCATACAATTTTATATAGTAAAAAATGACACAGAGTCGTATTGTTCAGAGACGTCTTCAGGCGATAGGCAGATGACCAGACTGGTTGGTGGAGCTTCCTGTCACTTGTCGCATATCCCTCACCTGGTCAGGAGTGCTAAACGAGGGACGTTCGGTATGGGTGGGCAGTAGCGTGCCCGTACTCGTTTCGTCGTCATCTATTTTTTCCCTATTCCCTCTCCTCTATCTCCGGTAACTCCTCGTGCATTAGACTTCTGTTGGGCAAGCATATGTTGGGCTGCGGTTAACAATGCCGTGATACGTTCGATATCGGCTCCATCGATTTTTAACATGCGATTATAGAGACTCACCGCCTGGGCAAATTCCTCCTGGCGCATCAGCATATCTCCCAGAAGAAAGTAGGCGTCAAGATCTTTCTGATCAAGACCAATGATCTGGTGCAGTTCAGCAATAGCATTCTTATAATCGCGCTGTTGGGTTAAGATCCGTACAATCTGCTTCTTCTCTGCAATGGCATCATGGGTACGGAACGAGAGGGTATACATCAGAGCCAGCCACTGGCGAGCTTCAACATCATTCGGTGCAATCTGGGTGATTTTATCATACAGATTGCGTGCTTCCTCATGCTTGCCGAGTGTCCAGTAGACATCAGCCGCCTGTTGCAGGCTGGCAACCGCATCTTTCAACTGCCCGGATTTGCGTTGCTGCTCAGCCACCCGAATGAGCGCGTCCAGCCCTTTCTCCAAAAAACCGCGCCGGAGATAAAGCCGGGCCACGCGACTACCAACCTGGGTACTATTGGGTGCCAATTTCAGGCCATACTCCAGCGTTTCAATCGCCCGGTCAAGTTCCTGGCGATGCTCATAGTGTGATGCCAGGTCTTCCAGTTGGGTTAAGGCTTCGTTGAGTTTGCCCTGCCGGAAATAGACATCGGCCAGTTTGGTGTAGATGGTGCGATCATAGGGGAGCAGGCGGCGTGCCTCGAGCAGCGCTTGCTCGGCCCCGGCCAGATCATCACTGGCGGCATAGGCTTCGGCCATACGTCGCGTCAGGTCACCTGCTGAGAGTGGTACAGCAAAGGAATGTTTGATTGTTGGATCTGGTGGCGACGAACCGGCAACGGCCTGACCACGTCGTAGTTGTTCGAGTGCGGCTTCAGGCTGACCAATCGCAATATAGCTATCGGCCATAGCCTGATGGATGAGTACCGGGTGCAACAGTGTGTCGGGTTCGGTTTCCAGCAGAGTCTGGGCTTGCTCAAATTCCAGCAGCGCCGATGCATGCTGGTTGGCGCGCTGCTGGATAATCCCCAGAATGTAGTGCATAATTGCCGTATCTGCCACCAGCAACGCGGTACGATATTCTCCTTGTACCGCATCGGTGGCCTGGGGATTGGTCTGGAGGAGATCGAGTAAGGTCGCGAGCGAGTCCCAGACGGTGGATGCATGTTCGCCAAGGACCGCCAGTGTCATATTGAGACGGGCAATGGCAACCGCGTCGTTTGCGCCAAGTTCTACAGCCCGCCGAAACTCAATCAAGGCCGACTCATAGCGTTCCAGTTTAAACAGAGCCATCCCATACTGGCCATGCAGATCCTTGTTTTTGGGTGTCCATTGGAGCAACCGCCGATACTCTTCCAATGCCCGGTTCGTTTGACCCAGGCGAAAATAGGTACTCGCAACCTGAGCCAGTTGTTCGGCGGCTTCGTCGGTACGGCCGGCTTGTTTTAGCAGATCGGCCAACCGGGAACGAGCGTTGATCGTATCAGGAGAGAGATCGATCAGCCGGAAGTAGACGTCGATGGCGCGCTCTGGCTCTTTACGCACCATGTAGGTGTCGATCAGCAGTTGGTATTTCATCAGCGCGTCTTCTGTACGTCCCTGCCGTTCGTAGATTTCACCCATGCGCAGGTGAATGGGCAGGTAGTCCAGGTTCAGATCAATAACTTCGTGGCAGGCATCCAGCGCGGCATCGAGCAAGTTCTGCTCAATGTATTTTTCGCTCAACATCACCCAGCGTTCCGTCTGTTGATCCAGGCCAGTAGTATCCAGTTTCGTAACAGGGGTAAAAACCGGTTGTTCAGGAGCAGGCAACTGCTCGAACAGGGTAAGCGGATCAGCCGCGACTGGTTCCTCCACAGGAACATCCAGGGCATTGGTGGACACAGGCTGACCATCGGTGCGCAGAAAGTCCGTAATAGAGCGTAATTTCCCCCAGGTAGCGGGCAAGGTACCCCGTTCGACCGGTGGTGGTGGCTCGGCTTCTTCAGGGGCCGTAAGTGCGCCGGTACCCAGGGTGCGCAGCTTGGCAAACATATTGCGTTCGGTGAGTTCTTTGGCGCGGCGATGAAACTCAGCCGCACGATCTTTGCCCCAACGCTTCGTCTGCAAAAAGCTGGCCAGGGTCGAGAAGAGTGACGCTGCCCGCGCAATGTCGCCGATCTGCTGATAAATCTCGGCCGCGTTTTCATACATCTGGATCAGATCTTCGGCCTCGGCTTTACCTATCGACTCCAGGTCAACCAGGCCAATCGTTTGCTCATACTCCTGTGCTGCCTGTGGAAGCATGTTGAGCGCTTTGTAGGACGTGCCCAGTGCAAAATGGGCCGAGAGTGCATACTCCTGGTCACGAGCGGCTTTCTCTAAGACCTGTACTGCTGCCTGATGCTCGTTGTGTTCCTGATAGAGCAGACCCAGGCTGTAAAACACGTCAGCACGCTCCAGACCACCGTTGATTGCCCGTTCGTAATATTCTATCGCTCCATCACTATCACCGGCCTCTTGTTTCTCAATTGCCAGTGCGACCATCTTTTCGAGCGTGAACTGCTGCGAGCGCAGTTCACCGCCGATCGAGAGGCGCACATCCGCTACTGGCGCGTCCGTGGTTGGTAGTGGCAGAGCGTGTGCGGCCTGGGCCATAGCTTCTCGGATGGCGATTGCTAGCTCTCTGGCTTCACGGTTGTTGGCATCCAGACGCAAAGCGGTCTCAATCATCTCGGCGGCCCGATCCAGGTTTTCCTGCTCATAGTGCCGTTCAGCCAGTTTAAAATATTCCGTAGCCGCTTCACGGGTGGCATTTGCCTCTTCCAGGAGGTGGGCCAGGCGCTGGCGTTGATCATCGCGATCGGGACGAATCCGCAACACGTTGCGAAGCGCTTCAATAGTCCGTGCTATGACCCGCTGCTGCTCATGCAGTTTGGCCAGCTTCAGATACGATGTGACTGCCTGGTCAATATTGCCCTGCTGTTCATGTGCACGGGCAATATACCCCAGGAAGAAGGGATTATCCGGGTCGGCAGCATGGAGTTCCTCAAAAATGTGCAACGACTGGGCAAACTTCTCGGTATGAAAGAGCGAAACTGCCGCTGCGGTACGGGCATCAACATCCTGCGCAAACTCCTGGAGCGCACGTACCGCGCCTTTGAGTGCCTCGTCCCACCGCTGGTTTCGGGCGGCTTCACGGCTTTGCTCCATGGCGCGATTGTAAATAGCGCGATTGCCTGACATAACGACTCCGATTTTAGACTGTTAGGATGCGCGATCAATTAACAGTTCAGCAGGGTCAATACCAGCGCTTTCTGGACATGCAGCCGGTTCTCAGCCTGTTCAAACACGACCGACTGCGGCCCATCAATGACCGCAGCGGTAATCTCTTCACCGCGATGCGCAGGAAGACAATGCATAACCAGTGCATCCGGTTGTGCCAGCTTCAGTAATTCCGCATTGACTTGATATGGTTGAAAAATAGGCCGGCGTCGGGCGGCTTCGTGTTCCTGGCCCATCGACGCCCAGACATCGGTATACACCGCGTCCGCTCCTTCTACTGCGACGGCGGGCATAGTGGTAACCCGAATTTCAGTCCCATATCGAGAGGCAAGACGTTCGGCTTGTGCCAGTACATCAGGGTCGGGGCGATAATCCGGCGGGCAGGCGACGGTCACATGCACACCGAGAATAGCACCCAGGAGCAGCAGCGAGTGGCACACGTTATTGCCATCACCCACATAGGCCAGGCGCGTACCTTGCAACTGGCCCCGATGTTCCAACAGCGTGAGCATGTCGGCTAATGCCTGACAGGGATGCTCACGATCGGAGAGCGCGTTAATCACCGGAATAGTCGCATATTTGGACAGGATTTCCACGGTACTGTGCTTGAAGACTCGGGCTGCAATCACCTGTACCCAGCGACTCAAATTGCGGGCCACATCTGGCACACTCTCGCGGCCACCCATATCAATATCATTGGCCGAAAGATAGCTGCCAGTTCCACCCAGCTGAGTCATACCAGCTTCAAAAGCGACGCGTGTCCGGAGTGAAGGCTTCTCAAAGACCATTGCCAGCGTCTGTCCATACAACAGGGGGCGGGGATGCCCTCCATTGTGCCATTCGGCCTTTAGCGTTTGTGCTCGATCGAGCAGCGCCTCGGCATCCGAGCGGGAGAGATCAGCAGCAGACAGATAATGAGTCACCATGGCATCAACTTTCTGGCTCTCGAATCACCAAACAACCAAGAGGAACAACATGACACGCTGTGCGGGTTATGCCGTCAGCTTAAAGCCGGCGACGCCGCCCAAACGGAATCCGTTGCTCAATCGTCAACTGGCGATAATCGCCAGCATCGATCATGATCCGCTCTGGGCACAGCACCGTATCATACATCCGCGATAGAATGCGGGGTTCGATCTCTTCCGGATCACGATTACTCGTAATCACCGTTGGTAGTTTATAATTATAACGATGGTTAATAATCTGGTAAAGTTTTTCTCGCGCCCAGGGAGTCGTATTTTCAGTTCCCAGATCATCCAGGATTAATAAGGGCACATCACGAATGGTTTCAAAGCGTTCGTCATAGGCAATATCGCTATGGGGGCCAAAAGTGCTACGTAAGTGATCGAGCAGATCCGGCACGATCGCAAAGAGAACCCGATAGTGGCGCTCCAGGGCTGCGTTGGCAATCGCTGCAGCCAGGTGTGTCTTGCCACAACCAGGATGGGTGCTAAAAAAGATCAACCAGCCCTGAGGCCGGCGCGCATATTCGCGGGCACGTACATAGGCACGACGCACTCCTGGAATATCGGGATCAAAATTCTCAAACGTCTTGTCGGCAAATGGTTCTAGATTGCTCAAGCGCCGCAGTTCGCTCAATGCACGTTGCTCTTTCTCACGCAATTTGCATTCACAGGGCATCAAGACCCCAAAGTTAGGATCACCTACAGGTACATCAAGCAGATAATACCCCGCTCCTTTACAGGTAGGGCAGACTGTACCAGGCGCTGAATCATGCCTCCGCACGCTAGAGGTCGCTCTCGTCGCTCCCAAGTCGGAATAAGTTTCCAAAACGGCCCTGGGTATATTTTTCAACATTGACAGGTCGTTTAAACCGATCGGACGCATTCGGTCTTCCATGCGTAGCCCACCTCTCCAGGACTTTCCGTACATAACGCCACGAGCGAACATTGGCCTGTACTGCTTCACGCATTGCGGCTTCGATCCAGTCTGGTGGATACCGTTCTTCCGCCTCGCGTAACTCATCCACCAGTAAAGGTGTCACCAGTCCGATATTTTGTTCGTAGAGAGTTATCAATGATGGACGTTGTTCTGATCCAGGTATACCTGGTTCCAGCATAAACTGGTGTTGACTGGCTTGTTCAACCCATGCCCGGTTGGATGCCGTATGCATCAGGTACCAGTTCACGAGCCGACCATTACTGGGTAGTGCGACATGCAGGATTGTGGTGCGCCGTATCGCTGCATCCAATCCTTCATCCAGCAGCTCAGTGATTGGCCGTACCTTTGAAATGGCCCGCAGGCTGCGCCTCAGCAGCTGATCACCGGCCAGGTCATCCCAACTCAGGCGACGTGGAACCGTGCGCTGCTGGCTGAGACGATAGAACATATGCAGGGTGACCTTTAGCTCACTGGGTAGTGTGATCGCGGGTATCACGGTGCTAAACAGTTCTGGTGGCAAGCCGATCAATCCATCGGTTGAGAAGTTGGTAAAGGTCATCGCTGTCTCTGTCCAGTATACTGTATGCCGGCCCCATTCCTGGCATGCCACCATGTTACCACAAAGATCGCGCTTCTGGTGTAGCTTGCATGGCGTATCACTCCAGGCCTGCATACGGATGTGAAGCCATCGTGTTCTGGTTGAAACCGGTTTCGCAGGGTGGAGAACAATCCTTGACCAGGAAACAGGCGGTTGTGCAGAATTCGGCAGGAGGGCCATGTTCAACAGTTTAGGACATATGAAAAATAAAAAATAACAGTTGACGGTTCGCCAGCCTACGTTGTACACTTATCGCAAAGATATATCAGGTGTTTATCATGTTTTGTGTTGGTGGCAATCTGCGTGAGCGATCAGGACGAAAGTATCCCGCAGATGACAATGATGCTACAATCCAAGGAAGGAGCGCACACAATGGATACCGTACGGAATTGGATGTCCAGTCCAGCAATTGTGGCCCCGGAGACTATGCTGCTGCCTGAAGCGCGGCAGTTGCTTCATGATCGGCAGATCCGCCGCTTGCCGGTGATTAACGCTATGGGGCAACTCGTGGGCATTGTATCACAGGGTGATATTCACCGCGTGTCCGACACGTCGGATACCGATGTGCGTGACTATGACCTGCGTTATCGGGTCAGTAATCTACCGCTGGCAGAAATTATGACCCGCGAGGTAATTACGGTGACACCCGATACGTCCATGATCGAGGTTGCTCAGTTGCTCCTGGAACACAAAATAGGTGGCGCTCCAGTTGTAGCCGATGGTCAGGTTGTGGGTATAATTACCGAGAGCGATCTGTTTCGGATGATTATTATGGCCGAAGAGGACGTGTCGGTGAGAAAGGCCACCAGAGAGCATAGCATACTGGAGCGCTTGCCCAGAGGTTTCCGTGAGCGGGTACGCCTGTGATGGCACCCCGGCCTACCTGCCCGGGCTTCATGGGGCATTCACCCGTGCGGTGCCGCCCCACTGCCATAGGATGTGCCCGAATGGATTCCGCAGCGCGGCAGTGACGGGATGCGCGGCACCCGCCCGAACATTCACCTGTGTCGGTACCTTACGTGTACAGGGATGATCCTTTATCCGTTCGCTATCGTCCGGCGGGCGAACGCCGCGCAAGCAGGGGAAGCTCTGCTATCTGCGCACGTACGCTCCCGGACAGTATGGACTAGCTTCGTAAATACGATGCCCCTATCGGCGCATACTTCGGCGTTGTAGCAAAAAACAATCATCCATGCTCCCCGCGCCAGGTTATGGCGCGGGTGGTGGAGTAACCGTCCATTCGGTGTTAGTTGCTATGCGGCGAGTGCTGGTTCAAGCTCGTTTTTCTGCGATTCGATTTCGGCCTGCGTGTTTACGTCATTCCACTGCATCATCAATTGCTTGCTGTGCGCCTGCATCCATGTAGATAACTCACGGCCTTGATCGAGAACCGACTGGTGATAATCTGGTGCCCCTTCCGGAGTCGAAATGACCCGGCCCAGTTCACCTTGCAGCCACAGGGCTTCCACAACAACCGGCAATGCCGCTATTTCTGCCGGCGTGAGTGGGAAGACATGGGCATACGCAGAGATAAAGCGTACTGCCTGCTTTTCATCAAGCGGCCCCTGGAACAAACCCCAGGACATGAGGCTATTCTTTGGCTTTGTGGAGGTAAAAGCCACAAGAGCATCGGCAATATCGGCAATGCGTGCATCATAGGCTGCTTGATCAAAATCAAGCAAAGCGATCACATGGTCATGCTCAAACAACAGATTGTCACGGTGAATATCGCCATGAATGACTAGATGTGGTAGCATGGCATAATCTTTGTCTTTGAGCATGGAGCGCAATTGCGCAGCCCGATGGGAATACCAGGTGAGCGGTTCATAGAGATCGCCCATAATATCGTTCATGGTGAGCGTTTCGGTTAACGCCATAATGCTTGATGCACTGTAGCGCGTTCCAGGGTTTTCGGCTGGTGGTGGAAAATGCTGCACAATGCGATGATATTGCGCCAGGGTATACCCAATATCGGTCAACTGTTGTGGCCGTTGGGGATCGTAATCGCTGCCATGCACATAGGTCATGATCTCATGCCACCGCCCATCAAGGTAGAGCAGCGTATCGCCCGTGCTGGTAGGCACTAACACTGGTGTCGGGAAGGCATGCTCGACCAGGCAGTTGATCAATGCATGGCGATACCGGTGTGCGGCTTCACTCAGGCGGCGATGGTTACGTCGTACCACAAACCGCCCGGCACTGGTCTGGATAAAAGCAGTCTCGTTCACGAACCCGCGATACGCCTGGGTAACGCCATAGAGTTTCCCCAGTGTATAGAATGTCAAAATACGTTCAATATCAGTTAAAGAAAGCAACGTTGATCACCTTTATATGTAATCGCAAACACTGCCCAATCAACCTCGCCGATGGGTCAAGGTATCTCGGTATGTTTGCCATTATCGCTATTACCCAACGTCAGTTCACAACATAGATAACCACCGGTAACTGGAATGCAGGTAAACAATCCTGAAGGTTTCCGTAACGACCAGAAACGACGTAGATAGACAGATCTATCTGTCGCTCCGCATTGCTCCCATAGCGGGCGATGGGCGTCCTTATTCCAGCTCACGACTCGCATCTCTGCCAGATCGTCATCACGATAATGAAGAACGATGGCTCTGTCGCCGGTTATAATGTAGACACTGGTCGCTAATTTTTCACAATGGTGACGCCGGGTTGTACCTTAGAAACCGTAAGACATGAGTCATTAGTGAAGAAAGACTCAATATCAGTCTCCTCATGATAGTTACGGCGGAGTTACAGGAGGAGGATATTCGAGCAACCTTATCCCCAAGGCACTCTCCTGGGTGGGGCGAGCTGATCAAGGGGAGCGGAGTGTTCTAGATCTAATAATTATGATAACAGGGAATTATTGGCTTGAAATATATATGAATGTTGTAGGATGATAACGCCGTGTAGTGTTCCCTTTCCGCCGTTCCTCAGCATAGCCCGCTATACTGGAACAACAGGCTGGTCGGAGAGGACTATAGCTGATCGCTTGCACAGTGATCAGCTATCAGACGATGAGTTCCAGCGTTCCGATCTAGCTGGCGTATGCTATTGTCTGCCAGGGAGTGGCAGTGAAATATGTCGGGAGGAAGAATTATTATGACACGCATACGAGCAACCATTGACGGCAATGAGGCTGCTGCGCGCGTTGCTCACCGGTTGAGCGAAGTGATTGCGATTTATCCGATCACTCCATCAACTCCGATGGGTGAGCTGGCTGATGCCTGGTCAGCCGTTGGCAATACCAACATCTGGGGCACAGTGCCTTCCGTCATTGAGATGCAGTCGGAAGGTGGTGCAGCCGGTGCGGTGCATGGAGCGCTGCAAACGGGTGCGTTAACAACCACCTTTACTGCCTCGCAGGGGTTGTTGCTGATGATCCCGAATATGTATAAAATTGCAGGCGAATTGACAGCAGCGGTCTTCCATGTGGCGGCGCGCTCGCTCGCCGCACAGGGCTTATCGATTTATGGTGATCATGCAGACGTCATGGCCGTGCGTGCCACGGGCTTTGCATTGCTGGCCTCAGCCTCGGTACAGGAAGCACAGGATCTGGCCTTGATTGCCCACGCCGCAACGCTTGAGGCTCGTGTGCCCTTTATTCACTTCTTTGATGGATTTCGGACATCGCACGAAGTCAACAAGATCGAACAGCTTGACGATGATGATCTCCGGGCGATGATTGATGATGACCTGGTGCGTGCGCACCGGGAGCGGGGGCTTTCGCCTGATCATCCCTTCATTCGGGGGACGGCCCAGAATCCTGATGTCTATTTTCAGGCCCGCGAGACGGTCAATCCCTTCTATCAGCGTTGCCCAATCATTGTGCAGAAGACAATGGATAAGTTTGCGGCCCTGGTTGGCCGTCAATATCACCTGTTTGACTATACTGGCGCTCCTGATGCTGAGTATGTTCTGGTCGCCATGGGTTCTGGGGCCGAGGTTATCCAGGAAACAGTCAAGTATCTGGTCGAACGTGGGGAAAAGGTCGGTGGCGTGACGGTACGTCTGTTCCGGCCATTTGCCGTTGAACATTTTGTGCAGGTACTTCCAGCGACCGTGAAGGCGATTGCGGTTCTCGACCGTACCAAGGAACCTGGGAGTGCGGGCGAGCCGTTGTATCAAGATGTGATCACAGCCATTGATGAGGGAATGACTCGCGGGATCACTGCGTTCAGCACGAAACCACAGATCATTGGCGGGCGCTATGGCCTCTCATCCAAAGATTTTACGCCCGGTATGGTCAAGGGTGTGCTGGATGAACTGAAGAAGGCCCGTCCTAAGAACCATTTTACGATTGGGATCATCGATGACCTTTCGCATACCAGTCTGGACTATGACTCCGATTTCGATATTACCAGCCCCTCAACCATCCAGTGTGTCTTCTGGGGTCTGGGGGCTGATGGTACCGTGGGGGCCAACAAGAATTCGATTAAGATTATTGGGGAAGAAACCGACAACTATGCCCAGGGGCATTTTGTCTATGACTCGAAAAAGTCTGGCTCGGTAACGATCTCCTATCTTCGTTTCGGGCCTGAGCCTATTCGTGCCCCCTACCTGATCAATCATGCCAACTTTGTCGCCTGCCACCAGTTTAGCTTCCTGGAGCGTCTGGATGTCTTGCGTCCAGCCGTATCGGGTGCGGTGTTCTTGCTGAACAGCATTTATGGACCCGATGAGGTCTGGGATCATTTGCCACGTGAGACGCAAGAGACAATTATTGCCAAAAAGTTGCGTTTTTATGTGATCGACGCCTACGACGTGGCTCACCAGACGGGTATGGGTGGGCGCATCAATACTGTGATGCAGACATGCTTCTTTGCGATCAGTGGCGTGCTGCCGCGCGATCAGGTGATCGCTAAGATCAAAGAGACGATCAAGAAGACCTATGGCAAGCGTGGTGAGGCGGTAGTACGGCAGAATTATCGGGCGGTTGATGAAACGCTGGCCCACCTGCATGAGGTAAAAGTGCCAGATCGGGTCACCAGTACGTTCACCCGGCGCCCACCCGTGCCAGAAGAAGCTCCGCCATTTGTACGTGATGTGCTGGGTCAGATGATTGTTGGTAATGGCGATATGTTGCCCGTCAGTGTTTTACCGGCCGATGGTACCTATCCCTCGGGCACCACGAAGTGGGAAAAACGAAACATTACGCTCGAAATTCCAGTCTGGGAGCCGGATCTGTGTATTCAGTGCGGTAAGTGTGCCTTTGTGTGTCCACATGCGGTTATTCGGCCGAAAGTGTATGACCCGGCCTTGCTTGACCATGCACCCCCAACGTTTAAGAGTGCAGGAGGGCGGGCCAGAGAGTTTCGTGATGCCCGTTATACCATTCAGGTGGCTCCCGAAGATTGCACCGGGTGCAGTCTGTGTGTCGAGGTTTGTCCGGCCAGAGATAAGAGCCAGGTGGGCCGTAAGGCGATCAATATGGCGGCGCAACCACCTATTCGTGAACAGGAGCGGGATAACTGGAACTTTTTCCTGACTTTGCCCGAAATTGATCGTACTCAGATTAGCCTCAGTTCCGTGCGTAATTCGCAACTGGTGACGCCATTGTTTGAGTTCTCGGGGGCATGTGCGGGCTGTGGCGAGACTCCCTATCTCAAGCTTGTCTCGCAACTGTTTGGTGATCGAGCGATTATTGCCAATGCTACGGGATGCTCATCGATCTATGGCGGCAACTTGCCCACAACACCCTGGACAGTCAATAAAGACGGGCGTGGCCCGGCCTGGTCAAACTCGTTGTTTGAAGATAATGCCGAGTTTGGTCTGGGAATGCGTATGACGATCGATAAACAACTCGAATATGCCCGCGAGTTATTGCAGCGCTTTATTGGTCAGATTGATGCCGATCTGGTGCATGAGTTGCTGCATGCCGAACAAAACGATGATGCCGGGATTAAAGCCCAGCGTGACCGTGTCGCCATTCTCAAGCAGCGTCTGGCCAGCATTGATCATCCTCGCGCACGTGATCTGCTCAGTCTGGCCGATGTGCTGGTAAAGAAAAGCGTATGGATCATTGGGGGTGATGGCTGGGCCTATGACATCGGCTATGGCGGGCTTGATCATGTGCTGGCTTCCGGACGCAATGTCAACGTGCTGGTGCTGGATACTGAGGTATACTCGAATACCGGTGGGCAGGCATCGAAGTCAACCCCACGGGCGGCGATTGCGAAATTTGCGGCCCAGGGGAAGAGTTTGCCTAAGAAAGACCTGGGGATGATTGCGATGGCCTATGGCTATGTCTATGTGGCACGGGTTGCTATGGGCTATAGTGATATTCAGACCTTGCAAGCTTTGCGTGAGGCCGAAGCCTATAATGGCCCGTCGCTGGTGATTGCTTACAGCCACTGTATTGCCCACGGCATCAATATGCGCAAAGGTCTGGATCAGCAGCGTCTGGCAGTCCAGGCTGGTCTATGGACGCTCTACCGCTACAACCCGTCCCTGATTGAGCAGGGCAAGAATCCATTGATACTGGACTCAAAAGAGCCGACGATTCCAGTCGATCAATATGCCTACAATGAAACGCGCTATCGTATGCTCGTACAGAGCAATGAACACCGCGCCGAGGAGTTAATGCACCAGGCCCAGCGTGATGTGCGCAATCGCTGGGATTACTATCGGCACATGGTTTCAGTATTAGAGCCGGAAAACAACGATTAGAGGGTATGGATGACAGCGAGTAGGAGTGCGGAACTGGTGTTGCGTATTCCTGCGCTTGACCCGTATAATGGACACCAGTTACGCAGTCACCGGTTAAATAACCTGTGCGCCTCCAACAGAGCGGTACCGTTCGACGGTTCAACGCTGGATGGTACCGCAGACGAAATGGTCGGTCGATATCCCATTGCGTAACGTGTGTAAGAGATACCTGGGGACAGAGGCTTATGTATAAGACCCGTTCACTCAGTACGGGAAGGAGCAGTGAAGATGCCTGACTTGACGACCAGATATCTGGGCCTGGAACTGAAAAACCCGATTGTGGCTTCATCATCGCCACTTTCTAAGAAAGTTGACAGTGCCCGCCGCCTCGAAGAGGCTGGTGTGTCAGCAATTGTGATGTACTCGCTCTTTGAAGAACAGATTATTCACGAAAGTCTGGAGTTGGATTACTATCTGACACGCGGCACCAATACCTACGCCGAGGCGCTGTCCTATCTGCCAGACATTGGTAACTATAGTATTGGCCCAGAGGCGTATGTTGAGAATTTGCATCAAATCAAACAGGCCGTCAACATTCCGGTCATTGGTAGTCTAAATGGGGTCTCAACTGGCGGTTGGATCGAGTACGCAAAAAAAATCGAAGATGCAGGAGCTGACGCGCTCGAATTGAATATCTACTATCTCCCTACCGACCCTGATCTGACGAGTAGCCAGATTGAGCAGGCCGATGTCACGCTAGTCCGTGATATTTGTTCCTGTATCACGATTCCGGTTGGGGTCAAACTCAGTCCCTACTACACGGCGCTGCCCAATCTGATCCAGCGCATGGTTGAAGCGGGGGCCAGAGGGTTTGTGTTGTTTAATCGCTTCTATCAGCCCGATTTCGATCTGGAATCGCTCGAGGTTGTACCGCACCTGATTTTAAGCGAATCCTATGAAATGCGCTTGCCCCTACGTTGGATCGCGCTGCTCTATGGCAAAGTCCAGGCCGATTTCGCACTGACAAGCGGTGTGCATACTTCTGAAGATATTATCAAAGCAGTGATGGCTGGCTCCAGTGTCACTATGATGACATCAGAACTGCTACGCAATGGCCCTCGACGGGTAAAAACCTTGCAGGAAGAGTTGCAGTTCTGGATGGAAGACAACGACTATGAGTCGATCATGCAAATGCGGGGTAGTATGAGTCAGCAGGCGGTCGCCGAACCAGCTGCTTTTGAACGCGCCAACTATATCAAGGTACTTTCGTCCTATAGTGAGCGTTCTGAATTTTCGCACAAGATGATCCCGCCTAGATCGACATAAGCGAGGAAGGGTCGGTGATGTATGGATATGCGAAAAGTTGCTCCACCGTCAGACGATAAACGCTGGCGTGTCGTTGGAGCAACGATGCGCCGCATGGGATATGGGCATCATGCCTTAATTGAGACCCTGCATAGTATTCAGGAGTCCTTTGGCTACCTGGATGAAGATGCTTTACGCTATGTTGCCACCACGCTGCGTTTGCCGTTGAGCCGCGTCTATGGCGTTACGACGTTCTACCAGTTCTTCCGGCTCAAACCAAAAGGCGAGCATCACACCTGTGTTATCTGCGTGGGAACCGCCTGTCACCTCAAAGGGGCCAATGCGATCCTCGAACACCTGGAGCAACGGTTGGGTGTGAAACCCGGTGGTGCCACTGTTGATGGCAAAGTGTCGCTGTTAACGGCCCGTTGTCTGGCATCATGTGGTCTGGCACCAGCAGTTGTGCTGGATGGTAAAGTTATGGGCAAGGTTACCGCCGACGAGGTGATCGCCTGGATGCAGAAATGGACACACCGTGATACCTGAAGAGTTAGAAAAAATAGCGCTTGCGACCCGTGCCGAACAAGACAGGTTGCTCCATCACCTGCGTGTCTGCACTGGCACTGCGTGTCTGGCGCTGCATAGCGATCAAATCAAGGATAATTTGACCTACCTGATCCAGCAACGCAGTCTGGAGCAAACCTGCGCTGTCAAGGGGGTCGGCTGCATGGGGTTATGTGCCGTTGGCCCACTGGTCGCACTCCAGCCACAATCTACCTTGTATCAGCGGGTGACGGTCGATGATACCGCCGCAATTATCGAACATCTCGATGCCCACCCCATCGAGCGCCTGCTCTGTCCAACTGATATTCCCTTTTTTCAGCGGCAACACAAGATTGTGCTGGAAAACACTGGCCAGATTGATCCCGAACATATTGAGGACTATATTGCCGCTGATGGCTATACGGCGCTGATCCAGGCATTGACCGAAATGACGCCGTCGGAGGTCATTGAGCAGGTGGTGCGCAGCGGGTTACGCGGGCGGGGCGGCGCGGGGTATCCGACGGGCTTGAAATGGAGTACAGTATCCAAGGTCAGAAGTACCCGCAAGTTTGTGATCTGCAACGGCGATGAAGGCGACCCCGGTGCGTTTATGGATCGTAGTGTGCTCGAAGGTGACCCGCACCGCATCATTGAGGGTATGGCGCTGGCGGCCTATGCGGTCGGAGCCAGTGAGGGTTTTATCTATGTGCGCGGCGAGTATGATCTGGCTATCAAGCGCCTCAAAACGGCGATTCGTCAGGCAGAGCGCCTGGGTATCCTGGGGAAGAGTATTTGTAGTACCACGTTTGATTTTCACCTCGAAACGCGGTTGGGGGCTGGCGCGTTTGTGTGTGGCGAGGAAACAGCACTGATTGCGACCATTGAAGGCCAGCGTGGCAATCCCCGCCCCCGCCCGCCCTATCCATCTGAATATGGATTGTGGGGTTTTCCCACTCTCATCAACAACGTCGAGACGTTAGCGAACATTCCGCCGATCATCCGTAACGGTGGTGACTGGTTTGCCACGATTGGCCCTGATCATAGCAAAGGCACCAAGGTCTTTGCGCTCGCTGGCCCCGTGCGCAACACAGGTTTGATTGAGGTGCCGATGGGTATAACACTGCGTGAGATTATCTTCGAGATTGGCGGCGGGATGATCGAAGGCCATGCCTTTAAAGCGGTTCAGACTGGTGGGCCATCGGGCGGATGTTTGCCAGAGCAGCATCTCGATCTACCGGTCGGCTATGACTCGCTGGCCCAGGTTGGTACGATTATGGGCTCTGGCGGTATGATCGTGATCGATGATACCGCCAGTATGGTTGATGTAGCGCGTTATTTTATGGAATTTTGCAAGACGGAGTCATGCGGCAAGTGTGTCCCCTGTCGTGTCGGGACGGTACAACTTTACCATTTGCTGGGGCGCTTTACCGAGGGTAGTGCTACTGCCGAGGATCTGGCTCTGCTCGAAGAACTGTGTGACCTCGTCAAACAAACCAGTTTGTGTGGTCTGGGGCAGTCGGCCCCCAATCCAGTTCTTAGTACCCTGCGCTATTTCCGCGATGAATATCTGGCGCATATGGCGAAAGGTGTTGTGACACAATGACGTTACCAATACGGGTACGCACCCTCAAAATAGATGAGCGTGATGTGAGTGCCCGTGAAGATGAGACCATCCTTGAGGTTGCGCGTGAAAATGGGATTGACATTCCGTCCCTCTGTTATCTGGAAGGATTGTCGGCTGTAGGCGGCTGTCGGCTATGCCTGGTTGATGTGCGCGGTGTCCCCCGCCCGGTACCAGCCTGTGTGACGCGGGTGGAAGAGGGAATGCAGATTACGACGAATTCGGAGCGCATTCGCAAGTACCGCCGCATGAATCTCGAGCTCCTATTTGCCGAGCGCAATCACATCTGCGCAGTTTGTGTATCGAATGGGCGTTGTGAATTGCAAGGCCTGGCGCAATCCTTTGGCATGACTCATGTACGCTTCCCCTATCTCTATCCGCAGTTGAAGGTCGATGCCTCGCACGAACGCTATGTGATTGACCATAATCGCTGTGTGTTGTGTACGCGCTGTGTGCGCGTCTGTGATGAGATTGAGGGTGCCCATACATGGGATGTCATGGCGCGCGGGATAGAGACCCAGGTGATTACCGATCTTAATCAACCCTGGGGTACCTCTGACACCTGTACCAGTTGTGGCAAATGCGTGCATGTCTGCCCCACCGGTGCCCTCTTCGAGAAAGGCAAATCGGTGGCAGAGATGTTGAAAAAACGCCAGTTTTTGCCCTACTTAAAACTCATGCGCGAGGAACATGTATGAGCAATGTACGTCTGGCAACGGTCTGGTTAGATGGCTGTTCGGGGTGCCATATGTCGTTCCTGGATATGGATGAGCGGTTGATTGATCTGCTTGAACGGGTTGAGCTGGTCTACAGCCCGCTGATCGATATCAAGTCATTTCCCGACGCTGTCGATGTCACCCTGGTAGAAGGTGCGGTGAGTAGCACCGAAGACCTGGAGAAAATGCGCAAGATACGCCAGCATACCCACATTCTGGTCTCATTGGGCGACTGTGCGGTGATGGCTAACGTGCCCTCAATGCGCAACAACTTTGGGGTTGAAACCGTACTGGAACGCGCCTATCAAGAGAATGCCACATTGTATCCTCAGGTGCCACATGTTGATATTCCCGCGTTGCTCCCGCGTGTCCGACCGGTTCACGAAGTAGTCACGGTGGATGTCTTTGTGCCTGGTTGTCCACCAGCGGCGGATACGATAGCGTTCGTGCTGGAAGAACTACTGGCGGGGCGGATGCCCGATCTCAGCGGCCAATCTCGGTTTGGGGCATGATAGAAAGAGGGTAGTGATGGCACAGCGTATTCTGATCGATCCCGTGACACGCATTGAAGGTCATGCCCGGATTACCATTCATCTTGATGACGAGGGGATGGTCAATGATGCGCGTTTCCACGTCACGCAGTTTCGCGGGTTTGAAAAGCTATGTGAGGGGCGCCCTTTTTATGAAATGCCCTCGTTGATGGCACGCATTTGCGGGATTTGTCCGGTCAGTCACCTGATTGCCTCGGCCAAGGCGTGCGATGCGATTCTGGCGGTGCGTATTCCCGCCACGGCGATCAAGCTACGCCGAATTATGAATCTGGCCCAGATTGTGCAGTCGCACGCGCTGAGTTTCTTTTACCTTGCTGCGCCTGATCTGCTGCTGGGTATGGATAGTGACCCGGCGCAGCGCAATCTGGCAGGCGTGTTGCAGGCCCACCCGCAGATTGCCCGCGATGGCATCCGGCTGCGGCAGTTTGGGCAGCAGATCATTGAGTGGCTGGGTGGCAAGCGTATTCATCCGGCCTGGGTCGTTCCCGGTGGTGTCAATCAGCCGCTTGCGGCGTCACGCCGTGATCAGATCCTGGCGACCATTCCCGAAGCCGTGCGCATTATCCAACGCGTGCTGGACTGGTTTAAGTGCAGTCTGGACGACTATCGCGAGGAAATCCAGAGCTTTGCCAACTTTCCCTCACTGTTCATGGGCCTGGTAAACGGGCAGGGCGGTTTGGAATTTTATGATGGGCATATGCGCATCGTGGATGCCACCGGTACTATTGTGGCCGATCAACTCGATCCGACGCGCTACCAGGATTATGTGGAAGAGGCAGTTGAAGACTGGACGTACCTGAAATTCCCCTACTACAAACCAGCCGGGTATCCGCACGGCATCTATCGCGTCGGGCCGCTGGCGCGACTCAATATTGCCGATCACTGTGGTACGCCGCTGGCCGATCAGGAATGGGCCGAGTTTCGTGCGTTGCAACGTGGTTCGGTTCTCAGTTCATTTTATTTTCACTATGCACGCCTGGTTGAGATCTTGTTTGGGATTGAGCGTATCGCCGAGTTGCTGAACGATCCAGATATTGTGAGCGACCATGTACGGGCACTGGCCGGGCCAAATAACGATGAGGGGATTGGTGTATCCGAGGCACCGCGCGGTACGCTGCTGCATCACTACAAGATTGATGCGCAGGGCTTGATTACCTGGGCTAACCTGATTATTGCTACTGGACATAACAACCTGGCAATGAATCGGGGGGTCTTGCAAGTGGCGCGCCGTTTTATAAGTGGCACTGCGATAACCGAAGGAGCGCTCAATCGGGTTGAGGCGGTTATTCGTGCTTTTGATCCGTGTTTAAGCTGTTCTACCCATGCACAGGGTGTGTTACCGCTCCACGTGCAATTGCTGGGATCAGATGGAACCGTGCTGGATGAGGTGTGGCGCGGATGACCCCTCCCACGCCAGCAACGTTGATTATCGGCTATGGGAATCCCCTGCGTGGTGATGATGGCGTGGGCTGGCATGTGGCACAGCACCTGGCGGCGATGATGCCTGCAACGATAGCCTGTGTTCGCGCCTGCCATCAGCTCACACCCGATCTGGCCGAGTCGGTGAGTCAGGTGCGGCAGGTGATCTTTATTGATGCCGATGCACAGTGTCGGGATGCCGATACTGCTTTACCAGAGCTGGAACCCTGGCGCGTGCGTTGTCAGCATGTGGAACCGGACTGGTCGGCAGCGATCAGCGGTTGCTCGCATCATCTTGTACCAGCGGTATTGATGCTGTATGCAGCAGTATTGTATGGAGCGTTCCCGAAAGCGCTGGTGTTGACCGTGACGGGGGTTTCCTTTGCATATACTCAGGCGCTATCGCCAGCAGTTGAGGCCGTGTTGCCCGTGCTGGTCGATCAGCTACAGATGCTGGTACAATCAAGGGATTCTGATATGCCTTGTTTTTGAAAAATTGTTGATATTTAGCAATCATTATCTGCCGGAGGTTCATGAGCAATCAGGCGAAACACCAGGTACGAGGAATGGATGTACAGCGGTACGCGCATCGTATGCATGGTTTTGGAACCACGATCTTCTCTGAGATGACCATGCTGGCTGTGCAGCATCAGGCGATTAACCTGGGGCAGGGCTTTCCCGACTTTGCCGGGCCGGAGTGGGTGAAGCAGGCGGCAATCGCGGCGATTGCTGCTGATCACAACCAGTATGCACCCACCAGTGGTGTACCACGCTTGCGTGCGGCCATCGCCGCCGAGTGGGAGCGCCGAGGCTGGCGCATCATCGACCCGGACACCGAGATCACCATCACTAGCGGTGCTACCGAGGCGCTCTATGCCGCAATGCAGGCGCTGGTCAATCCAGGCGATGAAGTCATTTGCTTCGAGCCGTTCTACGATGCCTATGTGCCCGATATTCTGCTGGCGGGTGGCGTTCCACGCTTTGTATGTCTGCATCCGCCCGTCGTGGCTGCGAACACATCAGTGGCTAGCTTATATTCAGGTGACTGGTGGTTCGACCCGGCTGGACTGGCGGCGGCTTTCACTCCACGCACGCGGATTATCCTGGTCAACACGCCGCATAATCCTACCGGCAAAGTCTTCCATCGTGATGAACTCCAGCAGATAGCCCAACTGTGTCAGCAGTACGATGTGATTGCGGTCTGTGATGAGGTGTATGACCATCTGGTGTATGATGGGCGGGAACACCTGCCGCTCGCTACGTTGCCAGGGATGTGGCAGCGCACGCTGACGATCAACAGCACTGGCAAGACGTTTAGCCTGACGGGCTGGAAAATTGGGTATGTGGTGGGGCCACCACACCTGATGCGCGCGTTGCGCCAGGCACACCAGTGGATTACCTTTGCCTCGGCGACGCCGCTTCAGGAAGCGCTGGCGACGGCGTTTGAGCAGGCGGCGCACAATGGTTACTATGCTGAACTGCGAGCGGACTATGTTGCTCGACGCGATCTGCTGGCGGAAGTGCTACGGGTGGCCGGTCTGCCAGCATTACCGGTCGCGGGCAGTTATTTTTTGCTGGCTGACATTGGCGGCACTGGCTTTACCGATGATGTCGCCTTCTGTCGCTGGTTGACCAGCGAGATAGGCGTGGCCGCCATTCCGCCGTCAGCCTTCTATGCCCGTGCGTATGGGTTGGAAACAGTGGCGCACGACCGCCCACTCCTGGCGCGTTTCTGCTTTGCCAAGCGCCTGGAGACGATCCAGGCGGCCGGCGATCGGCTCCGTGCACTGCCGACGCTCACCGCCCCTCGGCCAGGCGTGTCTGCGCAATGAATTCTTGAATACCCAGGAACGCCGGGCGTGGTGTCCAGTCAGCATTGACAATGCTGAACGAGCCTTGTTCATGCAGCGGATCGACACCGTGTTCACGTTGAAGCACGGTAAAATTGAGATTCCACAGGAACATGTTGCTGATCCAGGGATACTGTTCATAGGTGCGGCGCATCGCCCCGACAATATAATCGCGCTGTAGCTCAAACGAGACCTGGTGCCCAAACTCGAAGCCAGGCGTGTTGTTGGCTGTGGCCCAGCCGAACTCGGTGATCCAGATCTGATGCTGTCCCAGGCCAGCTTCTTCCATCAGTCGCCGTGAGTTTTCAACATGGCGAAAATAAAACGTCGGGTCATCCGTCCACCCCTCGGCCGGGCTGGGATCGTCGGGCCACAGTGTGTCGGGTGGATTGGCGGATCCCCCAGGATGAATCGCCTGCACATCGAAGTAGTCGCGGATCATGCCGTCTTTGTAGCTATACATTGCCCGCAAGTAATCCTGGTCGGAGATCGCAATGTCGGGATTGGTAATGCCGGTTGAGGATGGCGCTCCCGCAACCACAATGATGCTCGGATCGACGGCTTTGATGCTGTTATAGGACGCGGCTAGCAATTCCACATAGTGTCCGGCATCCTCAATCGTAACGCGCCCGCCATTCTCATAGGCCAAGTTCTGCTCATTCCAGATTTCAATCGCCTGTACGCGACCCTGATAGCGTGCCGCGAGTGCGCCGACAAAGCGTGCCAGCGACGCCGGGTCGTGGGGCATGCCATCGCTACCATTGGCGGTATACCAGGTCGGTGAACGCACCACGCTGATCAGCAGCAGAACACCATGTGCATGGCTATCGGCCACAATCGCATCCAGGTCGCCCCAGAAAAATTGACCGCTTTGATCCTCAATATCACGCCAGTGGATCTGCTGGCGGAACCACTCGAACCCGGCTTCGCGAGTCTTGGCCAGTGCGGTGTAGCGGTCGGTGTAGTAGAGATGGCCTACGACACCGAAGTTGAGGCGCGACAGGCTCAAAGGGTAGGGCAGATCGCCAGGCCCCAGGCGAGCCACTGGCGTCGGCTCGGATGTAGCTTCAGGTACCACTGTCGGCAGCAATGCCAGCGCCGTCGCCGTCTGATCAGGGGTAGCTGTTGGCGTCAGCACGATCGGCTCCGGGTCAGGTGGGCTGCCGATAATCGCCGCCGTTGGAACTGCGCCATCGGGTGTGTCCAGCGCAACCTCGGTTATGCAAGCGGTGAGCAAGAGCAACAATAGCCCACAGGCAAGCAAGATAACCAGTCGTGAAGAGAGCGTATGCGTATGCATAGTTGACCTCGCAGAAAAACTAGTCCCATACGGGGAACACATGGATCGTCTATACATACAAACGATGGCAACGCCATTCTGTGCCTTATAGTGGGATGATGCTTGAATGACAGGGGACTTATGCTGTATGTATCAGAAAAACACAGGTAGACAGATGACTTTGAACCCCCGAATAAAACCTCAGTGGTGCTATAGTGCTATGGGGTATGGTTGTCAATAATGCATCGGTGTGCTATACTGTTGTCACTTTCATTTCCATTAGAATATGATATTGTTGTGGTGACCCGCTAGCCCGGATGCCAGGGCTTAAAAGGTGAAAGCTGGTGTGAGTCCAGCGCTGTGCCGCAACTGTAACTGGTCGCTCCACCAGGAGCATCAGAAGCCAGGACGCCTGCCACGATGTGTTTGTTCAAGCCTTCTCGAGCCAGGGAGGAAGAACATGATCTTTACGCCTTAGACGCCTCTGCGTCCAGGGCAATATAGGCATCATTCACCCCCGGTTCTCGTATGAGGCCGGGGGTGTCGTTTGCTGGCATATCTATAAGCCGTATCTTACACTCGAAAGGAACACCTATGACTCGTACAAACCGCTGGTTGATCGTCGCCGCAGGAGCGCTTGCGCTCATATTGTTGGAGGCCCGCTCGGCTTATGCGATGCATATTATGGAGGGCTTTCTGCCGCCTGGGTGGGCTCTATTGTGGTTCGCTGTTGCCCTTCCATTCTGGGTCATCGGTTTCCGCCGGATCAAGCGACTGGTTATCGAGAAGCCCGAGACACGCATGCTCCTTGGGTTGGTCGGTGCCTTTGCCTTTGTGCTCAGTGCATTAAAAATACCGAGTGTAACTGGATCGAGCAGCCATCCAACTGGCACTGGATTGGGTGCCATACTCTTTGGGCCAGCGGTCATGAGCATAGTTGGGACGATCGTCTTGCTCTTCCAGGCCCTGCTCCTGGCTCATGGGGGCTTAACGACTCTGGGTGCAAACGCAGTTGCAATGGCCATTGTCGGCCCTCTGGTAGCCTGGGGCATCTGGTCTGGTCTCAAGGGGCGCGTCCCAACCTACTTAGCCGTGTTCTTCGCTGCGGCGCTTGCCAACTTTGCTACATATGTGGTTACGTCACTGCAACTGGCGCTTGCCTACCCTGATCCTACAGGTGGTTTCGCTGCCGCATTCATCAAATTTGGGACGATCTTTGCGGTCACCCAGATTCCACTGGCGATCAGCGAAGGTATTCTGACGGTATTGATCTTCAATGCGCTCCAAACGAATGCACAGACCGAAATTGCGGCGCTGGATGTGCTGAAAGGGGCATAACTATGAACCATAAATCCTTCGGATGGCGGGCCTCTCTCTTCTGGTTTGGTATCGTGGTTGTGCTGGCGATCATTCCGCTGCTCCTGGTGCAAGACTCGGAGTTTGAAGGGGCTGATGCTACGGCAGTTGAGGCGATACAAGAGTTGGCACCAGATTACGAGCCCTGGTTTACACCGCTGATGGAGCCGCCCGGTGGTGAAACAGAGAGCCTGCTTTTTGCGCTCCAGGCTGCCCTTGGTGCCGGGCTGATAGGCTACTTTTTTGGGTTTAAGGTTGGGCAACGCAGGGTGCGCCACACTGAGCATTCGACGCCTATGGCCGCGCACCAGTCTGTATCAGAGCAGGCATAGACGAACCTGTGCGCACCATCGACCGCTATGCCTACAGCAATGCCCTGCGCCGCGTTGATCCAGCTCAGAAGGCCAGTCTGACTGTTCTCGCTATGCTCCTCTGCTTTCTCTTCGATCGGCCAGCAGTCGGACTGTTGACACTGGGCTGGATGTTCGTACTCACATCAGTGTGGGCACAGGTGCCCCCCCGAGTCTTTGGGCGTACCCTGTTGGCGGAAGGGCTGTTCCTCATACTCTCAGTGATCGGCATAGCCATAAGTGTGAGCCTGGATCATCCCGGAGTAAATCGCGCAGCATGGCATATCGGGGGTCTCTGGGTCAGCACTGACGCTAACGCCATAAGCCTGGCCTTCCAGCTATTCGCACGCGCTCTCGGCTGTGCGGCAGCTTTGAACTTTTTGATCCTGACGACGCCATTAACTGATTTGATCGATCTGATGCGCCGTCTGCACGTCTCGGAGACACTTATTGAGTTGATGACGCTGATCTACCGTACAATTTTTGTGTTGCTGGACAGCCTGCAACGTATGGCCATAGCCCAGGCCGCACGCCTGGGATTCAGCAGCCCCGGTCGTGCGCTCCGGAGTATGGCACTACTGGGTAGTCAGCTCTTCCTTGACGCCTACCGGCGTAGCTGGCGGATGCAAATGGCGCTAAAGAGCCGTGGGCTTGAAGGGGCACTACGTGTGCTGCCACTTGAGTACGTGTATGACCGGCGGATATGGTGGGTCGGCACGGCCCTTGGTGTGAGTCTGGTGGTGGCAGGTATAGTCTCATGCCGTCAGTTCTAGAGTGGAACGATGTATACTATACTTTTCCTGGTACGTCTATGCCGGCATTGCGCGGAGCCTCGCTCCGCCTTGAGTATGGCCAACGTGTCGTTCTGCTGGGGCGTAATGGTGCGGGAAAGAGTACGCTGTTGTTGCACGCTAACGGTATTCTTCGACCGTCGGCAGGCACGGTGCATATAGCTGGTACGCCATTGGACTACAGCCAGCACGGTCTCCGTATTGCACGGCGCCAGGTTGGCCTGGTCTTCCAGAATCCCGATGACCAGCTCTTCAGCGCGAGTGTTGCCCAGGATATTAGCTTCGGCCCGTTGAATATGGGCCTGAGTATCACCGCTACACGGCAGCGTGTGAGCCAGGTTGCTGTACGCTGTGGTGTGAGCGATCTGCTTGACCGCCCGACCCATGCGCTCAGCGGAGGGCAGAAAGCACGTGTCGCTCTGGCAGGTGTGCTGGCTATGGAACCCCGGGTCATCCTGGCTGATGAGACGATAGCTGGTCTTGATCCCTGGATGCAACAGCAGGTCTTTGTCATCTTCAACCAGCTGGTTGCCGAGGGCACCACCGTGCTGCTTGCCACGCACGCTCTAGACGTTGCACGTCACTGGGCCGATCTAGTGGTTGTCATGGAGTCCGGGTGTGTCGTTGCTGCCGATACACCAGCACAGGTTTTTGCCGATCAAACCTTATGCGAATTGCTGGGGCCGCCTGATCCCTGGAAAGAGACAGGGTGACCAATTGCCCAACATTACATTCCGGTGGGGTGGTTTAGAGGAGTCGCATACCGCCAGGAGTTTCTTGTTATACTCGTTGTGGTGGGAAAGCCGCTGCTATGGCGACGACAAGAGCGTGTCCCAGGAGCGCAGGCTCCGGCAATCCCTGCTGATAACCGGTTTCCTGAGCGATTACGTCAGCACGACGCGTATTAGATGGGGGGTACACGCATACAGTGCGAATCGCCGTGCCCCGGGCCTACAACACGAGCACCAGCACAATACCCAGCACCAGTACCAGGATAATCGTTGCCAGCGCGATCCGTTCGGGATTCAGCAGCGTCCAATCGCCGAGAATCTGATTGTCAAACCCGACAATATACAGCGTATGAGTAGTATCGTTCAACTGGTAATCCACCTCGGTCAGCGGAGTACCATGAATAGTAAGTTCAGCCGCGATCAGGCGGGTATTGTCCCCCATCGTTTCAATTGCGGCACGAAGCAGTTCAGCCAGTGGTGCCACACTATGCCAGTGGCCTTCGTACACGTTAATTGGCGCAGTGTAGACGGTTTCGGCATAGCGCCTGATGGCCGGCTGGGGTAAGCCCTCCATATCATCGGTATTCTCCCACAGGCGTGCCTGACGCGACCAGGTGAAGACTTGTTCTTCTACGAGATGTCCACTGCCCGTACAGCGGGGGCAGGTTAGCTTACCATAGCCGCGACAGTCCGGACAGGGAACGGTGATGAGTTCCTCACTCAGGCTATGGTCTGCGTTGCGTATCTTGCGTATGCGCTCAACGGTACCTTTGCCGTTGCACGTTTTGCAGATCAGCATGCCGACGCCGGCACATTCAGGGCAAGCCAGCACGAGCGTCGAGTTGGGCAGCATCAATTCTTGCGGCCTGACCTCGCTAAACAGGGGGACATCGGGAACCACCACATCCCAGAGGGGCGGAACCGGCAAGGTCGAGGTACGCTCTTGCTCCTGCTGAGGTCTCTGGCGTGGTTCAGGAGGGGTGCGGGTTTCATACAACGTACACAGGCTATAGGTGTAGAGGTTATAGCTCACTATCTGTTCCGGTTGCACCATCTGTCCGAGTGCAGTTCGCCGAAAATACCCTTTGCGACTCCAACGGTTGAGCAAGCGCCGCAACACATGTGCCCGGTGTAAATCATCAGCGCGCTTACGGCTGCGACTGGTAAACTCTGGATCGAGCATCTCCCCCAACACCGTCTCCAGCGGATTCTCCAGCCACTCAGCGCTGGGCGTCCACTGTGACTCCTCCATATCGTCGGTTGCATCATCGATCTGCGAGCGGAGTGCCTGGCGCAGCATTGTGGCCGCAGCGACTGGACTGGCAAACCGCGCCGCTGGTTGGAGCGCCAGCATACGCTGTAAGACACGATCCACCCCTTCTAACGCTGGATCGCGGTCTGCCAGCGCCGGCAGATCGATCTCAGGTGGGGGAGGCAACTCTCCACTGAACATGTGATAGACCACCGCACCCAGGCCATACACATCCAGGCTGGGGGCCGATTCACCCTGGTCAAAGCGTTGTTCGGGAGCGGAATAGGGAGTCAGGTAATCGGCTTCGTCAATGCTGCTAAAATCCGGAGTATCAGGACTGGCCGCCAGGCTCAAGTTGGTCAGATAAGCCACTCCCTGTGGTGTGACCAGAATATTGGCGGGCTGAACATCACGATGCACCACTGCCTGGCTATGCAGATAATCGAGCGCCGAGGCAATCTGGGTGGTAATGCGCAACGCCAGCAGGGGATCGATAGGGCCATCCGCCAGCATCTCGCTCAAGCGGCGTGCGTGGAGCATAGGTGTGACCAGATAGGCACCAAAGTGGTCATCATGCCCGGCATCGATTACCGGCAGCAGGTTCGGATGGCTCAAGCGGGCGGAGAGGCGCGCTGATAGTTGAAAGCGACTGGATGAGATCCAATCGGCCCGCCGCAGTATATGCATCTGTACCGGACGATCCAGCGTCAGGTGCGTGGCCTGATACACGGTCGCTAATTCTTCCTGCCCGATCTGCTTCTGCAGCTTATAGTTACGAATCTCATCTTGTGGGATCGTTGTTGTCCTGGCAGCATCCGGGCGCGCGCGTGTTCGGGGTGTCGACATACCTGCTCCATCATTCCCTATAGTGGGGTATCAGACCATCCGCAGTTCTCAGCTATCAGGGATTGAAAAATAGAACGTTGATCCCTGTCCCGGCTGGGACTCGACCCAGATGTGCCCGCGATGCCGTTCAATAATTTTTTTGCAGATGGCCAGCCCAATCCCGGTGCCAGGGTAGGCGCCACGCCCATGTAAGCGTTGAAAAATTTCAAAGACACGTTGGGAGTGTTCAGGTTCAATGCCAATACCATTATCGCGAACCAGGATAACCCACTCACCTGTACGCCGGGTAGCCGAGATATGAATATAGAGTGGCTGCTCACCTCGGAATTTAAGCGCATTACCCACTAAATTTTGCAACACCTGGCCGAGTTGAATTTCGTCACCTTGCACAGTTGGCAAGGGGTCGCGGGTAATGGTCGCTCCACTTTCTTCAATCGCCACTTTGAGATTGGTGAGCGTTTGCTCCACCAGCGTGTCAAAATTAACCGCAGTGAAATCTCGGCCACGGGCATCAACACGTGAATATTCCAGCAGATCGTTAATCAGTTGCTGCATACGCATCGCGCCGTCAACAGCATAGTTGATAAACTTCGCAGCGTCGGCGTCCAATTTATCTTTATAGCGGCGTTCGAGCAGACGCATATAGCTGGCAACCATACGCAACGGTTCTTGCAAATCGTGGGATGCAATATAGGCAAACTGCTCCAATTCGGCATTCGAGCGTTTCAGTTCGGCTGTGCGTTCGTTCACGCGTTGCTCCAGTTCGGCATTGATGCGGCGGACATGTTCTTCGACACGCTTGCGGTCAGTAATATCACGGAGCGAGGCCAGGTAGGCCACCTCACTGCCCCAGGTAATTTCCGCCACGCGCATCTCGGCCACTGCAGTGTCACCATGTCGGCGAATAATATCCAGTTCGGTCGTTTCACCGAGTACCACCGGAAAGCCAAACATTTCTCCCAGGAAATCCTCGGCCTTGCGATCAAAGAGCAACTCGGCAGCCGGGTTGACAAAGCGAACGATGCCTTTGTCATTGACGACAATAATGCTGTCAGCAATTTTCTCCACCAGTTTGTAGAAGCGCGCCTCGCTCGATTGCAGATCACGGGTTGATTGCGCCAGTTCGGTATGCATACGTTGACGCTCAATCGCATGGCGCAGTGCCAGCACCAGCGCCGTCGCATCGAGGCGGTGCTTGATCAAATAGCCCTGGGCACCGCTCTGCATCGCTCGCACGGCCAGCATATCATCGTCCACATTGGTGAGAATAACGATAGGCAGATCCGGGACATGGGACTGCAAGGTCATCAATGGCTCAAATTCATGCCCAACAACCGGAGTATAGGCCAGCAAAATGACCTGAATCGGTATTTGGGATAAAAGCGATAACCCCTCCATCATATAGCGAACATGCACCAGTTCAAATTGACCTCTATGATGCGTGGTCAGCGCAACCTGTATCATCTGAGCATCATCAGGATTTTCTTCAATCAATAAAACCTTTGCGGGTACGGGCCTTGTATGGTGCATTTCAAACTGATATGACATAGTTTTCTAACAGTTGTTTTATAAAACTAACATGTAATAAAAAGGATACAATTTTAATGTACAATTATTACTATTCATCGGTCAATGCATCATCCTCCGTAAACAAATTACCGATACGATCAATTTCAGCGGGTGCCAGATGGACAAAATTGCCGGAAAGAATACCGGAGATATTGCGGAACGGTTTACCAATATGCATACCCTTGCCATCAATCGTAAACTCACGAATCTCTTTATCGTGCATCGAACCGCGCATTTTAAGTACCGTAATGCCGCGCCGCATTTCACCGTAAATCTCCACATAGCGCAACAGAATGATCGAGTCAGTCGTGGTCGAAATATGAGCTTCCGTAATCGATGTACCGCCCAGCAAAGTCGGGGTCGTAGATGTGAACAGGCCGGCCAGTTCACGGTGCTTGATAAATGAAGTCAGGCTAATTACAAACTCGCGGAAGCCTTTGATCGTAGACACCCGTTCAAGGGCCGAGAGGCTATCAACGGCCACCCGATTGGGCTGGAACTTCTCGATCACTTTTTTCATCTGAATCAAGTGATCTTCAATACCGGTAGTTTCGGGATATTCGCACACCACCTTGAGCTTCCCCTCTTTTTCCATCTGCTCAAAGTCTACACCCCAGCCAATCGCATTGCGGAACAGTTGCTCGCGGCTCTCTTCAAAGGCAAACAGGAGACAGCGTTCACCATTGTTAGCACCACCAGCCATAAAGCTGGTGACCATCAACGTTTTGCCTGTACCCGTTGCTCCTGAGACCAGTACCACCGAGTCGCGGAAGAACCCCCCCCCACACATTTTATCCAGTTCGGCATTTCCAGCCGTAATCCGAATATCGGTGGACTTCTGTTTTAACTCAATAGCTGACAGTGGGATAACCACAATGCCCTGATCGGGCATAATCGTAAAGGGGAATTCCCCTTTTTGGTGAGATGTGCCCCGAAATTTGAGGATCTCAAGCGTGCGACGGCGCTTCTCCTCTTCCATCACATTGCGCAGAATGACGACGTTATCGGTGACAAACTCTTCAAAGCCATAGCGCGCAATATCACCGTACTCCTCCGTCCGCTCGGCCGTAATAATCGCCGTCACACCCATCGATTTCAGCGCAGACACGACCCGAAACAACTCGCGGCGCAGCGCATTCGTATCGGTAAACTGGGTAAAAATAGCCCCCAGCGAATCCAGCGAAACCCGTCGCGCATTAACTTTCCGCACGGCATTCTCAATCCGGGCTAATAAAGCCCCCAGGTCATACTCGCCAATGATGATCGGTTCAGCACCTGGTTGGGGTGATGCATCAACAAAAGCCCATTTATTCTCGTGTTCCCAACGTTGAATATCCCAACCGAAGCCGAGCATATTCTTGCGAATATCGCTGGTAGACTCCTCGAACGTCACAAACACGCCACTTTCTTGCTTGTGCAGAATAGCTTCTGCCAAAAATTGGCATGCAAACACTGTTTTGGCACTCCCCGCTGTGCCGGAAATCAGAGTCGTCCGTCCGCGTGGTAATCCACCGAGCGCAACGAGATCAAAGCCGGGGATACACGTTTCTAGTTTTTCAATATGGCGTTGTGGTTCACTGCCTACGGTTGGCATAGTACTCACTCCTGGCTGTACAACTAAATAGAACGACGTAACTCTAACCCGAGCAATACCTTCTCGGTATCAGAGAGATCACCGATGATTCGCCGTAATGGTGGCGGGAGTTCCTTGATCAGAGTTGGCGTCGCTAAAATTTTCTCGTCCTCAGCCAGTTGTGGTCGTTCGAGGACATCAATAATGACCATCTGATACTGACCGTTGAGTTCCTCTTCACAGATCCGACGCAAGTTTTCAATCGCACGCTCAGATTTTGGCGTTTGCCCGGTAATATACAATCTGAGAATATACTTGTTAATCATGCCCCGCCTCCTTCTTGTACTTTACCCCTGGGTTTCGTGGGGGCTTTCGTACTCACACCCAGAGCATAATTACGATAATACGAAACCAGATAGCCCATCAATTCCAATACCAGCATACGCCCCTCCTCGACGTAGGCTTGCGCTTTTTGCGGTGGCGCATAATCAGTTTTGTGTTTGAGCGCGGTACTGTGAATTTTGACCACATCACGCGGACTGGCTTTCAAAAAACCTAACTGTTCTGCAATCAGGCGTAATTCGTCGGAGGTTTTATGATCGACTTTATAGGTGCGTTGCTCCAGTGCTCGCTCCAACAGTGTTTCATAACTTTGCACCAATTCATTGAACAGGTCGGGCAACGACTCGCGTAGCGGCGTCGCTCCAAACAGGCGCGCCGTGATCGTGGTGCCTGTTGAGCGGGACAGTTGCTCCAACGAACGCAGTTCACGCTCTTGCTGCTCATGGTGACGCATAATGTTGAGTTCCACTTGCATTCGATGACGTTCAACCGTATAGCGTATGGAACGAATCAGCAATGCGGCGTGAATTTGTTCTTTGACGAGATAGTCCTGTGCTCCCATCTGGACTAATTTGATCCCCAGGATTTCATCGTCAGTGTCAGTCATAACAATCACCGGTACATCCGGTATCTGTGTATGCAGAGCGATAAATGGCTCAATATGATCATCATCGGGTAAAGACAGATCAAGGAGCACCACATCAAACGTTTCTTGTTGGAGGACATGGAGCGCCTCATCGATCTGTTCCACATGGGTGACATTAAATTGAGCCGTCGTACTGCTGGTAAGCATTGTACACAACTGCTGGGCATCACCGAGATTATTCTCGATCAGTAGAATGTTGACAGGTTTCGTGTTCATGGTTTTTGCACCCATAGCACCGATAGACGCTATGTTCACCAGATCATCCGTGGCCGTTGGCCACTTGTTGCCGGAATTGTAAAGTAAAACGTTGATCCTTGTCCAGGTTGCCCTTCGACCCAGATCCGCCCACCATGGCGTTCTACAATCTTTTTACAAATCGCCAGACCAATGCCGGTTCCCCTATACTGCTCGCGACCATGCAAGCGTTGAAAGATAATAAAGATCCGCTCGGCATATTCGGCATCAATGCCAATTCCGTTATCCCTGACCGAGAAAACCCATTCAGCCCCCTGGCGCACCGCTGAAACATGGATGTGGAGCGCGGCGCTGCTGCGAAACTTGATCGCGTTGCCAATCAGATTTTGAAACACCTGTCGGAGTTGCGGTGCATCGGCCATGACTGTGGGCAACGGATCATGGGTGATCCGTGCATTGCTCTCCGTCACCGCAGCCTGCAGATCCACCAGCGTGTCGGCCAGGATCATCTCACAGTTTGTTGGCTCAAAATGCTTACCCCGTTTGCCAACGCGTGCATAGCTCAACAGATCGTTGATCAACTGCTGCATACGCATAACACCATCGACTGCATAGCCGATAAACTCATCGGCGTCAGCATCAAGCCGCCCTTTATAGCGGCGCTCCAGCAGTTGCGTATAACTGGCAACCATGCGTAATGGTTCCTGGAGATCATGTGAGGCAACATAGGCAAACTGTTCTAACTCTGTGTTAGAACGTGCGAGTTCCTCGATTCGGTGTGCAAGTTCATCCTCTACATGCTTTCGCCGGGTGATGTCCTGGATCTGGGCTACAATATACAGCGGTTGCTGTTGAACATTCCAGACGACCGAGGCGCTGTCGCGCACCCACACATCGTGTCCTAATTTGTGAACATAACGCTTCTCCAGGTGATAATACTGGAGATCACCAGACAAGAGTTGATAGAAATACCCCAGATTGGTTGGCAGGTCATCTGGATGCGTGAGATCCTGGAATGTCATGCGCAACAGCTCACTCTCGGTGAAACCCACGGTTTCACAAAAAGCGCTATTGACCTTCAGCCAGCGACCATCGGTGGCAACCAGGGCCATACCAATCGCTGCATAGTCAAAGGCACTGCGAAAGCGGGCCTCGCTCTCGCGGAGGGCCTCTTCGGCGCGTTTACGTTCAATGGCATAGCGGGCCACACGGGCGATCATTTTTCCGTCTACCTGGCCCTTGACCAGATAATCCTGGGCACCCAGGCGTACTGCTTCTAAGGCCAGAGTCTCATCGTCAAAGCCAGTCAACACCACAATAGGGACGTTCGGGGCATGCATGTTTACGGTGGTAAAGGTTGCCATACCATGGCTGTCAGGCAGTGAAAGATCCAGCAGCACCACATCGATCCCACCTTGCGCCAGGTAGGTCAGGCCTTTCTTGAGTCGGTCGGCCCATTCGACAGTAAACGCAACATGTTTTTCTTCGGACAGTAACTCCCACAGCAAATCTGCATCGCCAGGGTCATCTTCGATCAATAACATTTTTACCGGTTCCATGATTTCCACGATTCCAGCCGCGCTAGGGTAACGGAAGACTGAAATAGAACGTTGAACCTTGCCCTGGTTCCGAATCCATCCAGATCGTGCCGCCATGACGTTCAACTATCTTTTTACAAATCGCCAACCCGATGCCAGTGCCCGGATACTCGGCGCGGGAGTGTAACCGTTGAAATACGGCGAAGATCCGCTCGGCATACTGCGGCTCGATTCCAATCCCATTATCACGTACACCAATGATCCACGTATCGCTGCGCAACTCGGCGGTGATGTGAATGCGTGGTGGTATATGGCCATGAAACTTCAGTGCGTTGGCAATCAAATTTTGAAACACCTGACCAATTTGTTGCCGGTTGACAGCAAGCGTGGGGAGGGTATCATAGGTAATGACCGCCTGGCTCTCCCGCACCGTCGCCCCGATGTCCGACAGGACTTGCTCAACAATCTCGCTCAGTTGTACGGGCTCCATCACCAGTTGCTCGCGCCCAACGCGGGAGTAGGTCAGCAAGTCATTAATCAGGTTCTGCATACGGGTGGCCCCGTCAACGATGTAATCAATGTATTTATCGGCCCCTGAATCAAGCTGACCTTTGTAACGTCGTGCCAGCAAGGTGGTATAACTGGCTACTTTGCGCAGTGGCTCTTGCAAGTCATGCGACGCCACATATGCAAACTGTTCCAACTCAACGTTCGAGCGGGTTAGCTCGCGCGTCTGGCGCTCTAACTCGCGCTCGGTACGCTTGCGCCGGGTAATATCTTGTGTTTGTGCAACCGTATACAGGGGAGTGCCCTGGGCATCGCGCACCAGCGAGACACTCAATGAAACCCAGACAATATGACCCCGTTTATGAATATAGCGCTTTTCCATTTCATAATTACGGATCGCACCATTGAGCAACTGGTTCGCATAGTGCAGATTCCGTTCCAGATCATCCGGGTGGGTAATCGACTGAAAGTTCATGGTAAGTAATTCTGTCTCGGTATAGCCCACCATATCACACAGTGCCTGGTTCACCTTGATCCAGTGCCCGTCGGGTGTGAGCAATGCCATCCCGATGGTCGCGTAATCAAACGCATCACGAACGCGGTCGTCCATTTGTTCACGAGCCACACGGGCACGTTTCGGCTCGGTGATGTCGCGCCCTTCGGCGATAAGCATGATAACCTGACCGGTCATATCTGTCACTGGTTTCAGGAACCATTCGAGCGTCGCTACCTGATTCTCAGCCGCCAGAACATCTATCTCGTAGGCAATGCTCTGTCCTTGTCGTGCTTCAGCAAGGGCAGACTGAATCTGCTGTTGAGTCTGGGGGGAGATGCTCCACCAGCGCATCTCCCAGAATGGGTACTGTACCACCTCAGCACGGGTCAGTCCAGCACAATTCAGTGCCGTCTGGTTAATCTCTAGCACGATACCGGTGGGATCGAGCAAAAGGATACACTGGCTGGAGTGTGCAAACAACCGTTGGAAAGACTGCACATATGTGGCGTGTACGACCTCACGCTGTGTATAGGCACGCAGTTCTTGCATTTGTACCACAAAACAGACAGGTTGGGCTATAGCATCCCGCACCAGACCAATACTCACCAACGTCCAGATATGATCCCCCTGTTTATGCATATAGCGCCACTCGGCATGATCCATCGGAATGGCATTGGCCAGGAGCATCTGGGTAGCGGTGTGATACTGGTGGTGATCATCGGGATGCAGTAATTCTGGCAACGTCCGCGTCAACAACTCGGTTTCGGTATAGCCGAGCATAGCCTGGAGCGCTTGATTAACACGGAGCAAACGGCCATCGCAGGCCACCAGCGCCATCCCACCAGCACTCTGTTCAAACACATTACGAAAGAGCGTTTCATTTTCCTGAAACATGGGATCTGCCAGTTCGCAAGGGTTGTAAATGTCTATCAGGTTTTCATCCATACTCTAGCGTGACTCGCTTCCCGAGTGTAAAGCATCGCCGGGTTGTGAATGTCCACAGGGTTTCATTTCTACTCTACGGTGCCACAGGTACCACCATCACATCAAGTACGAGACAGATCATGGCGTTCAGCCCTTTGATACACGCAGGGCAGCGCTAGAATGCGGTGAACATGCCCAAACAGATATTGCCTGCAATAGCGCGGGATGTCTCGCGGTGCTGGGCCTGCATTTGTGTCGCAGGCGAACATGTGAGAACACAAAATACGCTCTACCATACTGGCACAGACGACACAGGCGTTGGCAGAGTGACCGTGCAGATTCGTCATACTAATGATTTATACCACATGTACGAGTAATTTGTCTCCCAGGTTGCGAAAGTGGTCAATCCACAGTTGGGCGGTTTCGTTGCCGCGCTCCGCTTTTTTCAGAAAATTCGGGTAGAATGTTTGCAGCATACCGTAATAGACATTCTGTGTCTGCCAGAGATTAACTTCAAATGGCAGTGAACGTGCCAGGTTCACGATGGCTTCCAGGCGTTGCAAGAGCGTTATATCAGTCGGGTGGGCAAAGAACAGCTCCATTTTCTGCTCAATGTTGTGTTGTAAGGTGTAGCCCAGCGTTTCTGCGTCCAGGGCGATTTGTACCACCCGTGCCTCTTCCAGCAAGATCTGGATGCGATCCAGGTCGAGCTCTTCCTCTGCCAGGGATCGCCGCAGATGGCTGTTAATCGCAAACTCGGCTGCGGTGCGAAAGGCCTTGAGCGGTGGAGTACCCAGGTCGGACAAAAAACGCATCAGTGGTACATTCTGCTCGTAGAGTTGGCGATACACGGTCTCAGCCTGATCCAGGGTTGAGGTCAGAATAACATTCAAGACCTTCCGCTGTTCGTCGCGAAAGAGAGACTTCAGCGAGTAGGTCAAATCCAGGAAATGCTTGTCCAGCAGGCGAATAACCTCGGGCAGGTCAACCCGCTCAAAGGCATGGGTCACTTCCTCAACCATGCGTTGATACGGCTCCTCACCTTGAAAGTCACGTACACCACCCGTCAGGTTATGATCACCAAAATGCAGTACCCCAAACGTGAGCAGTGCTGATTCACGGGTGACTTGCGAGGTCACCTGCACCTTACCCAGCGCAATACGGGGTCGTCCGGCCTCAATGATGCGAATATCTTGATGATCAATCGTATAGCTGTAGATACTGATCTGCTCGTTATACGTATCAAACAACGAACTGACCGCAAAATGGGCTGTCACCTTATAGAGATCGGTAATCGAAGGACGGATAAAGCGCTCATAAATACAGCGTCCATCCCGATATTCTGGAATATTGCTACGGGCCTGTTCAAGCCGATCAAGGAAGGGTGCCTCTATCGCCTGTTCAAAAAGTTCCTCTGCCAGCTGGATTACCCGGCCGGCATATTGAATAATCTGGACGGTTTCAATTCCAGACAACTCATCGAAAAACCAGCCGCAACTGGTATACATGAGCATCGCGTGGCGCTGAAGTTCCATCAACTTTAGCACAGTCACCTTTTCTGCATCATGCAGCTTGCGGATGGCATGGTGTTCGAGAAAACGCGCAATATTCTCCGATGAGCGATCCAGAATAACCGCGATATAGTCGTTGCGTGCGGCCCAGGGATCACGCAGCAACTGACGCCCGATCTCATCATAGGCGGGAGTGATTGCGTCACGGAGCCAGTCAAGCGCGTTCCGTAATGGCGCACGCCATTCCTGGTTCCAACCGGGATTATTGCCGGAGTTACATCCACAGTTGCTCCGCCAGCGTTCAATACCGTGAAAACAACTCCAGGACGTATTTTCCAGGATCTCCACCTCATAGGTGGGTGGATGCCGCTCCAGATATTCACCATAGATCGTAATACGTGCCAGATTATTGCTTTCAATATAGTGCAGCGCATAGGCCAGCGCCATCTCGCCAAAGCGGTGGTGATGCCCATAGGTCTCGCCATCAGTGGCAATATGCACCAGTTGCGGCCAGTGCCGATCATCTGAAAAAGCTCCGATGAGGCGATGAGCGAAGCGTTCACCGCTAGAGAGCAGACGTTCAAAGGCCACACCCTGTGAGATTGGGCCATCGTAGAAGAACAGAGTGATCGTGCGCCCAGATGGCAGGTGTTGCAGGTAGGCCATAGTCGGGTCAATATGACCACCCACCACATCCTGCCACTGTTTACTGCCCTGAGTCCGAACACGCCGGGCCTGATAGGGTGAGAGGATCGTGAACTGGATACCAAGCTCGGCCATAATGTCCAGCGTTTCCAGATCGACTGCTGTTTCGGCCAGCCACATCCCCTCTGGCTTACGCCCAAAGCGTTTTTCAAAATCGCGGATACCCCAGAATATCTGCGTATATTTATCATGTCTGTTTGCCAGGGGCATAATTATGTGATTATACACCTGTGCCAGCGCCGAACCATGCCCGGAAAAATATTTCTGGCTCTCGCGGTCAGCCGCCAAGATAGCGCGATATGCCGACGGAGCTTTCTGTTCCATCCATGAGAGTAAGGTTGGGCCAAAATTAAAACTAATGCGTGCATAGTTGTTGACAATCTGGATAATGCGGTTCTGCCCATCCAGAATACGGGAAACGCCATTGGTTGCATAACACTCGGCTGTAATCCGCTCATTCCAATCGTGAAAGGGATAGGCCGAATCCTGTACCTCAATCTCCTCCAGCCAGGGATTCTCGCGCGGCGGTTGATAGAAATGTCCATGAATACAAATATAGCGCTCCATATTCTTTCTTGTACTCCTGCTGTTGGCGTAATCTCGTTATATTACCATACCGCCTCGTATGCTGCGAATAGGTAAAGATGTCCCTGGTACCAACGAATCGCCCACACATGAGCCGGGGCACCAGTGCCCCTACTGGTTGCTCACCTGCCAGATCTACGATTTCGGTAATTTCACTACCGTCAGCCAGAATACCTCTATAGCTTGCATAACCTGCGTAAACTGATCCAGATCAACAGGTTTCGTAATATAACAATTTGCATTCAAATCATAGGCTTTGAGGATATCCTCTTCTGCTCGCGAGGTAGTTAAGACGACCACCGGAATACGTTTCAGGGTATCATCAGCTTTAATCTCTTTGAGCACCTGCCGTCCATCTTTGCGCGGCAGGTTGAGATCGAGAAGGATGAGATCCGGGCGAGAGGCGGTCGCATACTGCCCCTGCCGACGCAGAAACTCCATAGCCTCAACCCCATCGCGTACCACACTCAACTTATTGGGTACTTCGGCATCTTTCAGTGCTTCCATGGTTAATCGTACATCACCGGGATTATCTTCGACGAGCAAGATTTTCAAAATCTGATTGGTATCTCCAAAAGACATTGCTGATTGCCTCCTTCGGCAGAGATTATACGGGAAGCTGTTGCCCCTTTCCCTGGAGTAGAACGGTATCGTAGCTCTAGCAAATCGTTGTATTGTATTGTCTCGTTATGCCGAGTCGCAGCCAGATGTATGTACATTGCCAACATTGCAGGCAGAGATAGAGACACAGATGCCCTGGCTGATTGGGATTGTGGTGACTGGATTCGGTTGTCCAGGAAAAGGCAACGGTTCACACAGAGTGTGGCGTGGACATCCCTGTCTGTGTCTGAACGGGGCGGATCGTCCCTTCCAGTACTCGCCTGTGCCCTCAGATGTGAAAAGTTACGGAACAGACATTTTTCATAAACAGGACGTACGCGGTCGCTTGCACACAACGCCATTTTTCGCCTGCAACAGTGTGGAAGAAACGCTGCCGCTTATTTTATTGGCGTGAATGGTAGCACAGAATTTCAGCGCCGACAAGTGTTCGGTCAGCAATATATACCATAAGCATAGTCCAGATCCCAAACACACAGGTATGGACAAGCGTCCATCGAGACTGTGAACGATGTTTAAGCCAGCGAATGCAAGAAGAGGACACTCAGGGGCGGTAAGGTCAGTTCCAGGGAGTGCATACGCCCATGACAGGCCTCCGCAACGGCGGTCACTCCGCCCATATTGCCCAGACCACTGCCGCCATAAGTCGTGGCATCACTGTTAAGAACTTCTTGCCAATAGCCGCCACGGGGCACACCAACCCGATAGTGATAGCGGGGCACAGGTGTGCCATTGTAGATGATTAAGAACATATCAGGAGTTGTCAGGCCTTTGCGCACAAAGCTGAAGGTGCTGTGTTCGGTATCATTGGCGTCGATCCACTCAAAGCCTGTTGGATGACAATCACCTTCATGCAAGGCCAATGCGCGTCGATACACCTGGTTGAGATCGGCAACCCACTGCTGCACCCCGGCGTGGAGTGGGGTATCGGTGAGGTGCCAATCAAGGCCAGTATCGTGGTTCCACTCGCGCCACTGTCCAAACTCACCACCCATAAAGATCAGCTTTTTCCCCGGTTGTCCATACATCAAGCCAAAGAGGAAACGTAGATTGGCGAATTTTTGCCACTCATCGCCCGGCATTTTGTTGATCAGCGAACCTTTGCCATGCACGACTTCATCATGGGAAAGCGGTAGGGTAAAGTTTTCAGTAAAAGCATACAGTAGACGAAAGGTAATCTCGTGGTGATGATAGCGCCGATAAATCGGGTCGTGGGCCATATAGCTCAGCGTGTCGTGCATCCAGCCCATATCCCACTTCATCCCAAAGCCCAGGCCACCTAGATAGGTCGGTCGGGAAACCATGGGCCAGGAGGTCGACTCCTCGGCAATGGTCTGCACATCAGGATAGTTCTTATATACTTCCTGATTAAACGCCCGCAAAAAATCCACCGCATCCAGATTTTCGTTGCCCCCATACCGGTTCGGGATCCACTCGCCGGGCTGCCGCGAGTAGTCCAGATAGAGCATTGAGGCTACCCCATCAACCCGCAACCCGTCGACATGATATTTATCGAGCCAGAACAGGGCACTGCTGATCAGGAAACAACGCACTTCATTGCGTCCATAATTAAAAATCAGGCTTTTCCAGTCCGGATGAAAGCCCTGGCGCGGATCGGCATGCTCATAGAGAAATGTACCGTCGAAATATCCCAGGCCATGCTCATCGGTAGGAAAGTGTGACGGTACCCAGTCGAGGATCACTCCGATGTGCTGTTGATGCAGGTAATCGATCAGAAACATAAAGTCCTGAGGAGTACCATAGCGACTGGTGGGTGCAAAGAAACTGGTTACTTGATAGCCCCAGGAGCCATAGAACGGGTGTTCCATAATTGGCAAGAACTCGACGTGGGTAAAGCCCATGCGCTGCACATATGCGGTGAGTAGTGGTGCCAGTTCACGATACGTCAAAAAGCGATCGGGTTTATCAGCAGGGCGCATCCATGAACCAGGGTGTAATTCATAAATGGCGATAGGTGACTGCAAGGTATTGTGGCGTCCACGCTGTTCCATCCACTCCTGATCGTTCCAGGTATAGGTATCAATATCCCATACAATCGAAGCGGTTTGCGGTGGTCGTTCTTCAAAGGTTGCAAACGGATCTGTTTTGTCGACACAATAATCATTGTACTGTGAGATAATATGATACTTGTACAACATCCCGACCTGGACATTGGGCAGAAACCCTTCCCAGATACCTGACTGCGCCCGTCGTTGCAATGGATGGCGCGTCTTATCCCAGTCGTTAAAGTCACCGATCACCGTTACCTGTTGTGCATTGGGTGCCCAGACTGCAAAATAGGTTCCCACCACGCTATCAAATGTGAGCGGATGCGCGCCCAATTTGTCATAGAGGCGAAAATGGTTGCCTTCATTAAAAACATAAATATCGGCATCGGTCAACAATGTTAGATCATCTATTCCTGTCCCATATATTACCGGTGTCATTATGTACCCCGTGCGTATCTTGTTCTGTTCTATATTTCTGGTGCATACTGGTGCCCTTGATGTGATGCTTTCGCATCAGGGGCATCAGGTCGGTGTCCGATTTTTTGTAGGGGCCAGTACCCGGTCTGGCCCCACTCGCAGGTACAGGTTTGTTGTCCCAGTCCCATTGTGATAGGGGATGTCGGGCTAACCCCTGACGAGCAACCCTCCCACATAGTACTTAGTCCTGGTCTGAACCGAGTAACTGCAAGATGCTTTGCAACGGAATATGCACCCAGTCTGGTCGATTGTTCAGTTCATACCCCAATTCGTACATAGCTTTGTCTAATAAAAACGCATTGAGCAGAATCTCGAATTCGTCTCGTGATTGTGGGATGAAGGAGGCATTGCCTGCTTGTCCACGATAGGCACGCAGAAACACGGCACTGGTATAAAAATACCAGTAACTGGCCCAGGGTTTCAGGATGGCTGAGTCCTCGGCACGTAGACTCACTCCCGATGCCTGCTGTAACAGGGCAGCAAAGGAGGCATAGTGGAATGAGCGCAGCATGCCCGCGACATCACGTATTGGGGAGCGCTTAATTCGCCGTTCACTCAATGGTCGTGCTGGTTCGCCCTCAAAGTCAATAATCGCAAAGTCTTTTCCTGTATACAGCACCTGCCCCAGATGATAATCGCCGTGGCAGCGGATACGAGTGACGAGCATTTTATGGTCAAGCAGTGTGCCAAACTGGTGCAGAATATCACTCTCGCTGTCTATGACTTTCTGGGCAGTCGCCCGTGTCCTTTCAGGCAAATCTGGCAACTCTTTGCGCAGTACCTGTAAGACGCGGGTGCTAAGACTGCGCATTGACTGATACATCGAGCGTTGATAGAGGCTGGTAAACGGCTCGGGGCTAAAGTTAGGATTGCGCGTATCCGACGCCAGAATCAAATGCATCTCTGCTGTTCGCTGACCGAGCAGACGTGCTGCTTCTAAATAGGCTCCGATCGTTTCATGGGCCAGCGGTGGTGTATCTTGCTCGGACATATCCAGCAGTGATCGGGTCGAGATCACAATTGGTGGTATCTCCACATCTGCATATTCGGTCAGGACACGCTCGAAATAGTGGCTCGACACATCCAGGGTATACTTCCAGGCATCGCCTTCATTCGTAACAAAACCTTGTAAAATAGCAAGCGTCGCCGGTTCGGCACCCTTGCGTTGATACTCGATCATGCCGGCCACCGGTGGGGTATGGGGAAAGCCATGCTCGGTGAGAAAGCGTCCGATTTCCAGATCGGGGTTTATGCCGGATTCAAGCTTGCGGAAGATCTTCAAGATCAGCCGATCTCCATATATAACCGATGAGTTGCTCTGCTCGGCTTTGATCGGATTAGCTCCTGGCTCCGCATCTGTCATATTCAAAATGGTTGACAGGATACGTGTTGGTGATGCGGTGATCTCACCGTTCGGCGCGCGTATGCGGCGACGGGTCTTGATCGCGTCCAGCAAGATGGTGCAAAAATCCTGCTCGACAATCGGATCATACAGCACGCCTTCAATATCGGCATCTTCAACCCGCAGGCGTGCCAGCACGGTATGTGCGAGATACTGAAGCAACTGCTCGGCGCGGTCGCCGGTCACAAAGGTCAGCGGCAGCACATACACTTCTGCATCGCCTTCGGTATAATCCACATTGACCAGCAAGATATAGGCCGCGCAAGCGCCACGATGAATCGGAATAGTATCAACGATCTGCACCGTTTTGATGTGCCGTGCCTTGCTGCGAAACCAGCGTCGCGCCTGCAAGTACTGCGGTAGCAGTTGCATCAGCGTTTGATGCCCATTGCTATGAACAATTCTGTCCCAGGAACCATGCACGGTCAGGGTCGGAATAGCATAGTCGTGACTGGTGCCGCCGGTACTGATGCCCGGAACGCGCTGTGGTTCCAGTGAGAACCAGTAGAACGAGTGTGGTCCCAGGGTAATAAAATAAGGCAGTTCGCCGATCGGTGGAAAATCGACCCGACCAAACATCTCAACTGGCATCAAGCCCAGAAATTCGGCCAGATTCAACTCGACACACTGCACAAAGCGTGATAAATTAGCAACAACGAGAATAACTTCATCTTCATAGCGACGGATAAAGGATAGTACTTTACGGTTTTCTGGGTGTAAAAATTCAATAGTACCCCGACCAAAAGCTTTATAGCGTCGGCGTAAGGCGATCAGGCGCTTCATCCACCACAACAGTGAATGCGGGTTGTTGCGCTGAGCCTCAACATTGACCGTCTCATAATGATATTCTGGATCGATATTGATCGGCAGGTAGAGTTGCTGCGGGTTGGCACGCGAGAACCCGGCGTTACGATCGGCGCTCCACTGCATCGGGGTGCGCACGCCGTTGCGGTCACCCAGATAGATATTGTCGCCCATGCCGATCTCATCGCCATAGTAAATCACTGGTGTCCCTGGTAATGAGAAGAGCAGTCCGTTCATCAATTCGATCTTACGGCGGTGATTCCCCAGCAGCGGTGCCAGGCGGCGGCGAATGCCCAGATTGATACGAGCCTGGCGATCGCGGGCATAGACGCGGTACATATAGTCGCGCTCCTCATCGGTCACCATCTCAAGGGTCAACTCATCGTGGTTACGCAGAAACACGGCCCACTGACAACGTTGGTCAATTTCCGGTGTCTGGCGCAGGATGTCGATAATCGGAAAGCGATCTTCCATATAGACCGACATAAACAGGCGTGGCATGAGCGGAAAGTGAAACGACATGTGGCATTCGTCACCATTACCAAAATAGGCGACCGCATCCTCTGGCCATTGATTAGCCTCGGCCAGAAACATGCGATTTTCATAGCGCTCATCGACATAGCGGCGCAATTCCTTCAGAAAAGCATGCGTTTCCGGCAGATTCTCACAATTCGTACCTTCGCGTTCATAGAGATACGGAATAGCATCAAGGCGCAGACCATCGATCCCCATGCGTAGCCAGAAATCCATAACCCTGAAAATAGCCTTACGCACCTGAGGATTATCAAAATTCAGATCAGGCTGATGACTATAGAATCGATGCCAATAGTAGGCCTCGGCGACATGATCCCATGTCCAGTTTGAGTGTTCAAAATCCTTAAAAATAATCCGTGCATCTTTGTATTTCTCGGTTGTATTACTCCAGACATAAAAGTTACGCACTGAACTGCCAGGGCGTGCCTCACGCGCACGCTGAAACCATGGATGCTGATCCGACGTATGATTACATACCAGCTCGGTAATCACTCGTAACCCACGCCGATGCGCCTCACGCACAAAGACACGCACATCGTTCAGTGTGCCATAGATCGGATGCACATTGGTATAGTCGGCGATATCATACCCATCATCTTTCAGCGGTGAAGGATAAAACGGTAGTAACCAGATCGCCGTAACACCTAGATCTTGCAAATAATCCAACTTCCCGGTCAATCCACGAAAATCGCCAATGCCGTTGCCATCACTATCAAAGAAGGCACGCACATGAACTTCGTAGATAATAGCATCTTTATACCATAAGGAATCTGTCTCAGTAGAAATCTCGTCTGCTTCTTTCTTGACCATAACTAACGGATAACCTCAATTCAGACTGCGATTGCATACACTATAACTCCTACCACGAAGCCTGTTGAACATACTGTACCCTACTATAGAGATTCAGTAGTCAGCGTCATCGTTGCGGCAGTATGTAACGCCTGGTGCCATTACCTATGCGCCTGCTTATATGCTACCGAATGCGAAAGATATGCGCCGGCAGGATGTGCGGATGTAACTCGACATAGTTGTGAGAACCATGCCAGAGATAGCGAGCTCCACTCAACATATCGTGAACTTCAAACCCTTCGTTGGGGTTCAGTCCCAGTTCGTGCAAAGGCAATCCCACCCATCCAGACTGTGTCCAGGTAGGATCAAGATTGACGATCACCAGAACAATATTGCTGAGATCATCGGTAGCTTTGGTATAAGCGATCAACTGATCGTTATCCACAAAGTGAAACCGCAGGCCATCGTTGCGTTGCAAAGCTGGATTGGTGCGCCGAGCATGATTGACCAGCGTAATCAACCCTTTCAGGCTGTTGGGATGATCTAGATCCCAGTTTTTAATCTCATATTTCTCGGAATCGAGATATTCCTCTTTCCCAGGGATAGCCGGGCGGTTTTCGACCAGTTCAAACGCTGGCCCATAGATGCCATAGCAGGCCACCAACGTGGCAGCTAGCACCAGTCGTGCCATAAACATCGGGCGACCATACTTCTGCATTGGCTCGGTCAATATATCCGGTGTGTTGGGCCAAAAATTAGGACGAAAATACTGATGCACTTCGCTCTGCGTCAACTCAGTCATATATTGGGTCAATTCCCACTTGGAATTCCGCCAGGCAAAGTAGGTATATGATTGGGTAAAGCCGAGTTTTGCCAGGTTATACATGATTTTCGGGCGGGTGAATGCTTCGGAGAGAAAAATGATGTCGGGATGCCGGTGCTTGATATCACTAATTGCCCATTCCCAGAAGCGAAACGCCTTGGTGTGCGGATTATCCACGCGGAAGATCGTGACGCCCTGCTCGATCCAGTAATCCATCACACTCTTGAGTTCTTCCCAGAGACCTTGCCAGTTTTCACTTTCAAAGTTGAGCGGGTAAATATCCTCGTATTTCTTAGGCGGATTCTCGGCATACTGCACCGTGCCGTCCGGTCGCCAGATAAACCATTCCGGGTGTTCTTTGACATAAGGGTGATCCGGAGCACACTGAAAAGCAATATCCAGGGCAATATCGATTCCATACTCGCGGGCCTTCGCCACGAGGAATTTGAAGTCGTCTAGCGTTCCCAGTTGCGGGTGGATCGCCTTGTGTCCACCCTCTTCAGCGCCGATTGCCCAGCAACTGCCGACATCATCCGGCCCGGCCACCACACTGTTGTTCTTGCCCTTGCGTTTAACGCGCCCGATGGGATGAATCGGCGGCAGATACAGGACATCAAAGCCCATCTCGGCAACATAGGGCAGACGCGCCACACAATCGCGCAAGGTGCCATGCTGTCCCGGCACAGGCGAACAGGAACGTGGAAAGAGCTCGTACCATGCACTAAAGCGTGCCCGCTCGCGATCAACGAACAGGGGCAATTCGCGATCGTAGACCGTCGCATAGCGCCGTTCCGCGTAGCGATACATCAAATCTGCCAGTTCGGGAGCCAACCCCTGGTGAATCGCTGCATCCCCGCCAGCGCGCAATGTGGCCGCAGCGGCGGTCAGTGCGTCTGCATCCGCACCCGTAGCATGCGGCACCGCAGCTTCCACATATTGGGCACCGATCACTAGTTCCAGCGTGACATCCTGACCAGCATCCACCCGTTTCTTCAAGTCACGTGCCCATGACTTGAAATGATCCACCCATCCACATACCGTGTAACAGTAATACCCCATTTCTGTCACCACAAACACACCCCGCCAGCGGTCGTTTCCCAGAAACTCCATAGGGGTCTCTGACCACTCGGTCACGTCTTGCTTGCGATATAAGAGTACCAGGGACATCGCGTCATGCCCATCAGTAAAGGCATCCGCCTCAACCACAACCTGCTCACCAACAGTACGTTTGATTGCAAAGCGACCACAGTCGATCTCAGGCGAAACTTTATCAATGATAACTCTGCGCCGACCTTCTTGCAGATGCACAGTGATTGTCTCCTTCGACATACAGCAGGATTCCTTGAGTATACGTTCTTAACATCTGGTAATTTGCTCCAGCAACCTGGCGTGTGAGGTAATCATATTTCTAATTTCAGGACATACGATCTGAGAGACTGTCTAATACTACCACGAGACCTCCCCTGGGTAGAAAGGCTCAGCGCGGCTTCGTCTCTCCAAAACCACCGGGAATGGGCATAGGTGCCTGCGGCCCCGCACCCTGGCCGAGATGAAGCTTAGTACTCAAAAGAGGAGGTTTGCAGCGTACAGCCCGCCAAAGACTTCATGTTGCTCGCCGCCACACGGTAGGTAGCAAACTATGCGCGGACAAAGCTCCGCATCCTCCTCTTTTTCAACCAGCTTTTGAGAATATGAGCTAACCAAAAAGACACGAAGTCACGCGATCAGTTATGGTATGTGACTTCGTATTAACTGGAGAAACGCGACCAGATTAAGCGTACTATCCACTCTCGATTGTATGTTACTCGAATGAGGTTGTCAAATGATTGGGTGTACGCGGTAATCCAGGGGTTTTGGCTACCAGTCACGTCTGCTGTTTACCAATGCAATTGTCAAAGGTATCTTTCACGTACCAATAGACTGTTCTCATGCTACTTCCATCATCAGTAATCCTGCGTAAAAGACTAAAGAACCGTGTTTTCAAGCGACCACGTACCGTGTGCAATTTGACGACCACTTTACCTGACAACAAAATCCAGGCCTATATCCAGCGCTCGCGCCGAATGAGTGAGTGCCCCGACCGAAATATAGTCCACTCCTGTTTCGGCTACACGGCGAATTGTCGCAAGAGTTATGCCACCCGATGCTTCCAGGAGCACCCGTCCACCGACACGCTCAACCACTACCCGCATCGCTTCCGGGGTCATGTTGTCGAGCAGGATCACATCCGCGCCAGCATCAGCCGCCAGCAACGCCTGCTCAACAGTTTCGACTTCGACTTCGATGCTCACCAGCGGGCCAAGCGCCGCCCGTGCCTGGCACAATGCCTGCTTCAGGTCGATTCCATGCGTCGCCAGCACTGCCAGGTGGTTATCCTTGAGCATCACCGCATCGTAGAGACCAAAGCGATGATTGACCCCACCTCCAATGCGCACGGCATACTTTTCGAGCAGGCGCAGGCCGGGCGTAGTCTTGCGCGTATCCAGAATGCGCGTTGGGCAATTGCCAATAGCTGCTACATACTGCGCGGTCATGGTGGCAATTCCGCTCAGGCGCTGAATGAAGTTGAGCGCCACCCGCTCGCCAGTCAGAATGCTCCATGCCGCACCTTCTACCCGCGCCAGCACTGCACCGGCGGGCAATCGATCACCATCGGTCGCCTCCGTCAGTACCTGAAGCGTCGGATCGACCTGGTGAAAGACTGCAGTCAATACTGGCAGACCGGCGACCACTCCTGCCTCACGCAGAACGACGTGCGCTGTAGCCCGGGCTGTGTGTGGAATGAACACATGCGAGGTCAGGTCGCCAGTGCCCAGATCTTCGCGCAGGGCATTGGCGATTATTGTCTGAACAGCTTCCTGTGGCAGTTCCATCTATATGTTATGTTCCTTTCTATGAGAGGCCTGGCTTGAGCCTGGATAGCGCTCCGTCCAATGCGAGAGGTCATATCATATCATGGAATATTGCTAGATTAGATATAGCACCTGTCTATCTCGGTGTGTAAGCCCGGTTCCAGCGCAGTCGGGGCTACCGTCGCTACCGTATAGGGCTGTTGTGCACGCTGCTGGATGATATGCACGCGCCAGGCAGCCTCTGTGGTGGGGTAGTCAGTGCGAAAATGGGCACCGCGACTCTCAGTGCGCAACCGGGCAGAGGTGATAATCAACCGGGCACACAGGGCCGCATTTGCCAGCGTAATCGCTGCTGCACTGGTGCTGCTCACCTGGAGTGGGTAGTCCACCAGTTCGTCCAGTGCCAGGCTGAGGCTATGAGCCGAGCGCAACAGACTGGCATGCGTCCGCATAATCCAGGTCAGGTCGGCCAGTTGTTGACCGCTGTCCACTGCCGATTGTCGGGTGACTACTGGCAGCTGGTCGTCAATGGTTCGCTGCCCATGACTAAGTGCCAATCGCTGGCCATGAAATACTGTCTGCTGCACGGTTATCCGTTGCGCCAGCGCTGCTGTCACCGCTCGGCGTCCAAAGACCAGACATTCCAGCAGCGAGTTACTCGCCAGACGATTCGCCCCGTGGATGCCAGTGCAGGCACACTCGCCAGCGGCATACAGGCCAGGAACGTTCGTACGGCCTTGCAGATCGGTGCGAATACCACCCATCAGATAATGCGCGGCGGGCGCGACTGGAATCGGCTCGCTAGCCGGATTAAAACCCTCGGCACGGCAGCGGGTGAAAACGGTGGGGAAACGCTGCTGCAAGTAGGCTGACGACAGGTGGGTCAGATCCAGCAGTACGTGATCGGCACCTTCCTGCTGCATCGCCGCAAAAATCCCCCGGGACACCACATCGCGGGGCGCAAGTTCGGCACGTGGATCATAGTCGGGCATAAAGCGACGACCACTGGGTGTAAGCAACCGCCCGCCCTCGCCTCGTGCAGCTTCACTGATCAGAAAGCCTTGGCCGCTGCTGGTACGCATAACCGTGGGGTGGAACTGCACAAACTCCATATCGGCGACTTCCGCGCCAGCGCGATAGGCCAGGGCGATTCCCTCGCCCAGTGCTCCTGGTTGATTGCTGGTCAGGCCATACAGGGCAGCCGCGCCACCCGTCGCCAGAATAGTCGCGCTGGCGGTAAACGTGTGCCACTCGCCAGCGGCATCCCGTGCCAGCACGCCCGTGCAGCGCCCATCCGCATCGAGCAGATCAACCGCCTGATAGCCCTCGCAGATACGGATACAGGAATGCTGTTGGGCGTGTTCAATCAACGCCCGTGTCAGTGCCCAGCCGGTTGCATCACCCACATGCGCAATCCGTCGCCGCGAGTGACCGCCCTCCAGTCCTAGCGCAAACATATTGGCAGTACGATCGAAAGGCACACCCGCCAGCACCAGTTCGTGCAGTAGGGCCGGGGCCTCCTGGGTCAGCACCGCCACCGCTACAGGATCGGACAAACCAGCTCCGGCGATCAGCGTATCCTCCACATGCAACGCTGGCGAGTCATTCGCATCCAGTGCAGCGGCGATCCCGCCCTGGGCCCAGGACGAATTGCTGGTTGTCAGCGTATCGCGGGCTAGCAGCGTCACATCAGCCCCATGCGCGGCGGCATACAGCGCCGCCGCTAAACCGGCTGCCCCACCGCCCACAATCAGCACGTCGCTGGTGTGTGGTTGAGTATATGGTGGCAGTGTTGCTACAACATAGCGTGGAATAGGGTTTTGTTCCGATCTATGGTTCACTGTTAGATACATGTCATATCGCTTTCTGATAGGTTATCAGATTACAGGTTACAGGCTGCGAGTGAAGCGGTGCCTCCCCGCCTCGTCGCACACGTCACGGCTGCTGGTTGAACGCAAAGCCGCAGAGACATGCGGATGGTAGGAGCATCCCCGCATCCCCGCCTGGTTGGTACGGTACAAACAAGATCTTTGCGTCTCTGCCCCTCTGCGCCTTTGCGTTAAAATCGCGCCTCGTCGTCTCACCACTCACAGCGCGATCATGCGCTCAATTGCACCACGGGCTCGTTCGGCCACATCGGCAGGCACAGTAATGGGATACTGCATTGCCTGCAATGCGTGGTGAACTTTATCGAGCGTCGTCATTTTCATATAGCGGCAGACCGCCGCATCACTGATCGGCATAAACTCCTTCTCCGGGTTGGCCCGGCGCATTCGGTGCAGCACACCGATTTCAGTCGCCACCACAAACTGCGAAGCCTGGCTCTGGCGCGCATGCTGGATCATGCCCTCGGTCGAGAGAATGTACGTGTTTTTGTCACAGACACGCCCACGAGCCAGGAAATGCATGTAGGAGCTGACGCAACCGCATTCAGGATGCACCATAAAATCGGCATCGGGATGGGCCCGGTGCATTGCCTTAACCATCTCTGGCTTGATGCCCGCATGTACGTGGCACTCACCAGCCCAGATGTGCAGTGGTCGTCCGGTAATCTGACGCAAGTAGCTGCCCAGGAACATGTCGGGCAGAAACAGGATCTCGCGATCGGCGGGAATCGCGTCAATCACGCGGCGTGCGTTGCCCGAGGTGCAGCAGTAGTCGCTCTCGGCCTTGACCTCGGCCGTGGTATTGACATAAGATACAACAACTGCACCAGGATGCTCGGCCTTCCATGCCCGCAACTGTTCGCCCGTGATGGTATCCGCCAGCGAACAACCGGCCTGGAGATCCGGCAGCAACACGGTTTTGTCTGGGCAAAGGATGGCGGCCGTCTCGGCCATGAAGTGAACCCCGCAAAACACAATGACCTCGGCGTCAGTGTGGGCAGCGGCCTGGGAGAGGCCCAGCGAGTCACCCACAAAGTCGGCAATATCCTGGATCTCGCCATACTGGTAGTTGTGTGCCAGGATGACCGCGTTGCGCTGTTGCTTCAGACGTTGGATTTCGGCCACCAGCTCGGCGGCATCTTCCAACTCGGTATGCGTCAATCGCAGAGTCATGCTTAATCTCCTCATAAACAATTCATAACCGGGTTAATCCTTTGTTATTAGTGTCATATTAACACTAATAACAGGCGATAAAAAAGGGCCTGACGGCCGATCCAAAGTGTAGTTCTAGCATTACGTGGCGACATGAAAAAAGGCCTTGCAGCCAGGGTATATTATTGTAAGTGTCACACTAACAACAGTATAGATCGGGTTCGCAGGCGTGTCAAGTGACAGAAGGTACGCGGTAGTATGGTCAGATAGCCTTTTCGCCTTCAGCAGAGCGGTTCTTCAACACTTCAACGCTTCAACGCTTCAACGCGGCCGCAGGCGCAAAAGACGCGGTGTTCACGTGACTGCGTACGTCATTTATGACAGATACATGGCGATCCTGGACACCATCGCACCCTGTACTACTCTGACCCACAGCCCGGCAATGCGCACAATGCGGGTAATGCGGGCAACGCGGAACAATACGCAACCATGATCGCCGGGGCGACCCTTATGGTCGCCCGCATTGCCATGCATTCGCAGGCAACAAACGCCATGATCACGTATGGTCGTTGCAGAGCAATGGCGGGCATTGCGGGTATTGCGAACAATGCGGATAATGCGGGCATTGCGGCGTGGCAATGACGAACAATCAGGAGCAATACCGAGCAGCATAACTCAGGTACGACCGAACTGAAGCTCATGGGTATTATTATGCTCGTCGTGGCATTCTTATCCGCCTTCATCAGTTCGACCGGCACCGTTGCTATCTTTCTACCCGTAGTGGTGAGTCTGGTTATCAACGCCAACCTCAGCCCATCACGCCTGCTCATTCTATGAGGTGTCCAGCACTGCGTTTCAGTTGCAGGTAGCAGCCTCGACCACCCTTGCCACCCCGATCGCCTCGCCAGTCAACACCATGCATGGTATTGGGGCCAGGTGGGTATCGCTTTGCCGACTTCGCACGGGTTGGCATCCTGTTGCAACTCTTGTTGCTGGTGACAACCATGCTCGTCGTACCCTTCTTTTTCCCGCTACGCTAGCAACCATGGGCATTATAGAGATAGTTGTATATCGAATTTTTCGGAATTCATCTAAAAAACTCTAGACAGCAGCGGCGGAACAGTGTATAATTGTAAAGGACACGTTTGCAATCAAAAAATAGGTTGAAGTTTTCAATGCTGCTATCAGAACAATTGCGCCTCACTGGATAATGTGGTCAGAGTCTTTTCTCTTGCCTCATCACCAATCGGTCACTGCACACGATACGATCAGTAATCTATCACGTTGACGTTGGACAAGCATTTACCAGAACCCTGAAAATGGGGAAGCGGCGTGCAACCCCATCCTATTTCAGTGTGTACTTGTGCTAAAGAATGAAAAACGTACCTTAAGGAGTCAATGATGCCTTATCATCTCATATTACATACACCAGATACACTGTATGCTTCACTGCAAGGCCCGATAGAAATCGAAACAGCCACAGCGCTGGTGCAAGATATATGGCAAATGCTTGATGATTGCGGTCATCCAACGCAGATTTTGCTGGATGGACGGGCTGGTCAGATCGATAGTTGCGTGGCACGTTTCTGTATAGAACACATTATCCAACACATGCATCTTGGCCATATGGCGCTGGTTGTGAATCAGGCGTATGCGCACGTATTTACACCTCTGGTGCAGTCAGTGCCCAATATCACTATGTTTGAGAATCAACGTGATGCGCTGCTGTTTCTTCAGGCAATTGATCGCACGCAAGTCGTATCCCCAGGTGACCAGGCCGATCTACTCGAACGTAGTGTGGGTTATATGCCTATACGCACCGCTCGCACCTTCTCATCCAGATTTGTTCAACACTGTAACCGTGGAACTGATACCGTTTCATCGGCGGCGCAACCTGCCGCAACTACACAAACCTCTGGTTTGCTGACCAGAATGATCGAAAGAATCACCGACGTTTCACGTCAAAGTATGGATATACCCACCTCGGTCAGATTGCCGCAGACAGGCAGTTAAGGGTGGCAACGCTCGTCAGATAGCCTTGCTGCTCCCGCTCTACGCCGGAGTAGGGAGCCATGCTTCTGCTCAAGGCAGCACCAGTGTTCGCACCACCCGCTCCCAGGTAATGTCGCGCACTAGCGGCAGCCCGGCTGTCCCCATGCGTGCCGCCAGGTTTCGATCTGTGACCAGCGTATCCAGGCTGCCCGCAATCGCCGTTGCATCGGGAGCACTTACCAGACCGTTCACACCATCGGTGACAAATTCCAAAACCCCACCCGCATCACTCGTGGTAATAACGGGACGTGCCGCACCACACGCCTCGACGGTCGTAAAGCCATAATCTTCATCGATCGGCGCATAAAATACTGCCCGCGCTCGTGCGTACAGGTCGATCAGCGTTGCATCATCCACAAACCCCAGAAACTGCACTCGCTCTCCCAGCTGCAACTGCGCTGCTAACCGCTCCAACCGCGCCTGATCTGGCCCGGTACCAGCCAGAATCGCTCGCACCGGCTGTCGTGTATGTGCTAATGCAGTTAACAGCAGATCCAGGCGCTTGGCTCCATCTAGCCGTGCGACCGAGAGAATGTAATCTGTGTATGGCCCGGCCCACAGATGCCGGGCATAGCGACTGGGGGGATAGAGCGGTGTGCTGTCCAGCTGATTGAAGCGCAACAGACGCTGACGGACATTGCGCGAAATGGCATAACGCCTCTGGGCCTCACCCAATCCCCGCCGATCCATGCGAAAGATCGCGTCGCGCAGGCTGCGATGTGCCTCGGTGTTCACCAGATCGCTAAACGCTGTACCATACTGGTCATACGCCTGGCGATGTTGATGCACCAGCCAGACTACTTTGCGCGGATGACGCACCATGTAAGAGGGAAACTTGGTGCAGATAACCTGATCCACGGGAGTTTCGTTCACGTGCGTTAGATCGAGCAAGCGCCAGGCCAGCGCACTTTCCAGAATACGCTCGTGGGGCCGCCAGGCAAAGGGCAGGCTGACCACATCAACGCTGTGACCATGTTCACGCAGTGCATCGCGCAGGCTATCCACCAGGTATTCGGCGCCACCTCTCACAAAGGGTACCTGGGTGGCACAAATAATGATCCGTTTCGATTTATCCTTCATCCCTGCCGTGAACTCCATCTGATGCCTCGTAATTATGGCCACCTGTTTTAACGCAAACAAAGACGTAAAGATGCAGAGCTATAGAGAGATGGAGCCTGGACAAACCCCGTGCCTGCGGTCGGTAAGACGACTGGGGTGCGCTCCAGAGGGACGGGCTAGGCTCCGGCGCGTCCCGGAGGGACGCGCTACGGCGGTGCGCTCCGGAGGGACGCGCCACGGCGGGACGCGCTACGGCGGTGCGCTCCGGAGGGACGCGCTACGGCGGTGCGCCCCGGAGGGACGCGCTACGGTGGTGCGCCCCAGGGGGACGGGCTGGGCTCCAGCGCGCTCCGGTGGGATAGGCTCCGGCGCGCTCCGGAGGGATGGGCTAGGCTTCGATGCGGCGTGTCGGTGGCTCACGTCTCACCGAGAACGACTGCCGCAGTACGTCGGGCCACGTCCTCCCAGTTGCAAGTGCGCAGAACATAGGCCCGTCCACGTTCACCAAGCGTCGTGCGCAGATCTGGATTGCATAGCAGCAGATCCAGCGCTGCCGCAAATGTGCCAAAATCGTCAAAGATCAAACCGCCACCGCTGCGCCGACAGTGATCGACAGTAACGGCACAGGCACCATTGACCAGGGCGGGCGTACCCTGGAGCCAGGCTTCCATCAGCACGATGCTGAAGCTCTCATAGATCGAAGGGTGGACAAACACCTGTGCAGCGGCATAGGCATGGTGTTTATCTTGTTCGGGTAGGTATCCAAGATCGATCACCAGCGATTCAGCTCCGGCTGGTAGTTCCAGCAGCCCCTGTCCAGCCAGTAACAGGCGCAGTGGCCACCCGCGCCTGGCCCAGTACTCACGCATATACGTCAGTAGTAGCCCGATATTTTTACTCTCATCGCGCCGCCCAACATAGAGCAACAACATCGCTGCATCAGCACTGTCCAGGTGATATGTGCGACGAAAAGCCTCACCATCGCCACGCGGTGACAAATCAATACCTTCGCCCGTCATATGTACCCGTCTGGCTGGCAACTGATAGAGCCGTTGCGCCAGTTCGGCCTCGGCGTAGCTGTTCGCCAGAATACCGCGCACAGTCTGAAAGAGATGGCGATAGGTCGAGTAATAGGCATACGGCTCATCGTGCAGACATGGCAGGAGCCAGCTACGCTCCGGGGCCAGCCGTGCACCCCAGAAGCTGGTAGCAAACGGGTACGGGATAAAGATAAACCGGGTCGTAGCAGGCGCGGTGTGAATGGCCGCATACAGTTCATCGCTGCTGAGCAATGTGCCGAGCAACTGCAACTCGTGGGGCGCGAACGAGGCCAGCGGCGGCAGATAGGCTGGATGGCGACGAAAGAACAGTGGCACCCCCTGCTGGTCTGGTGCGTCAGGTCGAAAACGCCAGACGGGAATGCCATCCACGTTGCTCACGCCAGCAGCATAGTGTGCAGTATCATCAGGGTGAAATGCGTCGCGCCCGGTACTGGCCCAGACCTGCACCGGGATGCCCAATGCATGGAGTGCCCGCGCCAGGCTACGTGCCTGGGTTTCAGCTCCACCAACCGTGTCTGGCCCGTACCAGGGGGAAACAATCGTGATCATTGATGTAACATCTACGTGGATGTCTGCCGCCGCACGTGGGCCGCACGGTGTCGCGCCAGCCTGAAGCGCAGTTCAACATCGGCGGTGAGCAATGTCGCCACCGTTTGGGTCAACGCAGTGTTAAACGCATTTTGTTGTTCGACAATCGGGTTGATCAGCCAGCGCAAATAGCGGCGCATCAGGCGCTGTGCCAGGGCTGCAGCAGATTCAATAGGGGTGTGTCCGACCAGTGGCCAGTGGGCATTGACCTGCTGATGCACACCAAGCTGTGCTAGCAGTGGGTGTAACTGGTAGTCAGCAAACCCTGCGTCTGGCTCAGTGCGTGCGTGTTGCCTGACCAGTTGTTGTAGTTCCTCGGTTGTTGCTGGTATGGCTGTGGATGGGAGGAGTTCATCCTGATGAGATGGTGCTGATGCTTCTATGGGTGGTATTGTCATTGGGAGCGGTGGGTCACGGTCATGTGTAGCACGCCGATCCAGTTCCGCCAGTTGCGCCCGCAACTCGGCATAAGCTTCGATCTGCAGGCGCAATGCACGGGCGGCTACGTCATTAAAGGCGTTTTGCTGCTCGACAATCGGGTTGATGTACCAGCGTAGTGCCCGGCGTACAATTTTGTTGATCAGGTTGATCGCTCGTTCGTAGGGTGAGCGGCTTTCGAGTGGCCAGTGGGCACTGATAACGCGCGTAATCTCAAGCTGTTCGGCATTACGCTGGAGCTGCAGTTCCAGCGCACTCTGCGAAGAGGGACTGGTGGTGCTATGCAGCGCCTGCCGCCGTGCCTGCACCTCCGCACGTACCGCTGCCAGCAATGTAGCAACATCCGGTGAGTCTGACTGGTGTGGCATCTATTTCCTGCTCCAGATTATAGGGAAATCGACGGTTTTATCCATCCCTTTTATCCATCCCGAGGTCTCCGGATTCCCGAAGAAGCCACAGATTCGCCAGACGGCCCTGTTCAGGTGGGGGAATGAGAGCGGCTCACTCCACGCAACTCTCGCAGGCGAACGTTTGCTGAACGGGTACCATCTGCAGAAACCAGAGGGTATAGGATGCATAGGCCGTTCGATTTCCCCTAGAGGGCGGATAACTGGTTCCTATTTTAGCATTTGATCAAGCACCAGCGCAAGTTCGCGTGGTGGCGCTACCGAACCATCTCGGGTTTCATCTGGAACGCACATAACTGCTGATGGACGGATCGTAGTTGCTGCTCCAGCATTACCACATGTTCCAGTACAGTGCGGATCAGTTGCATATCGTTCACCCTGATCGGTATACTATCCTGTTCTGCCTGTGCGGTACTATACATCTGCAGGCAACGATGAGCAGCATGCAACGGGGAACACAACATATTCTCTTCGGTAGTAAACATTTTCAGCACATGGTGCAGCTGATCTTCAAGTGTTATATTGTGGAGAACCAGCGAGATGTTATGTCCAATTAATTCAAGCAGGTTGAGATGAGAGGTATCAAACAGGCGCGAATTGTTTGTCGTTACCGTCAGGACACCCAGGATGAGCTTACCCCAGATTAGCGGCACGGCCATGGCACAACGAGATGGGGTTTCATAGTTTGCCAGTCCCATCGAAAGCCAGCGCTGATCGGTCTGGGTTTCGTCGATAATCAGCGGGCGACATTCACGCAGCACCAGACCAGCCAGACCGCGATTATAGACTTCACGTGCCCGTTCGGGGCTGACACTGGTGCCATTGCTTAGCACCAGTTGGGGTGTGTCAGGTTGATTGGCTGGAATAATCAGCAGGCTGGCCCGTTGCCCACCCACGATGCGTGGCACATGCATTGTGAGCGAAGCTGCTACCTGCCGCCAGTTTGTTGTAGTCGTGACAGCACCTTGCATAAACTCCAACAGTTGCTCCAGGGTGGTCACTGTGGCGCGATTCTGCTGATGATACTGTTCCAGCTGGCTATGCAGCGCGGTTTGTTCCAGCACAATGCTGATGAGCTGGCTGATTAAAAAGGCTAGCGCCCGATCATCAGTTGTAAAAGGGAGCGTGCGGTGTGCATCTAGCCGTCCGATGCGCCGCCCTTTGATCATGATAAATTGGGTCAACCGGTATGGATTGTCAGGTTCCACATGTGTCGATCCGGTCGGTATCACAATTTGCACATTGTTTGTCTGGAGAAGTTCACATGAAAGTTCCTGAAGGAGAGGCAACGGATCACGCTCGTAAGCCGCATCAAAAAACAGACTGATGTTGGTCAAAATTTCACGTAATCCTGAGGAATGTGCCGCTACAAAGGATTCCCGGGCTACCTGATGCGTGTTACCTGGTTGTTCAGCCTGTTCATTTATATCCACAACAGTATCCTTATCACGTTGGTTTTCTCTTTTCATAACTATAATACACAAGCGTCATAAGAGCAAATAAGACGGCAATCATAACAATACCACTGTGTGTCGTAGAAAATAAAAGATTATTCATCTCACCATGTTCTTTACAGATGAGATCATGCCGGTGATACCCTCTGGTTTCGATACAATCGACCCGTAAACGCCACGGTGAACAACAGTAACACGTTCCCTACTATCGGTTTCCATAGCGGCTATCTTTCAAATCATGCAAGGTATCTGGTTTTGGATCCACGGAAAAAATGGAGGCGCCGGTATTTGCTCACACTAGTCCAGAAGTACTGTTTTTATCATTGCAGTGGCACATTGCTATTGCGTCTGTGCGATTCATCGTGTATAATCATTGCAGCCCGACGATAGTTATGCTTTAATGATGACATCCGTCCTGCCTAAAGATTACATTCTTGTTAATGGATCACGGCTGCTTGTTCCCGATACGTACTCACCATGAAAAGGGGCTGCATGTGATCAAGCATTCTTCTTCAGCTTCCGCTCATCAAGATCATACAACGCAGGCATTGTTGTCTGAACTGCTGATAGCATCTCTGCCTGCCGAGGACGAATTGATGCGTCCAGTATCACTCTATTCGAATGCAACCCAACGGCAACTGGCACTCAAGCCTTTTCTGCAACGCACGTGGGTAGATGACTTTCTACGTCAGGTTGAACGTGTTCTGGTATGTCTCCTGCTCCTGCGAGGCGGGTACTGGTTCTTGGATGGCTATGGGCGTGACTGGCTCTATGCGCTACGACTGGCCAACAGTACGCCTACAGTGCAGACTCCGTCTGTGTGGCAAGCCCATCATATGGCTCCAGCCGGCCGTGCCGCCGCGATCGACAATACAACGGATGCCGTCGATCTGTCAGGCGTTGCTCAGCTGGCCCGGTTGTTACCCTTTACGCCCCCCGATATGGTTGAGACTGTTCCGATCCGCGATTATATCGCGCCCCAGGATATGATTGTGCCAGCAATGGGTGGAGAAGATCCGCGTCCCAGGCGCTTGCTCATACCGGCCATTGGAATCGACTCATCTGTGGTTGAGGTATTTGTTGTGGATGGTGTCTGGCAAGTCGCCGAGTATGCCGTGGGCTATCATCATGGCTCAGGCTTACCCCACCAGGACGGTAATACCGTGATGGCCGGGCATGCTGGATTGCGCGGCAGCGTCTTCCGTGATCTGGGCCAGTTGCAGCCCGGTGCCGAAATCCTGGTCGAGGCTGGGCGATGGCAGTATCATTATCATGTCCGTGAAATCAAAAATGTCTGGCCGACCCAGATCGAGGTCATGGCCCCGACTTCTACCCCTGTGCTGACGTTGATCACCTGTACAGCCTGGGATACCCAGCGACTGGTGGTCGTTGCGGATCTGGTGGGGTCAACCCCGCTTTTTTGAAGTGAGGAATACTCTATGCACTCTTTCTTCCATCGTGGTAAGCAACGTCCTATACGCGGACGTGGATCCGTTCGCTGGACGGTGTGGGAAGTATTGCTGCTGATACTCAGTGTCCTTATGATGATCTTTCCGCTCTATGCGGAGGCGTATCGCTGGATCAATCCCCCGATAGTTCCAGCACAGGAGAATGCTACGGATACCCCGGTGGACGATCCAACGGGCGATCCCGAGCCAGCGCAGGCACCACCAGTTCCGACCTGGACACCCGGTCTGCCCCCCACGCCAACGCCGATTATACCAACAGCCACCCCACTGCCACCGACAGCCACTCTCCCACCTCCGACGGCAACAACGGCTGTGCCCGATGAGCCACCAACACCGACGGTGGATAATGGTCAACCGCCGAGTACACCGACGGTGGATAATGGTCAACCGCCAAGTACGCCGACATTTTCACGCATCCCAACTGATACGCCCGGCCCTATTAATGGCGAGACACCGACCGCCACCAGCACGCCGGTCAATGGCGAGACACCGATTATTACCAACACGCCGGTCAATGGCGAGACACCGATTACCACCAGCACACCGGTCAATGGCGAGACACCGACCGCCACCAGCACACCGGTAGTTTCGGGGGGGATTCAGGTCTTAAAGCTGGCCTCGGTTTCATCGGCTCGACCAGGACAACAGTTCAGTTATAGCGTTTCATTGTTTACCACCAGCACTACACCCCTTAGTGCGACCATGAATGATACCGTTGATAATCGCCTGGAAGTGCTGGGTGCAAGTACTACCAGTGGTTCCTGTACGACTGGACAAACGGTATCCTGTAGTGGAATCACTATCCAGGATGCTTCACCGGCTACGATCACCATCCAGGTGCGAGTACGCAGCGATGCCCAGCCGGGCGTAGTGACGAACCAGGCCAGCGGCTCGGCTAATGGTGAGACAGATACGTCGGCCCAGATTCCCGTGCAAATTACTGAAGGTGGACAGGTGGTGCCCACCAGCACGCCGATCAATATCACAAATACACCTGCTCCAAATGTGACCGCTACGCCAGTGCCGCCGCCTGGTACTCTGGTACCAGGCCAGCCCACACCAGTGCCACCATCACCGTCACCACCGCCGCCGCCAGCGGACCCCCCGCCACCGCCGCCGCCAGCGGAACCCCCGCCACCACCGCCGCCAGCGGAACCCCCGCCACCGCCGCCGCCAGCGGAACCCCCGCCGCCACCGGCCGGCGATCCGGGTGGTGGCCGTAGACGTGACCGCGAGCCTACGCCGATTGCCCCCCCGGCACCGCCTGAAGACGATGCTGGGGGGCCGTTGATTGCTCAGCCGCCACCAACACCAGTCGGCCCGGCATCAGGGGTACCACAACCCCCGCCGCCGCCAGCGCCACCCCCGTCTCAGCCGCCGCGTCAGCCAGCACCACCACCGGTCGCACCGCCGCCGGTCACACCACCAGTCGTGCCGCCGCCGGTCGCACCGCCGCCAGCACCGCTATCGGTGGTGCAACCAGGAGAGGAGCAACCAGATGTGCCGTTGCCAATCGATGTGCCGGACGCAGCGATAGTTGAAGAGGTGCCAACCGAGGCAGCCACGAATACACCGTTACCAGCACCTACTGAGACCGGTATCTTCTTCCGTATGGCCAGTGACTGGGGCAGCACATTTGCAGGCGAAGAGGTGCAGTACACGCTCGTATTGCGTAACACTCGCCCGGAAGTTGAAGGGGGAGCCAATGATATGCGCAATATTCGCATTCGCACCACCCTGCCCGCTAATCTGGAAGTACAGGGGGCTTCTGCCGATCGGGGCGCTGATCCACGTGTTGCGGGCAATGAGATTGAACATCAACTCTCCCTGCTGAAACCCGGTGAAACCGTCGAAGTGACCATCAGAACCCGTATCAGGCCTGACGTGGCTGGAGGCACGTTGATTGTGGCACAGGGCCAGCTCTTACACACTGGTGCGACGCGGCCGCTCTTTTCAAATATCGTCACGGTACTGGTGGTGCAAATGCCCCAGACGGCCACCCGCACCCCAACACCAGTGGTTGCGTCACCCGGCACATCTGGCGCTACAACAGGTACGGGCAGAACGGGCAGTCCAACAGTGATAGCGCCAACTGCAACACCTGCCGGGTTAGTGCCACAACAAACGCCACCCGATACTGACGAAGGTGATGAAGTCGCCAGTGTGCCACCGACCGAGACACCGGCTATTGCCGGAGGCGTAACACCAGAAACGCCTGCACCACTCCCGGCAACCAGTACCGGTGTGCCACTATCAGGCTTCGTGCTGCTGGGTCTCACGCTGTTTATTCGCCAGATCCGTCTACACCGCGAGAAGGAGCGCATTTAAAATTAAGGCGATTATTTAACCTACCGGAGTGGTTGCCCATATAGAGTGTCGGCAATCGCTCCGGTTCATCCGTAACACCTTATGACTGACAGGTTATTTGACAGTCATCTGCCGTCCATGCTATACTTCAGGCTGGTAATGCATGGTGTCTGTAGCTCAATGGCAGAGCACCTGACTGTGGATCAGGGGGTTGTGGGTTCGAGCCCCATCAGACACCCACCACATACCTCTACTGAGGCTACAATATAATGGTCTGGATTGTAGATTTTAGCCGTGTTAATCACCAGAAGATACCACTACAGCTGTCTCCGGAGGCACAGATCGGCCTACTACTGGCCCAAGACTAAAATAACGGCGTGTATCCAGATTCCAGCCCTGTGGTTGATACTCACCCGTAACGGGATTCAGGGCATAATTGCCCTGATAGGCATGCTGCGCAATTGTGGTCAGTGCTTCAGCCAGGGAATCGATTTCATCCAGTGTATTGTACATACCAAAACTGATGCGCACCAGGCCTGGCGAAGCAGCAGGAGGTTGCGTGTTGCTGGCCGTCTGGCCACAATCGATCTCGGTATCGGGGCGCTCTAACAGTCGGCGCAGGTAGGGTTGGGCACAGAACGAGCCATGCCGCACTGCGATACCATACTCATTGCTCAAAATACTTGCGACCAGGCCATGGGCAACCCCCTCAATCGCCAGAGGAATTACGCCCAGTCGAGTACGTGCCGCTTCCGGGTCAGTCTCGCCATAGATACGTATACATGGCACCTGTGCCAGACGTTGTAACGCATATGCGGTCAGTTCAGTTTCATGTGCGGCTACGGTTTCCATGCCCAGCATCGTCAGGGTATTCACTGCTGCCGCCAGCGCTACCGCACCCACTACGTTTGGACTACCCGCTTCATCCCGACCAGGGCTGTCCGTCCACGCCACCGTCGACTCGGTGACGCTCCTGACCGTGCCGCCACCAACATAGCTCGGCTCCCCCTGGGCAAAGGTATCACGCCGCCCGATCAACGCACCGCAGCCAAATGGTGCATACAGTTTGTGCCCAGAAAACGCGACGTAGTCTAGATGTGTGGGATCGTCCAGCGTGCGGATGTCAATGGTACGATGGGGTGCAAGCTGGGCGCAATCTACAAAGATTTCGGCACCAGCAGCGTGAGCCTGCACTGCCAGGCGCTGGATGGGCGGAATGACACCGGTAACATTGCTGCCACCACTGATTGCCACCAGCCGCACACGGCCAGCATACTCACGCAACAGGCATGCATAATGCGCCTCATCCAGCCGTCCTTGCTGATCGACCTGAATGTGCTTGACCTCAGCTACTCGGCGCCAGGGCAGATCGTTTGAGTGATGTTCGATCTGTGAGCAGAGAATGACCGCGTCGGGATTGAAGGCAATACGCTGCGCCAGAATATTGATCGCCTCTGTGGTGTTCTTGCCAAAGATAACCACATGCTGATCCGTATGGGCACCCACAAAACGGCCAACGATACCGCGTGCCTCTTCATAGACCCGTGTTGCCAGCTGGGATTTGAACCCGGCCCCACGATGGATGCTGCTATACCAGTTCATAAAATCATTGACGGTTGCCAGGACGGAACGCAGGGCCGGGGTGCTGGCAGCATTGTCCAGGTTAATAGGATAGGTCGTTGTACCATTGAGCAGCGGAATACGCACATCCAGGCCAACAATGTGATCACGGATCGAAGAGCTTTCTATGGTAGGGACAGACAGCATGAATTCCTCCTTGAGTATAAGAGCCAGCTTCAGATACGGGCTACACGATGCTATCGGCGAGATGTTGCCGTCCAACGTCTCGCCGCAGGGCATGCAAAAACGCGCCTGTGTTCAATGTAAGATTGAGCCCAGGCGCGCTGTTCAAAAAAATAGCCCTTCCCCCATCCCCGCTCTGGCGGGGACAAGGCCTGGGGAAGAGGCTAACATCAGGTTCTGCCGCTCATCTTCCAGTATAAGCTGCCGGAATTGGCACCCTTCCCAGATGAGAAACGCATGCGGTTTACATTGTTTACCATCCTGTAGGGGGTTGCCGAGGCTTCAACGGGCCGATCCCTCCACCTCTCTGGATAAGCGTTACGCTATATCGTTATTGTGCCGAATCATAACGTACTGAAGCAAGTTTGTCAAGTAGGCTGTGTACCATAGGTATGCTGGCAATGCTTGCTTGCACCGCCCCGGCTGGCCTGCTAGATGCCTGACAGCCCCGGCTCGTGTTCCAACAGCGCGTGCAGCCTGGATGAGCGAACATGAAGATACGTCATACCAGTAGCAAACATGTTCTTGACGCAGACAGCATCCGTATGATATACTTGTTTTAGAACAAAAGATCGTATTCTACATCTATGGCAAGCCTACATCTGCAATAGGATTGTGATATATCCCTCATCTGCTGAAGATCATTGACATACATCAGCAACACAATGGACATAAGCAGTATGCGCATGCCCCTTGCAACAGTGGGTAGTATTCGTCTCTGTGCTCCAATAGTGACACCAGGAGGTACCATCCAATGGCTGTTACCAGTCGTGAATTACGTAACGAGCGTCGTCCACTTATGAGCGTTCAATCGGATAGTGTTAATTCTCTGGCCTACATCGTCACCGGTGTTCTGGCCCTGCTGGCCGTCTATGTCGTGTTGAGCAACCTAGTAGCCTGGGGCACGATCAAGTATGATGATCTGGTGTACGGACGTCCGCGTACGTTTCACCTGACGGCGCCCGTGGGCAATAGTGCCGAAATGAACGGGCCGAGCCACTTTATTGGCATCAACCTGAACCGCCAGGTCATAGTGTTGTATCTACCAGGCGGTGACGCGAGTCAGGTACACACGATAATCGGGCCGTATCTGTTTGGTGCGGGTGAAGATCTCACCCCTGTGAGTCTCCGTCTGGCAGATGTAAATGGTAATGCAATGCCCGATCTAATAGTGCGGGTGAAAAACGAGGAAATTATTTATATCAATCGCGGTGACACTTTTGAACTGATCACTGCCGAGGAGCGCCAGCAACTAGCACGTCAGTACGGGCAGCGGTAAGCGAGCATCATTCCTGGCCTACTTCCGCATTTCCAGTTGCTGGCGTTTCGTGGTGGTAACTGAAATGGCAAGGATGAGCCAACCCCTGGATCCCACTATACACCTGGGCGGAGCACGGCCCCACCCGGCAGCGTCACAAAAAGTTCGCATTCCCGCCCATCCCACTGACCTGTACACCTGGGCGGAGCACGGCCCCGCCCAACCACCACCTGAACGGGGATATATCTTCAACGTGTCCCATGAACCTGGTCAGACCACTGGCTAAATTCGCAAAGAAATGGTAAAATGGCAGGAACTTCATTCGCTGCTCTTGAATAGCCACAGATTTCGGGCTATGCCCATGCCCAGGCCAGGCAGCGTCACGGCAGTAAGCAGGCGAGTTGCAGTCATCCTCACTGATCAGTATTCATTGGTGATACTGTTGCGCTCGCATACGAGAAACGAGAGGTGTACTATGGCGTGCTACCTGATCGCAGGCGCTGCGGGTTATGTTGGCTCGCGGCTGACACGACGGCTCCTGGCACAGGGTCACCGCGTGCGGGGGCTAGTCTGTGAGAACGATGTTGACTCTCCTATTGTAGAGCAACTGGCTGCACAGGGTATGGTTGTCTGGAAAGGCAACCTGTTATATCCTCAGACACTGGTTGGTGTGGCTGATGGCATAGATTATGTCTATAATCTGACTTCCCGTTCGGTACTCGAGAATACTGTTCTTCGTCAGACGTTTGTAGACGGCAATCAGCATTTGATTGCCGCCTGCTCACGAGCGCGGCGGGTACGGGCATATGTGTTTACCTCGAATACGGCACCCTATGGTGATGCTGGTGATACACTGCTGACCGAAGATATGCTGATTGCTCCCTGTTATACCCTGGGGCAAATTATGGTCGAGGCCGAGCAGGTGATTATGGAAGCCGTGCGCCAGCATAATTTCCCTGCAATGATTATGCGTGTTGGGGCGATCTATGGCCCTGAGCGCGATTTTATTGAGGCCATGATTCAGGGGACAATGATGGTTATTGGTACAGGTCGCAATTTTGTTTCACGTATTCATATTGATGATCTGCTCATGATCCTGGAACGTGTGGTAACCCACGGTTGTCCAGGTGCCATTTATAATGTTGCTGATGATATGCCGCTGCGCCTGATGGATCTGTATAGAGAGGTACGAGAACGAATGGGAATGTTGCCCCCTCGCACACACACACGTCGTGCTGCTTTACAGTCCGGACTTGATCCCAATGTGGTAGGTATGGCCTCTGCCTCGGTACGGCTGAGTAATGCACGCCTCAAACACGATCTGCAGCTCAGTCTGCGCTACCCGGACTGTCGCCGGTGGATTGATGAGCGGTTGGGAGTGCCACAGGAATTGGAACTGGCAGTGTAACGTCTGGTGTTGCCAGATGGAGGCTATGAACATGTACCCCTCGGCGGAGGAGCGCTATCCATGACACTTCTCTGCCGGAGGGATGTACGCGAACAAAAAGCCAGCGGCTGTAAGTAATGGCCATACGATGGGGGATGTTACGCGAACAAAAAGCCAACGGCTGTGAGTAATAGCAATACGATGCCCATTACGATGAGCGACTTTGCGGACTGGAGAGATATGCGTGACCAGAAGCACCCCCGGTTGTTCTTTCGGCAGAGTATGATGGTCTCTTCCGAACATGTTTCGGTAATGTGAATGATCAGGGTCTGGATCTGTTGTGCATGTGGGCCAGTTCTTGCCGTAATGACAAGCTTCTTTTCCATTGTGATGTCATTCCCTTTTTTACATTTACAGCACAGCGACTGACGTTGACTTGGTATCGTGGTTGACAGAATAGGTGTACCCGTTTCAGGGAACGTTCGCCTGTAGAGTTTGCAGGGGCGTGTAACTCCATGAAACCTTCGTACCAGCTCATGATGTCAGCGCTGGTGTCACCATGAGCCATACAAGAAGGGCCGGGTGAGGCACGGCCCTTGCAACCCCTCATCGGAGAACGTTTACGAATAAGTCAAGCTGATAACTCTATACTTCCTACGATTATGGAGATAAACACTTGTCGGTTTGCGTAAAGTATCACGAAGCCGTTCATTTGTCAAATATCAGATCTGACGTCTATTCCTCAGACTTATGTATGCGTATTTATCTGAGGTTAAAGCACGAGGTCATTTGAACCGGGGCGGCATCATCATCATAGGAGTCAGACAGTCGTCCATCACCAGGTAGGTTTCTTCGGAATTTGCCTCTGGCCTTCACTTCGTTCATGGTGAACTCCGGCAAAAAGGTAAATTGACCGTATCATCGCGTAAGTCCGATCATATGACAGAGGGTATGCAGCCGTGTGTACCACTACACTGCTCTGCCACAAGCCGAGCGGTATGGTATCTCTTCCACGCCGCCGCAGGCCAGAAATATGGTTGGTTCAAGCAACTGGGGACGTCCATAGACACTGGCTCACGGGAAGCTATAACCCGGTAATACCACTACTGCCCGATCCAGCGCGACGCAGGCGTTCAATACATCCCCAGGTTGGCCGGAGCGGTGAGCGGATTGGCTGCAACCCCTGGGCAATCAATCGGGTTGATGCTGACCAGTGCCAATCTATGGCTGGTGTGGTCTGGTGTGACGCTTGATCCTGTAAATAGGCAGCGATGGCAGCCAGTACCGCTGCCGCCTCATCCTCTGTCGGGCGTGGATGAATTGTGTCCATACTGATACCTTTGCTATGCTGATCATTGGGCATTAGCCGTGCTGAGGCCGCAACAACTTTTTCAGGATGTACGCGAAGGTGCCTGAATTACGCGATTGCGTAAGCCCTGTCTTTATATCTACTCTACCAGATGTTAATGGCTATTATAGCATTTTTCAGAGGCACGACGTACATGGTGAGTCATCTGCCAATAGCCCGCGTGCGCTTCGCAGCCCCGGCCCGCGACTTCAGTCGTCGGGCGGTCGCATGTTGATGTCGCCCTGAACGTTCGCGCTCTGATGGGCCAATCAAGAGCAACCCGTTGAATTTCTTACACGTACTGCCTTTGTCTCCTGGATACCTGTCACCATTTTTCCGGGTTTTTCTGGAAAATGTGACAGATTTGATCGGAACTGCTCATTTTGGCGAAAAATAGAGTATCATGAATACGTGGCAGGCCTTACAGGAGGGAGAACGCATGATCGACATTGAGCAATTAACTGTCGAAGAGCTGGAGTATCTGCGCGATGCTTGCAACCGTCGTTTGCTCCGAATGCGTAATACAGAGCGACTGAACCTGACAGAACTACTCCGTTTGCTCGAGGAGGTTAAGATAACCTTGAAAGATCAGGGTAAACACTGGCGCTCGCTTGAGCATTGGCAGTGGAAAGACGGGCAAATCTGTTTCTGGCTCAATCCAACCGATCAAGTCCGTTATCGATCGGGATGGTATTCAATTGACGAACTGATTGCCTGGACGCATGATTATGGCCCGATTATGGCCGATTTTGATCGGGATGTTGCTGCTGAGTGTGCTGAAGATCCCACCGTTGACGAACTGATTGCCTGGACGCATGATTATGGCCCGATTATGGCCGATTTTGATCGGGATGCTGCTGCTGAGTGTGCTGAAGATCCCACCGTTTCCACAGTCGATGGTGTTGCTATATCATGGTTGGCAAGTATGGCAGATAACGAGCGTAAAGCTGATACTGAGCAGTTTGAACTGGTTTAGCAATCCTATTTTCATGGTCAACCTGGAGTCCTGGCTTCAGCCACGATAGAGTGAGACCGGGGCTACAAGCCGGGACTCTGGTGCTTGACCTTCGGGAACCCGCCGCAAGCTGCCGCCCTTTCGGGCGTGCGGTTAGGCGGGTTTCTCGCTGGCTTTCGCCAGAACATCGAACATTCTTGCGGTTGTTGTCATTCTATGCTCTCCGGTCAATAGAGAAATCAACACCTGCACGGCAGGGCGATGGAGTACCAGCGCGACGAACACCGGGTTCATCTCATCCTCGATCACCTCGTCTGGACGCGGACGCGCCGCAAGGCTGTCCTCAAAGATGCGATTGCCGTAGACGGTCGGCGGCTGATGGA
>DAOTWD010000027.1:0-8557 GCA_034435975.1 Chloroflexaceae bacterium | reverse complement strand
TATAGGCGGCGATGGTGGTGCCCTGGCTGTTGCGCAGATGCAGGAAGGTGAACGTGTCCGCCGGGGGCGGCTGTGCCCCGCGCCACCACAGCGTCAGCGGTAGCACCGCGCCTGGCGTGGCAGTGAACGTGCCGGTTGTGCCGATCAACTGCCACGCGGAGGTCGATGGTGCATCAGCGTGCGCCACCAGGCGGTCGAGCCGTAAACCGGTCGCCGCGTCAAGCGACAATGGCTCGCTTGTCAGCCAGGCCTCGGCCACCGCCACGCCCAGGTTGCGCGAGTCGAGGCGCGGGCTGTCGAGGCGTGGATTATAGGCCGGCGTGTGCAGATGCAGTTCGAGCGTCTCGGCACTCAGCCTGGTCGGTAGCGGCACACAGGTTTCTGCCCATCCATAGCGCGGCGGGTGAATCATTCCGAGTTCAACGAGCCGTCCACCAGCAGCCGGCATCCGCGCACTGAGGCGCACGGTGGGCGCGGGCAAATCAGGCGGGCGGGCCGCATTCAACCGCAGACACACAAAATCACCATCACCCGCCAGCAGCAGGCGGGCGGGCGGGCGGCTCCAACGAAACGCGCCTGTATCATACTGCTCGCGCACATAAAAGCCCTGCACCAGACCCAGATCGAGATCACCCACCGCCAGCGAGCTGTCGGGTGCTGGCCCCTGTTGCCAGGCCAACGCTTCGGCCCGCCGCCGACCAGCAATAAAGTGCTGCTCATCAAGCTCGATGGCCTCGGCAGTGCGACCCTGCTGGAGCAGCACCTGTTGCAACAGCACAATCGCCTCGGGCGACACATCCCAGGCCTTGCGCGCATTCGCCAGTACCGCCCGCAGCAGTTCCTCGGCGGTTACCAGGTCGTCCATCGCAACGGCGAGCCGGGCGGCCGTCACGCCCGCTGCGTGAAACTGCGGCTCCAGCCTGACCGCCCGCCGCTGATCGTGCAAGGCACCCGCCGTGTCGCCCCAGGTGGCCCGCAGCAGTCCTCGCCCGTGTAGCGCCAGCGCCTGGGCGTGCCGCCACTGATCCGGCCATAGGTACGGGCTGTAATACGGAATCAAGGCGATAATCAGCGCCAGTGTTGCCAGCGCCAGCGGGCGACGCAAAGCCCGCAGCAGTGCCTGCGGGTGTGCCAGGCACCAGGCGGCGTAGGGCAGCAGCAGAATCAGGAACGGCAGGCGATACCGGTCTTCATAGTGCGTCACACCCACCACCAGCGCGAAAGATGCTACCAGTGCCAGGATGACCAGGCGATAACGGCGGGCCTCCACATCCAGGTGCGGCGCACATACGATGCCCAGCAGCGCCAGCGGCAGTAGCGCCGAAGTCAGGGCCCACACCTGGCCTAGAATGGCTGCTGGCCGTGAGCGTTGTAGCACCTCCGTCAGGCTGCCCCAGGCTGACTCGAAGCGTGTGGGACGCCAGGCCTCGACCATCCCCAGCGCCACCTTGCGCACAAACCGCGCCGGATCGGACAGGATCGCCTGGCAGGCCTGCTCCATCGCATAGCGTTGTCGCTCCACCGGATTATCGGACACAGCGTGCATCGCTAGCACCACGGTGACATCTGTCACCTTGTTGTTGGCCCATAGCGTATAGGCACCAGTTGTATCAATCAGGATGATCCCGCCGTAGGTCAGATAGTTGCGCAGTGTCCAGGGCGCAATCGTCAACACACTACAGGTCAGGAAGATGATCGGTGGCAGCAGGTGCAACTGGTGATGCAGCGATTGGCAGTTGCGCAGGCTCCAGCGGATCAACGGTGGCCGGTTCGTGATCGGGGCATGGACGGCAGTGCCGAACGGGTTGCCCGGAAAGGCCACCCACAGCGCAAAGATCGGCAACATCGGCAGCATGGCCGAGCGTGATAGTGCTGCCAGTCCTGCCGCTACTCCGGCCAGCACCAGCCATTTCGGGTGCGGATGGCGATTATGGTACAGCAGCGCTGCTACCGTGACCAGTGTTCCGGCAGAGAACAGCGTCTCTGAATAGATCAGGAGTGATATGGCAGCGGCCAGGGGCAACGTTGCCAGCAGCAGCGCCGCTACCACCGCCACCCGCCGCCCAAACAGCGCGGCGCTGATCCAGCTCAACGGCAGCAGCATGCCAACCCACAGCCCGGACTGCACAACCTGAAAATCGCATACCACCAGTTCGGGCGGCAATCCGCGCATCCAGGACAGCAGCAGCAACAGCAGGGCCACTCCTGGGGCGCGTGTCCATGCCCAGAGCGTATCGGCGTAGGTGTCACCATTGGCGAGCGACGAAGCTAACCAGACATAATTCACTTCGTCATACACAATCGTCACATCCGAGCCAAACGGCCCGCAGCGCAGAAAAGGCAGCCGCAGTGCCAGCGTGATCAGCGCCGCCAGTGCGAGCCACAGGAAATAGGTACGTGTCTTCATAAGCTTGCAGAGGTGCATTGTACCATATCTTCTTGATTCGGACGTACGTGGGGTGGGGGAGTGGGGGAATGGACGGCTAATCCGTGCGTCGCTTGCGCTGCATCCAGCGCTCATCGGGTAAGCCCTATCATTAATGGACGTATGTTAAAATACAGGAGGTACATGGTGGCTCAAACAAAACGTCTTTCTCTCCAAATTTTCGTCGTCGGCAAAAAATTGGAGAGAAAATAGAAAAATACCGCTCTGCCGCAGGCGAAAAAGCGAGCTGACCATGGGGCCGCGGAACTTGTGTAAATGAGAGGATATAAAAGCGAATGTCTCAGCCTACCATCGATCTTGATCATGCCGCCACCACCGCACTCGATCCGTTTGTGTTGGAGGAGATGCTGCCCTATTTTAGCGATCAAGCCGGCAATCCTTCCAGTATCCATCACCGGGGGCGAGCCGCGTTGCATGCGCTCGATGAAGCACGTGAACTGGTGGCGGCAGTGCTGGGAGCGACGATGCGCGAAATTATTTTTACCAGCAGCGGCTCCGAAGCAAATAACCTGGCAATCAAGGGCGTCGCGCTGGCGCAACAGCAGCGCCACAAGGGTCGCCATCTCATTACCAGCGCAATTGAGCATCATGCTGTGCTACATACGGTGGAGTATTTACAGGCGTTCGGGTTTGAGGCCACGATCTTGCCGGTTGACCGGTATGGTCTGATCCATCCGGCTGACCTGCAAGCGGCGCTGCGTCCCGATACCGTGTTGGTGTCGCTGATGTATGCCAACAACGAGATCGGGACGATACAGCCCATCGCCGAACTAGGAGCTATCTGCCGCGCACACGCTGTGCCCTTTCATACCGACGCGGTGCAGGCCGCCGGTTCGCTGCCGCTCAACGTTGAGGCCTTAAACGTGGATCTACTGACGCTGACGGCGCACAAGTTCTATGGGCCGAAGGGTGTGGGAGTGCTGTATGTGCGGCGCGGTACGCCGCTGCTGCCGCAGATTAACGGCGGTGGCCAGGAGCGGCGGCGGCGGGCGGGCACCGAGAATGTGCCGGGAATTGTGGGCCTGGCTGCGGCTTTGCGCCGGGCCGAGGAGCGCCGCGAGTGGTATGTGGCCCACTGTAGCGCTCTACGCGATCAACTGATCGCTGGTGTGCTGGCAGGCGTGCCAGACACGCAGTTGAATGGCGACCCACGCCAACGGCTGCCCAACAATGCGAACCTGGCGTTTGCCGGTATCGAGGGCGAGAGCCTGTTGCTCTTGCTTGATCAGTACGGTATTTGTGCCAGCAGCGGTAGCGCCTGCACCAGTGGCTCGCTCGATCCGTCGCATGTGCTGGTTGCCTGTGGGTTGACGCCGGAACAGGCGATCAGTTCAGTGCGCTTCAGCGTGGGCAAAGATATCACCGCCGCCGACATCGATGTGCTGCTCACGCTGCTGCCCGACATGGTGGCCCGGTTGCGGGCAGTGGCGCTGCCCTACCGTGAGCCAGAATCGACGGTGAGCGTGGCCTGATTTTCAGTCCCGTGTGAGGCGTGGATGCGATAAGGCGAGGCGGACGTGCCGTGGGAATGGTGGGCATTGATCTGCAATGGCCCGCATTGTTCCGCATCGTATGCGATGTCCCGCGCCGTCCGGCATTGGTGGGCATGGCGGATCATTTGTCGGGGCATTCCTCATGGGTGCCCGCATTGCCATATATTGCCAGACAACGAGGCAACGAGAACCATGCAAAGCGTTGCAGGGCAATGCGAACAATGATGGCATGCCCTGCGTGGGCAATGCCATCATTGGAGAACCTTGCGGGCGTGGGTGGAGGATTGGCCCCTCTCCCCCATGAGCGCTTCTGAACACTCGTTCCGCCCATCCCCACCTGCTTCTCAGCCGGCTATGGGCCATGATCCGCCCCTCGAGGCTCTGCCGCCGGGTGGGCGGAAAGCGCAAAGCGGTCTGAGCGCAAAGCGGAAAACAGGTCACCCTTGCTCGCCTTACGCACACCCTTTTCGCTCTCAAACACATCACGCCCCAACGTTCCTCTGTTTTGCGCTTCAACGCTTTGCGCTTCAACGCTTCCACGCTGGTGCAGCGTGTCGAGCACGGCTCCGGTGTGCCTGCGGCCGTACCGGGTGCACCGCACGCGAAGACGCCGCCCGTCGCGAGGATGCCTCACTGCGCCACTTCAGCGCCATCCATCTCATTGGGGTGGCGTTTGTGGTGGAAGAAGATGAAGCGGTTGATCCAGTTGACGTAGGCCTGTTCAGTGCGGATGGAGGAGTGTTTGCGGCGTCGCGCTTCCCGAACCCGGTTCAGCAATTTCCTGGATTCTGGTTCCATTTCCTCGATGACAACCAGCGATTCCTGTGGTAGTATGAGGAGCAATGGCTGGGCGTACAGTGTAACACAGCCATCGACAGGGATCATTATACATGACAATTTCCGTACATGCACTTCCAGGGCATCTTATACGGATTCTGTATAAGATGCCCTAGAGGAGAGAAAAGCGGAATCCGTATAATCAATAGTTGGGCAACCCTTACCTAAAAACTGCGGTCTGAAAAACAAAATCGTCTTATAATCTTGTGGTGGAGATGATAAAACATGACGCTACCCTTGAATCAAATTATCGAAGGCGATTGCATAGAAAATCTTAATGCTTTGCCAGAGAAGTCTATTGACTTAATTTTTGCAGACCCACCCTATAATTTACAGTTACAAAATGAATTGCATCGCCCAAATATGACTAAAGTGGACGCAGTAGACGACCAGTGGGACAAGTTCGAGTCCATGCAATCGTATGATGAATTTACAAGGCAATGGCTTACTGCTTGCAAGCGAGTTCTGAAACCGACTGGCACAATTTGGGTGATTGGCTCGTATCACAATATTTTTCGGGTCGGGGCAATTATGCAAGATTTAGGGTTTTGGATTCTCAATGATGTGATTTGGGTGAAAACAAATCCAATGCCAAATTTTCGGGGCGTGCGTTTTACGAATGTCCATGAAACGCTCATCTGGGCGAGTACGGGAAAAGGCGCAAAATATACGTTCAATCACCAAGCCATGAAAGGGTTGAACGATGAAAAGCAAATGCGTTCCGATTGGTGGCTTTTGTCTTTGGCGACAGGCACAGAACGAGTAAAAGATGATAATGGAGAAAAAGCCCACTCTACACAAAAGCCCGAAGCGTTACTTTACCGTGTTATTTTATCTTCCAGCAATCCTGGCGATGTGGTTCTTGACCCATTTTTTGGAAGCGGCACGACGGGCGTAGTTGCTAAAAGGCTTCATCGAAACTGGATTGGTTTGGAAAGAGAAAATAAATATATTGAAGTTGCTAGAAAACGGATAGACGCTGTTCAACCTGAAATGTTCGACCCTGCCGCCTTCGACGTAAAAAGTAAAGCCAAGTCAGCCCCAAAAGTTGAGTTTTCTACTCTGGTTGAAAATGGATACTTGCAGCCTGGTCAAAAATTATTCTTCGGGAAAGATAAAAGCAAAGTTGCCGTCATCAAACCCGATGCGCGACTTCGCACGGCAGACGGCTTCGAAGGTAGCATTCACAAGGCTGGCAGTCATTACATGAATGCGCCTTGTAATGGATGGGAACATTGGTTCCTACGGCAAGAAAACGGTCACGTCATCAGTCTCGGCGACGTCCGTGAAAAATTCCGAGTAGAAATGGGTCTCTACGATGAGCAATCAAGTTAAGCAAATTATTCGCCAAACTGTTTCAGAAATGCTTGCGAATAGCATGTCAGCGCAAAATATCCGCAGAATGGCGGAAAAACACGCCGAAAAAGTCCATTTTGTGCCGATTCGATATCGAATCATTGGCGGTATTTTACAAGGACTGAATATTAAGTTTGGCAACTTCATTGAGCAATTACTACGAAACATCGTTGAAATGGATACAGGTGTTCAAGTCATGCCTGATTCAGGAAAGAAAATTAAACTGTTTTTCACGCCTGAAACTGACTCTTTGATAGATGGATATATCACAGAACGGCAATTGCCAAATAGTCCTGACGATTGTTCAACAGCATTTTCAAACCTTCTCGATAAAATTTTAGAAATCGAACACACTGCTAGCAATGAGCAAAGGCAAGGCATAACAAAAGATGTGGATGGGCTGTTTCAAACCGACGACGGTTTAATTGTGTATACCGAGTTAAAGTACAACGACGACCACGATACAGGTAAGTTTGTGGATATTAACAGGAAGTTTATCAAAACTTGGGCAGGGGTTGGCTGTTCGATACCAAATCCAATCTAAAAATGAACTCTTGCCCATTTTGTATTACTTCAACGCTACAAAACGTTATGGACCAATTTATACACCAAGCAGTAATATCATGCGTGGTTCGCAATTATTCGATAGATTTTTACACATCAGTTATGCCGATGTAGATAGATACATGGCAGAAATTGGAGACGACCCAGAAATTCTCGCTATTTTCGATAAGATGTACTCTACGGTTAGAAACCTGAAACTTTAGGTGAGAAAGCATGTAAGAAGCAATGGTGTCTTGCGTTCACAAAGGTTGCCCAACATTGCGTGCACTTGACGGGTGGGATTTTGCGCCATTTTCAGGCTTTTTCTACACCCGAACCGAATCCTGCTCTCAAAGTTTTATCTACGCCCGCCCACCCGCAAGTAACGCAAACCGTTAGGCGCATCGTCTTCGGCGTTCATTATCCTTTCTGAAAGAATGTGCCCAAGGTATAAGACGTCGTGAAGACTTACGCTTGGAACGAAGAAAAGAATCAACGCCTCAAAGCCGAGCGGGGTGTATCGTTTGAAGAGATAATCGTGCACATTGCCACTGGCGATTTGCTCGACATCGTTGAGCATCCACATCGCGAGAAGTACGAGGGGCAACGTATCTGTATCGTCAAAATGCGTGACGATGCGTGGCTTGTCCCATTCGTGGAGTCAGAGGACGAGATATTTTTGAAGACAATCATTCCGAATCGCAAGGCGACCAAGAAGTATTTGGGGAGATGAACGAAATGAACCACAACTTGAAATTAGAACCAGAAGAGCAGGAGCTGCTGGATTCCTACGAGCGGGACGAATGGCAGTCTGTTGCCAAGTTCCAAGAGAGATTACGCCAATACCAATCCTATGCCATTGCCACCTTTGAAGCAATAGGATTGGTCAGCATTATCCTGCCGCAAGAAGACGTCAAAGCCATTCGCGAGAAGGCAGCGGCCACAGGGATGTCATACCAAACACTTATCGCCAACATCGTGCATCAGTATGTAACAGGGAACCTCGTTGAAAAGCCGCGTAGCGCCTAACAAGCGCATCCAGCCGACAGCGCTCCGCTCGCTCCGCGCTGCGGCTGAAGCAAGGCGTTAGTCTGCCCTGAGAGCCTGTTTGAAAAAAGATTAAAATGGTATGATGATGTTGCATGTACCATTCTTTTGAGCATTGTGCAGATGGAGGCGACATAGATGATGCCTTCACGACACTCGTTCAAGTGCTCGTCGTCCTTGCTCAAAGGACGGTAACGGCCGAGCCAGGCGAAGGCTCGTTCGACTACCCAGCGACGAGGCAAGACCTTGAACTCGGCTTGTTCCGTTTCGCGGTGAACGATTTCCAGGGCAATCTGCAAGGTATCATGCACCTGCTGCACAAGCCACCGTTCTTGTCGATCCCATCGGCCCATCGCTTCTCCGGTGTAGGGATACGTGCCAAGAGTTGGGCCAGCAATAGCCTGGTACCATGATAGTCCTGGATGCCAGCGGAGTGGACGATAACCTTTAACAAATTACCCCGTGTATCTACAGCGATGTGTCGCTTACGGCCGTTGATCTTTTTGCCTGCATCATAGCCGCGCTCGCCGCCAGCTTCGGTGGTTTTCACGCTTTGCGTGTCAATGCAGCCAGCAGTCGGTTCAGCATCGCGACCGAATTGTTGACGTTCCAGACGACGCAATGCGGTGTTGATTTGCTCCCAAGTGCCATCCTTATTGTATGGAATTTTTAAACAGGCTCTAGGATGTGCTCTTTGTAGATACGATCATCCTTCATAGAAGCGCAAAGCGTTGAAGCGCAAAACAGAGGAACGTTGGGGCGTGATGCGTTTGAGAGCGAAAAGGGTGTGCGTAAGGCGAGCAAGGGTGACCTGTTTTCCGCTTTGCGCTCAGAC
>DAOTWD010000026.1:0-22871 GCA_034435975.1 Chloroflexaceae bacterium | reverse complement strand
AGCGTATCCCGCCGCGCTCAAGCGGGCTGCATTGGAAACATGTGAGGGACGGTTTGATGAGCGTGAACTGGCGCAACAGGTAGATCAGGCTATGCTGCAACAGCAGGCGCTGGATTTGATACTGGCGGCGCAGGTTGGTAATACATAGAATGATTTGCGCCATATGGAACGCTCGCCAGATTGTTCTCTTCTCTTATGTTAACAGGACGTACGCAGTGGTCTGGTCAACGTGCCTTTTCGCCTGCGGCAGAGCGGTTCTTCAAAGCGGGGGAGCGGTCTGAACGTTCAAGCAGGGGAGTGTTCGAGCGCTTGAGTACTTCAACGCTTCAACGCTTCGAAGTACCACGCGGCCGCAGGCGCAAAAGACGTGGTGTTCACGCGACCATGTACCTCCTGTTATGTTAAAATAAGGTAAGAAAGCGATTTGCCAGGTGTAGCGTCTGTGCTATAATGCGTCTGCATTTGGTTCCAGGAATAGTTAGAGAACTATAGCAAGCCTATACTAATAGTACATGGGAGTCCAGGCTTTAGCCTGGGCCAGTCTAAAGCTTGGACTCCATTTCTTCACAACTGATGTAGGATTGCTATATGTACATAACTGTTCCAAATAACATGTAGGACTATGGTACAAGAGCGGTCAACATATAGCAAGTCTATTCCAATGGCACATCCGCATCCAGGCTTGAGCCTGGTATGGCTCCGTCCAGGCTCAAGCCTGGATGCCCGTTTTTTACAACTCATTTAGATGAGTACAGTTACTGCCAATACCCGCCCGTCCTCGCTCATCACCGTTGATGCGCATACACCTGTAAGACCCGAATCTAGAAGCGATTATGTGCGCTTAACCGCTGTGTTATTCGTTGCCCTGATTCAAGGTCTACTCTATCTTTTTCTGTTACCTCCCTGGCAACACTACGATGAGCCAACGCAGTTTGAGTATGCATGGCTGATTGCGAACCACGGGCGTCTGCCTGTGCGCGGAACGGTTGATTATACCTTACGGCGCGAATTGACCGCTTCTATGCTGGAACACGATTTCTATGCAAGGATGGCCGCCCCATCTTTCCTCACTGATGATGGGCAGATCGGGATCGGTTATTCGCAACTGGCTAACCCGCCTGTCTATTATACATTGGTGAGCCTTCCCTTACGTCTGGTGCGCCATCTTGATATAACCACCCAACTCTTTATTGCGCGTTCGGTGTCGTTGCTCCTATTTCTGCTCACCATTGCAATGAGTTTCGGTATCATGTGTGAGTTGACCCCGCCCGGCCATAGCCTGCGCTGGGCGGTGCCACTGAGTATAGCGTTGTTGCCAGCATTTGCGGATATTATGACCGCTGTCAACAGTGATGTTGGTGCAACCCTGGTTTTTACGCTGTTTCTCTGGGGGGCAGTGCGTACCATCCGGCTGGGTTTGACCTGGCGACGTATGGCATGGGTAATTGGGGTTGCTATCCTGGCCGTATTCACCAAGAATACGGCTGCAGTTGCGATCCTGTTTGCTCCGCTGACGATCTTGATCGCGCTATGGGTACAGCACGGTTGGCGCTGGCGCTGGTTCACTGCCGCTATGCTGGGGTTGAGTGTGCTGCTAGTGCTGACTCTGTTCAATGGCGGTGGTGTCGCCTATTGGTATCAATGGGACAACTTGCCTACCCAGATTGAAGCAAACCGCATCGCCGATCCGGTCGCGCCCCTGGGCACGCATGTGTTGCACCTGCAGGCAGAGCCGGAAGCCCGATCACGTCGCCTGGCTAATCCGTTGCTGTTTCCAGATATTGACCGTATTGCCGGTGAGACCGTGACCTTTGGCGGGTGGATCTGGGCCGACCGTCCGGTACAACTGGCAACGCCTGGATTGGCGGTGTATGTGGGTCGGGCCGCGCTTCCAGATATGGTCACGCATTCGGTAAGCGTGACCACCACTCCTACCTTTGTGGCCTGGACGGTGACGTTGCCCGAAAATATTCAGCGGTTGCACTATGTACTGACGGCCAGCATATCCAGTAATGATGAGCAATCGCTGCAGCTCTTTTTTGATGGGGCCGTTCTTGCGCATGGTACGTATCCGACCGATGTACCGCCAGTGTTTGACGATGCGCGGGGGATGACGGGATTGTGGGGGGATCAAAAGTTTACAAACCTGGTGCGCAATCCGTCCGCAATGCAAGCCTGGCCGCGAGTACGCAGCAGACTGAGTGCGGTGATCGTCAGCTATATCCAGCGTTCACCCTCAACATTTCTTGCGGCGCTCTGTGATGTAGAGCGAACCGGGCAAATCTTGTGGCGCTATGTGCGTCTGGTGCCATTTGATAGCTTCTTTACGGTGTTTGCCTGGGGTCATGTGCGCCTGTCGCATCCCGTGTGGACATACCTGTATCGCGGGATGCTGCTGTTCGCGCTGTCTGGAGGTATAATCTGGTTTTTTCGTTGTTGGATGCATAAACCCGTAGCAGTACGGGCCGTGTTTTTCTTTTTTATGTTGACCGTCCTGGCGATCTGGCTTAATACCTTTCTGCGTCCGCTCCCTTTCATTGATGGCAGTTTTGTACTGCCAATCGCCCGGTATGCTTTTCCGGCCATCATTCCTACCATGCTGGTGCTGGTTGGGGGTTGGTGCGCGCTCTGGTCTGGATGGCAGCGCAACTATGCCGTCGTTGCTTTTGTCGCAGGTATGTTTATCTGGAATGCGGCGGCGATCAGGGTTATCTGGTTGTTTTATTATGTCCTTCCGTCCTGATGTAGCATCCTCCATGAGTCGTCAAAAACCGGAGGCCATGAGTCGTCAAAAACCAGAGTCCAGGCTTGAGCCTGGACGGAGCCATATTCAGGCGAAAGTCGGGACTCCGATTGACCATTGGGATAGGATTGCTATAGTTCAGCGAGACTACTGGTAGTAGTATGAAATATAATCTGTCCAGGTTCGTTATTGCAAACACTGCTGATACCACAGGGTTTTGCCAGCAGCAGCGGTACGTTATCCTGCTCAACAGGGTAGTGTTTATCCTGTCTGTGGCGGTCTTGATCGTGCTACCATATATCATCACGCCCACGTTGCTCTGGATGTATCATATCGAGCGGGCGGGACGGTTGATGACGGTCGGGTTGGAATGGCCCGATCCGCGACAGGTTGATAGTTTGCCAGTAGCGCACGATGATCAACTGCTGGCACAGGCGCTTGCGCAACTGGCATTGGCGCAGCGCTGGCGTCCTACGCATCCCCATACCTATCGATTGTCTGCCCGGATCTATGCCGCTCGTGCCGAATGGGCGCAGGCTGTTATTATGCTTGAACAGGCATCGGCACTGGCACCAGATAATCCACTCCTGGGTTGGGAGTTGAGTCTGGTGTACGAGCAACAGTGGCAGGTGGCGACGAACGGCTTCGCTATGCCGTTAGCACCAGTGGCTGAGGAACGGCCTGACCGAACGCTCGCCAGCACAGACTCGATCAGCGAGCCAGTTATGCCCGATCCGCGCCTTGTGGAGACCTGGCAAGCGTTGCAGCTTGGCTCTGCCCAGTTTGTGGCGCGGGGCGAAGAGGCTCGTCAGCGGAAGCGCTATGCGGAAGCGTTGCGTTGGTATAACCGGGCTTTGCTCGCTGATCCGGCCCAGGGGGATCCATGGTATCGCGCTGGTCTGGTGTATCTGGCGCTGGAGCAACAGGACGATGCGTTGTATGCGTTGCAACAGGCCAGCCAGTTGTCGCCTGCAAGCCGCCATATCTGGTATGAGTTGGGTCGGTTGGCTATCTCCAGGCAGGAACCTGATATGGCATTACAGGCGTTTGAACAGGGGGTCACGGCCAGTGAGGGGACGATCGGGCTGAGTGTGCTGTACTATCAGTTGGGTCATGTTCGACAGACCATGCTGGTGCCACCCGACCTGGAGGGCGCATGGGCGGCCTATGAGCAGGCAGTGGCGCTGGATGACTACGCCAGTTCGCCGCAGCAGAAAGCCGATACTTTTTTTATGCGCGGACGGGTGTTGATCGCTCAACAGCGTTGGGCGGAAGCTATGCAGGAGACAGAGCAGGCGTTGGCCCTGGATCCGCAGCATTATTGGGCACACCTCAATATGGCGCAATCGCTGCAGGCGCTGGGCGAGACTGCGGCTGCCCGTGCGTATCTTGTGCAGGCGATTGAGTTGCGCCCGGATACCAGGACAGCGTATCTGCAACTAGGATCTCTGTATGAAGCAGAAGGACAAGTCGGGCAAGCACGGGACGTATATATGCGACTGTTGGCGTTAGATCCCGACGACGAGGTAGCGCACCAGGCGCTGGAGGCGTTGCAGGATGGTTATCCTGCGCTGGAGCAGTAGGTTGGGGGGCTACGTTAAATGGTAACGCGGGGGGATGTTGCGGTAACAGGGGAGGGAATAGATCCAGAGTATAACTATCGGGCAGTCCTGAATCTCGATGAACTGAGGGGAATCGCTTTGTGGCAGTAGTTCTGAAGTTAATCGTAAATAACTTCTGATATCCTCAAAGGATGAGGTACAGAAATCTTATCCCGCTATCTATAGTCTGTTAGCGTTTTTCTGGTTCTCTGTTATTGTCTAAGCCGCCACAGCGCCGCCGCCGTGCCCCAGATCGCCCAGATCATCACCGATGGACGCACCATGCCCCATGTTACCGCGTCCAGCATACCGTGGGCAACCAGGGCGACCTGGGCGGCAAGTAGTCCAGCAGCTAGCCCAACCATACTCGCATCTACTTCTACCAACCCTTGCCGCGCTCGCCAGGCCATCACGACCACCAGGGTGAGCGTTGCGACATAGGCCAGCAGTCCTGGTACGCCCAGATCTACTGCTACCTGCAGGAACAGGTTGTGGGCGTGTTCTACACCAGGTGGTGAGAGGAACAGGGGGTAGAGCAGGTCGGTGACAAAGGCAAAGGAACCCATGCCGATCCCGGTGAAGAAGAAGTCCTGGATCATAAACCAGGCCCGCGACCAGATCTCCTGACGTTCAGCCATGCCACCCAGGGAGACGTTGGATCCCAGAAATTCAAGGATTACTTGCTGGTAACCCAGGGCGAAGGCCAGCACGCCGCCACCACTGAGTATTAAGACCACGATCAGTCCCCAGCGCCAGCGCAGGGCACCCAGGGCTACAAGGCCTACCCCTGCCGCCATGACTCCGGCGCGCGATTGGGTCAGGAGCAAGATAGGTGACATGATCAGCAGTCCGATGATCAACACTACCTGGGTCATACGGCCCAGTTGTCGCCAGGCGAAGAGTGCTGGGCCGAGGCTGATTGGTAGCAGCAGGGCCAGGTAGCCTGCCAGGACGTTAGGGTTAATGCTCTCGGTTGTCAACCGCGTCAGGCGATTGGTCAGTTCAGTCGGTACGAAGAATAGTTTCTGCCCCGTCCAGTCGACACCGACCATCGCACCCATTGCCAGCACGATCCCGACGCCTATAAAGCCGAGGTGTACTAGTTGTAGACGACTCAGGTTATGTGCCCAACTCACCACGGCGTAGTAGAGTGCAATGCCGAGCAGTAACCGACCAACCTGCGGCCCGGTCAGATCCATGCGTGCGGTCACTGCCAGCGAGAGCAGCGCCATGATTGCTAGTCCCAGGATCGGCCAGTCGGCCAGGGTGCGCGTGATTGGCCTGGCGTAAGCGATTGTGCGAGCTATGAGTTGTAGCACCGCCACCGCGAGTGCCAGAGGCAGGGCCTGTTCGGTGGCAATGCTCGCTGCTACAGCCAGCGCCAGTAGCCAGGTGGCATAATCAGCTACAACGCCAACCCAGGCACGTAGCGTTGAAGTATGTCTCAATGCTGGTTTTTTGGCTATTTCCATGCAGCGTTACGCATCGCGCTGGTGCATTATGGAATGAGCTATCCGATGCGTTTTGTTCGTCCGTGTCTCGACATGCCGAACATAATACCACAGCACGATTGCGTTTATGGTAGGCAGGAGGATTACTAACCAGTCGCTTGAGGGTACCTGCAGCATCCAGAGGTAGGCGACTAGCACACCGATGAGTGATAGCCCGGTATAGAGCAGGGTTACGCTCTGATGACTATAACCGGCGATCACCAGACGCTGGTAGAGGTGGGAACGATGCGCAGCGAAGATGTTCTCGCCCAGTTGCAGGCGTCGCAGGATTGTGAATGTTGTGTCGAAGACAAAGGGCCAGACGATCAGCACGCCGGCGACTGGCAGGCGTGGATCGATATGCACACTGGTGAGCGTGAGTGTCGCCAGGCAGAATCCGAGAAAGGCACTGCCTACATCGCCCATAAAGATCCGCGCTGGGGGCCAGTTGTGACCCAGAAAACCCAGGCTGCTCGCGGCGATGAACAGGCCGGGCAGGTTGAGCAGGGGTTCGCCAAGCAGGACTCCAAACCCCCACCAGGCTACACCGGCTATCACAGCCTGGGAACCAGCAATGCCGTCAATGCCGTCCATAAAATTGTACGCATTGGTAAATCCTGTGAGCCAGAGGAAAGCTAGCAGGATTCCTGGCCAGCCTACATTGATAGACGGCAAAAACGGTACGGTAAGCGACTGCCCGTAGCCAATAAAACTGATCACCAATATGGCACCGACAGCGTGTGCAGCAAAGCGTATCCAACAGGGCGTAGTACCGAGATCATCATACCAACTGACGATGGCGATTAAGGCCGCACCAGTGCCAATGGTGATAAAGCCTGACTCGAACAGGTTAATCTGAACCAGAGGAGCAGCACCCAGGAATCCTAGCAGAGTGATCAAAACAATCAGCAAGCCACCCCCACGCGGGATGGGGCGGGTATGCGAGCTGCGTTCGTTGGGAATGTCGATGATGTGCCGTTTTTCGGCCCAATGGCGTAGCGCAACTACCCCTAGATAGGATAAGAGATAGCCGATGATTCCGAGCGCTAGTAGTAGTAAGATCATAACCTGAGACTCCATAAGCTTTTCGAAAATCCGGTAGCGTTTTCAGCATCTCCTGAATTCAGGACTGCATTGCACAGTTGCTGGCCATTGCCATTATGGTTGCCGTACTTTAGATGCCTTACAGTGCAAAAGAGCAAGCAAGGTTGTCCCATTAGTGCAGTGTAGAAACCAGGAAAAAAACGGCTTCTGGGAAGTTTACATTTCCTGAGTCTGTAATGTGCATTCTAAACCCTCAACAAGTGTGTAAGGTGGACGCCAACCAGTATCCCTGGTAATCGCTGTGGAGTCAACTGCTAACGATCCCACGAGCTTTTCGACCGAATATATGTCCAGTCCGGTATATAGGCTCAGGAAACGTTCCAGACCATCGCCAATGGTACCGATGAGTTTAAGGATGCTGACCGGAACAGGCACAAGACGGACTGGCAGACTGGACTGTCTGGCTAGCATACGTATTAATTCCGGGGTAGATACATCTTGTCCATCACTGACCAGGAAGGTTTTACGACTGGCTACTGGATGGATAAGCACGTTTAGTATGGCGTCAACAAGATTATCGACGAAAATAAAGCTGCGACAATTATGAATATGCGCCAGGGGTAGCGGTAATCCTGTGGCAACCAGTTTAAGCAGCCTTGCCATATTGCCAGAATTGCCGGGGCCATAGACGAGTACGGGCCGCAAGATACACCAGTCAGGCCTATCCTGCAATGTCTCGTGAAGCGCAAGTTCCCCCGCCAGTTTACTCTGCCCATAAGGAGTATCAGGTTGGGGCGGGGTATCTTCCGTGACTCGCTGGTCAGCCGCTGAGGTGACTGCATTTATCGAACTCACATATACGAAGCGCCGGAGGCCGGGGCTTTGTCTACTCTGTTCAGCTAGACGCCGAGTGCCAGCAGCATTCACGGTCATAAACTCTGCGGCTCGCCCTTCTCCGCGTTTGCCAATCTGATGTGTTAGGGCAGCGAGATGTACAATGTAGTGGATGCCTTGCAATGCGTCCGTCCAATCAGTAGTCGGGCCAATGTCGCGTATGGTTACCCATTCCACACCCGTAAGCTGTGGCATAGCTGGATCTGAGCGCCGCGAGACGCCGCGCACGTGATAGCCCTCAGCTAACAGGCGGCGACAGAGGTGTTGGCCGATAAAGCCGGAAGCGCCAGTTACCAGAACCGATGTCTGTGCTGTAGTGTTCAAACCATGCATGTGATCTTGTGGTACTCCTTCCGTAGCCAATAAGTTCAAAAAGACTTGAGCAGAGCGTCTACATTTTGCCGACAGTCCTGTTGCTGCCCTTTCCTGCACAACAGCTTGGTGCATATATGTCTGGTGCAACCATGACAAGGTGCGTTTGATCATTAAATGGAACTTGGCTGACTCGCTCTGGCAGTATGCGAATCAAAAGCAACCATGAAAGGTGCGTTTGATCATTAAATGGAACACTGTGTACGGAGTGCTGCCACCGCAGCAAGTAGAGTTTGTGTTCCACCCCTATCACTTGGGTTGGACGTAACGTCGAAAATCTTCAAATCTTTCCATTCGCTGCCTGGGATTATCTAATGACTTGATGATACAATTTCTCTGTCTCAGTCACCATGCGTTCCAGAGTAAACTCAGTGAGGAACTTTTGACGTGCAGCCGCCCCCATACGAGTACGTAGATTGGGTGATGCGAATAGTTGCTCAATAGCAGCTGCAAGGGAAGCCGGATCGCGGGGTGGTATTAAGATGCCTGTCTCACCTTTAATTACTTCTTCCGGAATACCACCGACATGCGAGGCGATAATTGGCAACCCTGCGCGCATGGCTTCAAGGATACTAATTGGCAAGCCTTCATAGTGTGTACTTAACACGAATGCCTGGTAGTCGGCGAGACGCTCTGCCACATCAGTCCGATCACCCCAAAAGGTAACTTGCTTATCTATACCAAGTGTTATGGCGAGATTACGTGTATTCTCTAAATTAGGGCCAGTACCGAAAAAATCTACATGGATTATGGCATGCTTCAATGCAGCGATTGCACGCAAAAGGGTTGGCTGATCCTTCGGCTCATTAAAGCGAGCAACCATAATCAAGCGCGGAGGCTGCTTATCAGGCTGTGCTTGTAGAGTTGGAATGTTAGGTAGGCCATAGCGGATAATTTTTAGCTGTCGATCTCGTGCTACCTTATGGCGTAGCGCAATTTGCCGATCAAACTCAGAGACACAGATAATATTAGGTAGCAAGTGGCGCAGTAAGTAACTCAGTGAATAGGGCGATGACTCGCCGTAGAACGGGCGTGCCTGGTGTAAAAGCCCATCCATGTGCTGTAAATAATACAGGAATGCCAAGCGATGCTGCCGCAATGCGTGTAACAATTCCTGCCTTACTGCTATGTGCATGGATAAGATTTGGTCGTAACACTTGAATCAGACTGCGACACTCGAAGATGGCCTTAATGTCCGAAAACGCATTGATTGTTCGTTTAAGGCTTGGTAATATATGTACGTTGACATGTAGAGTACAGGCAGACTTAACTAGGGGGCCATTATTTCCCACCGCCAAATGTATATCGTATCGTTCATGAAAGCTCTCTAGCAAATGATGTACATGGCTTTGAGCACCACCATGGTCAGCTTGGGTGATCACATAAAGAATGCGCAAGCGATTATTTCTCATGTTCCCTTCCTACAATTACGGATCTGTATAAACAATAATTGGTTCATGAGGATCTATGGGTTTAGTAAAAGTCAGTGTCTGGAAGCTAAATTCATCAATCCAGGCACTACCCTTCCCCCAAACACGCAGGAGCGGCCAGACTGCATCTAGGCGGTTAGTACGACTCCGAGCCACAATTAGCACGCGTCGCCACTCGCCGTTGGTTGTTGGTAACCATTGCTCACCAACTTGAGTAGAAGCATCATAATTGAGAAAAAGACGCAGATCTGGATTTGTTTCAGGTTGGGTGCGGTATACAAAGCTAATAACATAAGTACTGCCCGGAGCTACTGTGATGTACGACACATATCTAACACCTGCGCGTGCAGGCTCTTTGGTGGGATCATAGTGTTGTCCAATCCCATCAATACGCAACGCGTAGTTTCCCTTATATGCAGCACGATCGACACCAACTAGAAACAGGCCTTGATTGGTATGTTCTCCCCCTACCCAGGCAACTGACTCCCAGTGCAAAGGCAGCATCGTTCGGGGTTCAATGTGGTCAAATCCGTTATTAGCGATCTTATTGGGGCTAAGACGGATCTGGTTCAGTGGAAGGTTGAGGATTGCGGCAACTGTTTTCTCAGTAATTTCAGCGTTGTCAGTACCAGTACCGTATGGACGTAGTGCCTGTTGCCACACGACCGCACGTGCTAGTCGTTCTATTATTTCAGGATCAGTTAGCTTAAGTGTTTCAGTTTGTGCATGTAACTCAGCAGGCACCAGGTTAGCTTGGATCCATAAAGGCAACTCACCGCTCGGATAAGCCACTTCAAGAACTTTTGCGGCCTCAGCGTGATGCTCGACTGCGATTGCAGCAGCGATAAAGATCTGAGCGGTAGTACTATTGATCAGATTGTCTGTTACTAGTGGACGTGCAATTTCATAGGCTTGTTCATACTTACCCTCATGCAAGAGGGCCTCTGTGGTAAGTACCCTAAGACGAGTATTATTTGGGGTACGGGTAAGAACATACAGATAACGCTCACTAGAAGGTGCGTAGTGCAACCTGGCAAGCGAAGCGATATTCAAATGCACTAGTATATTGAGAGGTGTAAGCAATAGCACTCCACCGATCAATAAGATCAGGAGTAATAGAATTCTACTTTGCCAGGGGCTTGATACGTAGCACATCTATATGTCCTCATCAATCACGATATCATTCGCTCAACATACCAAGGCAACGTTATACCAAGGCAACGTTACCTATAATCCATCTCGCTGGTCAGAGCGTCGAGGACTCCATAAAAGGGTTGCCGAGTCTGGGTATTCACCACTTTCCAACTCCGGTTCCCGGCGTGGAGGAGGACGTCGGAGCTTTGATTGGATTGATAGTGGGCGTCATACGGTTCCTGGAGGTGGGTGAGCAACTGTGCGATGTCGCAGGGGTTCTAGGCGGCAATCCAAGTCAGTACCTCTGTCCGTTGCGCTACCGTCAGATAGCCGTCCGTGCCGTGATAGGCGATGCGCACCCCGTCCGTGCCGCGGGTTTCATAGATCTGCTTCCATTTGCTAATAAACGCTTTCGAGACCGGAAGCATCTGCAGGATCGCGGCATAGGGTTCGCCCCGGAGCGCCAACTGCACCGCGTCCCGCGCTGATATTCACGCACATTGGTGGTCGTTTTGAGAAACGTTTACAGATCCGTATTCATCGTATATCCTCCCCTGGTATGTTCACGATGCCTCCGGGAAAGCATACCACAAAAACCGCCCCTTCGTTTACAAGCCATTTAGGGTTGCTATATCAGATTCCCGATGCGCTCTGGGAGCAGATTGAACCGCTGTTGCCCCACCAAAGCCAAAAGAGAAAGATGGTTGTCCGCGAATGAGCGACCACAAAGCCATGACTGCCATCTTCTATTTGCTCCGTACGGGTTGCCAGTGGGCGGCGCTTCCGCGCCGCTTAGGTGCCAAGCACCATGACCACTTTCAGGAATGGGCCGGAGCAGGCGTCTTTGCGGAACTCTGTCCGACCGACCGGAGCAAGCGGGGAACCAAACGCAGCCTGCTGACCGACGGCCACGGTATGCCGTTGGCGGTCGCTGTGGTGGGTGCCAACTGGCATGATAGGAAATTGATGGCAAGCACGCTCGCCAGCTAGGTAGTCGAGCCGCCGGAGCCGACGAGCGAAGCGCCACAGCCCATAGCGTTGGATAAAGGTTATGACTATGCTGAGGTACGGGAGGTGCTGGAGTGACTGGGCTATACGCTGCATATGCGTTAACGCGGCGAGGAAGCAACAGCAAAACGCACGATTCTGGGCTATCGAACCCGGCGCTGGGTGATTGAGCGCACCCACTCTTGGTTGAACCGTTTTCGCCGCCTGCTGATTCGCTGGGAAAAGAAGAGTAAATACTACGAAGCATTCTTTCATTTTGCGTGTGCTTTTATCTTTTGGTGGATCTCAGGAATTTCGGATAGGCTCTTAAACATAAAGTTACAGTACTCTGGTCAATATAGACTAATACAAAGATGAAAGAACTTGCAAAATCGGCTCTGTAGGATCAGGTGACCTATACAGTTGCACTTCACGCAACGATACATTATCAAACCAGGCTGTACCTGTAGCAAAGATGCGCAGATGTAGATGAATTGGTAAATCACTGTTATTTCTATTCCATGCCAATAGTAAACATTTTGACCAAGTTCCATTTGTCGGTGGAAGAATTTGTTCGCCTGCAAAAACTGACACACGATCATTTAAGTATATGCGTACCTGAGGATCATGTCCAGGGGCAGTACGGTAGAGTAGAGAAAGGAGGTAAAGGGCTCCAGTCTTCAATGTTACTTGGTCGTGAATCACTCCTGCCCGTGCTGGTTCATTAGTCCCTGTTCTTTCTATATAGAGACCATCGATCCGTAGTGTAAAGTTGTCAGTCGAAGTAATTATATCTGTACCAACGATAAAAGCCCCTGGATCTCTCAGTTTTCCACCGACCCACTGACCCTCACGCCATCCAGTGGGCAAATAGGTTAGTGGTAGTACTTTCTCAAAGCTTCCATTAACTAAAAGCTCGTCTCCTAGAGTTACATGATCAGGATGTAAGTTAAGAACTTTTGCAACATGAGTTGCTAGGCTAATAGATGATAAATCGGTAGCGGTATGGCCTGATGTGGTATGGTTTGGTGGTGGGGCTCTTCGCCATCTCAGCGTCTCAGCCGCAGCTTTAGCTAGATCATTCTCGTTGGCGCGTGTGTCAGTTAGATTGGCAACTATCTCGTTGCATATTGGCGAATCATATGCAATGTGAATAGCATGGCAGAGAAGGGTTTGCAACAATTCTAGATCTTCAAAATCATTCTGTTCTAACAGATAGTTGGCCATCATACTCGCCTCAAATGCAGTTATTGGAAGGAGATAATTTGCCTGTTGATATAATTTCAAGGCTTGGTCAGGCTGTTCTGCATATACAGCTATACGCAGAGCATCGTATATCATCACTAGCGGTAGGTTGGGTTCGGCAAGCAACGAATTAAACGCATCATAGGCGGCGAAGTAATCTCCACGCTTTGCCAGTGCCATCGACCATTGCCAAATGATATGACGGTTATTTGGTTGGAACTGTAGTGCTTTTTTTAGCATCAGCACATTGTCATTATCGTGTAAAGCAGTAAGCTGTGCGGCATTTCTGATAACCAGAGTGATCAAGGGACGCCAGTAGAACAATAGCAAGGCTGCAACCAAAACTACTGATATTAAGATGCGAACGATGGAAAGTTTCAGCATGGCTTAATCACACTGGTATAGAGATCTTGATAATTTTTTACCACTGAGTTAATACTGCACAATTCACAGATACGTTTACGAGCTTGAATACCTAATGCGGCACGACCTTCCAATCCAAGGGTCAACAGATTATCCCATGCTGCTGCTAGAGCTAAAGGATCTCGTGGTGGTACGATGCGGCCTGTATTACCTACAATCTCAGCGGAGTCTCCTACATTGGTCACGACACATGGTATGCCACAGGCCATAGCTTCAATAAGGGTCAAAGGAAATGCTTCGCCATAGGCCGAGGAGAGTCCAGCTATATCAAAAGCCCCCAGCACTTGCGGCATATCATCCCGACGTCCCAAAAGATGGACTACACCTCGCAATTTGTTAGCCTCAATCATCCGAGCCAACGTAATATTGGTTGGATCAATATCATTGCCGCAGAGTACAAAATGAACATCAGGTCGAATACGATGTAAAATGGCTGCAGCCTGAAGGAAATTCTGGTGATCCTTTTGGGGATCATAACGAGCAGCCATGCCGATCAGTGGTACTGTAGAAGGTAGTTTCAATTCATTACGCAAAGCATTGCGTGACGCTGGATCAGGATGAAATATATCAAGATCAACACCATTGGGTATAACAACAAACTTATGTTGATCATACCCCAGCCTCTCGTGAAAAGTGCGTGCAACATGTGAACATGAGATAATCCGTGCGGGCAAGATCCATGAGGCAGTTGCACAGGCACGTATGGTAAGAATAGTAGTAGTCTTAGTTGTTACCGGGTGGAAATCGCTGTTTTGGACATTCCAGATGACAGGAGCCTTACACGCAAGACGTGTTGTTATACCACCAATAAGATTGGCATGATACATCCAGGTCTGTACAAGATCAGGCTGTGTTGCCTTGATCCAACCAGCGAGTCTGGTGATCTGGCTTGGTACGAAGTGCCCACGGGCCATATTCAACGTCAATGTTGGCACACCAAGGTTTGCGATGCGCTCACCAACTGGCCCCTGACTAGTCAACGAAATTACTATTGGGCTAAAGCTGTTGCGGTCACTGTGTGTCAGTAAACGAAAAAGCATCATCTCAGCACCACCGGTATTAAGGCCAGTTATAATATGAATGATTTTCATGGATTTGATATATAAATAAAAATTTGTAATAAAATTATTTTTGTAGTATTAACCATTTGATTGATTTCTATATACCGCAAGGCCTGCTCCCAAAAAAGCAAAATAGTAAGCAGCAACACCAGGCGATGTGACTCCGCCTATAAAAATACCCTCAAGGATTTTTTCAAAGGTGGTAACTACTAAAAAGATGCGTAAACCTTTCATAGGTTTTTGTGTGTATTTTGGTATACTGAAATATATAACAGAAACGATAAATAAACCATAATAAAGAACAGTAAAAAAAAGTCCGTAATTCATAGTCATTGTCACCATGTCGCTATCTGTCACCCTTGGCGCATAACCAGGGCCGAAAAAAAAGTTGAATAGATTTTGTGTCCATAAATCCAGATTAACGGCGTTATTTGAGAAGCGCATAGCGAAGCTTCCTTGGTCGATATATCGATCACCACCAATAACCGCAAACGCTGTCAAAACACGCGATATTGGCATCAAATAGTATTCTGATGGAAGGATAAACAGAGCAATAAACAATATTATTAAAACTACAGGGGCAAGCTTTGTCATCTGCCGAAATGAGACTATACTAAAAACAGTTAAAGAAATTAGTAAGAGCAAAAATGAGCTTCGGTTAGCAGTAAATAGCATCAGAGCAATAACGGTAATTGTCGCAGTAATATTGAGTGCTTTCATTGGCCGACAAAAAAGTAAGTAGTTGAGTAGAATAATTAAGAACGGCCCTAGAGCTATAGGTGAAGTGTAAATTCCTGGAATTCGGATAATATCAATCCGGCTATAGCCAAAAATAAGCACACTTTGCGGCAAGAGTTTGATCACAACTAGATAAAAAAGAATGGCATAGATGACATTTAGAGTTGCAAATAATAAAAACGATCGTTCGATAAATATTAATTGTTCGATGCTATCGTAGAGGCGAGCGGCAAGGAATACAATAATCAATGCTCCCGGTATGAAAAGGTTAATACCTTCCGGTCGCTCAATGAGTAGATTCTTCAAACTGAGAACCAGCCAAAAAAAGCCGGTACCAACAAGTGTTATCGATATTAGGAGATTATACTTGGTTTCGCGGGTAAAGAAAGACGCTGGTATAAGAGGAATACCAACTGCCAATACAATCCAACGTACCTCAGGATGGTTATATTCAATAATGGTACTCAAAAAGATACTATAACAAAACAAAAAGAAAGGGTATAAATAGATCTTTAAAAAACAATAATAAGAAAGACGAATCATTTAGCTTACTATATGCTCAATTAGTTCGGTTGTCCGACGTACCATAGTCTCAACACTAAATTGTGCGACAACACGTTGTCGTGCAGCCAGTCCTAGTTTGCTGGAATCGCTAGCAAGTAGTGTAGCCCATGCTCCAGCGAGTGCACGTGGGTTGCTATGGGGTACAACGAGACCGGTATCACCAATTACCCAACGAGTATCACCGACATCCGTAGCGACACAAGGAATGGCACATGCCATTGCTTCACCAATGACGTTAGGAAACCCTTCACCAAATGATGATGAGAGTGTGAATATATTGAAGCTGTTATAAACAGCAGTCATATCGGAACGACCTGGTATCCAGATCAGTTGTTTGTTTAATCCAAGATGCTCCGCAAGTATTCGCATATCGTCGGCGTAGGCCTGAGGTTGCGGGTCACCTACACACACAAAACGGGTTTGTGGGTCATGCTGAACATAGATCGCAGCAGCGCGCAAAAAGGTTGCGTAGTCTTTCTGAGCTGTAATCCGCCCAACCATACCAACGAGCGGAATATAAAGTGGAATCGACCACTCGGCTCGCACTTTATGTCCAGCCTCCCTATCAGGCCGAAATCGTGTTGTGTCAATCCCATTGGGCACCACAGTCATTCGGCGACCAGCATAGCCAACCCGTACGTAATCATCTCGACCAGCATATGAATTGGCAATTTGAAGTGTGGGCAGGGGTGAAAGCAGTCGACTTAAGTGAAAGCCGAATGCAACAGCCCAGTCATAACGCTCTAGATCCATATTTGACATGCGCAACCCCCAAACAACTTGAGATCCAACCAGTGGGCCAAGTAGCAGGCAGAGTTCATTGGCAATGCTCATGTAGCCGTAGATGACATGGGGTTGTATAGTTCGCACTGTGTTCCAGAGTCGCCATAAAAAGGGCAACACATCCCATCGTCCGCCTTTATGCATTGAGAGTACACGTATACCTTCAATACATTCGAGATCAGGCCTTAATTTGCCTCCGTCATAAAAGGTAGCTACAGTGATTGCAAATCGCGTTTTATCAAGGCCACGCACCAAGGTAATCAACTGGCGCTCGGCTCCACCATAGTTCAGTGAACGGATGAGAAAAAATACACGTATCATGTGACTTAATTTATATAGTCAGCCTATCCCGATTGTAAACCGGAGTCCCTGCTTCAGCCTAGGTCTAGCTCCGTCCAGGCTGAAGCCCGAACATTGTTGCTTTATGAATCTTTCAGGCTTGCTATATACCAAATGAATTAAACTTGACTTGATACATTGGATGTCCACGAGAGCCAGTAGTGCAGCACGGGCAACATCCTTGTCATAGATAATTGTGCGCCGATTATCCCCCTTGCCAATCGGAACGAATATTCCTCTCGCCAGAGCCTGAACCAGGCGTTGATAATTGCCCTTAATTCGTGAACCATAGACGGCACTAAGTCGTAGGACAGTGCCAAGTGGCGTATTATCTAAACCTTCGGCTGCTAGTACGATCTGCTCGGCCGCTAATTTTGTCTGCGCATAATATGAATCGGGATGTGGTTGGCTTGTTTCATTGAGCGGTCGTGGTCATAAAGTTACTGACAATGATGTACTCTTGCCTTTTGCTAAAAGGTATTGGCAGACACCATCAGTAAGTTTGTGACCACCCCCTCATTGAGCAGTAGACCATGGCTATAACCATAGACGGCGATCGTACTAAAGAAGACTATCCGTCTAACTTTAGCTTTACGCGCTGCTTCGACGACTATTTGGGTTCCTCTGATATTCACATGCTCGTATTTTGTGCGCAATTCAGGAGGTGGATTAATAATATGAAGCAGGGCTGCCATATGTACTACTGCATCAATCCCAACCAAAGCTGATTCTACCGATAGAGTATCAGTGACATCACCTTGCCAAATCTGAACACTTGGGAGTGAATTGTAATCTGCCTTACAATGTGCTAATATGCGGACATTATAACCAGCATCAAAGAAGGCTTTTGTAACACTCGGCCCTATAGCACCTGTTGCACCTGTTAGCAGAACGTTTCGCATTAGTTTGCTAGTAGTGGAAACGCTTGATCACCTGTTAGATTGCGATAGACAGCTATTGTCTGGGCAATCACGTAGCTTTCCTCAAATTCTTGCTCCACACGTGTACGCGCTGCTGATCCTAGACGCTCTCGCAACTGTGGATCTTTTAAAGCTATCAGAATAGCTTCAGCCAGTGGACTGCTCTGTCGTGGTGGAACCAACAGTCCTGTAACATTATGCTGCACAACTTCGCGACAACCCGGAGTGTCTGTTGTCACGATTGTACGTCCTGTAGCGGCAGCCTCTAAGAGGATTCTCGGCACGCCTTCCGGATAGTAACTTGGCAGGGTGACAATTGTTGACTGCTGTAAAACTTTTGGCATATCATTGTGGAATCCCCACCATTCTACTAATCCGGCATCGTGCCATTGTCGTAGTGACTCCTCTGGTACTGAATTAGGATTTTTGATGTCAGGGATACCAATCAGTACGAAACGACATATTAGACCAGATTCTTTTACTAACCGGGCTGCATCAACAAACTCTTGAATACCTTTATCCCATAATAGGCGTGATGCTAAAAGCACAATGGGAGGGCCATGAGGTTCAGGTACAGGATGGAACAAATTAGTGTCTACTCCCGAACTTCGAATAACTTTGGTACGATAGGAAGGTATTACGTTTTTTTGAACAAACAAACTTTGATCGTCTGGATTTTCGAAAATCACCCGCAAATTCTTGCTCATCAGAGCGGCACGATAAGCAATTAATACAGCCCTGCGAATCACCCGACGTTTTTGTGTGTTGGCTAAGAACGTATACCCAAGACCAGGAATCGTGTTAACAATAAAGGGTATTCGAGCCGCCCGTGCAGCTAGAGATCCATAGATGACAGGTTTTATAGTGAAATGATGAACAATGTCTGGTTGCTCTTCATGATAAATATGCCGTAGTTCCAACAGACTACGCATCTCGGTGAGGAAATTAACAGATCGTCTCTGTAACTTAAGGGGAATAAAACGGAAGCCGGCCTGACGAATGGTGTGATCATAATTTCTTTCGATAGCCGCTGCCACAACCACTTCAATGCCGGTATTGCGCAGAGCCTGGGCCAAAGCCAATCTATGCGACCAAAAATACCAATCTGCATTCACAACCAGGATGATACTCTTAATTGTTGCCATAGTCTCCCCATTGGTATTGAGAACGGCTTGAGAAGAAACATTTTCATAATTATAGCTTAGGTACTTTAGTTCTCTCTTTTCTGTATTGATTTAACCGAGTTGTAGTCTACCAGAAGCTTACGTCCGTCTTATTTTATTTGAGGGAAATCGATCTCCACACATCATTATAAGATTTAATCATTTTTTCTAGACTAAAATTTTCTACTATTCGTTTACGACAGGCAATTTTACGCTCGTTCCACGCATCGTCATTCGCCATAGACAGAATGGCCTGATGCATTGCATCAGCGAGATCAGGTGCATTACCAGGCTGCACAACCCAACCAGTATTGCCCACAATGAAAGCTGCATCGCCGACATCCGTCACGATTGATGGTGTACCACAAGCCATCGCTTCTGCTACAACATTTGGAAACGCCTCGCCAAATGAGGAGAGTACATGAATATCAAAGGCGTTCATTACTGATGATATGTCGCTCCGTGAACCTAAAAGAGAGACTTGATTAAAAACATTGTATTGCTTTAATAGAGTTACCAGCGTATCATTTTTAATGTCTATATTAGGACCCACAAGCACACAACGCCATTTACTATTATACTTTTGGCTTAATGCCGCCAATGCAGCAATTAAATTAGCATGACCTTTCTGTGGATGCCATCGGGCAACCATGCCTATGAGTATTTCTTCCGATCGTATATCCCACTCGGTACGCAACCTCTTACGTAACTCGTTATGAAAATTAAATTCATTAGCATCATATCCGTTAGGAATTACCATCATTTTTTTTTGATTATACCCTAATTTAATATGTATTTCCGAAGCTCTTTGTGAACAAAATATAATTAGTCTTGGTACTACATGAGACAAATAAGCACAGAGACGTGTAACCAACAGCGTTTTTCGTGATATATACTTTGGATCTAAATCAGAATGGTGAACACCCCATACAACACTACGTTTACCTGCGATACGCGAAACAACTCCACCTAGAAGACTAGCATGATACATCCATGTTTGAACCAGATCGGGATCAATCTTACGGACTAAGCGATAGATTTGTAACAGAGCTTGAAGATTAATCTGTCCTCGTATCATATTAAGCGTATAAACTGGAATATCTCGCGCAGTTAGACGTTCACCGTATACACCACCATCTAACAAAGACAGTACAACATGATTATTCTCTTTATCAGTGGTAACTAAGCGGTAAAGAACAGTTTCTGCGCCTCCGGTGTCCAAACCAGTTATGATGTGTAGTATTTTCACAATTATATTCCCCCAGCCTCAAGCTAAGAATGAGGACATACCACCCTGTAATGTCCATTGCAGCAGAGCAAACAGCAAATAGCTAGAAATAAAGATAACACGACGCCAACCAGTTAATTCCAGACCAGTCATAAGTACTAGCGGCAGACCACTTTCAAACACACGTGCCGTTACTTCGATCAAAAAATATGAAACAAGATAAAACAGAGTTATACTTACCGCTATCGTATTCGCATGTCGAAAAAAGAAAGATTTTCCTTGTGATAAAAATAAACCAAATATTACCAACCAGTAAATAAAGCCCATTCCAGAGACATCGGTCATTTGAAACACATACACAGAAGCTTGGCGGGCACCAAAAAGTTGAGCAATAATTCCTGATGATATAGTTAGTATTATAAACACAAACAAACTAACAGATAAATGAGCAATAATTGGCAAACGTTGAGCTTTAAGGACTAATTGTAATGCTATGATTGCAAATACAAAGAAAAAAACTTGCATGTATGAAGGCGGCTATACTTATTAAAAACCAACTCTTTAGACGGCCTTGAGTATAAAAACCTATTAAAAATACAGCAATAGCTAATCCTTGTCTAAGATGTATGATGAAATTTTTCACAAGAGAAGGAGTCAATAAAAACAAAAGTAACCAGAAAACATTATATGGACTTATCCTTATAAAAATATAAGAAAAAATGAACGCACTACTAAAAATAATAATCCTTAAACTGGTTTCCGGTGTGAAGATTAGTGATAAAACAATGTTTGTTAATAGCCACACAGGTTCATTCGATATTAATACCGGTAATCCTCGGTTTAAATACATAAAAAATATTACATCAGAATAGGATGCATAGTTTAGGTAGTTAATCCTATCCTTGTATTCTAGCAGAGGAAGTGATTGAAGAGCATAAGCATAAACAAAAGAAAGGAAGAAAATTAAAACATGAAGGTTGAACCCAATATCTATGTGTTTAAATGTGTTGAGGCAAGGAAATAAAAATGTTTTAGGCTTGATAACTAAACAAGACATGTTAATACTCACAATATTGATTATATAAACGCTCCGCTTGATCCAATGAACACTGCATCGCAATAATGTTGCTTAATAAATTACATGCATTATCCTGCTCTGATATCTTTAACATCATTTCACTTGTATGTACCCAATATTGCAGGGCTTCAGAACAGCGATTGGGCAACTGTAAGGCATATTGTTGCAGTAGTTCAGCGGCTTTAGCAAGATCGCCAGTGTGATTTATGTGTATTTGTGCTAATTCTCGGAGAACTGCATCACGTGAGCGTTGTTGCACCGATTGTTCATAGGCACCTATAGCGCGATCAATCTCACCCAAATCCCGGTAAGCACGGCCCAAAAATAGATACTCTTCAAAATTGCCGCGTAGTCTTACGGCTTTCTCGAATGCAGTCACAGCCGCTTCCACTTGTTTAGCACTGTAAAGTGTTTGTCCAAGAAAGAACCAACCTTCAGCTAACTCAGTGTTTAGCTCAATCAACTGGCGGGCGATCAACTCTGCATCAGACCAGTTACGTATATCCATATATGCAAGCCATTGGTAACGTAAAGTTGAAGCTAAATTGGCTGACTCAGGGCCATACCAACTACGAGTATATGTTTCTGTAAATTGTTTTTCATACCTATTATGTGTAGCAGATTCAATATAGTATTGTATAGCAAGTAAAGACTCACCTTTAATATGTACAGAACGTCCAAGAAAAAACCAGGCTGTACTATTACGAGGATCAATCTCAAGAACACGTTTTAGACATTTTTCACGACACAAAGAAGGGTTTCGGCCATAAATATCACGAATACCCTGGTGGAGTAACCAGGATGGATCATTTATGAGACGTGCAGTTGAAGTATAGACCTCACCATGTTCTAAGATTTCCAACAATGCCAAGGCGTATATTGCTCGCTGCTCGTTATGATCATACGCATAGGTTATATATGCTCTTGTTCGTTCAAGCCCATCATGTTGCTTGGCGTAGAATGATACTAAACCTAAATTTCCCATGTTCAGAGAGATTTTAGCCCAAACCGACTGGTGAGATACACTAAGGAATAGCAAAATCAGTGCAACGAGAGCATAGCGCACAAATCGTATGTAAATATTATTTCCCATTAAGCAGACCGCTTTATTGCATCGGGTGCCATGCACAGCAATCTATAATCTAGAATATAACATGGCATAACATCACTCACGATTAAGCTTTCTGCAAGACATCAGCGATCAAAGCCTGATAGCGACGAGTTACTGTTGTGTCACGATACGCTTCCAGCGCGGCATCAGGAATCGGGCGGTGATGCTGTAGAGTGATGACCATTGCCGAAGCCAACGCACGTACATTCCCAACTGGCACAAGCATACCATATTTCCCATCAGCCAGAATTTCACGTGGTCCACTAGGGCAATCGGTTGCGACCACTGGGGTTCCGCATGCTAGAGCCTCAATCAATACTCCAGGCAACCCTTCATGGATTGAGGAGAGGACGAAGAGTTGCGCATGAGCCAAATAAGCAAAAGGATTGGCAGCAAAACCTGGCAACTGCACCACATCAGCAAGGCCGAGATGAGCAACCAACTGTTCAAGGGTTGATCGATCCTTTCCTTCACCCAGAATGATAAGACGTGCATCTTGCTGGGCACGTAGCAGCGCAAAAGC
>DAOTWD010000025.1:0-8731 GCA_034435975.1 Chloroflexaceae bacterium | reverse complement strand
CTCTTGGTTCGCTCATTTTTATGGTGGATTTACAGAATTGACCGCCAGAGAGGAATAGATGCTTACAGGGATGTCGAGCAGGTCCAATATCTTGCGCTGGAGCTCAGAGAGCGGGGTGATATGGCGATAAGACCGTCCGTCTATTTGCACAAAGCTCAGAAAAATTCCCTCGAACGCTCTCAGCAGCGCTTCGGTGGTCGGGCGTTCGGTGGCCCGCTTGGGATTGCCGGCGTACAAACCGCTCAGTTTTTCCCCTGTCTGTTGCAGCTTTTTGCGCGCCACATGTTCTATCAAGGTCAAGACCCGCAAGCCGATCGAAAGCAAACGCGTCAGGCCGGTGGCGCGTTGGTCGTCTTGCAGGTACATCGGAGTCAGCGAGAGGGGTTTGCCTTTGAGGCGTCCGAAATTGCGTTCCACCAGGTATTCGGCCCGGTACGCCAGCACCGCCTGTTCGAGGGACAACCTGTCCTGCGGGGCATTGGTGGCATACACCCGCCATCCCAGCAGGCGAACGGCCTGCGCGATGGCAGCCTCGTTGCGTTGGACAGCGACCAAAAAGGTTCGCTCCAGGCGGGTTGCGGCGGCACGATTGCCATACTTGCGAAGTTGCCGGGTTTGAACCTGTTCGGTGATGTGCACTGTCAGCAGCCCTTCGACCTGATGGCGCTTGAGAACGGCTGCAATCGCCTCGCGCAGCGCTGCCTCATCGGGGAGCCGCCTTTTGCCTTGCTTGCGCTCATTCAGCGCCTGCAAGGCCTCCGCCGCATGCTCCAGCCGCTTGCGCAGGGCAGTTGCAGCCGCTTCGGCTTGCAGCAACGAACGGATGAACAGGCGGCGTTCGTTCCACCTCACTTCCTGACCGTTGACGACGGCCGTCTGGGTTGCCTGGACTTCATAGCCCTCGGCGATTTTCTCGATTTGCCCTTCGCTATTCGGCCGCTCCACGCTCAGCAAGGCTTGCTCGCCGTTCCAGACCGCCTGCAAAGCCCTTGCCAACTCCTCTGGCGGTACCTGCAGCGCCGACAGCGGTCCCAGGGAGTTGTCCTGGCCCACTTGCAGATGCGCACGCGTGGCCAGAGCCATCATTTTGACGTCCCCGACATACAACAAGCCACGCCGCTCCAAACCTGCCCGCACCTGCTCAATCGCCGGAATGTACAAGGGGTCATCGGCCTGGTTCCCCGCCACCACCTGGGTCGCAACCGGCATCCCCAGCGGGTCAAGCGCTGCCACCATCACTTTCAACTGCGGCAACTCCGGGCGATGATCCTTGCTGTGGCCCAGCTGAAACAGGCCGTCTTCGCTCACCTGCCAGTATCCGCTCGCCGTCGTGCTGTCAAGCCGGATGCGCTCCGGCCTCAAGTCGTAGACCCGCAGCGTGCGGCGGTTCAGACTCGCCTCAAAAGCCGCCCACTCTTCGTCCTCACTCAACGCATCCAGCACGCTCGCCAGACGGTCATCGCTGAAATCCAAGGCCCGCACTGCTACGCCCAGGCAGCCGCTCAACGTCTCGATGCGCCCGGCAGCCCACTCCTCCACCTGGTTCAGCCGGTGGTCCGCTTCCGACAAAATGTGCGCCAACCACCCGACCAGCACGCGTCCCAGGTCCAGTCCTTGCCAGTTCCCATGCGCCGGAAAGTGTTCATTCGTCAAGGTGATCACTCCCATGCGCTCCATCCATGTGATCAAAAGTGGAATATCGTCCACGCATTCCGTGGTTACAGTCAGTTCTTCGGCCATACCGATAGGTTATCGTATTTCAAATTCAGTCAAAAAATGAGCGAACCGTGAGTATTTCTGCTTTTTCTGTAAGGATACGCGATGGATCACCGACTTGCACAGCAACTTGGAGCACACATGCAGCCTTTGACAACCGCCGTACGCTTTCTGACACTACTCCCATGGCCCATATCACCAGCAACCAGCACCACGCAGGACATAACCCGCGCCATCGCCTGGTTCCCGGTAGTCGGGCTTATTATCGGTCTCCTGCTATTACCGGTGGGCTGGTTAACTGGCACTGTCTGGGATGCGGGGGTGCGTGCCGTTGGCATTGTGATCGTCTGGGGGATCATCACTGCCGGGCTACACCTTGATGGCTTGAGTGATACCTTTGATGCGGTGATGAGCTGGCGACCGCGTGAGCGCAAGCTGGCTATTATGCGCGATAGTCAAGTGGGCGTGATGGGTGTGCTGGCAGTGGTGGCGGTGTTGCTGTTCAAGTTTGTCTGGTTACAGGCCAGCGACGATAACTGGTGGCGTGCAGTAATACTGGCGCCAGTCTGGGGTCGCTGGGCACAGGTCTATGGCTTGCATTGGTTTCCTTCGGCCCGCAACGATGGTCTGGGACACGCTTTCCAGTCTCAGACGGGCGGGCAGCGATCTTTTTTCGCCGCTACAGCGGCAGCGCTGCTGATCACGATCAGCGTTGCACCCCTGAGCGGCATTGTGGCCGGGTTGCTGGTGTGGGGCAGCGTGCTGTTGCTGGCATACTGGTGGAACCGTGTGTTAGGCGGGCTAACAGGTGATACCTATGGTGCCCTATGTGAGATAAGTGAGGTGGTCGTACTGGCAACCCTGGCAGCGGCGAGCTAGTCTGTGCGCTAAAAAAGAGTGTTTCCCGCGCCGTGTCATCGCCCGCCGTCTGTCGTTGACGTTAGACAGAAACGGAACGACAGCTCCCCGCTCCGGAGTGCCGCGCTCTATGCCTCCTTGCCTCCTCGCCTCGTCGCCTCGACCCCATCGCCGTACATGACCCCGCAACGATCATCATGGCTATCATCGCCATCGTTGTCCTGCAATGCATATCAATGCAGGCGACGACGAGGGTCGCCCCTCCGATCCTTGTTCTGCCATAGAGAGACATGGCAGGTCATCGCTCTGCATCGCCACACATTGTCCGCACTGGTATGTATGACTCTACACCGAATCACATCATGATATGGTCGCGGCACCCTTTGCGGATGCCCGCAATGTCCCGCCCGATCCCCGCTCGCGATTCGATCTACGCCGCGCTCTCCGCTTGAACGCTCAGTCGCTTTCCGCTCCATCGCTTGAACGCTCGAACGCCTGGAATCGCCTCACTTCTTCTTCGATACCCCGGCCTCATCGAAGGTTGCCATCTCACGCATCAGGCGTGTGGCACTGACGAGCAAGGGCATCGCCAGCGCGGCCCCGCTGCCTTCGCCCAGTCGCAAATCGAGTTGCAACAGCGGCCCGGCATGCGCCTCGGCGGTCAGGCCCAGATGCGCCAGTGCCAGTGCGTGGCCTGGTTCGTGCGAGCGGTGCGCCGCAAAGAGGTGCAGACGTACATCTGGAGCGAGATCAGCCGCCACCAGTGCGGCACTGGTGGTGATGTAACCATCGAGCAGCACGGGGATACGCCGCATTGCCGCCGCCAGGATTGCCCCGGTCAGCACCGCGATTTCCAGTCCACCGAGCTGGCACAACCGGTTCAACGCCTGTGACTGCGTGGATGTCAGCCAGGTAGCTGCCGAGGTCGTGTCGGAGTTGGGCATCGCCGCCAGCAGATCGGTGCTACGCTGAAGCGCGGTAGCGATCACCTGGCGCTTGTGTTCCAACATGGCATCGCTAATGCCCGTACCCCGTCCAACTGTGCTAGAGGGCGGGGCACCGGTGAAAGCACTGGTCAATGCTGCTGCCACCGTGGTGTTGGCAATCCCCATCTCGCCGAGCGCCAGCAAATCCAGGCCATTACGCCACTCCGCCTCCACAATCGTCACACCTGCCAGCAGTGCTGCCAGCGCCTCGTGTCGATCCATTGCTGGCTCACGGGCAATATTGCCTGTCCCCCGCCGGATATTCAGCCGGTGCAGTGCGGGATGATCGGGCATAGCACTGGCGACACCGGCATCGACGTGAATGATACGTGCATCAGCGGCGGCCGCCAGGGCATTGATTGCCGCCCCTCCTGCCAGGAAATTGAGTACCATCTGTGCCGTGACTGCCTGCGGGTAGGCACTCACCCCTTCAGCGGCCACACCATGATCGGCGGCCACTAGCAGGATGGCCCGCCGATCCAGACGGGGACATACCTGCCCGGTGCTGGCCGCAAGGCGTAGGAGCAGTGTTTCTATCTGGCCCAGGCTCTGACGCGGCTTGGTCAGACTATCCAGCCGTTCCTGTGCAGCAGCGAGAGCTGACTCATCGGCCTTCGGAATAGCAGCACACAGGGCGACCAGTTGGGCATATTGGGTCGCCAGTTGGGTCGTTTGCAGTTCCTGATCCGTGTAATCCACTCCTCTTTCCTCCTGTCACTATATGAACATCCATGTTAAGCCCTGTTGTCGTGAGGCGAAGACGCGAGGATGCGAGGATGCGCACGGTGTCTTCGTCTCTTCGTCTCTTCGTCTCTTCACGTCTTCGCCTCTTCGCCTCACGTTTCTTTCGAGACCGCGATCCGCGGAACCTCATTCACCATACGCACGATCGTATCCGAAGCATAGACATCAAGCGCGGTAATACTCCCCAGGTCAATCCGCCACTGCCAATGCCGCGTAACCGGCAAGCCAGAAACGATACAGAGCACCAGTTGGATGGGTGTCGCGTGGGTGACAACCAGTACCCGCCCGCCATGATAGGACTGTAACAGGTCGCTCCAGGCTCGGGCTACGCGGGTAGCAACCTCGGCCAGGCTTTCACCGTGGGTAGCTTTGCCGTGCAGCACGTCATGAAAGCGTTGCTGCACCATGTGCGGATGGTGTGCCAGCACCTCGTGATAGGTCAACCCCTCCCAATCACCATGATCGGTCTCGCTCCATGCCGGTGCCATAATATCCATGACGCCGGGACGATCAGCAAGTATCGCACCGGCAGTAAGGCGTGTCCGTTCGGTCGGGCTGACCAGCGCGACATCAAAGGGAATACGCTGCAAGCGTTGAGCCAGAGCACAGATTTGCCGTTGACCGTAGGCCGTCAATGGCGTATCGCTGCGGCTTTGATAGCGCCGCTGCTGGTTGGCAAGCGTTTGCCCATGACGCACAAACCAGATGCTTGTTCGCATACATCGACTAACTATAAGGGGAACATACGCAGTGGTATGTCTGTTCGCTTGTTCGCCTTCGGCAGAAAGGAGCAGCTTCCACGCTGCCGCAAGGCGAACAAGGCGTTGTACTCACTCGACCGCATACGTTCTGTACATGAATGAAAATGATGCGGCTGGCATTGCGATCGTGGAAGCGCCTGTACTGGATTGGCTATAGCAAGCCTATCCCGATGGTAAACCAGTATCCAGGCTTTAGCCTGGACGAATTGCTACCCAGAATAAAGCCTGAAGCCAGTTTCTTTATAATTCTTTCAGGATCGCCATACAACCGGTCGTATTCTAAACCGGTTCTGGTGATCACGTCAAATGGAGAAACGATGCGAGGACACGATGACACGTTATTCCTGTATCATCCTGCACACCCTCCACTCGGAGGAAGGAGTAAGGAGCGCGGGTTCTCTCTTCTCGCTCCTCTTCCCTCTCTTCTCGCCAGGCCGCAGCACACGCGCCAGGGACGTCATCACGCTGAAAGCTGCAAGGCACGCGAATGATGTTATCGATACCCAGACAACCACACTACCCCGACACCCCTTCGATCCGTAACGCCTGGGTATCGACAACAGGATACCCATCAGGGGTTGTCACCAGCAGACGTAGCGTATAGTCGCCGGGGGCCACACCATCCAGATACCACACCCCCAGCAGGCGCGCCTCGTCAGCGCCTATACCCTGACTGATGGTGAGCCAATCCTGGGGAGCCGCACCAGCTCCGACGGCGAGGGTGTAGCCATAGCGTGCTGTGCCCCTGATAAACACCTGATCGCCCACTATCGTCCCCGTCTCACTTACCGCTGACAACCGGGCAATCTCGTGATCAGCAATGGGCTGCGGTGGCGGGCAAGGCTGAGTCGGCGGTTGGGCGACACCGTTCTGGGCAGCCCAATCGCGGAATCGGAGCGGGTACATCGCATATGTCACCTCGCGCACCTCACCCAATGGTGTCGCCGCTGTCGCCAGGCAGGAGCCATTGCCGCCAACCCGAAAAGACTCATACACCACGTCGATTTGCCGTGGCTCAGTACCAGCGATAAACCGCTCCACCAGCGGACGTGGACAGGCCTGGCTCGCCAGACCACCCGTATCGCCGCATATTGTCTGTTCGATAATCCCGGCCGGGCGTGGAAATGGTTGCGGCGTGCGATCGCGATGATAGGCCACCATCACGTCACTCCAGATCATCCCCGCCCCATTCGCCCCGGCAATTTCCTGCATTGGCGTACTATCATTGTTTCCCACCCACACACCAACCGTGACATCGGGGGTATACCCCACTGCCCAGGAGTCACGCCAGTCGTTACTCGTGCCAGTCTTGACTGCCACGGGGCGTCCATCAGGTAGCTCCATGACATTACCACGACCAAACATATACCAGCGCGCCGCTACATCGCTCAAAATATCGGTAATCAGATAGGCAATTTGCTCACCTTGCTGGCCCAGGGTCTGCCGACCCTGGCTCAATACCCAGCGTTCAATCACCTCACCACGATTGTTGGTCACTTTTAAGATCGCCGCTGGAGGGCGGTAACGCCCCTCGTTGCGCAACGTGGTATAGGCCACACTCAGATCCAGCAGACGCACTTCATTGCTCCCCAGTGCCATCGCCAATCCATAGCGAGACGGATCATCAAAGGTCGTAATGCCCATGCGCGTTGCCAGATCGACAAAGTCTTCAATCCCAACAAACTCTAGCGCCTTCACCGCCGGAATGTTCAACGAGTTCGCCAGCGCCATACGCAAGCGTTGCGGGCCATGCCAGCTCCGATCATAGTTTCGTGGCTCATAGACCACCCCGTCCGCCAGTTCATAGCGCACTGGCTCATCCCAAATAACAGTCGCTGGCGTCCACCCACGTTGCAGCGCAGCCGCATAGACGATCGGTTTGAGCGCTGAACCAGGCTGGCGCGGTGCGAGCGCGACATTCACCTGCCCGTCGATCGTCGGGTCATAATAGTCAATACTCCCCACCATTGCCAGCACCTGCGCATCAGATCCAAGTATCACAACCGCCGCGTTACGGGCATTACGCTCACGGAGCGGTGGATGGCCGTGGGCACCTTCGAGAATATGCTGGCGGGCAATACGTTGCGCTTCAGCCTGCCAGTGTAGATCAATCGTGGTTATCACCCGCAAACCACCACGGTAGAGTAACTGCGAACCATAGCGGCGTTCAAGCAAATCGCGGACATAGAAGACAAAGTGCGGGGCGACAATATTGGCTGCTGGGGGTACCAACATGATTGGCTCGGCGTAGATCTCGTCCGCCTGGGATGGCGTGAGATACCCCGCTTTGACCATCAGGTTAAGAGTGATACGCTGGCGCTGGCGGGCTGCATCCATATTGGTAAACAGATCATAGTGCGAGGGTGCCTGGGGCAACCCGGCCAGCAACGTCGCTTCACCGCTGGTCAAGTCCCAGACATGCTTGCCAAAATACTGCTGTGCTGCTGCCTCCACGCCATAGGCCTGTGCACCATAATAGACTTCGTTGAGATAGATCGCCAGAATCTGGTCTTTGCTGTACATCTGGCTGACCTGATAGGCCAGAATGGCCTCACGTAGCTTGCGTTCATAGCTCAGATCGAGGCGCTCTTCAGGCGGCAGCAAGATGTTGCGCACCAGTTGCTGGGTAATCGTGCTGCCGCCGCTGACAATCTCCTGGTTGTGGTAGTTCAGCCAGAGCGCCCGTACAATGCCACGCAGATCAACACCGGGATTCTCATAGAAGCCCGCGTCTTCGACCGCAATCGTGGCATCCTTCAGTATCTGTGGAATACGGTCGAAAGCCACGACCGTGCGATGTCCAGCCTGGGGATCGATCAATTCGTAGAGCAATGTCTGTCCATCACGGGCATAGATCCGCGTCGTCTCAAACGAACGATACCGTCCGATCTGTTCAGGATCGGGCAGATTCTGACTATAGACATGGTACAGCCAGAGACTACTGGCGATGAGCAGCAGCACAGTGAGCAAGGTGAGCTTCACAAAGGCCAGCAACAGTCGCCACAGAAAGCGCAACGGCGCAAAGCGCCGCTGGTTATGGTTGTGCATCGGTTGATTTTGGGCTAACACAGACGTATCTCGTGTTGTACATCATCATGAGATGCCAATGAATTCCTATCTGCCAGGATATACACGGTGGTAGTACGACAACGAGACATCCCCTGGGTAAGGAGCCACGGCGTGACTTCGCCCCTCCGAGGGAGGAGCGCGGTGTGGGAAATGAGGAGTAAGAAGCGCAGGTCTCGCTTCTCGCTCCTCTTCCCTCTCTTCGTGCCAGGCCCCCGCACCCCGGCCGCGATGAAGTCGCGTTGGAGTAGTCAGGTTGACCCAGCATCGCAGCACGATGCTGTCCTGATTTTCATTATAGCACGCCCACGCTGCCAGGCGGAAAGCGGAAAGCGCACCACTTTTTAGGAAAGAGGAGCGAGGAGCGCAGTGCTTCAATAGACCCCTAATTCCTACTTCCTATTCCCTACTTCCTCTTATTGCCGACAGCCTGGAGGGGCATCCCATTGCATAACCTGTGTTATGTGACACTCCGCAGGGGCTAAAGCCGCGCGGCTTCTTGGCCCAACCCGCCTTCTGGCGAGCGTAACGACCAACGGAGCTGTCCGCCCCGGTTGAGAATGGTGATGGCCGCGTTGTGATCGCTATCGAGCGAGAGGC
>DAOTWD010000024.1:0-13134 GCA_034435975.1 Chloroflexaceae bacterium | reverse complement strand
CGCCTCGCGCCCCCGAGGGACGTGCTCCCAGGTTCGCCGCGCCCGCGCCTCGCGCCCCGGAGGGACGCGCTACGCCCCTTTCTTGTAGCGTGGTTGGTAGAAAGGGATTTTGACAACCCGCGCTCGTACCGGTTTGTTACGAATGATCACATCAAATTCACTGCCCGGCTTGCTGAACGCAATTGGCACATATCCCAGGCCCAGAGGTACACCCAGCGTTGGCGCAAGCATGCCAGTGGTAACATACCCGATCGGTTCGCCCGTAATACTGTGAATCGGATAGTTGTTCCGTGCAATCCCGCGTCCGAGCAATTCAAAGCCCACCAGTCGGCGGGCTGGCCCGGTGGCTTTCACTTGCTGCAACGCCTCACGCCCGATAAAATCGCCTTTATCGAGCTTGACCACCCAACCCAGACGGGCTTCATAGGGGTTAATATCGTCACCAATTTCGTGGCCGTAGAGCGCCAGGCACGGCTCGAAGCGCAAACTGTCGCGGGCACCCAGGCCGCAAGGTTTGATGCCGCCTGGTGTACCTACTCGCAACAGTTCCTCCCAGACGTGTATAGCGTGATCGGCATCAAAGAACAGTTCAAACCCATCCTCACCGGTATAGCCCGTGCGGGCGATCAGGCCATCAACGCCAAAGAGCCGACAGAGTGCAACCGCGTGGAATGGGAAATAGGACAGGTCAGCCGCCTGCACGTCTTCAGCCTGATCGAGAATAGTTTCTGCGGCCGGGCCTTGAATTGCCAGCATTGCCCACTGCTCAGAGTGATCATCAATCACCACATCAAAGCCATTCGCGTGCTGTTCAAACCAGTCCCAATCTTTCTGGCGATTGGCGGCATTGACGACAACCATGTACTCATCGGGCAGGTGATAAATGAAAATATCGTCCACAATACCGCCGTGGGGATGGCAGAGCAGGCCATAGTTCGATTGCCCAAGCCCAATCCGGGTCACATCGCAGGTGGCTACATATTGCAAGAACGGCTCCGCATCTGGCCCGCTGACCAGAAAACGACCCATATGGCTGATGTCAAACAGGCCTGCCGCGTTGCGCACGGTGGCGTGTTCAGTGAGAATACTTGTGTATTGTACTGGCATTTCCCATCCACTGAATGCAACCATACGTGCCCCCAGTGCTACGTGCTGCGTGTAAAGTGGTGTTCGTTTAAGCATAGATTGCTCCATTTATCTAGCGCTCCTGCTGAACGAGATCTGCCAACAGTTCGCGCCGTTGCTCAAGATCGAGTGCCAGACGGTCGTTACCGGCGTCCAGTGCCTGATCAATGGTGCGGATCAGGATGCTGTCGACCCATAGTTCCAGCAAAATTGGATAGGTGTGGATGGCCTGTCTGAGCGCTGCCGCTGAATCGGCCAGTAGGAAAGCCTGGTATGCATCGGTGGGCAGGGTCGGCGATGTCAGGTCAGCAGCGGTTGTACTGTCTGTAGGCGGTGTCCTGGCGATGGTGATCGGGGTGACATCTTTGTTGCTGCGTAGATCGGCCAGGAAACGGCGTGCCTGCACCAATCCCTTTGCCAGATCATAGTCGCGCTGTTCAACTGCTATGTTGGCAAGCCGGACGATCAACGGATCGATGATAGGCTGCAACAGAATGGGATGCATAGCGATCACTGTCTGTAATTCAGCGTCTGTGTTGGCGTTGAGGAAAGCGGATAGGGCTATCTGGGCACTGGTTTCGACAGTGCTATTGGACATAGACGTCGTCACCAGAGAAGGGCCAGTCACTACTGACGCTGAAGTCAATATCGACCGGCTGTTGTTCGGTGCAGCAGTACTATTCCGTGTGCGGCGGCGGGTCAGTTTTGCGAGAATATGGGCTATGCCAGGGAGGTCTTGCGCAATATGCACATCGCCCAGATAGGGCTGTTGCTGTTCATCTGGCAAGCTCTCTACCAGCATGGTATGCAAGTCACGCACCTGATCGCGCCAGACATGTTCGGCTACATCGGGCATGGGCGCAACAATAACGCAGCGAGTGATCCTATCGTGGAACAGCAATGGTGCAGCAGCCGGGGCTATATGGTTGCAATGGGGACAGGTGACACAGTTGAGGGTATGCTGGCGCAAGGCTGCAACTTGCTCTGGTTGTTCCTGGGCGTCAAGCAGCAACCAGACCGCAGCCTGGAAATTGCCGCCACAGTTTGGACAGGTGAGCGCCGTATGTTTATAGAGGGAGATAGGCATAACATCCTCTCGATATCATTGACAGACAGGATTTCACACACAGCGCAAAGCGCTACTTTGCTGATGTGAGATTATTGTAACATATCAGGTCACATCAATGGTGTAAGCTTGCCAGACTTCATGTGGAACACCGGTTAATTTCAGTTCAAGCACATATCGTCCCGGTTGAGCAGGGGTAAGGCGCAGGCGATCCACCTCTTTTGCCAGACAATCGGCTTCCAGTTCCACGGTACGCATCACCACTGCCAACTCCGTACCATCAGGAGCCGTCAGGCGTGCCAGCACCTGCGCATGGGGAATAGCATAACGGGCGTCATTCACGGCATAGATCGGTAACGTGATCGGTTCTGCTACATGATAGATGCGCGGCGAGAAAATCGTAAAGACATACTGCGGGCTAAAAGCCATACGCATGGCATCATATGCGCGTTTCGGTATACGCCAGTAGTCGACAATACTCCACAGAATGGCCGGATAGGGATCGCAAAACAGAAAAGGCACGATTCCACCCGTTGGCCGATACTTGTGGTAGCGCAGGCGGTCGATGTAGAACCGGTTGATAAAGGATTGATAGTCTTGTGACAGATCAATCAATTCTTGCAGCGAACCAGCCGCACGCCAGTTCATCCAGTTGCTCATAATCTCGGCTTGAAAGCCGTGCCGTTGCGCCAGATACTCAAAGTCAATGGCGTTGATGTCAGTAGGCATAAATTTCTGGCAACTCTCCAGGTTGGGAAAGCTCTGGGCACCGAACTCGGTGATAAAGCGCAAGTTGGTAGGAAAGCGCTGCAACAGAATTTCTGCATCGTGTAATGTGCCATAAGCGCGATACCAGCCAAAATAAGTATGCGCATCGGTTCCAGCACGTAGCCGTGGCACATACAGTTCACCCGAAGAACGAATAACCGGGCGCTGCTGATCCTCCTGTTCGGCTACCTGCTTCAGTTGCGTATCGAGTACATCCCGATTCCAGCTAAAGCCCAGGGTCGTATGGTATGTACGCAGGCGCGTCATCAGTGTTTCATCATTGGTATCGCTCACGAAGACCGGCTCGTTATGCATACACCAGACAACAATGCTGGGATGGTTATACAGGAGACGCACCATAGCCCGCGCCTGTCGCCGTGCTTCTGGGAGAATGGTGGGCCGATAGAGCCATTGTAACGGGAAGTCCTGCCAGAGCAGCACGCCAGCAGTATCAGCCGCAGCATAGAACGCAGGATGATCGACATGGGCATGCACGCGTAGCAGATTCATATGGCTTGCACGTACCAGGTGTAAGTCGTACTCACATCGTTCGATAGTGCTGGAGGCAATGCGCATGTCGCTAGGCCCATAATTGTTGCCTTTGATCAGAAAGCGCACGCCATTGAGATAGGGAATCCAGTTCTGGAACTCGAAGTGCCGCACGCCAAAGGTAAAACTGGCGGCATCACTGAGTATACGGTCATGCAGAATCTCCAGGGTAATGGTGTACAGATCGGGATTGCCCAGGTCGTGTGTCCACCATAGACGCGGATCACGTAACTTGAGCAGACCATAGATCTCCTGGGGGCCAGCCTGCAGGATGCGGCGTTGCTCAACGACCTGTACGGCCCCATCAAAGGTAAGCGGAGCCAGTGTCCAGCGTAACAGAACCGGGCCAGCATGGTGTGCATCGAGCCGTGCCGCATAGCGCAACTGGGCAAACTGGGTGGTGAACGACTCACTATGGCAGCGCACGGCATGCAGTCGTACCGGCCCACTCTGGCACAGTTCTGGCGGTAGCCAGATCCCACCCGGATTTGCGAGTGGGTCAATACAATCCCAATGTGAGAAGACACCGGTAATCATGCGTTTGTTAACCTTGTTGCGTTCATCGGGACATTCAATTTCAACCAGCACGGTGTTTTCAGAGGCGATACAGTGGGTCACTTCTCGTTCATACGGGATGAAATAGCCCTCGTGCCGACCGAGATCAACGCTGTTGAAATAGGGCTGTGACCAGTAGAAGGCACCGTTGATGCGCAACCAGAACCTGGTATCCACGGCAGTGCGCCGTTCGTGAAACTCTGGATGGCTCGTACCTAGTGTGTCAAGATCAAAGTGACAACGATATACCACTCGCCCCGTGTGGTGTTCCAGGCCCGGATGTTGCTGCCAGTGACCAGGAATAGGCGTGGCCCGCCAGTCCGGATGATCATGGGGATAGTGTCCCTGGCAAAACTCGTCGAGTGGGCGCAGTGACCAGTTGTCGGTCAAAGGGGCGGCCCACTGATTACTGAGCGGTGACCAGCGCTGAGGAGTTGGCAACCGTTGTTCGTCAGGTAGCGAATGTCGTTTTTCAGAGGTCATGTGTCCCTCTCTAGTGATATTGATACTCGATCAGGGGTGATGTCCTGAGTGCAGACCACTACGCAATAGAGTGGCATAGACGCCGATGCGCTGGCGGCGCAACGGGCGTCTATGTCCAAGCACAAATTTGATGCTTTCGCTCATCAGTTCCCAGCCATAGCAGATGAGTATAAACACACGTACCACCAGTGCAAACCAGCGGCCGTAGAGCAGGTATGCCAGACGCAGTTTGCTCTGCTGAAAATGCAGATGTCGGGCAACAGGCACCTGTTCACTACTCTGCCCCTCATAGTGGATGATAACAGCGTGGGGCAGATAGGCAATGGCGGATGACGTCCGCTGTGTTGGGTGTAGCGCCAGTGATCGATGATTCGCAACTGGCTGCAATCGAGAAGCGGTTGCCTGTAGCCGATATTGCCACTCCAGTTCTTCACTATACAGAAAAAACCGCGCATCAAGCAAGCCTGCCTGGGCAACGGCGGTACCCCGTACCAGCAGAGCTGCACCGACTAGCCAGTCTACCCGTTGCACACAATGGGCATCATAGTCCAGGCAATGATATCGGTATGACCAGGGATTCCCTGGCCAGCAACGTTCCAGGGGTGTACTCTCCCAGAAGAACGTGAGTCGAGAAGGAAACCGACGGCGTGAAGATTGCATATGCCCGTTAGCATAGCGCAACTGCGGGCCAACGGCCACCAGATCGGGGTGTGCAGCAAGATAGCTGACCAGTTGCGGCAGCGCATCGGCGACGATCTCGGTGTCGGGATTGAGCAGAAGAATGTAGTCCGGGTGTGGTGTATCAACTGACGCAGCCTGGCGACACATTGCATGTTGGTTGCGGAAACCCAGGGCGTTCAGAGCCAGGTTATTGGCGGCGGCAAATCCCAGATTATGGCCTGATTCGTAGACCTGTACCTCTGGAAACTCTGTGTACAGCATAGCCGGCGTACCGTCGCTGCTGGCATTGTCAACCACCAGAATCTGGTAGCTAATACTGCTCTGCGCCAGGGAAGCCATCACAGAATGCAAGCAGCGCCGCAGCAAATCACGCACATTCCAGGAGACAATAATAATTGCCAGATTGGGCATAGGATGCCTGAGAACAGTCAGTGATTCCATGAGCTATGATTATACACTGACTTCGATGCCTGTACTCCAACGAGACTTCATCTCGGCCGGGGCACGGGGGCTTGCAGTTCCTGCACTCGTTCCCTTTGTTCAAAACGGGCCGAAACGAGGAGCCTCCCGGAGGGACAACGTCCCTCCGAATCACCCTACCTGAACGATTTTGGGGTTACGTTGTACAAGTATCGTAGAGATGTCTGGCAGTACGGGATGTTGATTGCTACGTTCTGGCGTGCTTTGTGTTACACTATAGTCAGGTTGAAGAGGTTTCATATAATGGCTTACAGTGTCATATGATACGCACACCATACCCGCCTGTCATTCAGGCACTCATTGTATTACCCTTACTGGTACTCCCGCTGAGTTCGATTACGGTCTTGCAGCGCATGCTTGCTGCTGGAGAACATACGCGCTTCTGGCTTGTAGTGGGATTAACTGGCCTCCATGGAATGGTTCTTTTGCTCGTGCCGGTCAGGCAGTTGCGTCCGTGGCAACAACTGTTGTTTCTGGCAACACAATGTGGTCTGACTGTATCAGGACAGATTATCTTGCCCGTGCCGCTCTTCGATTATGTCTATCTGGTGATCGTCCTGCAAGCCATTTACCTTTTGCGCCCCTGGTTCTGGATCCCGTTTGCGAGTAGTGTCTGGTTCATGTGGAATGGCACGATCTTGATGGTTTCGGCCAGTTTTATCGACTGGCTGCAGAGCAATCTGATGGTTCTCTTCCCGGCTACGTGTGTCATTATTGCGGCGATTGCCTATGCGCGCCAGCATCGACGTTACGAGCAGGCCCACCAGATGCTTCAACACCTGCAACAACACTATGATACTCTGACCCAACAACTCCATAATACCCGTCAGCGGATCATCCAGGAAGAGCGACAGCGGTTGATACAGGCAGTTGCGGGCGAGCTTCAGTCCGCGCTGTTGTGTGCTGAGCAGAATATCGCCGCAGCAATTAATCAGACACAAACCAATCTGACACGCCTACAAGTTACGGTAGCGCAGACGCGTGCAGCCAGCAGCGCCGCGATAGAGCATTTACGCACAACGGTGACCATGCTGCGCAGTGGTACCCTGGATCTGGGCAAAGTGACACCGGGTGGGATGGCGCTGGCTCGATCCTGTCCTTCTGGTTCAAGCCCCGGACGATCTGACGATCTGGTGCTACCGGCCATCCCCTACAAAGTGTTAACGTGGGTGCTACCACTGGTGTTTGTGATCTGTGCCTTGCCGATTATCCTACTTGAATCACCGTCCATACCTGATCGGATCTGGCCGGCATTGCTCTTCTGCGCATTGCTGATGCTCATCTATGCACTGACTCAGCGGATTAAACATCCTCTTTGGGTGCAGGCCGCTCTGGTAGGGCAGGTCGTGGTGGTGCTGTTTCTCGTACTCCTAACCCATACTTTACCGCTGCTTCTGGGCATGTTGCTGGTGATATGGCAAATTGCGTTGCGCCTCTCTGCAATGCAGATCATTGCCTTCCTGGCTGGAGTGCAAACTTCAACCAGTGTGACCATTCTCAGATTGGTGCCAACTAATCTTGAGGAAAATACTACCAACCTGCTGATTTTTACGATTGTGGGTACAGTGGTGGTTGAGTTGTTGTGGATGGCGCGTCATCAACTGCAATGCCGGCACCAGGATGAATTACGTATGAAACGCCTGGGAGAATTGACCGGTGAGCTGGATCGTCAAGAAGCAGAGGCGCGAGCGTTGATTCTCGCTGCCGAACGGATACGCATGGCCCATACATTGCACGATCACCTTGGTCATCAATTGATGCTTATTAACCTGCGGCTCCAACTGGCTGAGGAATTTTTGCAGGAAGACCCGGCAGCGGCGCTGGACTATCTGATCGCAACACGGAACCATCTGCGTGTTGCCTGGCAGTATGTATTGGTACCCCCTGTGACCGATTACGTGATTGATGGCTCGACTCTGCCGCAATCTCTGCAGGAACTGGTGCAGCAATGTCAGCTTGCAACCCAGGTAGCGATCACCTTGCAGCTTGATGGTGATTTTATGCACATATCATCAGGTATAGCTGATGTTCTGTATGCGGCTGTTCAGGAAGGCTTGACCAATGCCTGTAAACATGCGTATGTGCGAGCCATTCAGATTGTCCTGCATTGTAGCCAGCAGCAGGTCAGCTTACATATTTACAATGATGATCTGCGCTCAAGCTCTAGTATAAACAACACCATGATACCGAGTATGATGCAGGAACTTGCCAGATATGGTCTAATAGGCTTGCAGGAACGGGTCGAGGCATCAGGTGGAACGATGACTGCCGGGCCCCACCCTATGGGTGGCTTTGGGCTAGATATCTGCTTACCACTCGATACAACAAAGCAATGAACAACAAAATCCGAGTACTACTGGTCGATGATCAGTTACTGGTGCGCACTGGTATTCAGACTTTGCTGAATCGTAAACCGGATATGGAGGTGGTTGGGCAAGCCAGTGATGGCGCAGAAGCGTTGCATCTGGTATCCGTACTCGCTCCCGATGTGGTATTGATGGACATTCGGATGCCAGGGATGGATGGGATTGAGGCCACACGCCAGTTGAGTGCCCGCAGCCCGCGCCCGGCGGTGATTATTCTGACTACGTTTGCCGATGATGAAAATGTGTTTGGCGGTTTGGCAGCCGGCGCACGCGGCTACTTGCTCAAGGATGTTGACCATAAAGCACTGGCTGAGGCGGTACGAACAGTGGCTGCTGGTCATGCGTTGCTCCAACCGGAAATTACCCCGCGTGTGTTACGTGAGTTCAGCCGCCTGTCCCGCACACACGCCCAACCAGTACTTCCCCCACGTGCCACGGATCGTCTGGCACTGCTCACCGAGCGCGAACTGGCGATCATGAAATTACTCGCAACAGGCAAGACGAATCAAGAAATGAGTGAACAGTTACTGATCAGCGTTGGTACCGTCAAAAATCACATCAGTAGCATTTTGCATAAACTTGATGTACGTGATCGTACGCAGGCGGCGTTACTTGCGCAACAGGCGGGTATGCACGAGTGACGCCAGTCATAGGTCGCACGATAGATGCCCCTGGTTTGCGTCCTCTCGTTTTATCTATCTCTCGACTGGTCTGTTAGCACTTCCCACGCTGCGACATCACTGCTACACTGAGATTCGGGTGTATTTGGAGATATTGTGCCCTGTACATAATGTGTGTATGGCAGTAACCGTGCAGGTGCAGTGGTTGGGAAAGACACGTCCCCGCCAGAGGTTCCTTCGCGGACAAACGTTTTCCGGAACAGCATTGCATACATTTGGTGGGGTTTTTAAGGAGTACCGTCGTGATTGAAGTCCACAGAACGAAACCTGAGAAACCGTTTGCGCAGAAGATGATGGTACTGGTTGTGGTGGTTGTCCCCTTTCTCGCCACTATATATGCCATCGTCTTACTCTGGCAGCGCTATGTGAATGGCCTTGATCTGGCATTGATGATTGGCCTGTACCTGCTCTCCGGTCTGGGTATTACTATTGGCTATCATCGCATGTTGACCCATAAGAGCTTTGAAACATCACCTGTCATGAAGGCGATCTTGCTCATCCTGGGCACGATGGCAATCGAAGGGCAGCCAAGTGATTGGGCTTCAACCCACATTCAGCACCATGCGCATTCGGATGAAGAGGACGATCCGCATAGTCCGCTGGTTAGTCTCTGGCATTCCCATGTGGGATGGATGTGGCATCATGCTTCCCAGCCCGATATCTATGGTAAATGGGTGGCGAAAGATCCGCTTGTAGCCTGGGTCGACCGCACATGGTTAATCTGGGTTGTTTCCGGGTTGCTCATTCCACTGGCGATTGCGGGCTGGAGCGGGTTTCTGTGGGGTGGACTGGTGCGTGTCTTCCTGACCCACCACATCACCTGGAGCGTAAATTCGATCTGTCACACCTTCGGTCAGCGACCTTTCAACACGAATGATGCCAGTCGCAACAACTGGATAGTCGGTCTTTTCGCCTTTGGCGAAGGTTGGCACAATAATCACCATGCCTTTCCACGATCAGCGTTTCATGGCTTGCGCTGGTGGCAGATAGATCTCTCGGCCTATATCATCCGCCTGATGGAAGTGACGGGCCTGGTGTGGAATGTCTATCGTGTAAGCCCCGAAGATGAGCAGAGACGTGAGTTACAGGCTGCAAGGCTGGGTACCAGGTAGGATATAGCACTGTGTTCCTGATGCTGACATCCTGGGTCGGCATCAGGGATCAGTAGCCTCCCAGTGTTCCTGTCCATGGGCAAAGCCGGTCGATTGTGTGTGATTACGTTCCGGAATATTAAGTGATGACCCAGATGTGGTATACCGTCGGTTTAAGTATCTCCAATGACGAATGTCATGACATCTGGACGTACTTGATCGTGCCACGTTAGCGCAGCCGTTTTGTGGCGCAGCAGTGAGTGTAGGATAAAGTACGTTTTTTGATGGATCGCTCTATGCACGATCACGCTCTTGTGCATCAGCATGATATGGTTCTATCAGATTTACTTCCTGATCCAAACTGGCATGCAAAACGCTCGGCAATTCCAACGAAGCGAGGATTTGTGACGCCGGGCCTTCCACAACCACCGTTTTGCCCATCGTCCCCCCACGGGTTGAGAGCGACAGATCATGCAGTGCCTGCAAAACCTCGTGCATATCATCGGCGACCTGACTTTGCTTTTGCGCAATCAGTGCTTTGCGATAGTCCAGGCGTGAAGAAAATTGTGATGGATCAACCTGTGGTGCTTTCGATTGGGCACAACCATGTTCAACCTCCTGACTGTCGGTACCGATCACCATCACCGCCCGCAACACTTCGCGTTCTCCTGCATTACTCAGAGCCTGTTGGAGTAATGGATCTGTTTTGCTGTTATATTTATCATCGATCTTCATACAAGTTTCCCTATCTGAATTAACCCTCGTCCCTGGCGATCTTCTGGTATACCCAGATCGGTGCAGGATAGCACCAATGCTTCTTCCAGATCGGTCACGGTAATATCAGGATATTTCTCAAGCATTAACGCCGCCACACCCGACACTACGGCCGTGGCCATGGAGGTACCATCCCAGGCCGCATAGCCTCCACCTACGATAGAGGAGTAAATCTGCTCACCTGGTGCCACCAGATCGGGAACGATATACTGATGATTTTCCGCCACCAGGATACCACCGCCGCTAAAGCTGGCAACACGCTGCTCGCGGGTCATTGCGCCCACCGAGATGACTTCAATGTAGTTGCCAGGACTGCGCGTTCGATTGCGCCCCTCGTTCCCTACCGCTACAACTGGCAAGACCCCGACAGTGACCAGTGTTTCGACTGCCGGGCGCATTTCGGGCAAATAGCCAGCAATACCCGCAGACATATTCACAATCTGGATTTCGGGCTGAGTACCGACCCATTCCAATGCCAGCACGAAATCTGAGAGCCGACCCTGACCTGACGGCAACATGATCCCACTGATAATATCTACCCCAGGTGCCACACCAATGGTCTTCCCACCAATGATCCCTGCAATATGCGTGCCGTGGCCGTGCGTATCCTCTGCTTTTTCCAGGCGGTGAACCTGCCACTGTGCTACATCAAAGCCATAGGTGGCCGTAATTTTCCCGACCAGTTCCGGGTGGGTCGCATCAACGCCAGTATCCAATACCGCGACCGTGATTCCCTGCCCGGTACCCGTAAAGCCCTGCGCCCGTGCTGCTTCCAGACCAATTGCCCTCAGATGCCAGAGATCAGCCGTACTGACAGTATCTGTGGCTGCCACTGCTGATTGTCGGGGATGAATTAGATCCAGCGGGCGGTCACGCACGATGAGAATATCAGGCAATTCCTGGCGCATACGGTCGGCTTCAGCATCGGGCATATCAACGACCGTCATACTGCTAATGCCTCCGTGTTGATCGTTATGCGAAATACGCGTCACCCCATGGGGCAGCGACTCCTCGATCCAGCGCTGGATGTCCTGATCAACCGGATCTTCGCGGCGCAAAGCCAGGATCTCTTCGACCTGTGCCTGACGACTGGCTGGAGCCAGCCTGGTTGAAATCAACTCAATCGTACTGTTTGCCAGGGGCGACCTGGGTTGCACAATATAGATACTCATAGGATCTGTTCCTCAAACAGGAATGTGCTGGTCATTAATCGCTGCGCCCTGGCTATACGAAACTGCATAGTAACCCTTATTATACCACCATGTCGCGCCAGGTGCAGCTATGCGCGGCGTTGCCGAGCCAATTGATCCATATCTTACCAGAAGATGCACGATCGGGTAAAGGCAGGAAGCCAATGCTGCGGCTTTTCCGACCAGATATGCTACAATCACCACAAAGATCGGTAACCAGAGAGGTAAGACCTGCAATTAGGTAGGCGCTACAGAACGAAGCAGGAATATCGGAAGTGAACAAAATACACTCTTGGGTATATTTGAACACAAAGAAAGTAGTAACTGAAAGCAGATGCCCATGCGCCTGAAAAGTATCGCCGACACCGAAACGCCAGTTGCCTATAGCCTCCAGCAAGGGCGACAGGCGCTCCAGCACCGGTCGCAGCAGGAGCGTCAGCAGCACGGTCAGTTCTTGACTCCGGCACCGATTGCGCAGTTTATGGCGCGACAATGTGGCATGTTGCATGATGGTGTGCGTATCCTCGATCCCGCCACGGGATCGGGAACGCTGGCCTGTGCGTTGATTGAACAGGTCGTCCATGACGGTACATGTCGTGAACTCTTTCTAGACTGCCTAGAGATCGACCCGCTGTTGTGTGCCAGCGCCCGCGCAGCGCTGGACGTGGCCACTGCTTACGCTCGCGGCCACGGTGTCCACGTTCATCTGCGGGTGATCCAGGCTGATGCGATTCTGGCTTGCTGTATGGCCCGTCAAGGTATGCTGTTTGATACGCTGGCTTGCCAGGCAGACCTGCAGCCAGCCTACGATGTTGTTATTGCCAACCCACCCTATTTTAAGCTGAACCAGAACGACCCGCGTGCGCGTGCCTCGGCCAGTCTCGTAGCGGGCAGCACGAATGTCTATACCATTTTTATGGCCCTTGCTGCCCGGTTGCTGGCTGATCAGGGCCGTGCCTGTTTTATCGTTCCGCGCAGCTTCTGCTCAGGGAGATATTTTGCGCCTTTTAGACGCGAATTTCTCCGTCAGTGTGTTCCCACTGTCATTCATATTTTTGAGTCGCGTTCCAGTGCTTTTACTGAAGACACAATTTTACAAGAAAATATTATTATAGCCTTTCGCAAGCGTGCGTCTCACGAACAGGCGGTTACGAGCAGGCACCTGCCGCCAGTAACGATCTCCTATGTGGAAGCGTTGAAGCGCAAAGCGTTGAAGCGCAAAACAGAGGAACGTTGGGGCGTGATGCGTTTGAGAGCGAAAAGGGTGTGCGTAAGGCGAGCAAGGGTGACCTGTTTTCCGCTTTGCGCTCAGACCGCTTTGCGCTT
>DAOTWD010000023.1:0-5462 GCA_034435975.1 Chloroflexaceae bacterium | reverse complement strand
ACCGATCCTCTGGCCCCGGGCCGCTACCTGCTGCGCGTGCAGACGCTGGACGTGGCGGGGAACAGCGGCCCGTGGGTCACGCTGGGGGCCATCACGGTAGAGCCACCGGTCGCGCCGACGAGGTAGCAGCGCTTACGCCGCCGCTAGGCCTTCGCTGACCGATTCATGGTCGCTGGCAAGGCTTCGTTAGGATACTTACCGTTTGCGCCGAATCGCCCCCTTCCCAGACTGTGAAGGAAGGAGGCGGTTCGGCGCGAGACGGTGCTCCATACCGCATAGCCATTGCCTCACTCCAACGTCACTATGTCATAGTTCAGCGAGGCATCTACAAGATGCAGATAGAGTTGTCGGGTGGTCGCATTTTCGGCGCGGTCGGATGCGAACGCGGGTAGGAAATAGCAGTCATCCTGCACCTCTCTGCATTAGAGGCCGAACTCCAGTCATTCATGCAGTCATTGGAACATATAGCCTGCGGAAGCTCAAACTTCCGCAGGCCATGCACATGCGTTTATTGCCGCGATCCTAGCGCACTGTCAGCGGCAGGTACACCGCGAAGCGCACAATGAAAGAGCGATACTGACCATTGTTGGCATCGGTGTAGACCGTGCACGCGCTATCGGCGCAAGCGCGCACCAGCCAGTAATAGGTCTGCCCGGGCTGCAAGGCTGCTTGCTGCGCCGGAGCGACGGCTCTGCCAGCCGCTCCATCGCCGCTTAGGGGAATGGTTACGCTGGTGGCCGTCCCCACCGAGATGGCTGGCGTGCAGCCAGGGGCGGGAGCGATGCAGTAGCGGTAATGGTCGAACTGTCCTGACACCGGACTCCACGAGAGGGTCACACCGTTGGGGCCGATCACTTCTTCCATCACTTCTACCGCTTCGGGCGGGGTAGTGGAGGGCGGCGGCGCCGCTACGGTAAAGGAATGGTGCTGGCCGTTATCAGCGTCAAGGTACACTGCACAGCCGCTATCGGCACAGGCGCGTACCTGCCAGTAATAAGTGTCGCGAGGTGCAAGACCGCTCACCGATACACTCGTGGCCGTGCCCACACTGGTGGTCGGGGTGCACCCAACCGTAGTAGCAATGCAGTAGCGGTAGTGGTTAACATCGGCGCCAGCGGCTTGCCACTGCAAACTCAGGCTGGCGTGCTGGCCGGTGGCATTGTTGGCTGGCGCAGTTTTGCTAAAAGCAGATAGCAGTGTTGCCACGGTAAAGGCATGATGCTGCGCGTTGTCCGCATCAATATACACGCTGCATCCGCTGTCGAGGCAAGCGCGCACCTGCCAATGATAGGTAGCGCCGCGGGTCAGGTCTGTCACCGCTACACTCGTGGCCATGCCCACACTGGTGGTCGGGGTGCACCCAACCGTAGTAGCAATGCAGTAGCGGTAGTGGTTAACAGGAGCGGCAATAGCGTTCCACTGCAAGCTCAGGCTCGTGGGTTGACCGGTCGCATTGCGGGATGGGGCAACTTTCGCAAAGGTAAACGTCAGTCTCGTGATGAATGCATCGCCGCCCTCCCAGGTATTTTCCCCACCATTGTACGTCCGATCATACGCCCCGGGCGTGGTCGGAAAGCCGACAGACTTGGTCTCACCCGCCACATAGACGGTGCCCTGAGGGTCGAGAGCCAGAGCCGTTGCTCGGTCCAGAACACTGCCACCGAGGAAAGTCCCGGCGGGAAGGACGGTCAGATCGCTGTTCAGCCTGGCGATGAATACATCCTCGGATCCGTTGTAAACCTCGTCTACCGCCCCTGGCGTCGTCGGGAAATCAGCAGATGAGGTGGTGCCCGCTACGTAGACGTTACCCCAGGTATCAAGGGCGAGAGAGGTAATCTCCTCACGATCACTCCCACCAATGAAGGTTGCAACGGCAAGGGTGCTCAGGTCGTTGCTCAGCCTGGCAATGAATACATCAAACCATCCGTTGTGCGTGGGGTCATATGTCCCTGCGGTAGTCGGAAAGTCGGCAGAATTGGTGTACCCTCCTACATAGATATTACCCTGATCGTCAAGGGCAAGGGCGGTTGCCCAATCGTAATAACCTCCGCCGAGATAGGTGGACGCGAGGAGGTCAGTCAGGCCACTGTTCAGTTTGGCGACAAACGCATCCCTTAAGCCGTTATACGTCGTATCAAACGCCTCCGGCGTAGTAGGGATAATACCGCCACTCCCTGCCACATAAACATTGCCCTGAGTGTCCAAAGCGAGAGCAGCGATCTGTGATACTACTCCTCCGAAGAAGGTGGCAGCCGAGAGCTGGGTCAGATCGCTACTTAGCCTGGCGATGAACCCTTCATTATGGACAACTGCCGTATCGAATGCTCCTGGCATGACCGGGAAGTTGGCAGAATAGGTTTCCCCCGCCACATAGACGTTACCCCAGATGTCGAGGGCGAGAGCCATAGCCTCATCTCGGCTATTCCCACCAAGGAAAGTGGCTGCAGACAGGGCATTCAGGTCGCTGCTCAGTCTGGCGACGAAAATATCGGAGGAGCCGTTGTGCGTCGGATCGAATGCCCCCTGAGTAGTCGGAAAATCGGTAGAATAGGTTATTCCCGTCGCGTAAAGATTACCCCCGGGGTCAAAAGTGAGAGCGGTGACTTTATCTATATTACTTCCGCCAAGGAAAGTGGCAGTGATGAGAGAGGTCAGGTCACCACTCATCTTGGCGATGAATGCATCGAAAGAGCCGTTGTGTATCGTATCTAGCGCCCCCGAACCGGTCGGGAAGACAGCAGAGGCGGTTTCTCCTGCCACATAAACATTACCCTGGGTGTCGAGGGCAAGAGCGGTTGCCTTATCCCTGCCGCTACTGCCTCCAAGGAACGTGGCTGCAGATAGGCTGCTCAGATTGCCATTCAGCTTGCTGATGAACGCATCCGCCCCGCCATTGTGCGTCTGGTCAAACGCCCCTGACGTGATCGGGAAGTCGATAGAACCAGTGCTTCCGGCCACATAGACGTTGCCATGGGTATCAAGCTCAAGATCGGCCACACCTTCAGAACCACTTCCGCCGAGGAAGGTGGAATAAAGGAGAGTAGTCAGATCGCCGTTCAGCTTGCTGATCAAGGCATCCGACTCGCCATTGTGCGTCTGGTCAAACGCCCCTGGCGTAGTTGGAGAGGGCGTATTTGGAGAGATGGTCGACCCAGTGCTGCCAACCATATAGATGTTGCCCTGGGCATCAACGACGAGGTCGTTGATAGTAGTGACCCCACGAACGACAGTAGAGGCCAGGAGAGTGGCTAGATCGCTGTTCAGCTTGCTGATAAATCCTTTATTGGTACCATCCGTAGAGCTTTGATACGCCCCTGGGGTAGTTGGGAAGTCGGGAGAATCAGTTCTTCCTGCCACATACACATTGCCCTGAGCATCGAGCACAAGGGCTTCAATCATATCAGAGTGTATCGCACCGAGGAAGGTGGAAGCGACGAGCGTGTTCAAGTCGTTGCTCAGTTTGGCAATGAAAGCATCCCAAGAGTGGTTAATCGTCGGATCGTACGCCCCCGGCGTGCCCAGTGGGCCGGGAAACTCAGTATACCCTCCCACATAGACGTTGCCCTGAGCATCGAGTGCGAGGGCAGTAGCTCTGTTCACCATGCTGAGGCAGCTAGAGGCGAGAAGATTATTTAAGTTGCTGCTCAGCTTGGTAACGAAGGTGTTTCTGGTCTGGCTCGTACAAGACAGAAGACCTGTTGATGTATGTGGAAAATCAGAAGAAACAGTTTCTCCAGCCACATACACATTACCCTGGGTATCGAGAGCTAGAGAATTTATCCTATCACTCCTGGATCCGCCAAGAAAAGTAGAAGCGAGGAGAGTAGACAGATCTTCGCTTAACTTAGTGATGAATCCATCACCTTCACTATTAAGGCTATCATAAGCACCTGCCGTGGTTGGGAAGTCACTGGACAAAGTCTCTCCTGCTACATACACGTTGCCCTGGACATCGACAGCAACGGAAGTAACTTGATCTACATTAGTGTTTCCACCCAGAAAAGTCACAGCGATAAGAGTAGTCAAATCGCTGCTCAACTTGGCAATGAATGCATCACCAAAGTTGTACGTTGAGTCATACGCTCCTGAAACGACTGGAAAGTCGGCAGACCCGGCCTCTCCAGCCACATAGACATTGCCCTGGGCGTCTAAAGCAAGCGCAGCCGCAGTATCACTACTATTACCCAGATAGCCTCCCGGACTCCCCAAAAACGTGCTCGCAGCGAGCAGATGGGCCACGCTCGCGGGTGCAGCCGACGAGTGGGCCTGCCCCGCCGCGCCCAGAGGCGCGAACGGCGCCCCAACTTCTTGCTGCGCCAGCAGCATCGGCGTTGGCAACTGGGAGGTGGCAGCGCCCCCGCTATCCACCTCCAGCAATGGCAAGCGCAGCCAACGCTCGCCCGCCTGCACCTCGAGTGTACCGTCGCTGATACCGACCACCGTCGCCCCTTCTACCCGCAGGCGCACTGCGCCCAGGTCGGGCGCGCCGTCAGGAGTGGCCCGCAGCCGCAATCGTCCCTCTTCAACGGTCAACTCCAGCGCAAGCTGCGGAATCAACCCGGCGATCCGCACCCCCGCCCACACCGGCACGTTGGCCTGATGGCGGTCGATATTGTCTCTAGTCAGGAACGAGACCCGCGTTGCCAGCGGCCCCGTCAGCGTCACCTGCGGCTGCGGTGTATACCCCTCGCTGGAGAAGGTCAGCGTGAGCGGCGGGGCGCCGGTGACCGCCAGATACAAGCGACCATCGCGCCCAACGCCCAACTGCGCCTCTCGGGCCAGCAGCGCTGCCACAAGGTCATCGGTGAACTGGCCCCGGTTTTCGATGAAGACGTTGCTATCGGCGCGGGCATAGGGCGTTGCCGGTAGGATGGGCGGCGGCAGAGGGGCCGGCGCAGGCATGGCAATCGGGCGGACCAGCGTGAGGAGCAGGGTAATCAGCGTCAGGATGGCCAGCGGCGCGAGCGGATAGCTCAGACGCGGATGAGGGTAGGAGATGGTGGTCATCATGCACCTCTGTTGCGAAGATGATGGTACGACGAGAAGGGCACGACGGAGGTAACGACGGAACGGCAGGGGAACAATAAGCCGCCTTCTGCAATGGCATGCGCAGCAGAGAGACGGCTCAACGGTGAGTGGTTACAATGTAGGAATCGTGAGCGAAAACAACCTTTTTATCGGTTGTGTTCTTATCACATAATTATTCCTTTAAACTGTAGCATACTTGTAGTGTCTTGTCAAGATGGAAATCGAGCAGAGCACCCGGGGCGCACCCCTATGGCCTGCCCGTGGAAGGGGGTGGGCAGGCGCCGCCCCCGCCCGGTGGGGGCGCAGCGGCGCTGCGCCCCTACCCTAAGGCTGTATGCATCACGTCAGGGTGCGGCAATGCCCCGGGGAGCCTCATGCGCGTCTTCGAGCAGGTGGCCGCCGGTCGTTTCGGTCGAGGCGCCATTCTGCCTATG
>DAOTWD010000022.1:0-14106 GCA_034435975.1 Chloroflexaceae bacterium | reverse complement strand
GCACTCCGACCGACGGCCAGCAGTGCATTGCGCATCCAGGCACCACCGCTGCGCCTGCGCTGGCTAACGTTGCGAGCTGATTACCTGCTGCCACCGTTGCTGATCGGCCTGGCGCTGTGGGGCACCTGGAACCTGCGCAACGTCATTAATCCCGCCACCGTCTTTACCACCCCCGCCGATGTGCAGGCCATTGACTGGATTGCCGACCACACCCCCGCCGATGCGCGGTTTTTGATCAACGCTGCGCCCTGGCTCTCCACTGCCGATCGCGGTAATGATGGTGGCTGGTGGTTGATGCCGCTAACCGGGCGCTGGACAAGTACGCCGCCAGTATTGTTTACCTATGGCCCGCCGGAGTATGTGGCAGCAGTGAAGTCACGCACCAACCTTGTCCGCGACTTCGCTCCTGGCCAGGAAGATGCAATCTACCAACTCATCGCCACCGAGCAAATCTCACACATCTATCTGTCACACTCAGGGCCGCTCACCCCCGCACTCTTCGCCGATAGTACCAGGTTCGAGCGGGTGTATGAGCGGGGGGGGGGAGTAATCTTTTTAGTTCGCTAATAAAATGTCAGGTTGAGAGGTTTTCTGTATTTTATGGATAGCTTTCTCCTGGGTAAGGGTCTATGGGAACAGGAGGGATAATAGCAGGAGCAGGATAAACATCTGCAGGATAAGCGTCGGGAACAGGAGTATTTTGTGAAGGTTGTGTCTCTGTTCCTCCACAGCCAGATAGTGCCGATACGATCGCTAACACGATGAAGAATTGACGGATGCGAGTCATGCCACCTCCTATATAATCATAAAGAAATTTGATACAATCACGCTGGTAAGCTTACCATGAATCTTCTGTTGCGACAATATTGCCTTTGTGGATTGTTTTAGATAACTGACACAATTAAGGCATATTGTAGCCTCTATTCTATTTCCTTTCCTGTTTGAAGCCTGAACATCGTGTATAATGAACGAGCGATGTAATTAAGTGTACTATAGCATGGCTACTCCTACAACTTGCTCGCTTGTAATTGTTATTCAAGCGGAGTTAGAATCATTATGACAAATGAGACTCTTCCGTTAAGCGCACGGGAACGTGAGATATTGCATCTTGTTGCCACAGGCGCAACGAATCAACAAATTGCCTACCAGTTAAATATCAGTCCTAACACCGTCAAGGTGCATTTACGCAATATCTTTGGTAAGATAGGTGCTGCCTCACGCACAGAAGCAGCCGTTTATGCTATGCGGATCGGATTGGCAGAGCATTCGGATCAGGGTGATCTACCTATGGATTTCGTGCAAACTGCAGAAACCTCTATACCTTCTTCTCCTTCTGATACTATATTTGAGACATCTGCAAACGAAAGTGTAGATACTGTCCCGGCATCAATGGTTAGTACCTCCTCTGAACAATCTGATCATGAAATTGAGGCAATAACGGTTATTCAGGATAAACCTTCTGTTCCTGTCAGAGTCGAGGTATCTAATTATTTTAGTCCTCTAATGATGATATTAATAGGTATCAGTATGATTTTGCTGCTTGTTGTAGCAGGATTAGTTTATGTTCTTTTTCAGCAACCAGATCAACCAGTTTCATCCTCATCTATCCTGGATGTTGCGTCAAGTGAACGTTGGCGTAATCGAGCAGTTATGAATATCCCACGCAGTGATTTTGCTGTTGCTACCTATGAAGGTAAAATTTACACGATTGGCGGGAGTAATTTAGAAGAACCGACGGCTGTTGTTGAGCGCTATGATCCGCTTAATAATGTTTGGGTGACGTTGAACGATAAACCAACACCAGTAACGCAGGTACAGGGAGCAACAATTGGTGGGCGTATTTATGTACCAGGTGGTGAGAACCGTGATGGAACAGTTCTAAACATATTTGAGTCTTATGATCCTCGTAATCAGCAGTGGCAACAATTACCTCCTTTGCCTGAACCACGCAGTCGTTATGGTTTAGCAAGTTTTGAAGGTCGTCTTTATTTGTTTGGTGGATGGGATGGTAGTCAATACTGTGCTGAGGTTTTTATTTATGATCCTATGACTGAACAGTGGATTCAAGGCGAATCGCTGCCAACACCTCGCCGTAATCCTGGTACTGTGACTATGGAAGATCGAGTTTTTGTTATTGGTGGTGAGAATCAGAGTGGTGCGTTACGTATAAATGAACGCTATGATCCCACAAGTACTCGCAGCAATCAGTGGACAAATGCAGCACCACTTCCAGTTAGCATAGGTAATCCAGCTAGTGTAGGAATAGCTAATAACATTTTAGTATTCGATGCAGAAAATAATGGTCTGTTGCAGTATAATACTTCTAAGGATGCCTGGACAGCGATAGAAGTTCCTGATACTGCTAAAATTTCTAACCGCACCGCCATAGTTGGTACAAGCATTTTTATTTTGGGTTCATCTGAACTATCCGGTGCAGTAATGGAGTATCAGGTTATTTTTATGACATTTTTGCCAAATACAAGTGGTTTACCATAATATAATATATGGCTTTTCAATTTTTTCGTGATTATCTAATCATTACGAAGCAAGGCAATTGTGTTTTAGAATTTTCTGACATCAGTGGCAGAGTTGATTAAGTCCCGCTCATGCACTGTTGTCCACCCCATTCACTTAAATGTTTAATCAGCTATAGCAGTCTACCAAAACATTGTGATGTCATCGCATGCTCGCTCAACAATTCCTGCTGTTGCTGCTGCACACGCCAAAAGTTTGCGACTTGTTCACAATGTTTTGGTAGTCCCAGCAGGGTTGTGCTGTCAGGGGAGGTGTGCTCCCATGAAGTCTGGTGTGAGGTATCTTCCGTACGCTGACAGGGTAGGTGATCATGACAAGCACGCCAAGCGTAGACGAATTCTTGACAACCGTGCGCGACGCCCGCGAGTACAAGTGGGCATTGGTCGTACCGTTGTGTGAGCGAGGCTTACCCGCAAGGCCGAGGTCGCACGGCTGCTGCACGTCTCAGAAGCCTGTGTCAGCACCTGTCGCAAGAAATATGCGATGGACAGGATTGCGCGTTTTGCCCTGGGCTATCAGGGTCGCTTGAGTCCTCTGCGTGCAGACGAGACGAGCGCACCGAGCCACTGGCCTGGATTGCCGAACAGGAACGGACGAACGTTCGCATCCTCCAGACCTACCTGAAGGATACCTTTGGCGTCGTCTATGACTCGCGCCAGACCTAGTACACCCTGCTGAAGGATGTTGGCTTGAGCCATAAGAAGGTGCAGGTCAGCAATCCAAAAAAAACGAAGCGGCGGTCACAGCCAAGTGTGAAGCAGGAGCAGCCTACGTTGCAGCGCATCACGACGCCTTCGAACGCGGTGAGCGGGTGCTGCTGTTTGTGGACGAGTGTTTGCTCCTTTGGGGTGACCTGTGCGGGCATGCCTGGTGCGAGCGCACGGAACGGTGGCTGTACTGATCGGCAACCTCAAGGTGCGCCAGGCCTTTTATGGCGAGATTGACTCGCAGACCGGCGAGATGCATCTGGCGACCTCCTACAAAGCGGAAAACGTGATAATACCAATGTTCTGACCGAGTTGATGTACCGCTATCCAACGGCAAAACATACGATCTGTTGGGACAACGCTCGCTGGCATCGCGGTGAGGAGGTTCGCCCGTTGCTCACCACGGTCAACGGTGATGCCCCCCCGATGAATGGCGTCTGACCGTGATTGCCTTCGTCCCCCACGACCCTGAACAGAATCCGGTTGAAGAGGTGTGGCGTCAAGGCAAGACCGACCTTCGTGAGCGGCGCTTGGAGGCTTCACAGTTCAGCGAGGTCACTGCAGCGTTTCAGGCAAAGCTGGAGCGTCAAACCTTCGACTTTACCCAAGCTCAAAATGTATCACCCTTCATAACCTAAAAGGGATTGCTAATTTGACTACACGAAAATTTCAGACAGCTTAAGGAGAAGAACACTGAGAGATTTCTCTCAGTGTTCTTTTTCAGTTCAACTAGATCTACCTACTGGATAGGTATACCATTATAGTCTTCGCCAAGTGTCAAGTTAGCACCTGCATCTCGCTGTGCCACTGTTGCAACAACGACTAACTGGCTACCTGCTGGTCCTTCGACAATTGCACCGCCACCAAACGTTCCAGCAGCATATCCGAACTCAGCAAGGTTAGCATTTGCTGGAGTTGAGTTGACTTTAGCATTCTGAGCGATAGCCGGTAGATCATGTGTTCCAAGTGTCTGTCCATCGGGACCAACATAGCGTACTCTGACTGCTCCTGCTGCAAGATCACCACCCAGATTTTGAACAGCAATAAACGTTCGCTGACCACGACTCGCATCACCAGCGTTATAGTTGGCATCAGTGGCCCAACGCACATAGGGAAGTGCTAATCTTGATGCACCTTGTGTTTCACCAACAAAAGCGGTAGTTAAACCAGTGCCAAATGCTTTACCAATACCGACGATTTCAGCACCCGTACTGGTAATTCTAGCTGAACCATTAATACCAACCATATTTGCACCAGTAGCCTCACAAGTCTGGAAACTTGCCTTGCCACCTGGTGTGATAGTTGCAGCCTGTGTTCCGCCATTACTATATGTGACAGTAACACTGGCATTAGTCGTTGTACTGGTATTTTGAATAGCATACGCAGTTCTTTGTCCACCAAATGTGTCACAAAGAGCCTTTGGCATATAGACTGTATTAGCACCTTGAGCTACGCCTTCAAAGGCAGCAGCATATGTTGCTTGTGCCCCGCCGATACCGAGCTCAAGCGCTGAAGCAATAACATTCCCAGTGGCCTCGATTACAACTGATCCATTGAACTGGTTGCCAAGTTGGGTAATAGTGCCCGCATCGAAAAACCTGGCAGCGCCTACTGGCAAGTTTGATATTTGCTCTGTATGTGCCGGAGTGCCTTCGCCAACCCTGAAAAACTTCACTTCTGCATTAACAGGGCTAGAATCAGTGTTTTGTACCGAAAACTTTGTTGTTTGATTAAACTGATTCTTGAGAACAGTGGCAATCAAGAATGTGTTAGATCTTTGACCGCTTGAGAAACCATTGGACAAAGGACGATTTCTAGTAGGAACATTGACTCCGAATTGCACAAGTGTTCCAATGATTGGTTCACCAGCAGACATTACGGCAGAACCTTGAAACCCTTGAGGTAAATTTTCGACATTACCTACGAATAAAGAGCCACTAGCATTTGCATTCAATGGACGCTCAATAGTGATTGCAGTACCACTGTTCTGTGCATAGAAATCAAAACGAACTCTTGTATTCGCATTACCGACATTCTGATACGTGATCGATGTAAGGAAGGTGGTTTCGTAAGCTGTTTGAGCTTGCACCAGTCCTACAGGCGCAATCGCCAAGATAATTGCAGCAAGTGCCAAAAATGTAACCGTGAAGCGCTTCATCATGATGTTACTTCCTTTCAATACTGACTATACACCCTCATCAGTGGCTTCGCAGCATTATAAGTTTTGCATAGTACCGTATGACTCGTAAGATGAACTACATCCACAAATAACCTTATTGAGGTTGATTCAATGGTAACTCAGAATGTGGTAAGATGACAATACTCCTTCCGCGCTAATCTGAGGTGAAATGGATATTCATTAGTACTATAATCACAGAATATTTGTTTTATTCGTAGTTGACTGGCGGTAGGGTTATTTAATCAAGCAAGTTACGACAAAACTTAAGAAAATATCTGAAGTTCAAACTTGAGCCTGAGATAAAATCCAAAGTACGGTCAAGCCGGACTTTATGTTAAACTGTTACGGTTTGGGAATTATCATTATGGCTACTACTTTCGGGTTATTGGTTCTGTAAAACCTAACTGAAAGAGAAAATTAGTTCTACTGTATATCGTTCTCTCGGTTCAGCAGTAATGTGAGGCTACTATAGCAAACAAGTAGTATTGCCAGTATATAGCAAATAAGCTACTATAAGTGGCAGGTTACAAGAACGTGTCTTGTTATCAGGTAGGTTAGATCTTGTAGTAGTGTCAGGATCATGAATACAGTCACTGGGGCCTTGATTTAGTGGTAGTATTATAATGAGGGCTATATTAAAGGAGTTTGTAACACTAATGAACTCTGTTGACAAGCTAAGGAATTTAGTAAGGAGCATTATAATGAGGCTTTTCCGTGGAATTACATTGATACTAATTGGAATAATGATAGTTGCTTGTGCTAATCAAGATGTTTCTAATCAGGAACTCCTACCCTATTCACCAGTAACAGCACCAATACCCCAATCAGGAAAAGCAACGATTATTGGACAGATTATATCAAAAAAGACAGGTCAACCTCTTATCAATACAGTTGTCCGTCTTCCAGAGGTTTACCGCGAAGGAGAACAAGTGGCTTTTGCACTAGATGGTGCACAAAGTCCTGGTACTATTACAGATGAACAGGGTAAGTTTATTATGTCTGATATTGATGCTCGCGAGTACGTATTGATGGTTGGTGATGTTTACGGATTATATGTTGTTGTTCCTGAAACTGATAATACCAATAAAGCCCGTATATGGAACCCTCTTGTGGATGAGATTCTTGATCTTGGTCGGATTTATGTTGATTTATAATTTCAATAAATACTAACTTGAGGTAAAACGTTATGGATTATCAGGAATTTTTGCCTATTCTTGAGCAGTATGTTGTGGAGAAATTTGGTCGTACTCATCCCTACTACCGTGACTGGTCATATTACTATCACACTCGCGGTAATCGCATGGAGTGTTTAATAAAATCCATTAAACAGCAGTTACCATTTCCTATAGAACAGGCTCTAACACTCGATATTGGTTGTGGTACAGGTAGTGCTACCGTTGAGTTATCCCGCTTAGGCACACGGGTCATTGGTATAGATATGGATGAAGATTTTGGTCTCAATCTAGCTCGTATCCGCACACATGATGAACAAGTTCTAGGATTACTACAAAGTGATGCATTGAAACTGCCATTCCAAAACAACAGTATTGATTTCTGTTTTTCTTTTAATGCCATTGAGCACTTTACTGATTTTCAGCATGCTATTACCGAAATGCACAGAGTAACTCGACCGGGTGGAGTGGTTTATGTGGAAACAGCCAATAAAAATTGGCCTTGGGAAGCACATACTCAACTTCTATTCGCTGGATGGTTACCCCACTCAATAGCTGAAGTGTATGTTAAATTGCTAAGAAAGCGCCGATGGAATGATCCATGGGATGTACATCCACTTAGCTATCAAAGATTGAGCCAGACTCTGGAACATGCAGGGTTTACAATTATTGCTGATTTTGTTGAATTAACCTCTTATAATACCAGTCCTGTGGCACAGTTAGTACGTCAGGTATCCAAATGGAAGTTACCTGTACAATGGTTCATGCCAAATGTTAAACTACTTGCTATGAAACTAGAATAATCTTTATTTGAAAGGATACGGTATATGAATTAATGTCTCTTTTCGATCCAACATGTGTTTTATTGATATTATTTCACTGCATATGCACAGATAATAGTTGGACAATCAGGGTTTACAATATCTAAGGATTGATGTGGTAAATGATCAACCATCCAATACCAGTAGGCAGCAGTGACAATTAATTGGTTGCCATAATTATGTAATATAACTTTACTAAACAGGGGATCAAGAAGTAGGTGTACTGAGTCACGTGTATAGCGCCAGTAATCGTTCGGTACAGCATGGTATGGGAAAGCCGCAGGTACAGAAAGTAATAGTTTACCACCTGGTTTAAGAATACGGTGTAGTTCAATCACTGCCTTGAAAGGATTAGCAATATGCTCCAAAACTTGCGTACAAACTATAACATCATAAGTATTATTAGCAATTTCTGGACAATTTTGAATATCAGCTAATATTGTAATATCTGGACGTGATACTATGTCCATAATATCATAACCGGTTATCTTTTCTGATGTAAAGCAGTCGCGAAAATAGGGATCTCCAAATTCTAAAAAATAACCAGCACATTGATCGGTGTAATTTTTTAAGAATTTGCGAATGTAATAGCGCCCTGTAGTGTACTCTATTCCTCGAATAAACATAAAAGGATTGATTCTGAATTGCCACGCACTCCACAAGATATACGACAGAGTCTTCTTAATAAAACATTCTAGTGAAATTAAAACTCCTTTAATAACAGATTGTTTCTGTGTTATTCGTCTCATTGCATATAGTAGAGCCTTTATGTCGATTTTGTGATTTAGCATTATCATCTTTCTGTCAGTTGAATTATTTATGTTCAGTGATTTGTTCGTAAACTTGTGCGTAATTCAACGCAGCGGTCTCTAGCGTATAATGATGTACTTGATGCCAGGCCAGTTTCGCCATGTGTTGTGCTTCTATTGGATGGGTAATAAGCCATATTATTGCTTGAGCCAGTGTATTAGGATTGTCTGCTGGCACAAGTAATCCTGTTTCCCCATTTCTGACTAATTCTCGACTGCCAGATACATCCGTTGCTACTACAGGCACCTGTTTTGCCATAGCCTCTAATATCACTGTTGGGAATCCTTCCCATCGTGATGCAGAAACAAGAATATCAATTTGCTGCAAAACCTGTAATATATCACTGCGATGTCCAAAGAAGTGTACTGCATGAGCAATACCAAGCTTTGATGCCAACAGTTTCATCTCATCAAGCAGGCTACCAGATCCTACAATCCATAATTCTGTGGAGGGAAAATGCTTGAGAAGTTCTACTCCTGCTTGCAGAAAACAGTCGTGAGCCTTCTGATATTCTACACGACCAATAATACCTATACGTATAGGTTGATTATCAGTTCTTGGCTGTCGATAGTTTGTTCTTGTTTGATTTAATAAAGAACTACTGATGCCATTATAAATAAGCACAGCCTTGCGTCGTTTTATAATGCGAATTACAAATCGCTGATCCATTACAGTTTTTGTATCTTGGGAGATAGCGGCCTCGGTATCACATAGCCAGGGAAAGATGCTAAAGTTAAGCAGTCTTCCTAACCAAGGTCTTCTTTGCCACTGCTGCTCAGTATGTACTGTTCGTACCATGCGAGGATGTAATGGATGAAATACTTTACTAATCACACCTAATAGATCACCGCGTTCAAAATGGCTGTTGATAATATCTGGCTGTATGTACCCAATAATTTTCTGTAAATATGCCAGTGCTCGTAGCATATCACTTTCGAGTTGGCCGGCATGTTCAATTAAAATTGTAGTCTGAATGCCTTCATTATGCAGTTGTTCACGCCATTGCTGCTCCGATAATGTACTATAACCCCATAGACCACAGATATGAGATTGAAATCGCTTTTTATCAAGGTGACGTGCTATCTGAATACCGAACTGAGCTGCTCCACCAGAAAATTCTGTAGCAAATCCATCAATGAGCTGCAAGACTGAAATGGGGTATTTAGATTCCATGGGATTCTACTGAAGAAGATCTGGTAAATATAATAGTGTTGATTGAAAAGCAGGGATACGCTTTGATAAACCCTCTCGGACAGCAGTCCGTTCTTGCCAAAGACAGTCAAAGGACTGACAGAGATTATCTGCCTGTATCTGATTAATATCAAGAGTATGATGGGCAAGACCTAACATTTCCATAATACCGACCGATTTGTGTAGATAATTAATGACTAATGTTGGGACTTCTACACTTAGTGCAAAAATTGCTGAATGCATACGTGTTGCCACTAAGACATCTAATTTACGATAAGCAGCCTTTAGAATATCTGGTGCTAGTGTTTCATCAATAAAATACAACCCTTCTCGTTCCTCAATAGATGCAATAATCTTACGAGCAATACGACGATCATCATGTGCATCTGTAGGTCCAGTACACTGTGCAAATAATATAATCTGTGCATTATAGCGATCTCGAACATAAGTAATAAGAGTCAGAATTGCTTCTTCATAACCTTGCTGGTTAGTAAATCGTTTATTCTGCTTCCCCCAATCCATAAGTGTTAAACCTACAGTGGGAGATTGACCGTTACATAAAGATATATATCCAGGAAGAGAGGCGTTAACTATGTGAGGTAGGGCTTCTGTTGCAGTAAATGCAAGATCGGGAAGTACTACCACTCGATGTCGGTAACCAATTTCAGCAAGTATTTGAAGTGATCGATACTCTCGTGCAGAAACAAATGTACCGTGTTCTAGTAGCCAGCGCAGTAAACGACGTTGTACTATTCCTTCTATTGGGCCAAACGATTGTGGTAGAAATAGTAATGGTTTACCCATAATGATTGCTAGAGCAAGTCCAAGCCAGAGCCAGAGAAATGTTATGTTGAAAGGATGCAGTCCATATAAATGTCCACCACCAATGACTACAACTAGATCAGCATCATAATAAGCTAACATTAGATTACGATGCTCAACCTTATATGGTAACAATTGTAACCGCAGGTATCGGTAAGTCCAACCTGCACATAGCAACCAGCATGCATATGGAAGAGCAAGCAACTTATTCCAACACCATTCACCAGAAGAGTTAATTTTAATTAACCAACGAGTGAAGGAGGCAACATAAACAGCTTCAGAAGGTAATTTTTGTAAATCTAGATCATTAATAGCAACAGTTATTACTGCGTTAGGGAAAGCAGATTGCAAATAAAACAGTGCCTCCTGAAGAATGGCAAGATCACCTGCATTTTGGGCTGAATGTGCATTTAATACTAAGATTTTCATTTTATCGGCGTAAAGTTGCCCAGGCACCGTAGCTGTAACAGAGCAACAAGACAAGTTCAGTTCCTACATTGATCCATGCGGCTGCTATCAAACCAAATAGCGGTATTAACAGGAAATTACCAAAAATATTAACTGTTGCACCTATTGCTTGGAGTTTTGTTCGTAGCATCTGTCGATCAGAAGCAACCATTAACATAGCCCAGCAAAAGTTAATACTTTTGAGTAAAGGGATTGAACTCATGATTTGAATAAGTTTTGATGATTCTTGATATTGAATTCCATAAACCAGATAAACAATTTGCTCTGCTGTGAACCAAAAAATGCCAGCGCAAATCACACCGTAAATCACGCTAAACAATAAAGCTAATCCAAATATCCGACGAAATTGGTGTGCTTCAACTGTTTGACGAGTGATGATTGGTAAGAGTACCTGCCATAATACACCCGGTATTAAAAACGTTGTATTTATCATCATCAGTGCTGGACTGTAAATTCCTGCAGCCAAAGCACCCATAAAGAAAGTTACAAGTGTTAAATCGGCTTTGAGAGTGATGTTTGCTAGTATATCAGATGCAAAAAAAATGCGTGTATGTTTAATTATCTGAAACAACTGTAAAGGCTTCCATATAAGACGCAAGTGACGACGTAGTAACCATATTAGTAGTGACAGACCAAATAAATTGGCTATAAGCCGGGAACTAACTGCTGCAAGTACTGAACCCTGATTATTTGACCATAACATCCAAATAGAGAGAGGAATACAAACTGCTACACCTATCTGCAAGAGTGTTGATTTCTGATTGCGTAGTTGTGCACGTAAAGCATTATATCCTGTGGTTAGAAGTAGCTCACATGTCAAACTTATGGCTACCAATAATACAAGCAGCGCAGTTATTTCGGCTTGATTGGTCATCAGTATAATGGGCATACTGATTAACATTAAAGTAGTTGTTGCTAAAAATCGTAATGAAAAGACTTGACTGATGGCTGTATCTAAGGTGTTAACATTACCTCCTTGACGTAACAACCATGTATCGAGACCTAGTCCAGTTACAATGATAACAATACCAAGGAGAGTATACAACATCGTATATAGTCCGAAATCAGCAACTCCCATCATTCGGGCCAACATGATCTGTGTAATTGTTCCCAGGAGACGTGCAATCGTTACACCACTAACAGCAAAACCAACATTTAGTGCAACATCTACTAAGGTGTGAGATCGCCACCTTTTGAGAGATAGAAGAACTACTGAAGAAGTTGATTGCACTACTGTTATTTCCATCGGACAGCTTGAACATACACATGTCCGTGCTCTTTCTGGTTACACTTTAGCTGCCGATCTACCAGAAAGCATAGCGATGCAAGTTGGCGAGCTAGTTGTGGTGCGTATTTTGAGCATGACCATATACATACGTAACAGAAACGAAACATATATTCAGGCCATTCGATAAGGGTACAGTTAAAATTGTCCCCGATTAATTTCAGTAACCCTTCAGGTGTGTAGCCCTTACGTACATGACCCCAACTACGTTCAGCACGACCAGTTATTTGTGGTGGGAATAGGCTAAAATTAATTGCTGTTGTACTTACCCAGAGTACTCCACCTGGTTTTACACAATCTGCTGCATTTCGGATTAAAACTTGATCATCAAGCACATGCTCAATTACATCGCTAAGTATTACATGATCAAATTGAGCCTTGCCAAAAGGCATGTAGGTACCATCAGCACAGACAGGTTGACCAGCACGGCTTGTTTGTAACGAAGCGACAGAAGCATCGATCACTATGCTTTGTCTGGCACCAATACGTTCAACAAAACCACCATCATCACAACCAATATCCAGAATAGTTGCACTTGAGGCAGGTATTCCAAAAAGATGTTGATATACAAGCCAGCGATAGTAACTTGCAAAATGCATGGCTATATTAACTCGCGTTATTGGACGCTATTCAAATAAACATTCTGCCACTGTGCTGCAAGGGTAGACCAATTGTAACACCGTACATGTTGTTCACTAGCATAAACGAGGCTGCGATAGAAGTTCGTATCTGTCAAGGATTTGCTTAGACCTCCCCCCAACGCCCCTGCATCCCCCGCTGATACCAGCACGCCCGCTCGTCCGTAATCCAGGAGTGCGGCTCGATCACCCACATCGCCCGTCACCACGGGCACCCCTAGAGCCATGCTTTCAAAGAGCTTGAGCGGCGAACGTGCCCGTGCCGCCACATTGTCATACACTGGATCGACGCTTACCTCTGCCAGCGCGAGATAGCTACGTACACTCTCGTGATCTATGTGTCCTGTGAAGTATACTCGATCTTGCAATCCTTGTATACACACCCGCTGGCGCAGCAATAAAAGATCCTCTCCGCCACCGATGAGGAGCAAGACCACATCGGGCAGTTGTTGGGCCACCAGTGCAAAGGCATCTAGCAGGAGATCGACCGGGTGATTTTGTAGCGCCAGCGTGCCCACATACGCCACCACCCGCCGTCCCTCTAATCCAAGTGCCTGCCGCAACAATTCCAGGTGCCGGGCTGACGGACGTTCGAACTGGGCCAGATTGACCCCATTCGGCACATATACCACCGGGTCTATCCGTCGGCGGCGCATCCGTTCGGCCAGAAACTGGGTATTGACCGTTACACCCACTGCCAGACGCGGCAACAACCATTGCCAGAAACCAAAAATGGCGCGTTGCCAGCCACTGTTCAGGCGATTGCTATGCACTTCGTCATCGTCACAATCAACATAAAAGCGTTGTCGCCGCAGAAACATGACCCCGATCAACGCCGCCAGTCCATTCACTGGTTGCGGCTTGCCGAGATGATACACATCGGCTGGTGAGCAAAGAATACCCCAGATCATGCCTGATGTTGAGCGCAGCAACACCCATAGTAATGCAAGTGGGCCAAATCGTCCAGGCAGACTGCCACTCTTGCGCGCATGCATTTGTCCCACATACCAGATCTCAACCCCATCTTGCTTAAACCGCCGCACCACACAGTTGGCAAAGTCGGGATGCAAGGCCAGTATACGCACCGTATGTCCAGTGTGAACCAGGCCACGGGCGATGTTCAGATAGCGCCGCCCGGATGGTCGCTCGATTCCCATTGGAAGCAAGAAGGTGATACGCATAGGTATACATCCGTGTCTATCTTTAGTTCATCGGTGGGGGTGAGCAACCTGCTCAATACAAGCCACCAGATCGTCCCAGGAGAATGCCCGTCCGTTGCTGCTCTGGCGTGCATTAGCGCTCAACGTTTGCGCCAGATCGCCCGAAAAGTAGCGAATGACCGCCTCCGCCAGTGCTACTTCGTCCTGCGGTGGCACGATCAAGCCATTGACGCCATCCTGTACCACCTCGTGCAAGCCGCCAACGCGGGTGGTAATTACTGGCTTGCCGAAGCCAAACGCCAGTTGCACCACCGCACT
>DAOTWD010000021.1:0-3965 GCA_034435975.1 Chloroflexaceae bacterium | reverse complement strand
GTCTGATCCCCACAGGCGCAGTTTACGCTTATCCATACCCAACCGCCGGCTAAGACCGCCGGCGACAATAATACCAGCCAGTGGTTGCACAGGTTATTCCTCAGCATAAAACGACAACTGGATATGACCGTGATCAGAGTGCGGTTTGCATCAGGTAAAGAAACCCCTGGAGGGGCACGGCTCCTCCAAACCACCCCACCTGATACCAATTACTGGTGATCTTTCCGCATCATCAGGACGTACGCGGTGGTCTGGTCAGCTCGCCTTTTCACCTTCGGCAGCGCGGTTCTTCAAAGCGGGGGAGCGGTCTGAGCGTTCAAGCAGAGGAGTGTTCGAGCGCTTGAGCGCTTGAGCGCTTCAACGCTTCAACGCTTCGAAGAACCCCGCGACCGCAGGCGCACAAGACGGGGTGTTCCCTCGACCGCGTACGTCCTGATCATGGTTGTACGGCAAACCGCTCACGACCACCTTTTGGGGAACGTGAACGCACGGAGCGAATGCGGAGTGGGCACCGGTCATTGGTATGAACGGTTACGAGATAGACTTACGATACCTGCATACATGGACAATGGCGTTCCTGTAATAAATACAGAATCATCATTCCTGGCCGGTATAAGAAACCACAAATATCGGCAATACTTACATTATTATTGTGTTCGTGTGATGCGATACAGTGATAATAGCATACGTTTCATAACCTGTCAATATGTAAAAGACAAGATATTGACTCTGGTTAACCTTTTCTAACCGTAGTAAATTTGTTTTCTTGTGTATGTAGTGTGTATTTTCACAGTACTTTGAGATACACGTAACAAAAATCGTGTTCTTTTTTTCACCAGGAATACAAAAAAGACAATTCTTTGACGACAGTCCTGGCAGGAAAATGCGTGTTTTCTATCACGATATCTTACGGATTACGTTTTTTTATCACAACAAGGGAAATGTACCAGAAATCACGATCACCGGGTGCAGGACAGTGGTTATCTGTTTACCATCATGTCCACCAATGATGTTTGGCAGGGCAATGTCAGAGCCGCGCTCGCCGCCGCTCGTACCATCGCGGATGAAGAGGCATGGGCCGAAGCGCTGGAGCAGGGCAGCGAGGCATGTATCCCGATAGCGGGTCAGCTGGTGGCCCGGTCAAACCCGAATGACCCGCTATCGGCTGACTCAAAAGCACGGCACAGACACGGCTGTCTCCCCAATCGCTTTCCCCAAAGGGCGGCGGATGCGGCTGAGGTGCCAGCACCGGCGGACGGCGGGATCGTTGGTCGGTTGGCAGAACAGAGCGTGCAGGCTGGGCTGGCTAGTGGATCGGCTGCGGCCAGATAGTACAGGAGGGCGGGGCTTTTGCGGCTGAGTCGGGCGGTCAGGGGGTTGTTGTTGGCATGGTAAACGGTCGTTAGCTGCCCCAGGAGATGGATAGGCAGCCATTAATCGTATGAGCCGTTCAGTCCACACCTTCCTACTACCGGCCTCACTGGTGGCATGAAGCAGGGTTACGGCCGTTGATCAGCCTCAATCGGGCGAACTGCGAACACCCAACGGCCCGTTACGTGGGTGGCAAAGCAATAGTGGAAGGGATGGGGCGGAACCGGCCTGGCTCTACCGCTGGCCTTGACCGCCGTCCGAACAACCCGCTGCACGCTGGAATCGTCAGCCTGGTGGCGGCGAATGGCACCGCTGGGGGAATTCACGTTCAGCCTGGCGGCTGGAACAACAGACTGTCAGCCCTCTTCTTTGTGAGCGTTAGGATATGTACGTTCCAGCGCATAGAGCCAGTACACAGTGCCCTATCCCGCTTGACGATCAGCCTGGTGAGTATCTTGAAGTGGTACGTGTTCTTGTAATATAGGTTTTAATTGCTCTGGCAGCAGCGTTCCCCGATCTTCGTTACAAATAAAAACCTCATACCCCAGGGCTAAAGCTCCTGGGATATGAGGTTTTTATTTGCTTCAGCGACTTAAGTTTCTTGACATTTGCGAACAAATATACTATACTGAGCGCATCTAAGAAAGATCAAGGTGTTCGGTGCGGCGGGAAGCATGCATGATGCGGACTCGGTCTCGGTCTCGTCATGTTTTTTCGGCCCTGAGTGATACCCCCGCCACTGAACCGGAGCGTTGACGTCACACGTGTCCGTAGTAAGAGATCCTAAGATGAGCAATCCGAAAATGAACAAACACGGGCGTCACACGCGTCCGTAGTAAGGAAAGTCAGATGTCAGCAGTCAAGAGAATCCAGTTCGAGGCTGAGATCCAGGCGCCCGCAGCCAAAGTTTACGACCTCATGATTGGCGAGGCTAGCTACCAAGACTGGACGTCGGCGTTTGTTGAAGGCTCACGGTTTGAAGGTTCGTGGAAGCAGGGTGAGCGCATTCGATTCTTGTCACCGAACGGAGACGGAATGGTGTCCGAGATTGCCGAGAACCAGCTACACGAGTTCATCTCGATTCGGCATCTTGGCTACATCGTCAATGGCGAGGAGGACACACAGAGCGAGGCGGTTCGAATATGGGCCCCGGCGTATGAGAACTACACCTTCGAGGTGACCAGGAAGGGAACCAGGCTAGTAGTGGATCAAGACGTCACAGAAGACTTCGAGGATCACATGCGAGAGGCATGGCCCAGGGCGTTGGAGCGCTTGAAGATCATGTGTGAGTCAAAGTGACGCCCAGCATTTCCATCGAGGGGCGGCAAATCGGCGTAGCTGGTTTGCCGCCCCTCATGTCACAGGAGTTACGCGGTGGATCCTCCGCCGACCGTTTTGGCCTTCGGCAAAGGAGAAGAAACGCTTATTTCACCCCACATTTTCGCCGAAGGCGAAAATGTGGGGTGAAAAAGAGAAAAAGTACCGCGCTGCCGAAGGCAAAAAGGCAACCTGACCATACCACCGCGTAACTCGTGTCATGGCAGACGTCAGGTGCAGAAAGCGGCTTTGCCGCCAAAACGGGCCAAAAAGAGGGTTGCGCAGGGGCCTGCGGCCCCCGCGCAACCCCGCTGGCAAACGTTCCCTGAACAGTTACATTTCTGTTGCCCTGCTGCATCGAGAGCGCACACAGTCTGGATGATCCACCATCTGCGGTAGCATCTCAAGCATGTGGTATCATGCCATTGGCTGATGCACGGATAACCATAGTTATCAAGGAGATCCCGCCATGTCATCTGAAGCAGTATTGCGTCGTGATTGGGATCGGACAGAAGAGGAGGAGCGAGCGTGAACTGGCAATTTACCGCTAAGACAAGGTTCGTAGATACTTTACTGTTGAGTAGCACGTCGTAACGACTTTAGTCGTTTGTAAAGCTGCTGAACGACGGAAGTCGTTACTCCATTTGTCACGCCAAAATGTGGCATCTGGAACCGTGCCTAACAATCAAATCCAGCCAACGCTCGTACCTCGCACGGCTGATTTGCAACGGATGAAGCTTTTCTATAAGTCTTACAGAATGAAGTTGTGATAAGCGTCTGCTCTGTACCGCTCAGCATGAAGGCGTTGCTGTATTTGATCCCGAATTTGAAACAAAAGCGCAGTTACAAACATTAATAAGAAGTTCCTCTAATGTGGTGGCAGCGAGGAGCAGCCAAACATGCACAGGCAGCACGCGCCCTCCTCCAGCACCCAAGATCGTGGCTTTTGTACGGTCTGTCCGTGCAGCGCACCTCGTCTACCAAAACATTGTGATGTCATCGCATACCCGCCCAGCGGTTCCTGATGCTGCTGCACACACCAGAAGCTTGCGACTTGCTCAAAATGTTTTGGTAGTCGGCGGCTAATACGCAGTCGTACGTTGTCCCTGCCTACCCTGTATCTCCTCGTGCTATAATGCCCTGCAGAACATACTCTGGAACCTGAACCCTGAAGATCAATGGGGATCAATGCATAATAAGGCTTATATGTCACCCGACGTGCGCACAGCGTTTACCAGGCTGGAAACGATGTTAGAGCCGCACGTGCGCCGCTGTTG
>DAOTWD010000020.1:0-8391 GCA_034435975.1 Chloroflexaceae bacterium | reverse complement strand
GTCTGATCCCCACAGGCGCAGTTTACGCTTATCCATACCCAACCGCCGGCTAAGACCGCCGGCGACAATAATACCAGCCAGTGGTTGCACAGGTTATTCCTCAGCATAAAACGACAACTGGATATGACCGTGATCAGCCTACGGTTTGCATCAGATATGTGTCAACAGCCAGTTCGGTCGGAGTGAAGAGAATCCGTTCAGCACCAGTATACACACGCAGGCGTGAGCCTCGTATGTAGCCAACGAGAGTCATATTCCAGACCTGAGCCAGACGTACCGACATCACCGTTGGTGATGTGCGACTGGCGACAATCGGGACGCCCATTTTGTACGCTTTGCCGATCATCTCGGTGCTGATGCGCCCGCTCGTCACCAGAACTCGATTGCTTGTATCAATACCTTGCAGCAGGCATTCACCGCGCAGCTTGTCAAGCGTGTTATGACGCCCAATATCCTCAGCAATCACCAGGTGCTGACTGCTGCTCGGATCATACAGGCCAGACGTATGCACACCGCGGCTTTGGCGATAGAGACCGGCGCAGGCATTCAGATCCTGCATCATTTCCAGAACCTGTTGGGCATGAACGCGCTGGGTACTGAGCAGTGGCTCGCGCCTTCCAGACAGATCATCAAACGTGATTCCGCCACCACAACCACTATTCAAGATGCGTTTGGTGGGCAGAGGAAGTGCGTACCGCAACCGCACGTCGATGCTGCCTACCGCCTCTTCACACGTCCACTGACAGCGTTCGCCATCCAGCCCGGCGGCGGGGAAGTACAGATAAACCCGATTCTCAGCGCTAAAGATACGCATCTGCCACACATCTTCCAGTGAACTGATCACCCCTTCAGACTGTAGAAAGCCCAGTGCAAGGCAGTGCAGCCGCGTCGGTGTACACATAAAAGTCACCAGTTCATGCCGATTCACATACAACACCCACGGCGTTTCGTTGATTACCGGGCGCTGCACACCCGCAACATAGCGCCCATCATATTCGAGATACTCGAGCTGGATGACTGGTGGGAGCGACATAGTATGCTGGTTATCCTGGGAGCGCATAGCCGTGATCCCGTGCAATCAGATCCAGGTGCATGCTTGCAACTTCGGCCACCAGAAGCTGTGGGGTCGTCAATCGCCGAAGTGTCTTTTGCACCTTCAAATAGCTATGGCATGCATTACAGACAGCCATTGATTGCGGAGTGTCTTCAACCTGCAAATAGCCAAGTTGTGTATGATCGCGTGTACCGCAAAAAGGACACCAGACTCGCTCGACAGGCCAGGTAGTGGTACACATACCGCAGTGAAGGTAGCGTTGTTGTTCCTGTCCTTGCACGGTCGCTAGCAGAGGCCAGGCACCACAGGTCGGACAGTAGCCATGTTGCCAGGGTGCGCGGCGTTGTACTTCCGGACTGGTTCGTAGTGGCGTTAGCTGTTCGGTAACTTGCTCGAGAAACGGCAACAAAGCCAACCGGAGCAACGTAATGATCGGCTCCGGTGAACAACCACTGGCCTGAACTCGGTCTACCAGTGCCTGTCTATCTCCAGACAGCAGCATGTGCGCCAGAGCAAGTGGGTCAAGGTTCACAACACACTGTGCCCGCTCGTGCTGATACGCAACCGCAGCCAGATGCTGAAACAGTGCTCGTAACTGGGCGGAATCAATCGGCAGTGCCATATTGTGGAGCAGCGGTGTGCCGGTACTTGATCGGGTTACGATCGCTTTGGTCGTAAGTGACACGGCATACACTGTTACTGGCAGAGCATAGATAGCACGCAACACTTCGATCTGTAGTCTCACTGCTGGCCGTAAATCGGATTGCTTTTCGCCCAGTTGTAGCAATTGAGCTATCGCCTCCGCAACATCTGGACGAACACAAGTCTGTGGCTGTCCTTGTTGCACAATGCTTTCAATCATCATTCGTATCTCCATAGGTTATCTGGCAACAAGAACGTTGGACTGACCAGCCATCACAATACTGTAGCGCAGGACAAACCCGCCCACCAGCACCAGCACAGCCGCAACTGGCGTTGTGTACTTGCCGAGTAATTGTGGTGCAAACCGCAATGCCAGCGGTGCAACAAGGCCGATCAACGCCACACCGATCAACAACAGCAGGCCGTAGCTACTGCTAATAAATGGTACAGCCAGCGTACCCAGCGAGATCAAGAAACCAGCGATCAGCAGCAATTCCAGGCCATTCGCCCAGGAGTCGGCAATCTCCAGCCGCTCGATCGAGGCACAGGTTTTACGGCAGGAGAGCAGGATCACTGCAATTCCGGTTGAAGCAGCGGAGGACAAAAATAGCGCGCCGAGCAAGGGGCTGTCACTCCAGAAGGGCTGACTGGTAGCCGTGAGAAGTACGCCAGTATAGGCAGCAATAAAAAAGCCCACCCCTGCTGCCAGCAACTCAAAGATCACACCGATTGGCCCACGATGCAACGCATGTGCGATGGACTGAAAGCGGCCCAACCCCAGACGACCATCCTCAGCCAGCACACCAACAAATGAGACACTTGCCATGCTCCCGAACAACATAAGTGCCCAGGAACCAACCGACATTGGTGACCAGAACTTGAAGATCGGTCGCCCCGTTTCGGGCTGCAACAGCATATGCCAGAACCGCTCCGGGCGACCAAGATCAACAATCAGCAGAACACTACAAATAGCAACCAGCGGAAAGGTGATGTAATAGGCAATTTTCGCCAGATTCCGATCTTGATCGGTACCAATCAATTCAATCAGCGCCGCCATAAAGTAGGCACCAGCTGCAATCCCGCCGAGAAAAAAATAGAAGACAACGAGCCAGTGCCAATCAGGTGCAACAACAATCCGTTCCAGTTCCATAGCAACTTCTCCTTACGTTACACACGATATGCGGTAGGATGGTCAAGACGGTCAATTCGCCTTTGCGCCTTCGGCAGATACTGATGCGCACAGCCGTGAGTCCTTACCTGGAACCCAACAGCATTTCTGGCACGATTACCACAGGCACAAAAGGCGAAAACGTGGCGTCAAAGCGGTGTCAAAACAGATCAAACATCCCGTTGCCGAAAAAAGGAGATCACGCATCAGCCAGAGCAGCGTTCTGTTCCATGCGTCGTCGCCGGAATGCCAGCAGCGATGCCAATCCCATCACAATCGCCCCACCAATACTAAACAGCGAAGACGGAATAACCGTTTGTGCCGCTGCTTTCGGGTTATCCGGCAACCCATAGGTTACAGGTGAGTCGAGCAGGAGATAGAAGGAATGTAACCCGCCCAGGATGCTTTCATCAGCACCGTAAAGCCGGGCCCGGAGTTCACCCGCATGTTGGAGTTCGGCCAGACGCTGGTGGGCATAAGCACGCAACTCGTTGATCGATCCGAAGCGAATAGCACTGGTGGGACATGTCTGGGCACAGGCTGGTTGTAATCCATGCTGGAGCCGGTCATAGCAAAATGTACATTTACGGGCTGTTCCCTGGCGATGATCGGCTGTCTCATGAACATGAATCACCCCAAACGGGCAGGCGGCAACACAATCGCGGCAACCAGTACAGACCTGTTCCTGAATATACGTGCTGCCGAACTCGGTGCGGATAATCGCTCCTGTCGGACACACCTGTTCACACGAGGCATTGACACAGTGCTTGCAGCCATCGGACATCATCAACCAGCGCAAATCGCTCCGATCAGGCAGCTCGCTTTGCTCAATAAACCGCACATGGCGCCAGTTCTCGGCTGAAAGCGTCCCGGTATTGTCGTAGGAATTACCGGTCATTGGGTATGTCTGTCCAGGGCTATCGGCACATGGTTGTTCGGCCAGATTGGCAGGCAGACTATTCCATTGATGACATGCGACTTCACAAGCTTTACATCCGATACAGAGTGATGTATCGATGAACATTCCCATCGTCTCGGTCATCGTCCCTTCCTTCCTGGGCTATGCTCTGGTAACATTGCACACAAACACTTTAGCCTCGTGAATGCTGGCATTCGGATCTCCAACCATGGCCGACAGATCATTGGCAACATCGCTCACCGCAATACCTTTGTAGCCCCAGTGCCAGGGCAGTCCCACGTGATGAATGTGCTGACCATTGATCACATACGGTCGCAGCCGACGGGTGACAAGTGCTTTAGCCACAATCGATCCTCGAGGGGTGCTAATCCTGACTTTGTCGGTGTTACGTATGTTGAGCTCATGTGCCATTTCGGGGCTAATCTCGACAAACAATTCGGGTTGTAACTGCGCCAACCAGGGCAACCAGCGGGTCATTACCCCACTCAAATGATGTTCAGCCAGGCGGTAGGTCGAGAGAATATGGGGATAGGCAGACGATGACACCGGAGCGAGGGTATCTGCTGTTTCCCAGACCTTGGCGAGCGGGTTTTGCTGCTGTGGGTAGACCAGATTTGGTACCGGTGACTCATACGGCTCATAGTGTGCCGGGAGTGGCCCATCCACTACACCTCTGGGCGCAAACAGCCAACCCTTTCCGTCAGCCTTCATAATGAAAGGTGAAGCCCCATCGTGAAAGTCGAGACCTACTCCATCGGTTTTTGCCGTCGCCAGGGGGTTTTTGGTCACCGGAAAATCGGGTATATCAACGCCAACCCACTTGCCCTGGATGGGATTGCCCTGGGAATCAGTGCCAGCATCGGCGGTGGCATCCCAATACACATACCCACGATGATGGCCCGTGCCGAACAACTGTGCCAGCCGCTGCTCCTTGGGCCATGGATTACCCGCTGGATCTGCCGATGCACGGTTGTAGAGGATGCGGCGATTCGCGGGCCAGGCAAACCCCCAGTCCAGGCTCAACCAGTTATCCGCTTTGCGCCGGGCCGACCGATTCTCACCGCCTGGATGCGTCTCGGTTGGCGCATAGACTCCGCTGTAGATCCACGCACCACAGGCGGTGGAACCATCGTCTTTCAAGGCAGTAAATCCTGTCAGCAATTGCCGATCACTCCAGGTATAGCCATTGATTTCCTGCAAAACGCGCCGCGCCGAAGGCTCATCCTTGATACGCCAATGATCATTCTCGGTCGGATCAAGGTAATCCCACGTAAGGCTCAAAAAGCCTTGATCGCGAGCGGCGGTGCTGCCCTGATAGAGTTGCTTCAGTCGCAACCCCAGGTGAACTGTAAACCAGAGATCACTGCGGGCGTCTCCTGGCGGGTCAACCGCCTTCTCATGCCACTGGATCAGGCGATGGGTGTTGGTAAAACTGCCTTCCATTTCGGCAATCGCCGCCGCTGGAAGAAAGAAAACCTCGGTTTGAATGTCCTGTGGACGTAGCTCACCGCTCGTCACTTCCGGGCTATCCTTCCAGAAGCTTGCTGTCTCGGTTTCATACAAATCGCGCACGACCATCCACTTCAGTTGCCCCAGTGCCTTGCGCTGGAACCCTGCATTCTGACCAGCCACCGCTGGATTCTGGCCCATCACGAACATGCCGTGGATGTTGCCCTGCGCCATAGCAACAAAGGTCGGCATATGGCTATGATCACCGGTAATCCGCGGTAGCCACTGGTAGCCGAACTCGTTCTCAGGGGTGGCGGCATCACCATACCAGGCCTTGAGCTGGCTGACGATAAATTTAGGGAAATTCACCCAGAAACTGGTAGGCGTGGTCTCAGTAGCAATGTAATCACTCAACGTCTCGTGATTCTTCAAAACGCTGGGGGTGTTCAGGTAACCAGGGTGGATGTTATAGAGCGTGGCAATATCAGAACTGCCCTGCACCGTAGCATGGCCGCGTAAGGCCATAATGCCCCCGCCTGGACGGCCAATATTGCCTAGCAACAGTTGTAAAATCGCCGCAGTGCGGATCAACTGTACACCAGTCGTATGTTGTGTCCAGCCCATTGCATAACAGATCACGCTGGTATGCTCCGGCCCACTGCCGGCCAGCAAGGCTTCAGCTACGCGCAGAAATGTTGATCGGGGCACACCACATACTTGCTCAACCAGTTCCGGCGTGTAGCGGGCATAGTGGCGTTTGAGGATCTGAAAGACGGTCTGAGGATTTTGCAAGGTACGATCCTGAAGGGGGCGGTTGTTCACCGTTTGATAGGCCCAGGAGTCACTGTTATACCGCCGGGTCTCAGGATCAAAGCCTTGAAACAGCCCGTCCAGATCATCTGGCCCACGATACGTTGCGTTGATCAACATCGGCGCATTGGTGTAGTTGACCACATATTCTTTGAAAAACGGCTCATTGTTCCAACGATGACTGGTGATCACGTAATTGATCAACGCTCCCAGATAGACAATATCCGTACCGGCCCGTAGTGGTGAATAGATATTCGCCTGAGCACTGGTACGGGTAAAGCGTGGATCAACATGGATGATCGTGCCGCCTCTGGCTTTCGCCTGCATGACCCAACGAAAGGCCATCGGATGGCATTCGGCCATATTCGAGCCCATAATCAGCACGGTGTCAGCATGTTGTAAATCCTGCTCAAACGTGGTTGCACCACCCCGCCCAAAGCTGGCTCCAAGCGCTGGTACCGTAGAGGAGTGACAAAGCCGGGCCTGATTTTCAATCGCAATGATGCCCAGTCCGCGGAGGAGTTTAGCATGCACATAGTTCCACTCGTTATCCATCGTGGCACCGCCGAGCGAGAAGATCGCTGGAGTATGATACACACGCTTGCGTGTCATCTTACCGTCAGCATTCTGCATGCTGACAAACTCAACAAACGTTTCGTCACGGGTGCGTTTGACACGCTCGGCGATCATATCCATGGCCTGCTCCAGATCAATCGGTTCCCAGTTCGTGCCACCTGGCCGCCGATAGAGGGCCCGGGTCTGGCGGAGCGAGTTCACGACCAGTTGAAACGTGGCAGCTCCCTTGGAGCAAAGCGCTCCGCGATTAATCGGATGGTCAGGATTGCCCTCAATGTTGACGATCTGCCCCGCCCGCATGCTGATCAGCGTACCACAACCAACCCCACAATACGGACAGATGCTGGGTACGTCTCTGGCACCAGCAATCTTAAGCGTCTGTGCGTGGACTCGTGCTGGTTCAACATCCACCAGAGCCATAACACTACCCGCTGCAAAGCCTCCCGCCGCCAATTTGAGAAAATCACGCCGACTTACGGTCGAAGATGTAGCCATACCCAGACCTCCCTGGAATATACTCCGACGCAGCATTGGCCCGGAGCATAACACAACACTTCACCCAGACTCTGTTTGCAACGTCCATCAGCCTGGACATCAGGTTGCAACTGAGATAGATAGATCGAACCGTTCTGAGAAACGTTCGCCAGAGGGTAAGGGCGGCACCTCCCTACGAAACGCTCTTTATCGATCTGTTAACGGCAAAACCGCCAGAACAAACCAGAAAAAGATCCCCCTGGATGGGCACGGCTCCTCCAAACCACCCCATCTGAACGGTTACGAGATAGCTGTACGCCATCTGTATACATCAATGGCATTCCTGTAATACATGCAGAATCACCATTCCTGGTCAGTGTAATAAAACACAAATATCAGTAATATTTATGTTATTATTGTGTTCGTGTGATGCGATGTAGTGATAATAGCATACGTTTCATAACCTGTCAATATCTAAAAGGCAAAATACTAACTCTGGTTAACCTTTTATAACCGTGGTGGATTTGTTTTTTTGTATAAGCAGTGTGTATTTTCATGGTACTTTGAGATACATGAAACAAAATCGTGTTCTTTTTTTCACCAGGAATACAAAAAAAGACAATTCTTTGACCACGGTTCTGGCAGGAAAATGTGTGTTTTCTATCACGATATCTTACAGATTACGTGTTTTTTATCACAACGAGGGAAATGTACCAGAAATCACGATCGCCAGGTACAGAACAGTGGTTATCTGTTTACGGAATCAAGGGCATCGTCTGGTTCTATGGGGTTGTGATAAGTATCTGCTCTGTGCCGCTCAGCATGAAGGGGTTGCTGTATTTGATCCCGAATTTAAACAAAATCGCAGGTACAAATACGAATAAGAAGTCCCTCTACGTGATGGCAGCAAGGAGTAGCCGAACATGTGCTGGCAGCACGCCCTCCTCCGGCACTCAGGATCGTGGCTTTTGTATGGTCTGTCTGTGCAGCGCACCTCGTCTACCAAAACATTGTGATGTCATCGCATACCCGCCCGGCGGTTTCTGATGCTGCTGCACACACCAGAAGCTTGCGACTTGCTCAAAATGTTTTAGTAGTCGGCGGCTAATACGCAGTCGTCCGTTATTCCTGCCTGCCCTGTATCTCCTCGTGCTATAATGCTCTGCAGAACATACTCTGGAACCTGAACCCTGAAGATCAATGGGGATCAATGCATAATAAGGCTTATATGTCACCCGACGTGCGCACAGCGTTTACCAGGCTGGAAACGATGTTAGAGCCGCACGTGCGCCGCTGTTG
>DAOTWD010000019.1:0-47963 GCA_034435975.1 Chloroflexaceae bacterium | reverse complement strand
CTGCGGGCCACCGAGGCGGCTGCCTGGAGGAAGGCCTGGCGGGCCCGGTTGTGGCTCTTGCCGGTGGAAGAACGGATGATTTTGCCGCCGGTGATCTGATTGTTGGGGCACAGTTTGAGCCACGACGTAACGTGCTTGACCGTGGGGAAGCGGGACATATCCGTCCCGATCGCGGCGACGATCTTCTGGGCCAGGTCGAGACTGAGGCCGTCCACGCTGGTGAGGTCAATGCCGGTGATGCGGCGCAGGTGGCGACGAACCCGGACAGGTGAATCTTTGGGCAAGTTTTTGCTGTTGGAGCCGCGCTTGTTAGGCGGCAGGGGGTCTTGATCGTTGGGGTCGGGGTCGGGCCAATGGGGGCGGATGGCGCTGGAGGTGCGTTCGATTTCGGCATCACCGGCTTCGATCTGGCGGGTGTAAAAGTCAAACAGTTCCAGCGATTGCTTGAGGACAAAGAGGTGCTCCTCGCGCCAGGTGCCGGTGAGGGCGCGGGCGATCTCTGCTTCGCTCTTCTTACAGTGTGGATGACGCAAGGCGGCCAGTTGGTGCGGGTCGCGCTCTCCGGCGACGATGGCGCGGATGATGCGCAAGCCGGTGTCGCCGGTGGGGTCGGAGACCGCCTGGTCGAGGCGGATGTTCATATGGATCAACGCTTGCTGCACACTTGCCCTGGCGTGCAAGTGCCAGGGTGTGCAGGATGTGCGGAGAGCGATGCTCGATCAGTTGAGCGCGGTGGCGCAGCAGCGAGCGCAGGGCAATCAGGTCGGCGTCGGGGCGGAAGGACTCGGTGAGCAACCCCAGGCTATGCAGGGTTTGAATCCACTGACAGTCGAGGACATCGGTCTTGTGACGGGCGGGGAGACGGCGGGCCAGGTTGCCGCTGATCAGGTAGCAATGGATGCCGCGTCCTTCCAGGATCTCGAACAAGGGGATCCAGTAGACGCCGGTGGATTCCATAGCGATAGTCTGGATGCCGTTCTCGGCCAGCCAATCGGCGATAGCGTGCAGGTCGGCGGTATAGGTGCCGAAGGAACGCACGATCTGGGTCTGGTCAGGGCCGGGAATGCAGACATAGATTTGTTGGGCGCCGATGTCGGCGCCGGCAGCGTAGGGGGTGACGACCGGCAACCCTTCGGTGGAGCGGATCTCGCCCTGGGCCAGTGTGTGAGCCTTGAGCTTGGAACGGGACATCGGGTAACCTCCTGGACAAAGATGGCGTCAGGCCCGGCCACCAGGGTAAGATAGCTTGCTCATCGGGGTCACGGAACGTGCCACCAGAGAAGAAATCATCGTGGCCGGAAACCAGGTTGCAGCTCGGGTCGGGCGTGAGCCCAGACACCAATGCGAAAGTCCGGCTTGCGTGCCTGACACGCCCAGTATACCATGATCAGGCAGCGACAAAAATCTGTTTCATCTGGTTGGAAGGCTGGCCCCGCCAGCCAGGGGGAGTTGCAGCCGACGTGCGCGACATCCTGGACGCGCAGGCCTTTGAGCAACGGTTTGCCGCCCAACTCGAACGCTACCTGAATCCCGAGGCGGCAGCGGTGGTAGGGCCGCACCTGCTCCGCGCCTGGCAGCAGCGCTTTCTGGAATACCTCAAGAGCGGCCCCGGCACCGCCGCCTGGCGCGCCTGCCAGATCCTGGCAGTCAAGAGTACCCAGGCGGCGCTCCAGGCATCCAGGCGCACCTCGGCACGCAGCACACGCAACTGGAGCAGATTCGGCAGCACCTGGCCGACCTGCGCCACGAACTGGCGATGCGCCCCCCGCAGCAACCGCACCCGCTCGGCGAGCCGGAACGCAACACCCTGCTCCAGGACGTGCAGCAGCAGCTTGCGCAGATCGAGGCCAAAATTGACCGCTTGCTGGCGGGGATGGAGCAGGTGATCGAGACAGTAACGCGGATCGATGCCCGGATCGACGCGCCGCGCTCGACCACGCCGCCCCCGCCGCCCACTATTCCCTCGCCCGTGCGGGACTTCGTGGGGCGGGAGGCCGATATCGCCACTCTCGCTGCCAGCCTGACGCGCTCCGGGCAGGCCGGGGTGTGCGGGCTGTTTGGCATCGGCAAAACGCAACTGGCCCGCGCTGTGGCCCACCACCCCGACGTGCAGGCGGCCTATCCCGATGGCGGCATCGAGATCAACCTGCAGGGCACGACCACCACGCCGCTTACCGCCGCCGAAATGCTGACCCACGTGCTGAAACACCTGCTGGCCCCGGCTGACCTGCCGCCCGCAACCGATGTGAAGCAGCTCACCGCCCGCTTTCACAGCGAACTGGCCCGCCGCCGCCTGTTGCTGCTGGCCGACAACGCCCGCGATGCGGCGCAACTCAAACCACTGCTCGGCCTGCCCACATCCTGCGGCCTGCTGATCACCTCGCGCACCAGCTTTAGCGTACCTGGCATGCCCACCATGCACCACCTCGACAAACTCAGTCCCGACGAGGCCGAGGAGCTGCTGCGCAGTGTTTGCCCGGCCATCGGCCCGCATGCCGCAGCGCTGGCTGAACTCTGTGTGTATATGCCGCTCGCGCTACGTTTGAGTGCCAGCCTGCTGAAAATCCAGACCGCCGATCGCTCGGACGCAGCCGTCACGCGGATCATCACTGAATACAGTGAAGTGCTCCGCACGCGACGGCTGCCGCGGCTGCGCGACCCGGATGCGCCGGATGCGCCTGACGCCAGTGTCCAGGCGGCGCTCGAATTGAGCTATGCCAGCCTGCCGCCGCCCGCACAGCAGGCGCTGCTGCACCTGGCCCCCGTCGCCAACGGCTTCAGCGAACGTGCGGTGGAGCAGGTCACCGGCCTGGCCTCGGACGAAGGGTTCTTGCCGCTGCTGCGCCGCCACCTGCTCGAACCGGTGGGTGACGGCTTCGTCCTGCACGACTTTGTGCGCGAGTATGCCCTGGCACGGCTGGATGCGCAGGCCCCCGATCCGGACTACGCCCGGCGCCTGAACAGCCTGGCAGTTGACTACTACCACCAGGCGCACTACGCCGCCGCCCGCCCGCTGTTTGAGCGGGCGCTGGCGATCCGCGAGCGGGTGCTGGGGGCCGACCACCCCGCCACGGCCCAAAGCCTGAACAACCTGGCCGCGGTGCATTATGCCACGGGGGACTACGCCGCCGCCCGCCCCCTCTACGAGCGCGCGCTGGCGATCTGGATGCAGAAGCTCGGCCCGCAGCACCCGGATACGCAATCGGCGATGCAGTCGCTGGCGGTGATACGACAGGCGGCGGGCGTGGGGGCGGAGGAAGCGGATGACGCGGATGGGAAATTCCAGGCCATCGCCGCCCAGATCGTTGCCTGGATCAACACGCCCACCTGGGCGGCGAGCCGCGCCTATCTCGAAGCGCACCCGGCGCTGCTGGAACCGGCCAGCGATGCGGTGTTTACCACGCTCCTCGCGGCTGCTCAGGATAATGATCTTGCAGCAAAGATTATCGAACAGCACCGTGACCTCGTGCAGGCCTGCCGCAGCGAGGGCATTGCGGCGGTGTATGCGCGGCTGGGGGGGGATGGCGAATAGGTGGGGGGCGCAGGCCCACAGGGATGACCCGATGGCCTGGCCCGTTTGCCTCTTTGCACCTTTGTGTTAAACCAGGGACGGTGGGGGGCCGTCCACGAATGGGGCCACGCATGCGACCACGAATGAACACTGATCATGCACGAATTCGTGAGGGCACATTTATAAGCCAGACATATAGTGACGCATGCGACCACGAATGAACACTGATCATGCACGAATGCGGCCACGACGTTCATATGCGGACTGGTAACTACAATGCCAGTATCGCCCGACTCTATACCGAGCCTGAAAACCCATGCCAGGCTGTCGCTGCTATGCCACGCGATGGTTCGGCTGCGCTCATCATGACATGGCTGTTCGCGGCTGTCGCTGCGGCGTTGTCGCGTCAGTGCCCCCCGGGCCCCCCGCCAGCCGGGGGAGATGCGCGGCGGGGCGCTGTCCGGTGCCCCACATCGGTGATCATGGCCGCTCGTCTCGTTGGATGGCACGGTGGGCGACCCTCGTGGTCACTCCGACGCACGGGCCGGGCAGATCCAGGCCGAGACCTGAGAGACGAGAATGTAGCGGCACAGCAGCGGCGGATGGACACGAATGCCGATGACCGAACGTTCCGCTGCTGCGCCCACTCCATATTGGCCCACCGTTGATCAGCATAGCATATCAGGTGTAGGGACGCCGCCCTCTTTTGTCAGTCATGGTATGATAGCAGCAACAAATACAAGAACCCGTCAGGAGATCAACCATGATGCATGTGCTGTTGCTGGATAACTACGATTCGTTCACCTACAACCTCTACCAGTATTTGAGCGAACTGGGGGCGACGGTCGAGGTGCATCGGAATGACAAGATTCGTGTCGCGGATATTGGCGCGATGCGTCCCGAACGTATCGTCATCAGCCCTGGCCCTTGCACGCCGGCTGAGGCGGGCATCAGTGTGGCGCTCATCCAGGAGCTTGGAGCGCATATTCCTATGCTGGGCGTCTGTCTGGGGCATCAGGCAATAGGAGCGGCCTATGGGGGAACGGTTATTCGCGCTCCACAGGTTATGCATGGCAAATTGTCGAAGATTCACCACGATCAGGAGGGGGTCTTTGCCGGCCTGCCCACCCCCTTTCAGGCCACCCGCTATCACTCGTTGATCGTGCAACGCGAGACACTGCCAGCCGCGTTGGAAGTGACGGCCTGGACGGACGATGGCTTGATTATGGGCCTGCGCCATCGTGACTACCCGGTGCAGGGGGTACAGTTTCATCCCGAGTCAATTTTGACCGATAGCGGCAAGGCTCTGCTGCGTAACTTTCTCACGCAGTCGTTCTGATGGATCTGGCAGGTGCGGGGACAACCGCTCGCGTGTCCTTACCCACACCTGCTGACCGGGTTACCAGGCTTCCTGTTCACGCCAATAGATACGCCCCAGAAAGCTGGCAAGTAGCCCGATACAGCCCACCGCCAGCAAGATCACCGCAGCGACCCGTTGCCAGCGGTCAAGCGTCTGGCGAATGGCGAGCGCCTGTTGAACCCGCACGCTATCGCCCAGCGCGATAAACTCGGTCAGCGCGGCATCGACACTGGCACGGGCTTGCAGCAGGCGCAACGTCCGCAACGCATCGCCGGCCTGTGCCAGTCGCGCATCGGCCTGCTGCCCCCGTCGGGCGCGGTCGGCATAGGCGGCCAGCACCTGATTCTGGCGTGTGTCATTCAGTTCAGCATACAATGCCTGTGCCTCCTGAACCAGACCATCCGCAGCGGTATAATCCCCCGCCTCCAGCGCATCGCGGGCAGCAGTTGCCAGTGTTTCAGCACGCTGCCCCTGGGCAATGCTGGCCTGTACGTGCGCGGCCTCTGCCAGCACTTGCTGCTGCTGTTCATTGGGGGTTCCTTGAATAGAGGCCCGCAGCAGCTCCAGCGTCCGTTCTAGCTCCGACTGCGCCTCGGCATAGCGGCCCTGTTTCAACAGGTGCTGCGAATAGGTGAGATCATAGCTGGAGCCGGTGCTGCGCAGGTAGCCGCGGTCAATATACGAAGGCAACCAGTCACGCCATTGTTCTTCCAACGCACGCGGTGACATGCCATAGGCGCGCTCCAGCGCCGTGCGATAGCCGTTGCTACGGGCGCTGATGACCAGAAATTCGCGCAACCGCGCAAAGCCATAGCGCTCGACCAGGAAGGCAACGACCGACAGCGTCTGTGGATAGCTGATTTCTGGCTGCTGGTAGATCTTGTCTCGATCTTCAAAATCACTCCAGGATAACAGCCGCCCCTGCTCGCGCATCACACGCAGCACATACATTTTGCGCTCGAGTTCGGGCGTTGGATGTTCAACGTACTGGGCAATACCTTCGTGAAAGCCGGTATTCAGCCGATTACCGCTCAGATCAGAGACAATAATGTGTGCCAGTTCATGACGGACGTTATTCCTGATTTCTTCCGGTGTTTGCCCGCGAGTCTGGGGGACAATTACGACCAGCTCGCGGCGACGAAAGTCAGCGTGGGCAATGACGCCGGGGATGTTGCGTGCCAGGGGGTTGACTGCGTGATAACTTTCCAGCGAGGGATACAGACGCAAAGTCAGCGGGGTTGCGGTGCGATGCGAGAACAACGCGGCTAACTCTTCGTAAATATCATCCACAAAATCGGCATATTCAGCGGCAACGGTGCTGTCGTTCGGACTATAGAGCATAATAAAGTGGCCGGTGGTATATTCGCGCCAGTCATTGTCCTGGGCACTGACCAATGGAGGCCAGAGCAGAGCCAGCACGACCAGTACCAGCCATATTCTTTGTCGCACTTGCATACGTTGTACCTTTATGTTTCGTTGGGGTGATGCTCCCCCATGTTTCGCCAGCAGAGTGCCTGACGTTCGTATTTCATAGTTTACCACATACTGGTCACAGTATGGTGAGCAGTGGATGAGATAGGGCGGGATGGATCGGATTGGTATCAGCGTGGCCCCAGCACTCGATAGACCGCACCGCCGGGCGTTAATGTACTCTGCACCAGGAATGGACGCCCAGCAAGCCAGGTCATCGGGGCAGGGTGGGGCAAAGCGGCAATCGCGGTACCGAGAGCCGTTCGCTGGGCGGTCGTCGCCTCACGGCGCACGCGCCCCAGCGTCAGGTGAGGATGAAAAGGCCGTTCCTCTGGCAAAAATCCCAAAGGCATCAGCGCGGTCGCTACCGCCTGGCGTAGCCACTTCAGCGCAGCCAGATCACCCTCAACGCCGACCCATACCGTCTGGGGGCGGCGTCGATGGGGAAACGCGCCAACCGCACCCAGGCCAGCGTGGATCGGCGGCGCAGGAGTTGCCGGATGTACCGGTTCGAGAGCAGCGAGCAAAGCCGAGACTCGGCTATCAGCTACCTCACCCAGAAACTGCAATGTCAGATGGATGGCAGCTGGCGTGACCCATTTAACGGGATGCGCCCCGGAGCGTTGCAGCCGTTGCTGCACCGCCGCCAGTTCATCGGTCACAGCAGCAGGCAGGAGAAGAGCGACAAACAGGCGCATGACTACTCCAACAGATCGCAACCTTTCATGATCTTGATGCACTGACTATCCACCACCGGCTGGCCATCCTGTGGAGTAATCCGAGTGTAGTGACCATCAGGGTGCAGGATCCAGGCGCGCAGATTGTCACGCAGGTAGGTCTCCAACAACTTATCGCGGACATACTGCCGCAACTTTGGCTCTTCAAGCGGAAAGATCTGCTCCACGCGGCGATCAAGGTTGCGCTCCATCATATCGGCGCTTCCCAGATACACCTGCTCCTGTCCATTGTTATAAAAATAATAAATGCGGCTGTGTTCGAGGAACGGCCCGATAATACTGCGCACCCGAATAGTCTCGCTCAGATCGGGCACACCGGGTTTGAGCCGACAGATGCCGCGGATAATCAAGTCAATCTGCACCCCGGCCTGGGCGGCCTGATAGAGCGCCTTGATGATCTGGATATCGACGAGCGAATTCATCTTGAAGATCATCCGGCCATTCCCATATTCCTGATGCAAGCGAGTCTCACGGTGAATCAGTTCCAGCATATGCTCGCGCAACCCCACGGGCGCAACCAGCAGCTTGCGGTAGTGACGCTGGCGGCTATAGCCGGTGAGGGAGTTGAACAATTCAGACACATCGGCCCCAATGTCGGGTCGGCAGGTCAGGAAACTGAGATCGGTATAGAGGCGGGCCGTACTGGCGTTATAGTTGCCCGTCCCCATATGCACATAGCGCCGAATAACATCATTTTCCTTGCGCACCACCAGCGCCAGCTTGGCATGGGTTTTGAGTCGGGGCAGCCCATACACCACATGCACACCGGCCCGTTCCAACGCCCGTGCCCAGATAATATTGTTCTCCTCATCAAAACGGGCCTTGAGTTCGACCAGCACCGTCACTTGCTTCCCGGCCTCGCGCGCATGCATCAAGGCCATCACAATCGGTGAGTTGCTCCCCACCCGATAGAGCGTTTGCTTGATCGCCAATACATCCGGGTCATCGGCGGCAGCCTGAATAAAATCAACAATCGGGCTGAACGAGTCATAGGGATGATGCAGCAAAATGTCATGCTGGCGAATCGCGGCAAAGATGTCGGTCTGCCCACGCAACAGGGGGGGCACCCTGGGGTAATGAGGGGGACTCTTCAAATCAGGGCGATCCAGCTTGTGCAAGGACATCGTATCGGTAAGGCCCAGTGGCCCACGCACGGTGTAGACATCGCTCGGCTCGACCTTCAAGTTCGCCAGTAAAATCTGCTGGGTATGATCAGGCATGTCACTGTCGATCTTGACACAGACGACCTGGCCAAAGCGACGCTGGCGCAGGCTTTGCTCAATGGTATATAACAGATCGTCGGCTTCATCTTCAACAATTTCCATGTCTGCATTGCGCACCACGCGGAAGGGATGTACCTCAACCACGTGCATCCCCGGAAAGAGCGCACTGATATGGGCCATAATGATCTGTTCTAACCAGACAAAGTAGTAGCGTCGTTCTGGGGGCACATCGTCAGACAGTGTCCCCAGTTCGGATGGTAAGGCTACGAGACGCGGCAATACTTCCGGCACCTTCACGCGTGCAAATAGTTCGCCTTCTTCATCATCATGAATAACCACCGCCAGGTTGAGACTGAGGTTCGAAATGTGGGGAAACGGGCGACTGACATCAAAGCCAAGCGGTGTGAGAACCGGGAAGACCTGATGTTCAAAATAGCCGGTCACAAAAGCGCGCTGCGCGTCATTCAGGTCATCATAGTTGAGGAGGTGAATGCCCTGCCCTGCTAGCGCGGGTATCAGTTCGTGGAGAAACAGGTGGCGCTGCTCATCGAGCAATGGTAGCAGGGTACGCCGAATGGCGGTGAGTTGTTCCGTTGGCGTCAGGCCGTCAGGGGAACGCTTCTGTACCCGTGCGGCAATCTGTTGTTTGATACCACTCACCCGTATCATAAAGAATTCATCCAGGTTTGAAGAAAAGATCGACAGGAACTTGACCCGTTCAAGCAGAGGATTGCGTGCGTCAAGCGCCTCGGCCAGCACGCGCCGATTAAACTCGATCCAACTCAATTCGCGGTTAAAATATGCGCTTTGAACGGCTGGCGTCAACTCCATACTATCAATTTGCTCCTGTTGCTTGAGGGTCATCGTTCAATCTCCCGCACCGGGCGCGACTCCTGTGTGCCACAACGAGTATGGATTGAGCGTAACGGGAACCGAGGATGCACACGAGCGCCGCGACCAGCTTGCATCGCTGCCTCCGCGCTGGCCAGGACGCTCGCGAAAGCTCGTTGGGGTCATCATCGCCCGTATGGCACGTCATGCCGGTAGCCACCTGGGTGTAATATCCATTTGTCTATTAAGGTCGATAGTGTAGCAGTATACCAGGCAGGGCGCTCTTCGGCAAGCTGAATCGGCCCATCTAATCTGGCCGGGCGACCATAAAGCATCCCTGGACATGATCATTGACCATGCCCACGCTCTGCATCAGCGCGTAGCACATGGTCGGGCCAACCAGGACAAAGCCGCGTCGCCGCAGATCACGTGCCAGCGTCTGTGACTCAGCGGTCTGGGTGGGCAGCGCGTCCCAGGCAGGGGGGGCAGGGCGGAGCAGCGGGCTACCACCCACAAACGACCAGAGATAGTGATCAAACGAACCGAACTCGGCCTGAACAGCCAGAAAGCGATGCGCGTTCGACACCGTTGCCTCAATCTTGCGCCGATTGCGCACAATCCCCGCATCAGCCATCAGGCGGGTCACATCATCGGAGCCATAAGCAGCGATGCGGGCTACATCCCACCCGTCAAATGCCTGCCGAAACTGCTCGCGTTTGTGCAAGATGGTGGCCCAGGACAGACCGGCCTGGAAGATCTCCAGCGCCAGACGTTCAAAGAGAGCCTGATCGTCGTGGCACGGCTGCCCCCACTCATGATCGTGATAGGCGAGCATACGTGGACTCCTCACAGCCCAGGGACAGCGCGGTCGTGTATCGGCATGGGTCGACACAGGCGGTTCTCCGGCCTAATCTAATCGCAACGAAGGAGTGGTGGGCGATACTGGACTCGAACCAGTGACCTCATCCGTGTGAAGGATGCGCTCTAGCCAACTGAGCTAATCGCCCCCGTGGGCGTGGTGAAGTAGAGTATAGCACAGCGTAGAGCAGTTTGCAACCCGGGGGATGGGGTATCTGTTCCCCTTGAGGGACGCAGTGGTGGTTTGACAGGCAGCAGGCTTTTGCCGATAATCAAGAAGTGGTGAATTATCGTAGGTATTGCCTGGTACTTCCTGTTGGTGGAGACGCTATGACCCTGCTGAATGTCCATGAGCTAACCAGATATTATGGAGCGAATTGCATTTTTAGCGCCGTCAGCTTTCAAGTGGCCCGTGGTGATAAGGTGGCACTGGTCGGCATAAACGGTGCCGGGAAAAGTACCTTGCTCAAGATTATTGCCGGGTTAGAGCCAGCCGATGACGGGCATGTTCGCCTGGCACGGGGCGTACGGATAGCGTATCTGGCACAGGAGGTACGCTTTGCCGCTGGCCGCACGCTCTGGCAAGAGATGGAAGCCGCCTTTGCCTATCTGACAGAACTACAGGACGAGATGCGCCAGCTTGAGCAGCGCCTGGCTGATACGGCTGCCCCTGACTGGGAGCAGGCTATGCAGCGCTATGGTGATCTGACTGCCCGGTTTGAACACGCGGGCGGGTATACGATCGACCAGCAGATCAAGCGCACGCTGCAAGGGCTGGGCTTTGTTGAAGCGCAGTATCACCAGTTGCTCACGCAGTTCAGTGGCGGGCAAAAGACACGGGCAGCCCTGGCAGCAACCTTGCTCGCCGATCCGGATTTGTTGCTCCTGGATGAGCCAACCAATCACCTCGATCTGAAGGCCCTGGAGTGGCTCGAGGATTTTCTGCAGCACTGGGATGGCACGTTGATCGTTACTTCTCACGACCGTTACTTTCTCGATAAAGTGACACGACGCACGCTTGAGTTAGCGGCTGGTACGTTGGAAGACTATCCGGCTGCCTATCAGGGCTACCTGACGTTGAAGGCCGAACGCCTGGAGCGTCGCCTCAAGGAATATACGGCGCAGCAGGAGTTGATAGCACGCACTGAGGAGTTTATTCAGCGCTACAAAGCCGGCCAGCGTAGCAAAGAGGCGAAGGGCCGCGAAAAACGCCTCAATCGCTTGAAGAAGCAGCACCTGGTTGCCCGCCCCAAAGAACCGCAGCAACTCAAACTGTTTCTCGATAGTCAATTACGTAGCGGCGAGTTGGTACTGACACTGGATGGTCTGGTGGTCGGCTACGCCGGTCAGCCACCCCTGGCGCAACTGCTTAATACTGAGACAGTCATGCCACCAGTGGCTCAGGCGGATCGTCCATGTATGTTGTTGCGTGCCGATGAGTTGGAGTTGCACCGGGGTGAGCGCGTGGCGCTCCTCGGGCCAAATGGCAGTGGCAAGACCACGCTGCTCCGTACACTCATTGGTGAGCTACCGCCGCTACGGGGGCATCCGCAATTCGGACACAAGGTGGTGACTGGCTACTATGCGCAAGGCCACGACGCGCTCAACCTGGAAGCTACTGTGCTGGAGGAAATCCTGCGGGTTGATCCACGTTCTGGTGAGACACGAGCGCGCACGCTGCTGGGTCGCTTTCTGTTTAGTGGCGACGATGTGTTCAAACGAGTAGGCGACCTGAGTGGCGGCGAACGTAGCCGCCTGGCGCTGGCACAGTTGACTTTGCTACCGCGCACCTTGTTGATTATGGATGAACCGACCAATCATCTGGACATTCAGGCCCGTGAGGCGCTGGAGGCGGTACTCAAGGAGTATCCCGGCAGCATCCTGTTTGTCTCACATGACCGCTATTTTATTGATGCGCTGGCGGATAAGCTCTGGGTGGTACGTGATGGCCGCCTGATTGAACATCTGGGGAACTATAGCGACTATATGATGCTGCTCGCTGAGGAGCAGCGGGCAGTGGCACGCGAACAAGAACCGGCACCACCCCCTGCCGCCCTTGATCCGGGCCACTCCCGCGACAGGGGGCGAACCGAACGTTCCTCCGCTGAGGAAAAACAACGCCGGAAACGCCTGGCGGCGCTCGAAGCAGAGGTCGAGGCGTTGGAGCAGGAATTGGCGCAGATACACAGTGACCTGGAACAGGCCAGTGTTGCTCAGGATGTGGAGCGCATTGCGCTCCTCGGTACGCAGTATGCCCGGCTTCAAGCCCGGCTGGATCAGCGCTATGACGACTGGTCATACCTGGCGGCATGATCGGCGCGGGTCTTCTCCGGTATATGAACATCTTTCAAGACTATGCAGATGTGTATGATGTCATCGGGCAGTCGAGTTTTTCTGAGCGTATGGCCCGACAAACATTGGACTGGATCGCCTCCCAGGGTTGGGAGCGCGCATCGCTGTCGGCACGGCGGATGCTGGATCTGGCATGTGGCACCGGTGCAGCAGCGGTGATCTTTGCGACGGCCGGGTTTGAAGTGATCGGCATTGATCGCTCACCGGCAATGCTGCGCCACGCGCAGCGCCGAGCTGAACAGTGTCATCTGCCCGTCACGTTCCTGCGTCGCAATATGCGCCATCTGGTGACCGATCACAATATACCCTCGCAGACGGGGGATGTGGTGCTATCACGGCATTCGTTTGACCTGATCACGTGCTTTGGAGAAAGCCTGCACTATTTGATCGGCGACGATGATCTGCAGTGGGTCTGTAACGGTGTGGCTGAACTGCTACGACCCGGTGGCTTTTTTATTTTTGATCTGATCAGTGTTGACGATTTTGCTACGTGGGATGAGCGCGATCAGGTCATCTATGATGATCAAAATTATCTGGTGTATCAACGTCTGAACTACGATCCCCAACGACGTCTGGCAACCAGACGCATTGGCTGGTTTACCCGCGAGATTGAACGCTGGTGGCGGAGTGAGGAAACGCATGTGCAGCGTGTATGGCACGACGCCGAAGTGCAGGCCGCCTTACGCAATGCCCACCCCCCGCTCCATATACTCATGCAACTGCCGACCGTGGGCAATACCGATCTGGAACCGGTTTCACGCCTGGTATACTATACGATGGCAACGCCGGTATGATGATAACGAGATGGTAAAACATGAGGCTCTCCCGGTATGTTCGCCACCGGGCGCACCTTCAATCCCATCCGGGTGATCCAGCAGCATCAGCCACTCCACCTGTAACCGTTCAGGCGGTGCCTGTTTCGGCGGGGACACGGAGGCCTGCGGCTCCCCGTAAAACCTCCGGGTCGGCCTGGTTGTGCCACAATTCTCAGAGAGGCAACCCCCCTCCTGATCATCTCGGCTGAACGGGTATCTACACTTTCTATGAGGAAATCACACATTGATCGATATCATCATTCCCAACTATAACGGCGCTCGATTATTACCTTCATGCCTGGATGCGCTGCGCCAGCAGACACGCCAGGATTTTCGGCTGACGATTGTTGACGATGGCAGCACCGATAACTCGCTGGCCCTCCTGGCCGAACGTTATGCTGAAGCACAGGTGCTGGCCCTGCCAACGAACCGCGGCCTGGCAGCGGCGATCAATATTGCTCTGCAACAGACGCAGGGGGCAATCGTGGTATTGCTCAACAACGACACCGAGGCTCATCCGCGCTGGTTGGAACACCTGGTCGGTACTCTGGAACGCTATCCACAGTATGCCTTCGCTGCTAGCAAGCTGCTGCTGTTTGATCAGCGGGATCGCATTCATTCAGCGGGCGATGACTATCGCCCTGATGGGGTGCCGGTCAATCGCGGCGTCTGGGAATACGATCGAGGGCAGTATGACGCAGTAAGCGAGGTGTTCGGGCCATGTGCGGGCGCGGCGGCCTATCAACGAGCGGCACTTGAACGCCTGGCAGTAGATGGGCGTGTGTTTGACGAAGACCTGGTGATGTATTGTGAGGATGTGGATCTGAACCTACGCGCGCGACTACAGGGGATACGCACCCTGTTTGTGCCCACAGCCATCGTGTATCATCGCCTGAGCGCCACGGGCGGTGGTACGCTGGCGAGTTACTACTGTGGCCGCAATTTCGTGCTGGTATGGGCCAAGAACATGCCAGGCGCTATGATGCGGCGCTACTGGCCCCATATGCTGGCGACGCAGTTGCGCTTTGCCCTACATTCACTATGGCACATCCGCGAGCCGGCGGCGCGGGCACGGTTGCGCGGCCAGATCGCCGCATTGCGCGCCCTGCCGCGCTTTGTGCGCAAGCGATCCAGGGCATAGCGTACTCCCAGGCCGACGGTTTCTCCCTGCCATGGAAAGACAGGGCGCTTTTACGCGCAGGTTTTTTTTGCACCGGAGGCGGTTTTGCTTCATCAAGATGCCAGAAAAACAACGACCATGTAGAAACCGCTGTGCCGCATCACCCGGCGATAGAACAAAAAAATCTGCACGTGTAAGCGGTCTACACCAGCCTGTTTGAGAATATATCCCAACACCGCACTCGTCGTGATTGTGAGGTACGTAACTAAGGTGTAACTGAACGGTCTATGCTTAAAATCATGTTTCTCTACTGTATATTAACTGCCGGAGTTTGTTAACGTGGTGGGAATTGTATAGGTAGCCAGTTTACGATCCACCCTTTACCTGTAAGATGATAACAGCATGGTTCCCGCTTCTCTTTACTCTGTCCAGGGAGGAATACGAGTTTTTACATTTATACGTAACCGTTCAGAGGCGTGTGTTCGCTCGCGCGGGAAACGGGGCCACAGGCCCCCCGCAAAATCCTCTTCCATGCCTGTCGTGGCGATCAAGCCACCATAACAGGCCTGGAAGAAACATCGGGAGAGACACGGCTTCTTCAAACCACTCCCCGGAAGCCGCCCTGCGGTTGTCAGCGCCACGCACGCGGCCCCAGAGAGACACGGCCCTTCCGACCCCCAACCCACTCATCGAGAACGGTTGCATGGATACCATCCAGGTATAATCATGATACAACATAGTAAGCGTTAATCCTGTATTGTACAATGCAGATATGGATTCAGTAGATTCGGGTTTGCCCGAAACATACTGACCAGGGTAGGAAGATCATGCGGATTATTGTTGCAAGTAGTAATGTGTTTCATCGCGAACTCTCATCTTTTATCTTGAGTGAAGCCGGATATACGATCTATGAGTGTAGCGATGGCCCCACCTTCCTGCGGTATGTCAAACAGGTTCAGCCCGATATGGTGTTGCTGGACACGCGCCTGTCTGGAGGGGATACCCTCGATTTTGCGCGACAGGCGCGACAACAAAGCGCTGTGCCAATTATGTTCTTGACCAACGGCTCATTTACTGACACACTCCAGGCGCTGTTCAGCTGTGGCGACGATTACCTGGTCTGGCCGTATCAACCAGAAGACCTGCTGGCGCATGTTGATGCTTTGTTGCACCACCGCCCTGTGCATGTTACCACTTCGTCCGCTCCGGTCAGTCATTGAGGATCGCCACGATCGGCGTGGCGATGACGATCCGACCCCGGTTTTGGCGACACTGAACGACCCGAACCACACCACACGCCTGTCGAGCAGACATCCGCAGTCTCATCGTGATCTATGCCCGTCGTGCGCGTGTCCTGAGACGAGAGATACTGCCGTCGCCACCAGGTACCGTAACCAGACTCATCTTCCGGGTAGGGATACGAGCTGTTTATGCGCAGGGGGTGCATGCAGAACAAACCGGTGGTATCCATCAGGCATTGAGCAGGGTGGATCGTATCCACCAGCATGTACCAGCATGCGGCTCTGACCTGACATGGCTGGCACTGGCGTCTCTGTACCATACCATGCGCTTATACCACACCATGCGCTTCTCGCACCAGATAGATTGACTGACTGCATTGCTGTGGCTATAATAGATCCAGTGCCTATGCAACAGTCGTAATCTGCAACTCAATGAACGCCCAAACCATGCCTGGAAACGACGACGCATACTGAGAGCGCAACGATGGCGCAACTCTGGGGGTTCACCGTATCTGCTGCATCCACGGATGCCCCTGACAATCGCCGTCTGGCCACTGCTCTGGCTTAGGAAATAGCAGTCAGGAAAAAGAGGGAGCCATTGAAGAGGAAATAGCAGCCAGGAAATAGGAAAGAGGGAGCGATTGGATCAGACGTCTATCACCTACCTATCTCCCACCTTTCTATCTCCGCCTTTACTATCGCCTAACTTTCATCTCCTCCTTTCTATCTCCTATGTATGCGGTCAAACCATGGCTGCAAGCCCCTGCCTGGATCGCATGCAGCGCTTACTCGATGGCCGGGTGACGAGTGAGGGATGTTGCGCACATGTCCTGACTTCGCTCGTCACATACTCTGGAGAGAAAGGCCAGGCGGGGCTTCGCCCCACCGAAAACCACCGTATCTGATGCGACGGTGCGAAGCCGCACCGCACCAGAAAGGGAACATGCGTGAAACCTGCAATCCTCGCCCCCCTGCCAGGATGAAGTCTCGCTGTAGGAGGAGCATGGTTGTCTGGTGTCATACTCGTTCAACCCGGTAAAAGATCGATCAAAGTGTGCAAATTCTGCCACATTGCACTTCCATTTTATGTCAGTATGGTGTACCATGCTTTATTGCGATCAATGAAATACATCTGTCGCTCATGATCAGCTAGAGAGTATGCGTGACCGCGTCTATAGAACTGAAGCGCTTATCATTCGTCGCCAGGACATTGGTGAAGCGGATCGGCTTCTGGTGATTGCAACCCCCCATGGAAAACAACGGGTGATAACCAGAAGCGCCCGAAAAACCAGTAGCCGACTGGCTGGTCATATTGAGCTTTTCACGCACGCGACTTTGATGCTGGCTATTGGACGTACCTTTGCTATTGTCACCCAGAGCCAGGTCATCCATAGCTTTCCCGGATTGCGTACTGATCTGCCCCGCCTGGGGCTGGCCTATTATGCGGTCGAACTGTATGATACATTCACGCAAGAAGAAGAACCAGATCCGCACCTGTTTCAACTCCTGCTACAGACGTTCAGCGCACTGGATACCTCGGTTAACCCGCACCTCGTGTTACGTATGTATGAACTACGGCTCCTGCACAATATGGGCTATCGCCCCCACCTGCACCGTTGCGCTGTGTGTCGGGAACTGTTAACGCAAGAAGCCAGCCGCTTTAGTCCAGCATCAGGTGGTGTTCTATGTATCCATCATCGTGATGCTGATCCCCATGCTCTGCCTATGAGTTTGAATGCGTTTAAGTTACTCCGCTATCTCCAGACCCGATCGCTCGCAATGGTTGAGCATGTCCAGCTCTCGGTTGACCTGTGTACTGAAGTCGAACTGTTATTGCGCGCCTATATGCGCCACATTCTGGAACGTGAACTGAAGTCGGTCGCTTTTCTTGACTACATGAAGTATGACCTGGAATTGTAATCGAACAGACGTGAGTATATATATGGTGACAGTGTGTATGCGGCACATAGCAGGTTTCAGGCTTTAGTAGGGGCAGCGCATATTGCACCCTTGAAGGAGTTTGCGCCATGGCGTATATTGACGAACTACTCGGGCGCGGCGAACACGTTTTGTATGCAACGCGGCAACATCTCTTTGTCCTGGTCAGTCATGTCGTGACGGAACTGATCGTCATCGGCCTGTTGATCGCTGCGGCGGTGGTGTCCCGTCAGGCGTTTGCCCATAATAGCACGCCAATTGTAGCGGATATCCCCGCCAGTACGTTTATTCCACTGGCCTGTGGTATCCTCAGTCTCTTTGTACTGATCAGTGGCTTTCTGGACTATTTGCGCTGGAATACCGAACAGTATCTTGTGACTGACCAGCGCGTCATTCAGGTACGAGGGATCCTTAGCAAGCGCGTCATTGACTCGTCGTTGAGTAAAATCAATGATGTGGTGTTCAGGCAGAGTCTGTTAGGGCGTATTCTTAATTTTGGGACGATCGAGATCCTCACTGCTACCGATGAACTCAATAATACGATGGATCGAATCGCTGCTCCACTTGAGTTCAAGCGAGCTATGTTAGAAGCCAGACATAATTATGTGCGTGGCTATAGTTACAGCATCCAGAGTTCGCCGATGTCGGCGACCGATCATGGGGGATACCATACAGGAGACATCCAGAGTACCTTGACCGAACTGGCAGCACTTCGTGATCGTGGCATTCTTTCTCCGGATGAATTTGAAGCCAAAAAGCGTGAGCTTTTGAGTCGGATTTAAAGAGACCCTATGTTTGATCAAATCGAGGTGGCCCGTGCCGTTATTGCTGCCCGTACCAGGGTGGTACCGCGCATTGGCTTGATCCTTGGCTCAGGCCTCAGTGCCATCGCCGATGAGCTTCTTGAACCATCTGTTATACCCTACCGCGATATTCCCGGCTTTTTTGCTCCTACCGTCGTTGGACATCGCGGTGAACTGGCCCTGGGCTGGCTGGCCGATTGTCCCGTCGCCGTGATGTGCGGGCGAGTCCACTTCTATGAAGGCTATAGCATGCAGCAGATCACCTTCCCGGTGCGTGTGCTACGGGCATTGGGATGTGAGACGCTGCTGCTGACCAATGCAGCCGGTGGCTTACACCCCGACTGGCAGGTGGGAGACATTATGTGTATCACCGACCAGATTTTTGTGCCCGGTCTGGCGGGGCATCATCCCTTGCGCGGTGAGAATGACGAGCGCCTTGGCCCACGCTTTCCGGCCATGCTCGGAGCTTTTGACCCGCACCTGATCACGGTGGCCCGGACAGCGGCAGCAGCCCGGGGTTTGCTGCTGCGCGAGGGCGTGTATGTGATGCTGAGTGGGCCACATTTTGAGAGCGCAGCCGAGTTGCGGATGTTGCGCACATGGGGTGCCGACGCGGTGGGCATGTCTACCGCACCTGAAGTCATCGTCGCTCGGCATGCCCGGATGCGGGTGCTGGGGCTATCGCTGATTACGAATCTGGCGTTGCCCGACGGCTCTCCCGCCAGCCATGCCGAGGTGCTGGAGACCGGCGAACTGGCACAACCAGTACTGACGGCATTGATCTGTAGTATTCTCGAACGATTGCGCGACAGTCCTGCTCAAGACTCTGGATAATACGCACCCGATCAGGGTGCTTTCGCGGTACTCTTTCCCCCGGTCAGGTTCGCCCGGAAAGTATGACAACACCCGCTCCAGCGTATCATGCTTCAAACCTTCTGCTATAATAGGGCGTATCTATACTATTGATTGACGCAGGATTGGCATGGAATATCAGCCAGATCTCCATACCATCACTGGTATGGGTGGTATCATTCAATCGATCCTCCCCGGCAGCATTGCTGACGAGCTGGGCCTGCAACCAGGCGATGTTGTTCAGGCTGTTGGTCAACTGCCGTTGCGGGATGTGATCGACTATCGCTTTGCCATTGCTGATGAGCAGATCGATCTGCATGTGCGCCGTGCGACCGAGAACGTGATCTACGAAATTGAAAAAGATCCCGATGAAGATCTGGGTATCGAGTTTGTTGAACCGTTGTTTGATCGGTTGCGCACCTGCACCAACAAGTGCCCCTTTTGCTTTTTGACCCAGATGCCAAAAGGCATGCGCAAAACGCTGTACTTGAAAGATGATGATTATCGGCTTTCGTTCCTCTATGCCAACTTTGTCACCCTGACTAACCTGCAAGAGACTGACTGGGAGCGGATTATCGAGCAGCGTCTCTCACCGTTATATATCAGCGTGCATGCCACCGATCCGGTATTACGGGCGGTGCTGCTGGGGAAGCCCGATGTTCCGGATGTGCTGGCGCAGATTCAGCGCCTGGGAGCGGCAGGAATCAGGGTGCACACTCAGATTGTCGCCTGCCCTGGCCTGAATGACAGCACCGCTCTCCATCAGACTGTGCAGGAACTGGCGGCGCTCTACCCGATTGTTGAGTCCATTGCGGTGGTACCGGTGGGTTTGACGAAGTATCGCTTTCATCGTAAAAGGCCAACAACTATTCGCACTGCTATTCAGGTACATGAAACACCCGAATGGATCGATACTCATTGGGAACGACAACCGCTCTGGACGGAGAAAGTAGCCAATGTTGATGCCGCCGATTTCGGTTTCTGTGCCCGCCTGGGCGTGGCAACCGATGTTCCGTTGCGCTGCTATACCGCAGCCGAGGCTGAACAGGTGATCGAGACGCTACTCCCCTATAGTATGCGCTATCAGCAGGAACTGGGGGTGCATCTGGTCTATCCGAGCGATGAGTTTTATCTGCTCTGTGGCCGCGAATTACCAGCAGCGGGTTTTTATGACGGGTATCCCCAATACTCCAACGGTGTGGGTATGACCCGTGACTTTCTGGATACATGGCGGGCGACGCGGCACCGTCTACCGACCCACCTGCCACAACCGGTTCGTCTGGGGCTCGTGTGTGGTACGCTGATTGCCCCCATTATGGAGCAGGTGATCAAGCGCCTCCAGCGCATTACAGGCATGGAGGCGCAACTCTTGCCCGTGACCAATCAGTTTTTTGGGGCAACGGTAACGATAAGTGGGTTATTAATGGCCCAGGATGTTATTCCAGTCCTACGTACCAGCGACTGTACCCATGCGCTGTTGCCCCGTGTGATGTTTGATCACCAGGGGACGCGCACCCTTGACAACTATAGTCCCCAACAGATCGCTGCCGAGAGTGGTGTGCAGGTACATCTGGCCGACGACCCGGAAGCGTTGATACGCTTTGTGCGCATGCTGGCAAACCCCAGCAGCGTTATGCCGCCTGAACAACCTGGTAATCCTGGAAAGCGACGTAAGGACGATACGCTCCTTGGGTCTATGCCTACGTGTTGGGAGGAAAATATACCATGACAGCGGAACAAGAAACCAGGTTGTACCATTTCACAGACGTTATTCGCCAGACAAATCGCATCGCTGCCACCACCGAACTGGATGCTTTACTCGATCAGATGCTCGATCTGATCATTTGTATCACGCAGGCCCAGGCTGGGACGCTCTATCTGTACGACACCGAATGTAACGAACTGGTTTTCAAAGTTGTGAAAGGCGAAGCTGTCACCAGTACGTTGTTGGGCCAGCGCTTTGCAGCGGATCGCGGCATAGCGGGTGCGGTGCTGCAGCACCGGCAAGCGCTCTTCGTGCCCGATGTCGCCCACGATCCCCGCTGGGATCACCGGTTGGCCCAACTCTTGACCATAAACCTCAAGACGATCTACGCTATGCCGCTCATGTTGCATGATCAACCTGTTGGGGTTATCCAGCTCTTTAATCTCCCTTATGCGACGATTCATGACCCCGATGAACTGACGATTTTACAACTGCTGGGAGATCGACTGGCGACCGAGATCGAGAAGGCACGGTTGCTGGCGGAGGCACATCGGCGCGAACAACGCCAGCAAGCCCTGATTGATATTAATTCATATTTGATCACGACACTGGAACGCGATAAGATCCTCAACCGCATTCTCGAATATGTTAGCCAGTTGCTCGATGTAGAGGCGGCATCGATCTGGTTACGTGATGATCAAACCGGGGAACTGGTGTTACAAACGGCAACCGGGAGCCGTATCTCAGCACTACGCGAGGTGCGTGTGCCTCCTGATCAGGGCATTATCGGCTATGTCACCCGTACTGGCGAGCGTGTTCTGGTGCAGGAGGCCCAGCACGACCAGCGCTTCTACCGCCAGATTGATCAGGAGAGTGGGTTTGTCACCCACTCGATCCTGTGTGTCCCCCTACGAGCGCGAACGATACATCTGGGTATTGATCAGGGCCAGGTGGCCGAAACGATCATCGGTGGTGTCCAGGCGCTCAACAAGCGCAATCGTCAACCCTTCAACGCCGAAGATATCAGCCTGTTTGAAGCCCTGGCCTGTCAGGCCGCCACAGCGCTCCAGCTCGCCCGGCTCTATGAGCGAAATTCGCGCCTGTTTCTGGGTATGATCCAGGCCGTTACCAGTGCGATTGATCTCAAAGATCCCTATACCCGCGGTCACAGCCAGCGTGTTGCCGAGTTTGCCGTTGCCATCGCGCAGGAAATGGAACTCTCTCCGGAGATTATGTATCATGTGCGTATTGGTGGTATTCTGCATGATGTTGGTAAGATTGGTGTCCCCGATCACATTCTGCGTAAGCCTGGTTCCCTGACTCCCGGCGAGATGCGAGAAATGCGCATGCATCCGGAATATGGGGTACGCTTGCTGGAGGATGCCGGTCTGACTGAACTACTGTTGACAGAACGCTCGGCGCTGGCGCAACATCACGAACGACTGGATGGTAGTGGCTATCCCTATGGGCTGAAGGGTGAACAGATTACGCTGATCGGGCGGATTGTGGCGGTGGCCGATGCCTTTGATGCTATGACCAGCGACCGTCCATACCGTCCCGGAATGCCTGTCCAAAAAGCGTTGCATATTTTACGCAATGCCTCAGATACGGAGTATGATGCACGTTGCGTGGAGGCCTTGATCCGCGCCCATAGCCACGGACTGATCCGAACCCAGCACGAGCGTGACAAAGCGTAATCGGGAGGAACACATGCAAACACAACAACTAGGAATGAGTGATCTCGCCATTACCGTGCTCGGGTTTGGCACCTGGGCCATTGGCGGCGGCGGCTGGTCATTTGGGTGGGGGCCACAGGATGACCGCGAGTCGATTGCTGCCATCCACCGCGCCCTGGATCACGGTATGAACTGGATTGATACGGCGGCGGTATATGGTCTGGGCCATGCTGAGGAAATTGTGGCTCAGGCGCTGAAAGACCGCAGTGAACGACCGTATATCTTTACCAAATGTTCGCTGATCTGGGACACAAACGGGAATATTCGTAACAGCTTGCAGGCCCAATCCTTGCGCCGTGAAGTTGAGCAGAGTCTCCGGCGACTCAGGATCGACGTGATCGATCTGTATCAAATACACTGGCCCAATCCCGACGCCGACATTGAGGAAGGCTGGGAAACTCTGGCCCGCTTGCAAGCCGAGGGCAAAGTACGCTGGATTGGCGTGTCGAACTTCAACGTGGCGCAGATGCGCCGTGCTATGGCGATTGCCCCGATCACATCGCTCCAACCGCCCTACTCGCTGCTGGATCGGCGGATTGAGGCCGAGATACTCGATTTTTGTCATACGCACAAGATCGGTGTGATTGTCTACTCTCCGATGGTTTCGGGCCTGTTGACAGGCCGTATGACGAAGGAACGGGTAGCACGCCTACCCGACAATGACTGGCGGCGCAACCATCCCGAATTCCAGGAACCACGGCTGTCACGAAACCTGCGCTTTGTCGAACACCTGCGGGCAATTGGGCAACGGTATGATTGCTCGCCAGGCGAGGTGGCAATTGCCTGGACGCTCCGTCACCCGGCTGTAACAGGCGCGATTGTCGGTGGGCGGCGACCAGACCAGGTCAATGGCATCATACGGGCGGCCACGCTGCGCCTGAGTGCTGACGATCTGAACGAGATTGAGGAGGCGCTGGAATTGCTACGCAAGGCTCCATAATCTGGACAGGACTTATGCGGTGGTATGACTCGCTTGCCTTTTCGCCTTCGGTAGAGCGGTACTTTATCTGTTTTTGCCCCCACATTTTCGCCGAAGGCGAAATGTGGGGTGAAAAAAGCGTTTCTTCCATGCTACCGTAGGCGAAAAAGACGTCTGGTCAAGCGATCGCGTACGTCCTGCTGGATTCAGCGGTACCCACAGCTTTTGCAGCTTGCAATGCACGGCCTCGATGCCCCAATGGAGGATAGTCCTACCAAAATCAGGCGACATAGAAACCTGGAACCACAAACACAGCGAAGCTACATCTCCTCACTTCCCCGCTACTGCAGGCGAAAAGGCGAGTTGACCACATCACTGCGTAAGGCCTGTTACCTGAGGTCAGCCTGCCTGCTGTAAAATTGGTCATTTTAGCCCCAGCACCATGATCAAGATCTCATTTTTCTATTTTTCAGCATATTCACACCAGACTGTTATTATATTGGTATAAAAAGTTATTATCTGTTTATTCATATGTAATGTATAATTGGCGACACTCGGTACGAACCATATAGTGTGCGAAGTGCCCATCAGGAGTTGCAGTAACCTGGGTACTGCAACTCCCTGTTCGTAGGTGCGATGCGCTCGGGCTGTGCCCACGAACGAGGCACTTTTCAGACATTCTCTGCAACGAGTATCGTGCAGCATGCATAATTCTTAAGCTGTTGCGCCATCGCAGGTCGTCAGCACAAATGGTGACCGCTATAGCCGACAATGTTGTGCTATGAACAGGAGGTACAACCCACAAATGAGATAAGAATGACGCAAGGGCAGATTTTGCCCCTTTATGCTGCTATGGATATGGTTGGGGAGTAATCTCATTATCATTATAGCGATGATCATTGTTTGAAAGCGCCCATTCGATGTCTGTTTTGCGCTCGACAGACATGCTTCTGAAACAATGTGGTAGCAGTTAGGATCATCGTGCTGCAACGTGGAAATGTCTGTTGCATCTGCATCTCGAAGAGGAGGTTTCAGGATGAGTTCTGGTATTCAAGCGCTGCTGGCGGTCATGCCAATTGTGGCCGCAGCGGTATTACTGGTTGGACTACGCTGGCCGGCTAAACGGGCAATGCCGATTGTGTATCTGATTGCGGTGGTCATTGCGCTCTTTGCCTGGCAAGTTTCATTTGCTCGTGTCGCTGCCTCAACTATTCAAGGTCTCTTCATCACCTTCGATATTCTGTTCATTATCTTTGGTGCAATTCTCCTGCTCAATACGCTGAAACACTCCGGCGCTGTGACAGTTATCCGTAATGGATTTACGACGATCAGCACCGATCGCCGCGTCCAGGTGGTGATCATTGCCTGGCTCTTTGGCTCCTTCATTGAAGGAGCTTCCGGGTTTGGCACACCCGCAGCGATTGCGGCACCGCTCATGGTCGCGCTGGGATTCCCGGCGATGGCAGCAGTGATGATCGGTATGATGATACAGAGTACTCCCGTCACCTTCGGGGCCGTAGGAACGCCCATCCTGGTCGGTGTGCGTGGTGGGTTGCAAAGCCCTGAACTGGATGCGCAACTGACTGCAGTCGGGATCGATTTTGAACAGTATGTACGGATGATAACCGCCGAATCAGCGATCCTGCATGGGATCACCGGAACCTTGATCCCGCTGTTCATGATTATGATGATGACTCGCTTCTTTGGCAAGAATCGTTCCTGGACGGAAGGGCTTTCGATCCTGCCATTTGCCCTCTCTGGCGGCCTCGCATTTACCATTCCCTATACCCTGACAGGCGTCTTCCTGGGGCCAGAGTTTCCCTCGCTGCTCGGCGCACTGGTCGGTCTGGCAATCGTCACTGCTGCGGCACGTCAGGGCTTTCTGGTGCCGAAAGATACCTGGGACTTTATGCCCGCTGAAGAATGGCAACCGGAATGGATCGGCAAACTGCAGATTAAGCTTGACGATCTGACCGGCAAACGCGCAATGTCGATCTGGATGGCATGGTTACCGTATCTGCTCGTGGCGATCTTCCTGGTGCTTACCCGATTGCCAGCACTGGGTATTGGAGTGGCTTTGCAAAACCTGGTACGTATTGCCTGGAATGACATTCTTGAGACGGGGGTGAACGCCACGACAACCCCGCTGTATTTACCAGGCTTTATCCTGATTATTGTTGTCGCGCTTACGTTCTTCCTCCACCGAATGAGTGGCCCGGAAATACGATCAGCGATCAGCGAATCAAGTAAAGTGTTGCTCGGAGCCGGGTTTGTGTTGATCTTCACGGTTCCGATGGTACGAGTCTACATCAATTCAGGCGTCAACACGGCCAATCTCGCCAGTATGCCTGTGGCCATGGCCGAGTGGGTTGCGCTCAATGTAGGTGCTATCTGGCCGCTGTTTGCACCTTTGATCGGGGCGTTAGGAGCCTTTATTGCGGGCAGCAACACCGTCAGCAATTTGATGTTTAGCCTGTTTCAATTTGGGGTGGCGGAACAGTTGCTTATCTCCGGTGCCTTGATTGTGGCACTCCAGGCAGTCGGTGCTGCGGCTGGTAACATGATTGCGATCCACAATGTTGTCGCTGCCTCGGCTACGGTCGGGTTGCTCGGCCAGGAGGGAGCTACGTTGCGCAAAACGGTTATCCCTACTATATACTATATTATCATTACTGGTGTGTTGGGTCTGATCGCGGTGTATATGCTAGGTATCACCGATCCCTTGACCGCCGCGACTGTGACCGCACCCTGAAGGAGACGAAGATGTCTGTCGAACCCAGAGATGTGTCGCTCCAGATGCTGGCCGCAGTCCTGGCACCGGATCAACTGCTGTGGAATCCGGTTGATTTGCTCACCTATGATGGCGATGCCGGTCTGGATAAAGCCATACCTGATGGCGTGGTGTTTCCCCGCACATCAGAAGATGTTGTGCGTATCGTGCAGTGGGCCAATGCCCACCAGGTACCGCTGATTGCGCGTGGTGCCGGCACCGGACTTTCGGGTGGTGCTGTGGCCGAGCATGGCGGTCTCATCGTGTCTTTTTCACGTATGGATCAGATCCTCAACTTTGACGTTATAGGGCGAAGCATCGTTGCCCAGCCCGGCGTCATTACCTTAACGATCGAGGAGTTGGTGCGGACGAAGGATCTGTACTATCCACCTGATCCGTCAAGTGGCCGCGCCTCGACGCTCGGCGGCAATCTGGCCGAAAACGCTGGCGGGCCACACTGCTTTAAGTATGGCGTGACGACCAATTATGTAACGGGATTGGAGGTGGTACTGGCCGATGGACAGCAGGTGCGCTTCGGCGGTGACGCATTCGATTATCCCGAATATGATCTGGTGGGTCTGCTGGTAGGGAACGAGGGCACACTCGGCCTGATTACCACCGCTTATCTACGGTTGATCCGCAATCCACCAGCAGTGCAAACCTTGATGGCTGCTTTTGACACGGTGGAGCAGGCCGGACGGGCAGTGTCGGCCATTATTGCCCAGGGACTGGTACCAGCCACGCTGGAGATGATGGATCAGAAAATCATGGGGATTATTGAAGATTTTGCCCATCCTGGGCTACCGATCCATGCCGGTGCGGCGCTGATCATTGAAGCTGATGGCTATGCCGAGAGTGTCTTGCCCCAGATCGAAGAAATCTCGACGATCCTGCGGGCGCATAAGGCACACAGCTTGCGCATTGCCCAGACCGCCGCAGAGCGGGCACAGATCTGGTATGCGCGCAAGAGTGCCGCTGGTGCCATGGCCCGCCTGGCCCCTGCCTTCTACCTGGTGGATGGAACCGTGCCACGCAGCCATCTGGCTGCTACCCTGGCTCAGACGAACCGCATTTGTGAAGCCTATAACCTGCGTGTGGGCTATGTCTTTCACGCTGGTGACGGTAATTTGCACCCCTTGATTCTGATTGAAGACCCGAAAAATCCGGCCCTGGTGCAGCAGGTCATTGATGCCGGGCACGATATTATGCAGGCATGTGTACAGGCTGGTGGCAGTATTACCGGTGAACATGGGGTTGGCATTGAAAAGCGGGCATTCATGCCCCTGATGTACAGTCCTGAAGAAATAGAGGTGATGCGCGATATTAAGGCCGTCTTTGATCCAGAGCAACGGCTGAATCCGGCCAAAATCTTCCCACCTGATACCCCCCCCGCTCCACCCTTACCAGAACCCGGGATACCGCCAACGTCGCCGTTTACCCCAACGTCAGCGGCGGAGGCCGCCGCAGCGATACAGGCATGGACAGCTGCACAACAGCGGATACGCATTCAGGGCGGTGGTACCCGCTCGGCCTGGTTGCCACCCACCGAGGCCCTGTTATCAACGCGCAATCTGCGTGGCATCACCATCTGTGCGCTCGAAGATCTGTACGTCACGGTCAGGGCCGGGACGCCACTCTCCGCATTGCAGACCGAACTGGCCCGCCATAAGATGTGGGTGCCCCTGATCGCGCCATGGCCCGAGTCGACCATCGGTGGTATAGTGGCAACCAACCTGAATGCCCCTCTCCGTATGCGCTATGGTGGTATACGTGACAACGTCCTGGCTATGACCATGGTTTTGCCCTATGGCCGCGTTATTCGTGCAGGGCGGTCAGTGGTGAAGAATGTGGCCGGATATGACCTGCCCAGGCTGTTTATCGGTGCATATGGAACGCTGGGACTGATCACCGATGTCACCCTGAAACTGGCACCTGTACCACGAGTACGCACCAGCCTGGTCGTGCCGGTTGAGCTTATCGAGCGTGGTCTGGACTGGGGTGCACGGTTGCTCCGTGGGTGTCTGGTTGCGTCGTCATTGCTCCTGGTAGGACACTGGACGATGGAGGAGGGGCCGCTCTCGACTATTGGTGGCGACGCGGCGTCGTTTTTGATCTATACCGTTGAAGGATTGACCGAAGATGTGTACGCCGAGTTAGATCAGGCACAAACCATACTGCGCAAGGCCGGAGCGCCGCTGCCCCTGGTGAGCGCTACCCTCGCCGGCAGCGATGTGTGGGCCACCTTTATTCGCACGGTCGCCGCCACAGATGGTGCAATGCGTATCGGCGTTGCCCCTGGAAAACTCCCATCCCTGCTATCGGCCATGAACCCGGATACCAGCACAACACCGTTTCTAGCCGATCTGGTCAGCGGGTTGCTGTATCTGCGCGGCGTGGATTATCGCGCCGAGATCGGTCAGACAGCCACTGCCACTGGCGGTTATGCGGTGGCGATAACGATGCCATTGGATATCCCTCCTTCGTTTGCGCCATGGACGTATACGCCTGCTGGACTGAAATATATGCGCGCGTTGAAAAATCGCTGGGATCGAGCGGAACTGTTCAATCCTGGCGCATTTTTTGTATAGTACGCCAACGAAACTTCATCCTGGTGAGCGTACGGGGGCCTGTGGCCCCCGCGTACGTTCGCTTGTAGTTTCTGGTGGGGCACAGCCGCGCTTCCCTACCCAGGGGGATGTCTCATTGGAGTACTATGCCTTAAAGGCGTTCTGTGAGCGTTGGAAAAGCGTTCGGCGCATCATGTGCTGTGGCATAGGCCTGGAAGGGTTCATGCTCTCTCGTGGATGGTTCCCCTGTAGCGATGAGCATCGCCTGTGGTACAATATGCAGATACCCAGCAACCTTGCTGTGGCAATCAACTCTGTATGCGAGAAGGAACAACGGGTTACCTATGACAGGTATGTTACGAGATTTTCTGGAAATCCCTTATGATCAGCTGGAAGAGCTGAATCTGGCGGTCAAGGCCCAACGCCTGGCACGCACGGCACCTGACCAGTTGCGTGAAGAGCGCATGCGCTATCTGAATGATGAAAAGCGCATCAAGGCCGTCACTGTTTGCTTTGCCGATCTCGAAGGTCGGCTGCATATGCTGGACTACGATAAGAAGTTCTTGCTGCGAGCGGCAGATATGCTTACGTTCGACGGTTCGTCTATTCGCGGCTTCGCGGTGCAGACCGAGTCGGACTTGCGGCTGGCGATCGACTGGTCGGCTTTCTACTGGCTGCCAGCCGATGTCTTCGGGCCGGGCAAAGTGCTGCTCTTCGGCGCAGTACAGGAGCGTGATGGTACGCCCTATGCCTCGGATATGCGTACCCGACTCCAGGTGTATACAACGCAGCTATATGAGAACAGCGGGCTGACCTGCCATGTGGCGAGTGAAATCGAGGGCTTTCTGTTCCAGGGACGTAACGCCGAACAACGCTTCCGCGAGACTGGCGAGTTTACGTTTGTGAGTACCTCCGGCTACTATCACTCGCTGCCGGAAGATCCATTACGGCGCTTTATTGATACTGCCGCCGAAGTGCAGCGTGCTATGGGTTTTGGCAACGAAAAAGATCATCCCGAAGTGGCACCATCGCAATTTGAGCTGAACTATGGCTACACTGAGGCGACGATTGCCGCCGATCAAATCTTGCTCTACAAGCTGATCTGTCGCCAGGTTGCCAGCCGGCTCGATATGACTGCCTGCTTTCTACCGAAACCGGTGACGAACGTGAACGGCAATGGGATGCATACCAATCTGTCGATTGCGCACGGGGCAGAGAATCTGTTCCACGACCTGAACGGGCCAGCCGGGTTATCGAGCTATGCCTGGGATTTTGTGGAACGCATCTTGCACGCAGCGCCCGGCCTGTGTTTGATCCTGAACTCAAGCGTCAATGCATATCGCCGCCTTGATCCACACTTTGAAGCGCCCAATCAGATCAAAGCTTCACCGATTGATCGCGGCTCGATGATCCGTATCCCGATTAGCAATGCCCGCTCGGCGCGGATCGAGGTACGCTCGATCGCCCCCGATGCTAATCCCTACCTCCTGATCTATACCCTGCTCAAGATCGGCCTGGAGGGTGACTTGCCGACAACCAGCCTGCGCGATAGCGTCGCCACACTGCCCAACAATATTTACGATGCAATCGAGCATTTTCGTGCCAGTGAGATCATGGCGCAGATTCTGGGGCCGGAGGTGCATGCCAAGTTTGCCGATCTGAAGACAGTGGTGGCACATCGCTGCCCGCGTCAGTTCGGCAACCTGATTAAGCGCGCCGAGGTGCAGTTCCATCACGAAGTGACGAATCAGTATTTGTGGAGCCGGTTTTAAGCCTACCCATCCCTGGGGACGCTGCTTTGCACCTATCGGTTTCGGTGGGCCTCAAATAGCCTGTCACAATGCTATCCGCTTCTGTCCCCATTCGCCAGCCACTCCTGGTATGGAGAGACGAAAACGCCTGTACGTGTCCACCCCTCATAATAGCAGTATCATACTATCAGGCATCAAATTCCGCCCCATATGCCAGCGGACATGGTATACTTGCTAGTGACGGCTCCCAGGGTGAAAGCGAGGGCACGTGGCAACGTGCCCCTACACGGGCTATTTTTGTAAACAGTAAGCGAGACAGTGACAGAAAGACAGTCGTATATGCCCTACGCTCCGATTGTTGCCACGCTTGGCTATGTATTGTCACCCAAACGGGAAGCGGTATTGATGATCCACCGCAATACACGTCTAGATGATCAGCATTATGGAAAGTACAATGGGCTGGGCGGCAAACTTGAGTCCCATGAGGATGTGGTCAGTGGGATGCGGCGCGAGGTGTATGAAGAGGCGGGCATTGATGTGTTAGATCTGACCCTGCGGGGCACGATTAACTGGCCCGGTTTTGGCAAGCACGGCGAGAACTGGCTGGGTTTTATTTTTCTGATTACGCGCTGGAGTGGTCGCCCCTTCAGTCATAATGCTGAAGGGACGCTTGAATGGGTACCGATGGATCACCTGTTGGAAGTGAACCTGTGGCCGGGAGATCGTTACTTTCTGCCACTGGTGTTTCACGCTGATCCGCGTCAGTTTCACGGCGTCATGCCTTATCAAGAAGGACAACCGGTTGACTGGCACTACATCCTTGTGTGATCATAATCGCGGCCAACCATAGCAGCAAGGACAGGACAGGCGGGTATGCCCGGTATGGTTCAATTTTCATGGCTATCATCGTTTAATCAAAATGTAGACGATGACCGCAAGGGGTTGTCATGCACGCCTATCTTGATATCGAGACCACCTTTGAAGGCGCGATCAGCGTGATCGGCATCTATCGACCTGACCGGGGAACCACCCAGCTGGTAGGGGGCGGAGTCAATGATGTCAACCTGTATGCGACGCTGGAAGGTATTACGACGATAGTGACATTTAATGGCAGCAGCTTCGATCTCCCTGTTATTCACAAGCGATTGTATGCCGATCTGAAACATGAATACGTACATAGTGATTTGTTGTATATCTGCCGCCGTCGTGGATTACGAGGCGGCCTGAAAGCGATTGAACAACATCTGGGCATTGTACGCGAGACGGCCGGGATGACAGGTTGGGATGCGCCTCGCCTGTGGCAGCGCTATAAATCTGGCGGAGATGAAGTGGCCTTAACTACCCTCCTGCACTATAATCGTGAGGATGTAGTCAATCTGGCGCTCCTGGAGGCACTTTTAGATGGACTGCCTGTTGTACAGCTGGTGCAATCAATACAGATCTTGAAGCGTTAACAGGTATCATACAGACCGGTCGTGGGTGATTTTCGCAGGAGTACTCCCGCCGAACCTTTATCCTGGCGGGAGTGCAGGGGCCTGCGGCCCCGCACCCGTTCCCTGGTGATTTTTGAGGAGCAAAGCTGCGCCGAGCCTCCCGATCCGGTCGATGTCTCGTTGGAGTAGTGGCAATTAGTTATAGTATTGATGAGTTTCCCATGCAATTAACACTTCTCGATGGTCGGTATGAGCTAGAGCAAAAGCTCGGCGAAGGTGGTATGGCCGTGGTCTATCGCGGGCTTGACCGGCGTCTCAATCGACGGGTGGCCATCAAGATACTGCACAGCCACTATGCCACTGATCGTGATTTTCTCAACCGCTTTCAGCATGAAGCCCAGGCGGCCGCCCTCTTGAACCATCCGAATGTGGTCAACGTATACGATGTTGGACAAGATGGTGCCACGCACTATATTGTGATGGAGTATGTTGAGGGTACCAACCTCAAAACGCTGATCAATCGTGAAGGCCCGTTACCGATCGCCCGCGCTGTAACCATTGCCATCGCGATTGCCCAGGGACTGGCGGCGGCTCATAAATTCGGGTTGATCCACCGGGATATTAAGCCACAGAATATCATGGTCAGGCCCGATGGCCATGTACAGATTACCGACTTTGGGATTGCCAAGAGCCATCTGAGTACGGCGCTAACTCAGACCGGCATTACCTTTGGCACAGCAGATTATATCTCGCCTGAGCAGGCGCGCGGCGAGCCTGCCACACCGCGTTCAGACATTTATTCGCTCGGTGTCACGCTGTTTGAGATGCTCACCGCCCGGCTGCCTTTCCTGGCCGATAATGCCGTGGCTGTCGCAATGCAACATGTGAATGCCCCACCGCCTTCGCTACGTCAGTTCAATCCGCAGGTTCCCCCTCAACTGGAGGCACTGGTGCATCGTACGCTGGCCAAAGAGCCTTACCAACGCCCGGCAAGCGCTGAAGTGTTTGCTCATCTGTTAAAAAATTATTATAGTATTTCTGATCAAGAGACAACCTTTAACCCACATGTGATTCGTTATCCGCAAGAACCAGGGCCGATCCGCCCGGCCCTCCCATCTCCAGGGAATGGTAGCTCAACCGGGCGGACTCCCATTGCGCCCCAGCGTCTCACCATCACCCGTGCCCCACGCCAGGAGGGATCAGGATGCGGTGTGTTTGTGCTGGGCATGTTTTTGCTCGTCGGTATCCTTGGGGGAGTGTTTCTCTTCTCAAGAGGTACATTTGACGGCCTGTTTGCTGGTGTCGTCGTGAACGATCCGGCACAACCAGGTCAAGTAACACCCACCGTGAAAGCAACAGTCACGCCGAGTATCACACCCACCTCAACAATGACCCCCACACCAGCTCCATTATTGGTGACCGTACCTGATATTACTGGCCAGACGGAGAGTGCAGCGCGCAGTGTCCTGGAACAGGCCCGTCTGGTGCCAATCCAGCAAGGTCAAACCCACAGTGATAGCGTACCTGAAAACCATGTGCTCAGTCAGTCGATTGCAGCCGGGACACAACTGACCGAAGGTTCAACGGTGGGTTATACGGTGAGCCTGGGCCCACGCTTTATTGCGCTGCCCGACTTTACCCAGCGGCAAATTGAATCGGTACAGAGTGAAGCTGCCGCTGCTGGTTTGAATTTAGAGGTCAGTGAAGAACCGAGTCGCAATATCAGCGAAGGTTTTGTCATCCGCCAGAGTCCTAATCCTGGCGCGCGACTGTCCACAGGCGACACTGTGCGGGTTGTCGTGAGTATTGGCGATCGGGTGCAAATGCCTGAACTAACCGGCCGCAGCGAGGAAGAGGCCCGCGCTGTGCTGGCAAATACCGATGGCCTGGAATGGAGTTATAGTGATTTTCAGGGGCCAGACCGCCTGCCGAATTTCTTCCAATACCGTCCAGGAGAAGTGGTGAGTATGGCCTTCACCGATGGTCGTCCGATTCAAGGTGGGCAGTGGGTGCCACGAGGGACACGGGTGGTGCTGGGAGTACGCGCCCCTGAGTAACAAGGGGGCGGCACTATTGTTTTTTGTTGCGAATGAGATAAAGGTTTACCCTTGATACAGAAAGATCAACCTTCACGGGAGTTGCTGGCACGTCATACGCAACGCCGCTCATTGAATGATATACCGACAAGACGATCAGCGCTGGCCCGGTCGGGATCGTATCCAATACGCCGGTCACTACAACAGGGAATCAGCGAGCTTGCGCATGCATTCGTGCAAACCCTGCTGGTTTTTCTGATCTTCACCACACTGATCGGGCGCTTTGAAATCCACCAGACGAGCATGGAGCCAACTTTTCACGAAGGCCAGCGTGTGATGGTCAGTCAGGTACGCAGTTTCTGGTTGCATCATCTTACTCAGAGTGTACAGGCTGCCAACGATAATCGTAATGATGTACTCCGCCTCAAACGCGGGCAGGTGGTGGTGTTCTTTGAACATCCGACACGACATGGAGATGCGTTGATCAAGCGCTTGATCGCGTTACCTGGTGATACACTCGAAATAGATGACGGGCGGGTCATCATCAATGGGCAACCTCTCGATGAGCCATATATCCATCATCAATATACCTGGTGTGACTACTACTGTGGGCCGTTACAGTTGGGTGCCGACGATTATTTCTTTATGGGCGACAATCGATCGGTCAGCCGTGACTCACGCAGTTTTGGCCCGATTCCCGCTGAACAGATTGTTGGCCCGGTTGTGGTACGTTTCTGGCCACTGGATCAAATGGCTTTCTTTTTGTAACCTATGCCGAAAGACCATCCTGTTGGAGTATTAAACGTACGGAATTGAGGCCAGTGTCTCTTCGATTAAGCGCCCCTCCCGCAGGCGGAGCACGCGGTCGGCCAATCCTACAACCTCGGCGCTATGGGTCACCATCAGCATCGTCTTGCCCGCTTTGCGCGTCAGGCTATCCAGGAGATCGAGTACGTGCTGGCTCGTCTCACTATCCAGGTTGCCAGTTGGCTCGTCGGCCAGGATCAGCAGCGGATCATGCACCAGCGCACGCGCAATCGCAATCCGCTGTTGTTCGCCGCCGCTTAATCGATCGGGATAACTGTGCTGGCGCTGTTCCATGCCTACTCGTGCGAGCATATTCAACGCTTTTTGCCGTGCCGGAGTGCCACGATAACCATTCAGTTCCAGTGGCAACAGCAGATTTTCCAGTACCGTGAGCGTTGCGACCAGGTTGAAAAACTGAAACACGAAGCCGATCTGCCGCCGCCTGAAGAGCGTGCGTTCATGCTCGGACAGACGGGTAAGCGACTGGCCATTGATCCAGATCTCACCGCTATTGGGCAGGTCAATGCCACTGACCAGGTTGAGCAACGTGCTTTTGCCACTGCCACTCTTGCCCATCAGTACCACCAGTTCACCCTGGGCAAATGTTGCACTGACGTCATGCAACACGGTATGTTGTTGCTGCCCCTCACGATAGCTTCTGGTAACACGATCGAGACGAATCAAAGGCGGACGACTATGGATCACTGGTTCTAACATAGTGTATTCTTTTCTCATCGAGAGCAGATGAGCGACGATAGCCCATCAATACAAGGCTGCACATTGTGAACCCAACCGGTGCTCATTTCCCCACCACTGGTACAAGTCCTGGAAATATTATACTCCGCTTATGCACACAACATGCTATAATCAACAGAAGTTACGCGGTCGTATGGTCAGATGGTCTTTTCGCCTTTCGGCAGCCATAGATGAACAAGACGTCGTGTTTGAGCGCCCGTAGAACACGGGTCATCAACAGCAGCAATGTGAGACCAGAGGACTATCGCAGCAGCGTTAAAAAGCATAGCAACAGGACACGATGACGACGGTTGATCTCCATATTCATACCACCACAACGCCATATCATGCCACCTGGACACCAACAGCTCTGGCAGCAGCAGCAGCAACGCAGGGAGTGGCGGTTATCGCGGCAACAGACCACAATACCACAGCCAGTGTATCCGCACTCCAGGCGGCCGGAGCACAGATCGGGGTACGGGTGTTGAGCGGGGTTGAGGTGGATAGCACAGCAGGTGGCAAGCTGTGGCATATTCTGCTCTATCACGTCCCGCCCACCGCACCTGCGCTGATCGCCCTCTGTGAGTCTGTTTTGGAGCGCAATCTCGCTGATGCCCAACGGTTGATTGCCGATCTATCACAACAGGGGTTCGTATTGCATGCCCCTGATGCTGAATCACGCCTGTTCCCAGACATGATTCGTCGGCCCAATGTGGCTGATGTTGCGACGACATTGGCACGCTACAATGATTTACCAGGGCGCGTTGTGGGTGAGGATGATGAAGCAGCCGGTATGCGTTATCTGCTCACCCACATGCCTGGGACATACCGTCCACCTGAGGTCGCAACAGTGATTGCCACGGCGCACCAGTTTGGGGGGATTGCGGTGCTGGCACATCCTGGCCGTCGCAAAGGGGTGTATGCCATTCCAGCTACCGAGGCGGATATTGCAGATATGGTAGCGATCGGGTTGGATGGCCTTGAGGTGTATTATCCTACCCATACCCCAACCCGGCAGACGTTGTATACGAATCTGGCACATCGGTACAATCTTTGCATCACAGGTGGTTCCGACTCACATCATCCGCATCAAGCCCTTGCGCACTGGGAAGCAACACGGCTGGAACGCCTGTGGGAACGCCTCGGCATCAGCTTTATCTAACGACAGAGCTATGGAAAGCAGAAGTCCCGGCCTAAGCCGGGTGGAGTGTCGGTTCAGACTTCAACCAGGACTGTATTGAATGTACGATTTTGAAGGATAGCAGTATGCCAATCTCAGAAGAATTGTCGGCTCAGATCACAGAACTGAGTGTACGATACAACGTACCCATTCGCGCCACTATCACGCTGCCTGAAGGCAACTTTGACCCGGTGACGAAACCCGATCGTATTGGTGAGGTGTGTATGGTGATTCGCCGTCCCAATGGACGCTTGCTTACCGCCAGCAAAACTTTCTATCCAGCCGGTATCTATCGCCTGCCGACGGGTGGTATCGCGCCAGATGAGCCGATTGAGTCTGCGTTGCTCCGTGAGACCCGCGAAGAAACCGGGCTGAACGTGCGGATACGCCGCTTCCTGGCAGCGATTGAATATCTTATACCGCTGCAACACAGTCAAGGGGATCGGTCTACGGCCACCTCTGACCTTGCTGCGCATCACCGGTCGTACCAGATGTTTTGCACCTTTGCCTTTTTACTGGACGAACTGAACGGAACACTGACACCGCTTGACAGCACGGAGCAGATTGCTGAGTTTCGCGAAATAGTACCAGCAGAGTTGCCCACCGTGGCAACAACCCTGGAGCAGGTTCAAGATGATTACGACACAGAAATCAGAGGTCGCTGGCGCAACTGGGGGATGTTCCGGGCAATTGTTCACCGTGTGGTTTATGCTGCCCTGTCTGATGAGGCGGAGTAACCAGAGGTGCTATACCACAGGAGATTGTTATGTTAAGTATAGAAACCCAGCAACGCGCAACAGAAGCCATGCGCAAAATTGACCAGAGTCTGGAGAGTGATCTTGCGCACCAGGAAGCAGTACAGAAACAGGCCCACAATTTTCGTGAGGCTTTATTTGCGGCTTTTCAATTTATCGAGCGTGAGAGTTTGCAACTGAACGCCGTTCTGATCCAGATCAAGCGCCTGGATGCGAACCAGATCTTGATCCAGTGCAAGGGACGTATCCCCTTCGCATTGAGTCTTGATCCTGAAGTCGCCTACGATATCCGATCCAAAGGAGAGGATGTACTGACCGGCTCGCTTGAACTGACCGCTCGCCTCTTTGCTGTCTTTGCAGCACCATATCACGGGGTATTCCGGCACTATACCATTTTTGCTGATGGTACCTGGAAACGCACAACGTTTACCTACAGCAAAGCCGGGGTACAAACCCGAAGCATGTTATTGCAGCGTTTCAACCTGGACATTCTGGTGCTAGAAGCAGTGGAGATGCTGGGTCATACCTGTCTGTTACACCCTATCTGGCTCAATCTTGATGAACGTGCCGAGAGCATAACCCTGGATTCCCTGCGAGAACGGGATCAGGTGAAGCGGTATCTCACTACCGGCGGAGGGGTACGACGACCAGGGCCATCACTACCAGATAAAGAGGAACGTGGGTGAACGTGATGAATGTGCTGGCACCAATGTGGAGCGTTGGTGTCAGCACGAAGAACATCGTTTCGCAGCGGAAAGGGCAAACCAGGGAGGACTAGTGAGACGTGATACAGTGTTGAGAAGAAAGGGAATGCACAAGGCAAGAAAGAGCGATCTGTTTTCCACCCGGGCTTTAGTGATTCTGTTCCGACACTGGCACTGACCCGGTGTGCGGGTGAGCAGGTACAACGGGTTGAGCGACATGCTGTGCTGCCACCATTTTTGCCTGCTCCTCGGCAATCAGGACGCGCCGTAGCACTTTGCCCACCGCCGTCTTCGGGATCTCCTGGCGAAATTCTATCTCGCGTGGCACCTTATAGGGTGCCAGATGCAGACGGCAAAATTTCTGGATTTCTTCAACCGTTGGATGGGTATCCAGGCGAGGCACAATGAAGGCCTTGACCGTGTCGTCACCACGTTCAGGATGCGGAATACCGACCACCACTGCTTCCTGCACCTTGGGATGCATAAACAGCACTTCTTCAACATCACGCGGTAACACCTTGAACCCTCCGGCGATGATCATATCCTTCTTACGATCTACTACATAGAAAAAACCATCCTCGTCGATTGTACACACATCGCCTGTATACAGCCATCCATCGCGAATAGTACTGGCCGTTTCTTCAGGACGCCCCCAGTAGCCTTGCATCACCTGTGGCCCGCGCACACATAGTTCACCTTGCTGATCTGTATTCAACGGCAAATCTGCACCAGTTTCAAGATCAACGAGTTTTGCATCCACATCGACAATCGGAATACCAATGCTCCCGGCTTTGCGTACTCCATAGAGCGGGTTACAGTGTGTCACCGGTGCGGCCTCGGTCAAACCATATCCCTCCACCAGTCGCCCACCCGTCAAGCGCCCGAACTTCTCCTGCACCTCCATCGGCAACGAGGCTGAGCCACTGATACAGGCCCGAACGCTGGTAAGGTTATATTCCTGGACACGAGGATGATTAATAATAGCAATGTACATCGCCGGAACACCGGGAAAGAGCGTGGCACCCTCTTTCTGGATAATATTCATCACATTGTCGATCGGGCGTGGATTCGGCACCATAATTAACTCGCCACCGAGATAGACCCCGAGCAACAGGCACACCGTCATACCATACACATGAAAGAAAGGAATAGCCGACATCATCTTTTCCTGGCCACGCCGACCATCCGTCAGCCAGGCATTGACCTGCATCACATTGGCGATCATATTGCGATGGGTCAGCATAGCCGCTTTGGGCATACCAGTGGTGCCGCCGGTATATTGAAACAAAGCGATATCATCGGGAACCACGGTCACCTGCGGTGGCATAGGAATGTACTTCTCGAGCAGATGACCAAAGAAAAAAATGTCGTGTTCGGGCTTGACCGTCACCCAGTCTTTTTCTTTACGCTGACTCAATTTGACCAGCAGATTGGAAGGAAACGGGAGCGTATCAAAAATATGGGCCACGATGGTGCGCTTGATGGTGGTTGACGACTGGATCTCCCGCAAGCGGGGCCAGAAGAGATTGAGCAGGACAATCGTTTCAGCCCCACTATCATCGAGTTGATATTTGAGTTCACGACTGGTGTAGGTTGGGTTAATATTGACAATGATTGCTCCTACCCGCATGGCGGCAAAAAACGTAATCAGAAAATGCGGTGAGTTGGGCAACATCAATCCAATGCGATCACCCTTGCGCACCCCTATCTGATACAATGCGGTGGCAAACCGATTCACCAGTTCGTCACATTTACGGTAAGACAGTTTACCACCGACGGTAAAACGACCTTTCAGGATATATTTGAGCACGAAGTTGGTAGCATTATGGTCAGGGAAGTGCTGCGCTGCCTGTGTGAGCAGTGTATCAAGGGGTACCTCCGGATAGTCCAGAGTCTGCGGTACAGCTTTCTCGTAAAATTTCAACCAGGGCTTTTGCCGATCCATATCACTACCTCCTTCGTGTATCCTGGCCATAAAACCGGGCGTCTTTTTTACACCCATGCTACCGTATTACGACATTACGACCGGCCTTATGTTCTGCCAGACCAGACATTTATTATACCCTGGTACCCCAACGAGCCATTCCCTGGGTAGGGAGGCTCACCGCGGCTTCGCCGCGCCGCACCAGATAGGGAACGTGCGCGGGAGCCGCAGGCCCAGCACCCCTGCCAGGATGAAGACTCGTTGGAGTACTAGACATCATCTCGCAACCAGCCACGCTCGCGCGCAATAAACTTGATCGTGGCATCATCAGGTGGATAGAGACCAGCGGCCTGATAGGCATATGCCAACAGTGCGGCCCCGCCGACCATTCCCATCATCAGGCCTATCAAAAAGGCAAATGCACCAATGATTCTTCGCATTGCTAATCCTCCTCAGCGTCAATCAATATCTGGAAAGACCGATAATTGCAGATCGCGCCTGTATCATAGCGCATGGTGGCACGAAAAGCAACAGCATTGAACACGGACATTGTACCTGTCCCGAAACGGGTACGGATATTGCATAAACGATGCCGGGGGCATAAACCTACGGAGTATGCCTACCACCCTTGCAGATTTTACGTTTTGTAGCGACACGTATATAATAGGGTGGTCTGGGAGTTTGGACAACAGCTCGTCCGTGTTTGTTTGGGAACCCACAGGCAGCGGGAAACCGAGTTGCCACGATTCGTTGTATAGTATAGATAGACCTGCGGGTGGCCCACCACTGCAATTATGAGGAGGAACAGGCTTATGGCGAAGGTGCAAATAAGCAAGGGAAAGTACGACGGTATTCAGTCGTGTGCGAATGAACAGGGCATTATTGCCGCTGCCGCTATGGATCAGCGAGGCTCGCTGCAGAAAGCGATTAGCAAAGCCAAAGGCCAGGATGCCACCGCTGCTGATCTGAGCGAGTTTAAAACCGCCGTGACACGCATTCTTACACCCTACGCGACGGCAATTTTGATGGATCCAGAGTTTGGCCTGGATGCGATTAAGCAGCGTGCGCCGGGTACGGGTGTCTTGCTCGCATATGAGAAGACGGGGTATGATGCGTCGGTGAAGGGCCGCCTACCTGATTTGCTCGACCACTGGAGCGTGCATCGCCTGGTTGAGGCTGGTGCGGATGCGATCAAGGTTTTGCTCTATATCAATCCGTTTGATGACCCGCAGATCAATTCGATCAAATACGCCTTTATCGAACGCATTGGTGCCGAGTGCAAAGCACTGGATGTGCCATTCTTCCTGGAGCCACTCGCCTATGAAGATAACATTGGCGATGAGAAGAGCTTTGAGTTTGCCAAAGTAAAGCCCAAATATGTAACGGCATATATGGCAGAATTCTCCAAGCCACAGTATGGGGTAGACGTACTCAAGGTTGAGGTGCCGGTTAATGTCAAGTTTGTCGAAGGTATGCGCTGTTTTGCCGGTGGTCAGGCCGCCTATACACGCCAGGAGGCAATGAACTTCTTCCGTGAAGCGGCCAGTGCCGCGACCAGACCCTTCATTTACCTGAGTGCCGGTGTGACGGATGATGTGTTCCGTGAAACTCTGGAACTGGCCGCCGAGGCCGGCACATCCTTTAGTGGCGTGTTGTGTGGCCGCGCAACCTGGCAGGATGGCATTGCGATCTATGGGAAGGAAGGCCTCTCTGCGTTGGAGAACTGGCTGAGTGATCGCGGTGTGCAGAACATCCAGATGCTCAACGAAGTCCTGGCAAAAGGGGCAAAGCCCTGGTGGAATGCCTACGGTGGCAAGGAGAATATCGAGGTTGTGTAACGCCACCTGAGGGTGATGATATAGTACGCTGGCTGGCTCATGCTGCCCCGCGCCGGCATGAGCCGCAGCCAACAGTATCCCCTATGCAGGCATGCATCCTACTGCGCTGCGATTACCTGCGCGACTACCGCCAGAATGCGTTGCGCCCGACGACTATAGGTGTGATCTTGGGCCAGTTGTTGCCGCGCTGCCGCACCAGTCGGATCGGGGCAGGACTCCAGGGCGGCTGCCAGAGCTTGGCTTAACCCCGCTCCATCGCGCCGGGGAAAGTAGTGTGCCAGCGTGCCCGGCACGATCTCTCGTAAGGCTGGCAGATCGGGTAAGACCAGCGGGTGCCCCAGTGCCAGATACTCAAAGAGCTTGAGCGGCGAGGCAGTCATGTCGGTAATAGTATCGGGAATCACCAGCACATCAGCTGCGCCCAGGTAGCGCACGACATCGACCTGCGGGTGTGCGCCGGTCAGGATGATCTGTGCCGATTGCAATGGTTGCGCCTGGATCGGTGCACCCGCGGTCTGATCGACGACACGCAAGCCCAGTTCTACCGCCTGCTGACAGAGCGCCGCCCGCTCGGCCGGGCGTCCACCCACCAGCAGCACCTGCAGTCGGGGATGCGCTGCTTGCAGTCGAGATACGGCAGCTAATAGCCCATCCAGCCAGCGATGGGCAAAGGTCATACCCGCATACACCGCCAGTTCAGCATCTGTGGCCAGGCCTAGCTGTGCCCGGCAATCAACGCGACTCTGCGGCACAAAGATCTGATCATCATATGCATCGGGTATCACGTGCACCTCAGCCGCCTGTCGCCAGCCAATCGCCTCCAGATAGCGCCCAAAATCAGCCGTTAGCGAAACAACCGCACTCGACCGCGTAAGGGCCGCCCGATCCAGCACGTGCAGCAATCCTTGCGCCCAGCGTTCCTTTGCCCGCGAGGGATTGTGCGACTCGAGGTCGTGCGCTTCATAGATGACCGGAATACCCAGGAGTGGCCCGATGACTGCGCCCCACCAGGCGGCACAGACAACCTGACGCACATAGACGGCTTCGATCATACGACGGTTACGTACCAGCGCAGCGGCACACATCCAGGCAAACAGCGTGTGTTCCAGGTAGTACAGCAGCGTAGAGCGATGCAACCGCGAGAGCTTGCCAATAGCGGGGCGCGGCAGATGCGTGGCCCCCACCGCGCTGAAGCGACTCGGCTCTCGCCCCCACCGCGGAATGAGGGCCAGCATGTCGGGCCGGCGGACGCGCAGTTCGCGCAGCGTCATGTAGGTTTGCAGCGCATTCGCCGATTCCAGAGTCAGGCTGGTGGGATAGGCGATGTAGCAGAGCATACTCAGCAGTTCTTTACCAGTTGACAGCGATCAAACACCAGATAATACAACTGGTCAAACACCTGGCGCGGCACCTCGACGAGTTGATAGGTCAACATCCCGTCCCAGATCAACCCTTTACGTAACTCCGGGCGCACCACCGTCCACTGGGCAATCAAGCCCACATTCCAGCCGATGAGCAGCAGCGCCAGGCCCACCAGCGGCCACTGACCGGTGCGCACACGCATCCGATCCAGCACGACCGCCAGTCCCAGCACAAAGATCGGCGTACACTCGATCAAGCGCCGAAAGCCAAACGAACCGGAGAGGTGCCAGGTTGAGCCAAACGTACCGTTTATATACGTCTGCGCCAGAAATCCGATCCCCAGCAGCGCCGCCAGCAACCAGTCACAGCGTCCCAACCAGAACAGACCTGGCAAACTCAGCAGCAAAACCGGACTCCAGAGAAAAGCACCGTGGCGTGGATGCAGGAGCGTATCGAAGAAGCGCGGACTGACCCAGGCCGACGAACCAAGTTTATCGGTGACCGTTGTCGATGGCAAAGGCCGCCCGTTAAGGATCTGATAGGTCACGAGTTGCGGCATAATCATCAATATCAGGCAAACCAGGAACAGGAGATGCCCCAGCAGCAACTGGCGCACATCAGCCCAGCGGTGATTGCGCACCAGCCAGAGATAGGCCACAACACCCTCGACAGCCGGCAGGAGCAACAACAGACCAAGCTGTTCACGGGCCATAGCCATCAGTCCACCCACCAGTCCCAGCAGTGCCCACTGCCACCAGGGACGTTGCGCATAGCGGGTTACAAGTGGCCGATCCCAGCCATACAGCCACAACGTGAGAAAGAGTGCAAACAGAAAAAACGCTGTGGCATGCGACCAGGGCATAGCAATATAGGTGTAGAACACCAGCGGCGTCGCCAACCAGACCGTGAGTGTTGCCAGGGTTGCCGCAAACACACCGGTGTACCGCCGGGCCAGGCGGTACGTGAGTAGCAAGCCCATGAGCGCATACAGGGCGGACATAAAGCAGACGGCCCAGATGTACGGGGCTGAGTAGCCGTCGGCGGCGATGCTGGCCCCTCGCATATTGGCAATGCGGACGCCCAGATCGGCCAGTACAAAGCCGGGTGCCCACATAAGCGCCGCGCCGATCGGCGCAACATTGCGCAGCTTGCCCGTGTACGGGTTGAGTGGCGGATCGACAGGATTATCACGGAGCAGGGCATTGTAGACTGCCAGATCGCCATTCGCTCGCCCTACTTCGGCAAAATAGTGGTACTCATTATCAAAATCAAGATCGCGATCAAAATAGAAGGAGCGCAAATACGCGAAGTATTGTACCTCGTCAGTTGCATAGATACGCGGAGTACTCAGTGGTAGCAAAAGCAGAAAGAGACCCAGTAAGACCAGCAACCCTGTGTCGAATTTTTGCAGTGTGCGCACGGGGTGCGCCACTGCTGGAGCAACAGCCATATTCATCCTTATCGTACCATCACCACATACACAACATAACCGGCGCACGCAAAGCGGCTTTGCGTGCGCCAGACAACCACCCACAAACGCTAGCGCCGGATCAACGGCAGGTAAATCTTTGGTAGATCAAAGTTCTCACGTAATGTAACTTCGTACTTGATCGTCTCGGTCGAAGGATTGCCTGCGCCATCCAGCACCCGTGCATACACGTAGTAGGTCGCGCCACCCTGCCACTGATTGCGCGGCAGACCGCTCAAGATACTCCAGGGCATCGTAAAGGTGAAGGTGTTGTTACCGGCATTCGTTGCAGTCGGCACCTCAATGGATGACCAGTTCAACGTATTAAGTAACTGCGTATTTTCAGTGGCAATATTCTGCCGACTGTTCGCCAGCCAGACGCCCCAGAAAGGCTTGCTCTCGCCATTCCGTCCATACAGATTATCGGTGATAACCATACTCTCAAAGCTTAGATTCACGATCACCGAAGACGTTTCCGATACCTCCTGGCCAGCGCTATTCACAATTCGGGCATTACCCGACGTTAACCGCGGTGGCGTCGCATCATAGAAGATCGTCTGTTCCGCTACCAGTGGTGGATGGCCAGCTTTATCGGTGAGCGTGACGGTCATGGTATGCGGCCCCTCATTGGGCACACCCGATTTCAACCCAAGGGGCATACCAAAATAGTTGTTCTGAATACCCACTGGTGTATAGTTGTTCACCGTGATGGTATTCAAGCCACTACACTCACCTGTCAAACCACGCGCTTCCACAAATGCCATGGGAATACGGGTATAGCGTGGATCGCCATGCGCGGCCCCCAGGATACCAAATTCCTGCATTTGCGGCATATCATAGACGGTAGGATTGGCCGCATGATACGGATTACGGATAAACACCTCCGCATCAATACCGGGATCAATCGCAATCGCAGCCTGGAGGATAGCCGTCTCCTGAGTTGGATCGGATGAATGGCGCAACTGACCATACACAGTACGATTGACACAGGCCGTCGTGCCTGCCTGTGCCGGTTCCAGCGCCCATGGTACCACGCCTCCTTCAGGAAGAGCGACATACTCGGTAAAGTTCACCCCATCATTGCTTAGGCGATATTGATCTGCATTCGTCGCCGTAATACGCACAGAGACATTCGCCGTATTCACAAATTTTGCCCCATCATTGATTTGTAGCTCGCCCGTGGGAATAGGCAACGGCGTTGGAGTTAAAGTTGGCGTTGGGGTGGGCGGGGGGCCGGCATTAAACCCGGTATCAATCAGCGTATACCGCGTTCTGAGACCCGCACCGGTGAAGACCTCATGCACCGCATGGGCATAGCTCCGTCCCACTGCCGTTCCTGCCCCCAGCACATTAAACCCACCACTGGCGGCCGGAATCGGATCACGCCAGGGTTCGTTTGCGGGCTTAAAGCGGTACCAGAGTTCGCCACCCACGCGGAGCCAGAAAACATGCAGGTTGTTCTCTGCATCGGTACTGATTGATACTGCACTCCCAACTTCGCCGCCTCGTGCCAGCCGAGAAGGAGGACGCCAGTTGTCGTCGTTGGCCTGGCGCTCAGCAAAGAAGACTTCCCCATCGCTGACTCCGCGCCAGGCAATATACATATTGCCGTTCGGGGCAACCGCCGCAGTGGGATCGGCAAAGTAGTTCCCGCCTCGATCCACGCGCTCGGTCACAAACCCACCGCCTGTCCACCGCGCTGCAAAGACCTGACCTTCGGAATAGAAGGCTACGAGTACGTTGGCATCGGTTCCGGCAGCCACCATCGCCCGTCCCACCGCCTGTCGATTCGAAACTTCGCTAATACCTGACCAACTCATCCCACCATCGGATGAAACGCGGTACCGAAAGCGATGATTATCGTTCCAGACAACGAAGATTTGACCATTGCCCGCCACGGCAATCGACGGGAAAACGCCAAAGCCAACAAACCCTCCGACGGTTTGCTGATCCTCAAAAGTGCTGGAGCCAGCAGGTCGGCGGCGGAGATACATGCGACTCGTGTCACGATCAATCCAGACCACATATACCCCACCCTGGGCATCAGTGGCCACGGCGGCGGAGGCATAATCGGATTGCCCCCGCGCATCACCCAGAATGGTCGGATCCGGCCAGGTTTGTGCCACATCCACTTTATCCCAATGAGCAGCCTTGCGACTAGGATTCCCAGCAGCATGAACGACATTCCTAAAAGCAGCAATATACGGATATTTCACGTTGTTGGAACCAGGTATCGTTTCATCCCGTACAATTACGCGAGGCGTAGCGCCTTGAGCATTGCTCTGCTCAGATGGTCGGAATGCTGCGGTTACCAGCAGCACTCCAACCATCAAGATAACAAGCACACGAGACATTGAGCTTTCCTTTTTGATCGGTATGCACGTTGCGCAAACGTCTATTGCAGACAACTCGTTCAGCATACCCGAACTAGTACCGATAACATCCACGAAAGAGAGAACGCGATGAGATGGCTATTTCCTGCCACCCTGAAGTCCAGTCGCACAATTATCTCTGCATCCAGGGCAGCGCTGTATCCCAATCTCAAGGGGCCGTGATCGTGACATCGTCAAAAAAAATACCGCCCATCGCCCGGGTATACAAACCAGCCTGGCCTGCCGTCAGGGTGGTATCGGTTGCCTCAGCCACCACGTCCCCATCCAGCATAACCCGCAGCGTGGGGCCTGCGACGCTCAGGGACACGGTATACCAGCGGTAATGTTCATAGCCGGGGATATCCATCTCCACCAGCGGCGTGGCCAGGCCATCAATGACCACTTCCAACACATGTTTCGGGGTCGCCTCATACATATCGGCAATCACCCGATAGCGATAGAACGAGTCGCCTTGTCGCCGCGCTACCAGCCCAAAGGTCGCATTCTGTCGATCATACACCTTGGCCGTGATGGTATAGTCTGTCCACTCGGCCAATCCAGTGATCGCCTGCGTTTCCTGGATGCTGGGATTACGCGCCTGCGCCGTTAGATCTTGCTTCAACTTTCCTTCTTCGATCACCCATACCGACCGTTGATCGGGAAAGTGGGCCAGAATCTCGGCCATATCAAGATCAACAAATTCCCAGTTCGCCAGGGCGTCTGGCGTCTCGAATGTATCCGCAAATAACACCGTTGCTGCCGGTTGCGGTACATCTGTGGGGCGGGGAGC
>DAOTWD010000018.1:0-68021 GCA_034435975.1 Chloroflexaceae bacterium | reverse complement strand
CACTGCCCGGCACCAGCGCGGCAACCGGTCAGGGGGGCCAGGCCCCGTGCGACCCCCGTGGTAGATGCCGAGCAGCAAGCCCAGCTCCACGCCCGTGCCGTTGGGTTTATGAGCTGGCCGGGAGGCTAATGCCTATGCCGCATCTGAGCCATGCCCTGGAGCAGGCGATTGTACGCCTGACCGCCGCTGGACAGCCGTGGTACACCGAGCGCCAGCTCTACTACGAAGTCTGCCGGGTGTTACGGCCACTCCCCCATCCGGCCATCATTCTGGCAGGTGGCGGGTTGGCTGCCAGTGTGCCGCTGCTGCTGGCGCATCACCACCCACGCCTAGCCTCGCTCCTGGCGACCGGTACGGTCTTGACTACCGGTACCTGCTATCTGGCCCGGTGGTGGCCCGCAACACGCCCGGTACCGCTGGAATGGGCCGATTTTCAGGCGGCACTCCAGGCCTATCGCACCCAGGTGGTCAATCCACACCGACTGCTGCCGCCAGCCCCGCCAGTGCCCCTGGCTACAGCAGCCACTGTACCCGATCTGTTCGATTATGGTCTGCCGCGCCTGCTTGTCTGCCAGCATACCGCCATTGCGCAGATGCTGCTGGCAAACCTGGTGCATATGGAAGCACGCTGTTTGATCCTGGATGTCACCACTGCCAGCCCGCTACCGGCCACAGTGAAACAGATGCTCACCCGTGCTGATGCGGCACGTATCCTGGTGCTGCACGATGCCAGCCGATCCGGTCTGGCGCTGATGAAAGGTGTGCGACAACGCCTGGACGCACCGGCTGGTATTCCGATCCGCAGCATCGGGTTGCGGCCCATTCACGCCCAACGCCTACATTTGTTTGCTATCCGTGAACAAATCTCGCCCATACCGCCGGGCATAGAGTTCCACGGGTTGCCAATCAGAGAACAAACCTGGTTGCAGCACGGATGGAGCGCCGAAATCGCGGCGGTACGCCCGGCACATCTGTTACGCGCCCTGCGCCGCATCATCATCGGGGCACCGGTACCCACCCGCCCGACCTTTGATCTGCGGCGCGAGCGCACGATCGGCTTTATGACCTGGCCAGATCGATAGAAGAGAGCAATCCGACATCAGTTGTGAAGCACTGGAGTTGCGGCTGGAGCCGAGTCTCGCTCCGTCCAGACAGAAGCTATCAGGTCTCCCATGACCATCGGCGTGCTATATGGCGCAGAAAGGGGATGCACGAGTGTATGACCAGTAAGCCACGCATCATTACCTATCAGGATGAACTGCTGGCTGATAAAAGTGTGCGGCGCACCTTTAGCGACGGACACTATGAATGGCGGCGGCGATTGCCCGATGGCCGTGTCGAATGGCAGGATAATCAGGGCTATCGCGGCATTGACGAGGTTTTGAGTACAACTATAATCAAACGCACCTTCAGCAATGGAGCCGTGATCTATGGCCGCGAACAGGGGTATGGCCGCACCGCCTGGAGCGGCGGAGGACACGTGGTAACAGTCAATCAATCATCGTTTGGCGGACAGGTGGGTATGATCCTGGCCGGTATCGGAGCGGGTATGCTGCTGGGGAGCATTGTCTGGCCCCCGGATAGCCTTTCAGCGATGGAAGAAGAGGCGCTGCGCGAACAGATGCGCCAGGCCAGCAGTAGCAGCAGTGATGCTGGTGATTTCGGCGATAGTGGTGGTGATTGGGACGATAGCAGTTCAAGCGAAATTGGCTTCTCTGAGAACGACGAAGAAGGCGACGAGGGCGATGAAGATGTTGCAGATGACGAGGGTGAAAAGTGGGACGCGATGGAAGATAATTGGGGAGATGATGCCGGTGATGATTGGGGTGGCGATAGCGATTCTGGGTAGCCTATGACTCGTTTCTGTGCCATCATGCATCCTGATCAGCCCGATCACGACCTGCGGCGGCTCGGTGGGCAGATGGTCTACCACGATGCAGCCTGCGCCCTGGGCACCCTGTCGGACGCACAGCCCCATGTTGCCGCCGGGCCATATGTCGTGCGCCGCCAACCCGATGGCCTGCAGCTCGTGGGCATCGGTCAAGTCACGCTATTCAACCGGGCGGCACTGCTGGCCGACCTGGCACGTGACGGGCACCACCTGCCGGCCGACTGCGCCGATGGCGAGTTGCTGCTGCACATCTATGCGCAGGCGGGCTATGACGGCCTGGCCCGCCTGCGCGGCATGGTTGCGCTGGCGATCTGGGATGGCACCAGCCTGACTCTGGTGCGCGACCCGGTGGGCATGCGTACCCTGTTCTACGCTCAAGCGGAGGGAGGCTGGATGGCCGCTTCAGCCCTGCGTGCCCTGCGGCGCTGGCCGCGACTGGCCGCACGGGTCAACCTGGCAGCCGTGCGTACCTATCTGACCTTTGCCTACCTGCCCGGAACCGAGACACTGCTGGAAGGGGTATACGAGGTGCTCCCAGGTCAGTGCGTGCAACTCCGCCTGTCTGCCGCACCGACCACAAGCACCTACTGGCCCATCCGCGAACAACCATGCCACCCGGATGATCCACCGCACATCTACCGCGATCACCTGCGCCAGTTGCTGGAAAACGCGGTGCAGGACTGCCTGCCACCGCAGCAACCCGTGGCCGTGTTCCTGTCGGGCGGCATTGACAGCAGCCTGGTAACGGCTCTGGCCGCCCGTCTGCATGATCAGCCAGTTACCACCTACGCCCTCAACTTTGGGGCCGATCTGCCGAACGAACTGGCGTATGCCGGACTGGTGGCGGCCCATTGTGGCACATGCCATCACGTCCTGACCTACGACGGGCCGCAGGTGTTACGCCATCTGGTGGAAGCCATGGGCTATCTCGATTGTCCGGTCGGGGATCCGCTGACCGCACCCAATCTGCTTATGGCGCGGCAAGCAGCCGCCGACGGCTTTCGCGTCACCCTGAACGGCGAAGGCGGCGATCCCTGCTTTGGCGGCCCGAAAAACCTGCCCATGCTGCTGTTTGAATTGCAGCACCCGCATGCCGATCCATACGAACGCGCCCGCGCCTATCTGCAATCGTACCGCAAGTGCTACGAGGATTTGCCCACGCTGTTGCAGCCGTCTGTGCATGACGCCTTGCGGTCGGCACCACCGCTGGAAGCGCTGATCCAGCCCTACCTGGAATCGCCGGTCATGTCCACGTACCTGAACCGGCTGTTGCTGACAAACGTGCGCACCAAGGGTGCGCATCATATCCTCTCTAAAGTGCAGGCCCTGACCTCTGCCTGTGGCATTGAAGGCCGCTCGCCGCTATTCGACCCGACGATTGTGGCCTACTCGTTTGCCATTCCGGCCCGGTTCAAACTGGCGGGTACCAGCGAGAAGTGGATCCTCAAACAGGCAGCCCACGACCTCTTGCCCCCAACAATTATTACTCGCCCTAAAAGCGGCATGCAAACGCCGGTACAGGCCTGGTGGCGTGGTGCACTGGGTGATCTGGTGACAACCGTGCTGCTGGATCCGCAGGCGCAAACGCGTGACATCCTGCGGCCTGATACGATCCAGGCCTGGCTGCACGGCAAACATAGCCTCTGGCCACGCTACGGCCCCAAACTGTGGCTTACGCTGACCCTTGAACTCTGGTTGCGCGCCTACCTCGCCGACGATACCTTCCTCATCGCCCCCCATTTCAAGCCGCGCCGCTGGTGGCGGCTGTTCCCGCATTCTTTCCCCGTCCAGAGCGCGCAGCGCTCCCATCCACAGGGAGGTAGGGAATGCGGTTCCTTTCTAACGCCTGAAGGAAACGCACTCCACCAGGCGCGCAAACTCTGTCTCACGTGCTGCGAGCCAGGCTGCCGACCAGACGCGCTCGATGCGCCAGCCACGAGCCATCAGCATCTGCGACCATAGTCGCTCGCGGTCGCGGGCAGTAAGCGCATCGCGGTAATCAGCGCCATCCCCTTCAATGCCCAGCACATAGCACTCTGGTTGCAGCGGATCGCGGATCGCCAGCGCCAGACGCACTGCGAACTGCCCCACCTGCCGCTCCACGCTTAATCCCTGCTGTTGCAACGCCTGCGCCAGATCATCCACAATTGGCCGCGCCTCCAGCGGTGCCGCGTGTGGCTGATGCCTGACCACCGGCTTCTGACCGCCAGCTGCTGACCGCCTCTCCCCCGTAGACGCACGGATCAGGGCAGGCGTACGCGTCTGCGCATACGCCAGATATGCCTGAAATAGGCGCAACCCCGCATGGCTGGTATGTCCCAGGTTGATATCCTCGGCGCGCAACGCTGTCACCAGATAGATCTGCTCACGGGCGCGGGTGATCGCCACGTTCAGGTAGCGCTCGCCTCCCGGCTGGTTGAGTGGGGCGAACGCCATTCCGGTGGGCGTGGTTCTTACCCGCCCCTGGGCATCACGCCTATAGCCAGGACTGATAATGATCACATCACGCTCGTCGCCCTGGACATGCGCCACATGCTTGACAAAGTATGGTTCAGTGCGTGCCGTGTCAAACAGCGCTGCCAGCGTCGCATCGGCGATGCAGCGCCGCTCCAGTTCGCGCATAATCGCAACCTGCTGCGCCAGCCCAAACGTCACCACCCCCAGCGAACGCTCCGGGTTGGCCCGGGCATGGGCGCATACCAGATCGACCACACGTCTGGCTTCGTGCAGGTTGGCTCCGGTACCGTGACAGGCATCCTCACCCTCGGCCACATATTCAAACACAATCCCCTGGTACGCACTCGCCGCAGCACTGGGAAACGTCACCAATCCGCCGTCGTACCACTGCTCATTCGCAAAGGCAATCAGCGCCTCGTGGCGACTGCGATAATGCCAGCACAACCGACGCACCGGCAGACCAGCTGCTATCCCGGCCTCCAGAATACTCAGAGGACAATCAGCAACCGTCAAGGCCGCTGTCGATCCGTGGATCGCATCCATACCGCCAGCAGCCGAGAAACCGGCTGGCGCTAATTGCCGGGTATCTCCCACAATGACCATAGCCTGGCTGCGCAGGATCGCGCTCAACGCATGCTCAACACAAATCTGCGAGGCTTCATCGAAAATAACCAGATCAAACTGCAGTGCATCAGGATCGAGCCACTGCGCAACCTGGCACGGATTCAGCAACAGACAGGGTTTGTGGTTTGCCACCAGTGGTGCATGGTCACGCAAGAGTTGCCGTCCATCTGGCCGCGGATGGCTAGACACTGGATGTCTACCATCCGCTCGCTCGTGCTGGTTCCGCCGCTCAAGCAGCATGCGGCGCAAGCGGGTCTGGGCCGCACTGATCTGACCAGCGTCAAGCTGACGAAACCGCTCCACCAGGTCAGTATACTGGTCACGCTGAAAATTGCGTACGTGCGGCAACTGGGTAGCAGCCGCTGCCAACCAGTCCTGATAAAAGCGCTTGTAAAACGCCCGGCGCGGCTGTTGTGCTGCAGAACCATTCTGACCCAGGTGATCAAGATAGGACGCCAGGCCCAACGGCTCGGCCTGACGACGCAGTTCGCAAAACTCCCACCAGGCATCCAATTCTGGGAGCCGTTCGAGCAGCACCGCTGGCGAGCGTGAGCGCACTGGCAGAGGAGCGTTGGAGACAACGTTCGCATCCACTCTTACGCTCGCATCTGGCGCTGGTGACAGAAGCTCGCTGAACGAATCGGCGAACGTCGCTGGTGGTGAAAACAGCGCCGCAACGTCAGACAGCATATGCTCGCAACGGGCCAGCACTGCCGTGAACCGGGCTGCTGGTGCGAGCAACAACTCGCGCTCCACCAACGGCATATCCGCAATCTCACAGAGATACGTCATAGGGCATAGAGAGTCGGTTGGGGTTGTCGCTCCACTTCCCATTTGCTCCGCCATCGTCCCCAGATTGGGAGAACACCCCAACCTGCGAAGCTGCGCCAGCACATCCAGTGTCCATGCACAGATCGCCTCATAGCGATCCCAATCAGTGCGGCGACCGGCGAATAGCCTGCCCGAATGTGCCACCAGATTGGGCAAGTTGGCATCCAGCCGCTGCCGTAGCGCATAGAGCCGGGCTGCAAGACACAGATCAGCCAGCGCTATGGCATAATTCAGATGGGTACCGGGCTTCGCCACCCCCCGTAGCGCTGCCATATCACGATAGTAGCCCGGATGCAGGTAGCGCATCCAACTGGCATATGGCCCTGAGAAACGCGCCAGCATCCCCTGCACATCAAGCGCAGTCAGCGTCCGGTGCGCCTGAGCCAGCGTGCCAACGTGATAACGCGACTCCAACTCCGCCTCGATCTCGGCCATTGCCATGTAACACTGCCGCGCATCAGCAATATCAAACTGGAGATACTGGATGGTCGTACTATCCGTACTCAACCAGAGACTCGCGGTATGTGGAGCGCGGAGCAGTGTCACCAGAGCAGACAGGGCACGCGTCGCCGTTAAACCGGTGGGCGCAGGCAGTTGCAGCAAGTCCGCCACGGCTGCCGCTGCTGGCTGTAATTCTTTCAGCGCGGTCATCAGCGATCGCACGTGGTTGCGAATGCGCCCGCGCTCAGAAAACGAACTGGTGGTCACCGTACAGCCATACCAGGGATTCGCCGCCAGCGTCTGGAGCAACTCGCGGTGTTGCTCCAGGCGTATCAGCAGCGTGTCTATCGCCGCCAGTTGCTCAGACGTACAGGTTATACTGTCAATCATCGGCACGGTACAATCAGGCGCATCGCGCAAGGCATTGAGGTAGGCATAGACTATGTGCGCAGTCAGCCCCATTGCACCGAATGGCGTATGCAAGGCCCGCGCATAGGCATTCAACTGGTCACGCACAGCGGTCAACTCAGTATACGGAAAATGAACCTCTGCGGGTGGATCGGTCGGGTCAGCATGCATATCCAGCGCTGCCAGCAACTGGTTGGCTCTGCGGCCATACAGTTCGAGACAAAACTCGGCTAACCCGCACTGCCGCAGCCGCTCGTAGACCGTCTGCAGCGCAGTCATTTTTTCGCTTACAAACAGCACCCGTTTGCCGCCAGCCAGACACTCGGCTATCATATTCACAATTGTCTGACTCTTCCCCGTCCCTGGTGCACCCAACAGCACAAAACTCTCACCAGCCAGTGCCGCCGCAATTGCCGCTTGCTGACTGGCGTCGGCATCCAGCACCTGAAAGCACTGTTGGGGCGGTCGATGATCCAGGGTTGGTAGCACAAGCGGGTCAGGAGCGGTCGTTTCGCCCGCCAGCAGTGTCAGAAGCGGGTGCGTGACAGCCCGTTCTGTGAGGTGTTCAAGATCGTGATAGAGCATAAAATCCAGGAACGAAAACATGCCCAGCAATGCCCGTGGCAGCACCCGCCAGCCAGCATATCCGGCCACCAGTTCCGTTATTTGCCCCAGCAGAGCAGCCAGATCCAGTTGCGCAATATATTCCGGCAATTCAGGTAGTGCCAGTTCGTATGCGTGCGCCAGCCTGTGTCTCAGGATCGGATTCAGCACAATAGCGTCATCCAACAAACGCAGCGCATACGGCTGCTCGCCTGGTGTATGGTGCAACTCCACCGGCAGCAAGAGCAGCGGCGCCCGGTTGACCTGTTCGGGGACGGTGGGATCAACCCATTCCAGCAGACCAAGCACCACGAACAGCGCGTTGATTCCCTGTTCGGCCAGCAAGGTACTGGCGTGCAAGTGCAAATGGGAGAGTATCTGCTGGCGATCGTCGGGCAGCAGATCTGCCACCAGATCGTCTGTCTGCGCCAACACCGGAACGTGCATCAGCAAACCCGTTGCACTGCGTGTTTCGTCAGAGAGATCAACCAGGGGACGATGGTATCCAATGTCTCGATCGTCCAGCGGGGCAAAGCGTAAGCGACGATGCTGGCGTACCAGCACCTCAAAAATGCGTGGAAGCGGGGGGTTGAGTAACGGGATAATAGGCAATTGGGGAACACGGTACCCATCTGTATGATGCGAAGGGAGTGCTAACAGGCAATTGCGCGTGCTACGCTCAAGCAGGCGCGCCTTCCATGCATTGATCTGATCACGCGTTCTCGCCATCGCTCGATTGTCGCCCTGCTTTACAGGTGACAGGTGACAGGTGACAGGTGACAGATGCCAGATACCTAGACTGGTTGGTGAAACGTCCTGTCACCTGTTACCTGAAATCTATTCCCGACCCTCTGGTCATCCCACAACCTCAATCGCACCGGGCAACACCTCTACCTCCACATGCCGGGCATCGGTGGCAATCACTTCGCCGTCAGCAGCAACGGGAAAGGGGGCGACACAATCAACCGTAATATGCCGCGCCCGTCCCATCGTCACATAGCGCAGACGAGTATGGGTGCCTCGCATCAGCAGCGGAAGGTAGCGCATAATCTGGTCAGGCCGCAAATGATCCACCATACAGAGATCCAGCCAGCCATCATTGATCAATGCCTCGGGCGTCATCCAGAAGCTGCCTCCCTGACAGCGGCCATTGGCAATACTGGTGAAGAGCATGCGTTTGTGGATCTGCTGTTGATCAAAGCGCACGGACATCGGATAGGCACGATACGTGGACAATGCACGCAAGATCGCCATGAGGTAGACTGCACGACCCTTGAAATGCGTAATCTTGAGACTCTCGACCGTCACCTGGGCATCCACGCCCATACCCATCCCGTTAATGAAATAGCGCTCATGTTCCTGGAAAGGGTTGCGGGCACGGATGCGACCGACATCAACCGCAGAGGTACGCCCAATGGCAATTCGCCGCACAGCTCCGGTGAGATCATTGGGACGCACACCATCGAGAACCTTGATAAAATCGCTGCCAGTTCCCAGCGGCACGATCCCCAGTGTCGCCGGTGCTCGCACGTTGCTGCGGCTACCCATAATGCCATTGACGATCTCGTTAATGGTACCATCACCGCCCACCGCAATGATCTGATTATAGCCACGTTCAATTGCCTGATAGGTTAACTCCGTCGCGCCCCCACGGGCATGGGTCGTTATCAGGTCGAAGGCGATCCCATTGGCATGGAGCATATGCTCTAATTCAGCCCGCCGCCTCCCGGCCATACCGCGACCAGCCCAGGGATTGAGAATGATACAACGCCGGATCATACAGACCTTGCACCACAAACAACGATAACGATGGTTTGTGGCGCGTTCCTCGTTTCTGGTTTTCAGAGCGCCACGTCCAGCTCCTCAGCCACCGTAAAAATATCTTTGTCACCGCGGCCAGAGAGATTCACGAGGATCGTTTGATCCGAGCGCATCGTTGGCGCCAGTTTCAATGCTTCGGCAATCGCGTGCGCACTTTCTAGCGCGGGCAAGATGCCCTCCAGTTCGGCCAGTTTTTGAAACGCATCGAGGGCTTCGGCATCGGTTGCCAGCGTGTAACAGGCTCGACCACTATCGTGGAGCCAGGCATGCTCCGGGCCAATACTGGCATAGTCTAAACCGGCGGACACACTATGAGTCAGCGCAATTTGGCCATCGGCATCTTGTAACACATAGGAATAGGTTCCATGGAGCACACCTGGCAGCGCACCCAGAAACCGCGCCGCATGCTCACCGAGTTGCACCCCACGCCCACCAGCTTCCACACCGCGCAACTGTACACCGGGGTGTTCAAGAAAGGCGTGAAAGATGCCAATTGCGTTGGAACCACCGCCCACACAGGCCACAATCACGTCAGGCAGGGTACCGATGGCCTCAAGCATTTGCCGATAGGCTTCCCGCCCGATAACGCTTTGGAAGTCGCGCACCATAGTTGGATATGGATGCGGGCCAAGCGCTGAACCGAGCAGGTAATAACTATCCGGGTGCGTCACCCAATCGCGCATCGCCTCGTTGATCGCATCTTTGAGTGTGCGACTCCCTGCATCGACTCCACGCACCTCGGCCCCCAGCAGGCGCATCCGAAAGACGTTGGGTCGCTGACGAACCATGTCTTCGGTGCCCATATAGACTACACATTCCAATCCCAGGAGCGCACACACGGTTGCTGTCGCCACACCATGCTGTCCCGCCCCGGTCTCTGCAATCACCCGCCGTTTACCCATACGTCGAGCCAGCAACCCCTGACCAAGCGCATTGTTTATCTTATGTGCCCCGGTATGCGCCAGATCTTCGCGCTTCAGATAGATGCGTGCGCCTCCACAATGCGCCGTCAGACGTGCGGCAAAGCTGAGCGGTGTAGGACGGCCGGTGTAGGTATGCTGTAAATGCGCCAGTTCTTCCCAGAAGCTCGGATCGTGCCGCACGGCAGTATAGGCAGCATTAAGTGCCGTTATGGCTGGCATCAACGTTTCGGGCACATAGCACCCACCATATGGCCCGAAGCGACCTGCAACGGGTTGTTCTTTGGGTTGTGTCATCAAGATTCAGTTCTGCCTCGTGTTTGATAATAGCGTTTTCTGTCTGTTTGTAGCTGCCCGACGACTGAAATGGCGTGCTATGACCAGTGAAGCCGACCTGCGTCGGCTCAACAGGCTACCGCTGCTACGGTAGGCACACAACACGCATTGGCACCAGGGATCAACCCGTGATCAAGCTTTCGTCCTTATACTTCTCACCCTCTTCAATTAACATAATGGGAATACCATCCTCAACCGGATAGCGATACCCATTACGCCGATTGACCAACCACTCCTTGCCTTCCGCATCGCGTAGCAGTTCCACTGGCCCCTTGTCTGCCGGGTCGGCCAATATTTCGAGCAATTCTGGACTGATACTACGTCGCTGTCCACTGTTAGGATTGCTATTGCTACCCGCGCTCCCACTCACGGGGGGCAGGTCAAACACACTATCCTGACGAAAGCGACGCAGGACAAAAAAGACGGCCACGCCAACTACGGTTGCAAGCACCAGAAACTTGAGGAAACCTTTCACCGCAAACCTCCTTTACCAATGTCATTCATAAAATAATATGATACTATACCACATCTTTGTGAGTGCCCTCATGATAGCGATCCTCAATAAGCGGTAAATTGACCCGACGCACGGCACGAATAAAGGCGGCAATGCGTGTCACATCCTTTACCCCATTCGTTTCGACACCGCTGCTAACATCGACCCCCCACGGACGCACCTGGCGGATGGCCTCGGCTACATTTTCTGGCGTTAAGCCTCCTGCCAGCATCAACGTACAGTCACGGGCCAGTTCCGCCGCTTGCACCCAATCGGCCTGTACACCGGTACCACCATAGACCCCCGGCACATGGGCATCAACCAGCGCCAGGAAGCGCTGGTTGATGTCTGGAAAACAGGGTACTGGCAAGACTGCTGCTGATCGGATATTCGTTTGCGGCTGACCATGAAACAGCGCCCGCCACGCTACGGCCATCGGATCCGTCTCTGGGCGAAAGACTTTCAGTACCGGACGTGCAATCTCAAACGCCTCTGCTGGCGTTTCATCTCCACTCAATTGTACATAATCCAGACCGCAATAGTCTGCAATCATATTAATCTGTGCTGGTTGGGTATGCACAAACAACCCGACCACCCGCACACGCTGCCCGATCGCGTCTTGCCGCAGTGCCGCGACAATCGCAGCCGCCTGGTCAACCGTCACCTGACGACGACTGGGCGCAAACACCAGCCCTAACCAGTCTGCGCCCGCTGTGGCGGCAGCGAGCGCATGTTCCGGCGTAGAGAGACCGCAAATTTTGATAATTGTCATCAGGTTCACATGCTATCGGCAGTACTGATAGTACCCGTCATTGTTCAGACACTTTTTCACGCTCTTCCGATCTACGATCGAACTTGAGTTTGTAATAGACCCGCTTGCCACGACCAACACGCTCTAACAGACCGTTATTAATCGCTTGCTTGACCATCGTGCGAATTTGTTCGTTTGTACGTGTCAGGTTGTGTTGTTTGCGTTGCTCGCGTAAGAGATCAAAGATCTGGGCGAACGAAACAGGTTTGGCAAAACCAGCCATAGCATGAGTGAACATATGCCATTCGGTATCATCGAAGATGACTGGATCGATCGCTTCAACTTCGGTATCGTGATCATCATCAAGTTGTTCTGCTGCTATGTCAGACCGGGTGTCTACGTCACTGGCGAACACAGGCTCGGATGACGCTTCATCAGTGTCGCCCAGCGTCGCTGCGGGCATACTGGCAGCAGCCGCTACTGCCTCTTCGGTGATCGGTACCTGGTCAGTCGGGGAAATCATCGCCTCATCTGCCAGCGCTGCCTCCGTATCTGCTGTCGTCGCGTCCATCAACGCGGGTTGCGCACCTTCGTCCATAGGCGCGGCTTCCGGCATGCTCGCCAGTGTCACCTCGGTATCTTCTGTGGTTAGCGGCTGATCAGTATCAAACCGCAACGCAGTCGGCAAATGTGCTTCAACCAGTGCCGAGGGATGGTTATCCGCTACAACGGTACCCGATGCTGCATCGGCTCTAGAATCACCTGCTGCCAACCAGGCATCCAGTTCTTCTGCCGTCATATCCGCATCACCTATTGGCATAGGACGTTGTAGTTCGCCAAACCACGCCGCTACTTCGGCCGCAATGTTGTCAGGATCTGCTTCAGGCAGAACGAGATCCTGGTCAGCTGGATCTTTTGTGTCAGATTGCACATCGTCGGTCTGCCAGAAGTCAAGATTGACGGGTAACTCAACCTCTGGCCCGCCCCAGGATCCTGGGAGCGTCTCGGCAGATGGTAACAGTTCATCAAAGAGGTTCACTCCGGCTGGAACGTTGCTACCGGATTCCGATCTGGGCTTGTCTTCAGAAGGCAACAGGGAAGTAAAGCCCATATCCGTCAGTATGTCAAACAAGGTTTGATCGGATGGTTGCTCATCAAAGATTGCACTGAGCGCGACCGGATATTCGAACCGATCTATCGTTGGAATGGATGCCATATCATCTGGCTGTTCCAGTGCTTCATCCAGCTGTTCACCCGGTGGCACCTCTGGCAGACTGGTCTCCGCTGCTGCATCGAGAACAGGCTGCTCTGGCATAGGCGGCGTCTCCTCTGCCGCCTTACGCTGACCACGCGAACGGCGGCGACGGCGGCGGCTCGTTGTCGAGGTAGGGGGGGGCTCGGCTGGTTCCTGCACTTCGGGCAATGTTGTTTCGGCCAGACCATTGCCCGCCCCGTTATTGAGGGGAGCGAGATCATAGCCGCCATCAACCGGCTCTTCGTTCAAATCAGATGCAAATTGTGAGAGTTTGAGCGGATCTTCACCCGGCAAGAAGACTTCATTGACCGTCCCACTGGTGAAAATAATTACTTTATTCCGACGCTCCGCATCCAGCACAAAATCCTTGAACTTGGCAAACGGCCGCCCATTCAGATCACGATAGCGACTCTCCTTAAAGTCGCCACCCATCAGCTCTTTCATCACCAACTTCAGCGATCCCAGGGTCGAGACATACCCACGTTGTCGTACGAGATGCACAGCTTCTACCAACACATCATACACATCTGGCTCGGAGGTCAGGCCAGCAACCGCCGGTCTCGCAGTTTCCCCCGTGCCCTCCTCATCAGCTCCGCGTGAGGCCTCGCCCGAACGTGAACGCTGGCGTCCATTGGTTGCACGGGATGGAGCCTTACCTACCAGTTGCTCATAAAAAATAAACTCATCAGCACTCTGGGCAAGATGCGCCGATGCAGCCCCACCAATACCAATGATGATCACTTCTTTCCCCTGCTGCCGAATACTGTTTACCAGCGGGATAAAATCGCGATCGCCCGTTGCCAGGACAAACTTTTCAATGTTGGTCGTGGTATACAAGGTCTTCATCGCGTCAATGCACAGGTTCATATCCACGCTATTCTTAATAGCCCGACCTGTGCGGCCCATTTCCTTATCGTAATAATAGGTTGGAACGTACATTGGCTCAATGCCATTGGCATAGAGCGCACTGGTTACACGTGGGTAGCGGTACCAATCAGCATAGGCCCGGGCCACAACAACACGCCCGAGATCGTTGCACCGATCCATGATGGTCTCGAAGTTGGGATTGGCATCAAGCTTATCACGGATACTTACATACACGTTCTCGAAATCAATAAAGACCGCTACATCAGGTCGTTTAGGTTCATAAATCATCGTTCGTGTGTGCTGCTCCTTCTGAGAGAGAATGTTGCGCAGGTGAGGGTATGGGGCATGGCGAAATACTTCGGGGCTGGCGTTGGAGATACAATCAATACCTGCATACTACCGAAAAGGGTGATCAACCAGCTCAGCATACGCAACTGAGTTCTGTACGGTAATACAGGAAAAGAAGTATCATATTGTGCCTGGCACCGGAAAAATCCACCTGACATACCCGAATCAATCGTTCATCTTCACATCAAGGACTCTGAAGTTATGTGTACGATATTATGTACTGTTTCAGTACGCCTCGCAGCACGGTTACTTAGACTGGCGCACAGGAAAGCAGTTCAAGAAGCGGGCCTTTCTCCGTATCTGGAGCAGATATGCCTGATTACGTCATCGCTGTACACATTTCGACAAAGCCGCCACAAGACAAGTATCATCGTGTAGAAGTTGTATACGTTACCATCGTATAGACTTTTGTTCGTGACAATTTCTAATATAGCACCGCCGCGCTGTTCATGCAAACATGATTTTATCATCACAGTCGCATTATTTCACCGTAAGCCCACAAACGAGTGCATAATTCAGCCCGTGTTATACAACCCCGCGCATAGTCCCGCCACGCACGCCCACTGGCCCAGATCATCCCAACGCGCGTAATCGCTCGATGGGCTGCCAAAAACCGGGCTGGATAGTGGTGTTGAAAGAAAGCAACCCGACTGCGATGCAGTTCGATCAACATGTGCTGCCGAAACTGGCGGGTAGCGGCACCTCCAACATGCACAACCTGCGCCTGTGGCACTTGCCAGATGGTCCAGCCTGCCTGCCTGATGCGCCAGCACCACGCTATTTCCTCGCTGTACATAAAGTAGTGTTCATCGAGGAGTCCCACCTCTGCTACCGTTGCCTGGCGCACCAGCATGCACGCTCCTAATGGATGATCAATCTGCAAAGGAACCGTCCCCTGACCTTCCTGTGGATAGCGCCCATGCCACCAGGAATTATACAACCGACCGGGTAGCACTTCACCGGGCGGAAAGACTTCCAGGAGACTCATCGCCAATGTGGGAAAGCGAAACGCTGCACGTTGCACTGTCCCATCTGGATTGAGCAGCCGTGGACTGACCAGGCCTGCTCGCGGATGGGCCTGCAAAAAACGTACCAGCGTTTCCACAGCGCCGGGATGTACCACTGTATCCGGGTTGAGTACCAGCGTGAAGGGGATGCGAGAGAGCGCCGGGGTTTCATTCGCGCCAGCGAGTCGGCGGAATCCAATATTCGTGGCAGCGGCAAACCCGCGGTTACTTTCTAGAGCACACACCTCAACCGTAGGAAAGCGTGTTTGTGTTAGCAGGACACTCTCATCCTGCGAGGCATTATCAACCACCACAATACGCAAGGGCAGCGTGCAGGCACCCAATGATTCCAGACAGGCAGCGAGCAATGCGCTGGTGTTATAGGAGACAATGATGACACCTATCATCTCATCACGCGAGTATGACTATGACTGAACACTATTCTGGGAAACAGGGGTTTACGGCCCTCACACAATCCGCTGGTCAGCCTGTTACGACGGCCTTGCCACGACAACGAGCCGACAAGGAAACGACAGGAAGGTCAATGCCTCTCCAGATCACTCCACCTGAACGGGCATCTATGACTCAGAGCAAACCGGATTGTAGCTGGAAAGCACCATGGATGCAAGCCTTACAGTATGACAAAATAGAAAGTTTACGCAGCTGGTCGTACCTGTTACAATAAAGAACGGCGGTACCTGATAGTAGCAAAGGAAGAGGCGGAGGGCAGCGAGAAAGAAGCGTGAAGGTATCATAAAGAACGGCGATACATGGTGGTATGAAAGGCACTCACGGCTGCGATGCTTGATTTTGCTATTGAACTGGCGTATCAGGCTGGTGCGCTCCTACGTGCTGGTCTGGAACGTGAGCATCAAATCGAATTGAAGGGAACCATTGATCTCGTGACTGATGTTGATCATGCCAGCGAAGCACTGCTTGTACAGGCCATCCGTTCACGCTACCCAGATCACAGCATTGTTGCTGAAGAAGGGAACACAACCAGTGGTACCAGTGACTACACCTGGTTGATTGACCCGCTTGATGGCACAACCAATTATACCCATGGCTATCCCTGCTTCTGTGTGTCCCTGGGCCTGTGGTATGCCAATCAGCCGTTCCTGGGTGTTGTTTATGACCCACTCCGCAATGAGTTATTCTACGCTCAACGCGGTCATGGTGCGTACTGTAATGGCCGACGGCTGCACGTGTCATCAACGGCGACATTAGGCGCAGCACTGCTGTCAACCGGGTTTCCTTATGATCGGGCGACGCAACCAGATAATAACATCGCTGAATTTTCGCGTATGATTTTGCAGATTCAGGGTGTGCGCCGCAGTGGATCGGCTGCGCTTGATCTGTGCTACGTTGCAGCAGGATGGAGCGATGGTCATTGGGAGACCGGGTTACACCCCTGGGACACAGCCGCCGGCGTACTCCTGGTTGCTGAAGCTGGTGGTCAGGTAAGTGATTGGCACGGTCAGGAGTGGACAGGCAAAGTGCCACATCTGGTTGCGTCCAATCGACGGCTCCACACCGATATGTTGAAGGTGATTGCACCTGCACCGTCGCAGTACTAGTATGCAAGCATCATTGCTCACGTACAACAACGCGGTGTTGGCGGACTGGAATGTGATTATGACCTATTATCTTCGTGAGAATTTGTTGTCGGGGCCCATCCTCAGCCCTCGTCGCCCAACCATCAACGAGTTTTTTCTATCGTCCTATACAATGAGCATTTACGTTGGGTGTGAAATAGGTTGCTCCTATTGTGATGGTTGGGTCTATAACCCGCGTCCACTGAATGAGACGATCTATGTACCGCTCAATTTACCCCAACTGCTGGCCGAAGAACTTACAAGAGTGAATCGGGGCGACCTGATCGCCATTACCGCGCTCAGTGATCCCTACCAACCGGCTGAGCAAACCTATCGCATTACCCGTCAGGTTCTGCACGTTCTCGCTGATGCGGAACAACCCTGCCTGATCCTGACTAAAGGTCTAGGCATTGTAGACGACATCCCTTTGCTGCAGCGTATGAATGAACGCAGCCTAGCGATCGTTATGACCACGCTGGTAACGATGGATCGGCAGATAGCGGAACGCCTGGAAGCGAAGGCACCCCCAACTCATCTGCGCCTGGAAATGCTGGCGACACTCAAGCGTGCCGGTATCCCGGTAGGCGTGGCCATGGTACCGATCATACCGTATGTGAACGACACAAACACAGCCACCCGCGCTTTGTTGCGCGCCTGTGCAGAGATCGGGGTCGATTTTGCTATCTGGGATTATCTCAACATTCCCGATGAGCGGCATCGAATGCGGATCAACGAATCACTGGGGCGGATTGCAACCTATCTCCCCAGTTATCATCGTGACATTTATGGTAGTGAATCCCTACCGAGCATACGCTACCGTGCCGAGCGTGATGCAGAACTGCTGACGCGTTGGGATGGCATGAATATTGAAGCCCGTGCGCCCCATCGCCTGTTTGCCAACCGGCTCACCCCTTGCAACGAGGCCGCTTTACTGCTCAAGCATATGGCGTTTCGGGATATGGCGCATGGCCGTATGAAAATGGCTGCGATGCATCGCCAGCTGGCCGATCAGGTCTATGCAGGAGACATTCAAACCGAGCTGCTGGAACGTAGCCCGTTGTCTTCAACATTGCAACCGATCTTACAACGGACACACTGACTCATTAGAGACCGGAAGTCTTGCATGGCACCTCTATTGGCGACGATATTACTGGCGGTTCGATGGGCTGCACCTGACCAGGCAGGGCACTGGTGATCTCTGCCTGGGTACGCAAGCGCGCAAACAACTGGCGCCGTAACGTGCTTAACCGGGACTGGTATTCGCGGGAGTGAAGCGCATCAGTAGACATAATCAAGGCATCCTCAGCATTATCGGTATAGTACCGTGGGCGCCTGCCAGCGATATGAAAGCCATATTTGAGATACAGATTCTGGGCTACTACATTGGACACCCGTACCTCCAGGGTCAGGAGCGCGGCATGTAAATCCTGGGCATGATCAATCAATCCATTCAATAACAACTCGCCCAGACCCTGACCACGATAGGATGGGGTCACCGCAATCGTAGTAATATGGGCATCGTCTACCGTCAGCCAGAGGCCACCGTAGCCTACAATTGGATATTCGGGATTGATTTCATTGGTACTGAAGAAACTAGCGAAGAGCATCCCCAACCAGGTGCTCCGTTGTGTGGCTGCTTCCGAGGCACGTGGTATCGGCGGTGGTAGAGTATGACTGGCACGTACCACAATATACCGACTGCTTGCCGGATTACGCAATTCACGTCGGTAAGTATTTGCAGACCAGAGGGTACTAAAGCTACAACGTTCAATCTTCTGCACTTCGGCAATATCACTCTCAAGCATTGGCTCAATGAAATAGTACACCGACGAACCTCTTTAGCAATCAGAGATGAAGGAAACTTCACCAGAGACTGACAGCATACAATACCACAAGTTATTTATGGCAAATGCGAAAATAGGGAGCCACCAGAGAGTTGTTTCTACGCAGACACCAGGAACAAACAATTCATGCCACCACGTAACTCATTCAGAAAGAAGAGCTACGTGGAAACAGCAGCACCAGTGCTGCTGTTTCGACACCAGTATCGCCGTCTCAGAGCGCACGAGCACTTATTGCTGCTCAAGTGCCTTCGCTTCCTGAACCGTAAACAGACTTTGATATGCCCCATCACGGCCATAGCCACCACCAGTTTCAAAGGTACCGGTTACTTCAACCAGCCCCCAGACATAACTGTTGTTCGGGCCAATATTGAGTGACGCAGATTGATCTGGTGGAAACCCCTCCATCCAGATAGGATTGCCGATAGGGAATGGGCTTGACCCATTTTCATCCGTCGACACCCCTTCTGCCAATACATAAATCAGCGAATTCCAGAAGTAATATCCCTGGGTGGTAATCGTCTGACCATGATACTGTTCCGGGTTGCGCTGTAGATCAAAAAAGGACACCTTCCCCTCACCTGGTGAACCACGGCGGATGGTATGCTCGACGCGGCGGATTTGCTCAATGGGCCGAGCCTGAATGACCTGCAGGCGATGTTGATATTGCCCATCAGGGCCAAAACGACCATTGGTTTCAAAGCGACCCGTCACCCGTACAAAGCCATAGACAGCGTCACCAGGACGATGCAGATGTGCAGTTTCTTCCGGGGGAAAATCATCGACCCAGATGGGATCGCCGAGTGGCTGAGCATCGAGGCCATTATCCAGCGTACTCACACCAAGCGCCAGCACCGATAAGGAAGGATCACCAGGGCGCCAGACATACGCACCATCGACAGTTATTTCCTGGCCGTTAAATGCCTGCGCTTTCTGTAAAAGATCCTGTACATAGAGCGCCCCCCCTGTCGCACCACCCTGACCACTGCATGCTGTCAGCATAGCAAGGCTGGCAAGCAGCACACTGGCAAGCAACCTGGCTCGCCATGGAGTGCGAAACATATGACAAACTCCTCCTCAAAGTATGCGTACTGTTGAACAGCGTACATTATACCAGAAGGGTCAGAGAGACGCAACACACACGCAGGTATAATAGAACATTTGTACGATTTTGCTCTCATTTGCCCGGAGTGCTTGACAGTACCCCACTTGACCAGTATTATTAACATACCACAGAGCTATAATAACTGTAAAATTTCTTGCGACATAACGAAAGCGGTAACGTTGATCATACCAGCTTCGTCTGTTGCACCTTAACAATCATAATTCAGGAGGCGACACGTGCAAGAGCTAGTCTGGGCCCTGCTAGCCCTCATTACAGGCCTTGTTGCTGGGGTTATCCTTGGATTACGTTGGACAAAAAACAGCGTCTATTCACGCATTCAACAGCAAGAGACCCAGGCACGTCTGCTGCTCGAAGAAGCGCGTTCCCAACAAAAAGAACTGTTGCTTCAAGCAAAAGACGAAGCCCTGTACATTCGGAATGAGGCAGAGGCTGAACTCAAAGAGGCCCGGCAAACAATACAAAAACAAGAAGATCGGTTACAACGCAAGGAGGAAAATTTCGATCGGAAACTCGAAGGGTTGGAACGGCGTGAGCGGCAACTAATGCATCGTGAACGCCAGATTGAGCAGTTGTATCAGGAAGCCGGGCAACTAAAAGCCCAGCAAATCGTTGAGCTTGAACGTATCTCGGCGTTAAGCCAGGAGGAAGCACGCCATATTATTTTGACCAGGGCCGAACAAGAAGCTCGCGAGGATGCCGCACGCCGTATCCGCGAGGTTGAGCAGGCTACCCGCGAAGAAGCGGATAAGCGCGCCCGCAAGATTCTGGGCATGGCTATCCAGCGCTGTGCATCTGACTATGTGGCTGAGTTGACCGTGACCACGGTAAATTTACCGGGTGAAGAACTCAAGGGACGCATTATTGGCCGCGAGGGACGGAATATTCGTGCCTTCGAGCAAATCACGGGCGTGGATGTCATTATTGATGATACCCCGGAGGCTGTAACGCTTTCCTGCCACGATCCCGTTCGCCGTGAAGTGGCTCGTATTGCGCTCACCCGCCTCCTCAAGGATGGCCGTATCCATCCTGCGCGCATTGAAGAAATGGTACTGAAAACGCAACAGGAAATAGAACAAATTATGCGCGAAGAAGGCGAACGGGTGGCATATGAAGCTAATGTACAAGGACTCCATCCTGACCTGATCAAGTTATTGGGTCGATTAAAATATCGTACCAGTTATGGACAGAATGTGCTACAACACTCGCTCGAATGTTCATTGTTGGCTGCACATATCGCCGCCGAATTGGGGGCAAATATTCATGTTGCCAAAACTGCGGCACTCCTCCATGATATTGGTAAAGCCGTTGATTATGAAGTACAGGGACCACATGCCCTTATTGGCGCAGATATTGCCCGTCGCCTAGGGCGCTCACCGTCTATTGTGCATGCGATCGCGGCACATCATAATGATGAAGAACCTCAGACGGTTGAGGCGTTTATTGTTCAAGCCGTTGATGCTATTTCTGGCGGTCGCCCCGGTGCCCGTCGTGAAACATTAGATCTCTATATCAAGCGACTCGAATCACTTGAAACCGTCGCTACGTCATTTAGTGGTGTACAACGTGCCTTCGCAGTCCAGGCCGGGCGTGAAGTCCGGGTCATGGTACAACCAGATACCGTTGACGACTATGCCAGTATTCATCTTGCTCGTGATGTGGCGAAAAAAATTGAGGAAAGTCTTCAATACCCTGGACAAATCAAAATCACGGTTATCCGAGAAACGCGGGCGGTAGACTATGCACGATAATAATCTCCTGGTATCGTTTATCGACCCATGTCATGTCCCGACATCAATACGACCACATTATCAAAGTACAGAGAGGAGGGTGGCTCTGAGATGATACCAGACACTCCATCAGACAAGCCTATTTTGATATCGACAAATCTTTCAACGAATGCAGAGGAGGAACGTATGAGTACAATTGCCCGCGCTGTTGGTGAAACGATCGAAACCCGGCAACCTGGCCCTGCAGAAGTCCTGAAGGTCTCAACCCGTTCACGGCCCAGTGCCGTGGCCGGTGCAATTGCCGGTGTTATCCGCGAAAGTGGTATGGCAGAAGTGCAGTCTATCGGTGCCGGTGCGACCAACCAGGCCATTAAAGCGGTAGCTATTGCGCGCAGTTACTTGAATGAGGAAGGCATTGATATTGTGTGTATCCCCTCATTTATTGATGTGGCCATCGACCAGGAGGAACGCACCGCTATTCGCTTGCTCATTGAAAAACGCTTGCCAGTTGCGTGATCGGCGGAGTGCGGGTGAACCGCATTCATGTTGCCCACCGAGCATATATCCATCATATATCCATGGGGTGTTGTATCTTTTTCGGATTATCATTGCTCTCACCTTAGAAGCCTGAGGTGAGAGCTTTTTGTTAATGATTGTGGCTCTCTTTAATAATTAATGTGGTCAGGACTTACCCGGTGGCGTGGTCAACTCATCGCAGTATTTTTTGTTTGTCCGCTCCATTCCACCTACGGTGAAATGGAAAGCATATACACACCGTGTCTGATAACTCCATAAGCGATGGAAGACACAATAGATACAATTATCGGATTTCTTCATCATTACCCACCGTTCAATCAATTCTCATGGAGCCAGGTGGAACAGATTGCACGTGTCATCGAGTGCCAGCATTTTGCTGCTGGCGAGAATATTCTGGTGCAGGGAAGCAATCTTAACCAGTATCTCTATATGGTGCGTCAGGGTAGTGTCGATCTGCTTCGTGAAGAAGAGCAAGGAGTACGTGTCTTTCAAACCCTGGGCAGCGGTGAATTTTTTGGGCATCCTTCGTTGATCCGCGAGCAACCACCAATTGCGACTGTTCGTGCTTGCACCGAGACATGGGTGTATCGCTTGCCCGCCAGTATCTTTCATCAGTTGCGCAGTGATTATCCGGCATTCGCCCGTTTTTTTACTGATTCTGCTATTGAACGCCTTAGTCGTCGCCTGCAAGCCCAGTACACCAATGTCGATCCGGTGTTGTTCCAGTTGCGTTTGCGGGATCTGGTGCGACGTACCTTGATCACTGTCAGGCCAGAGGCCACTGTGCGCCAGGCAGCCCAGATTATGCGTGAACATGATGTATCGAGCCTGGTAGTCACGTCTACCCCACCCGGAATTATCACTGACCGTGATTTACGGAACCGTGTACTCTCAACTGGGTTGCCTGACAGTACACCGGTTGCCGATGTGATGAGTTCACCTGCTTTGACATTACCAGCCGATAGCCTGGTATTGGAAGGGTTACTGATTATGCTAGAAAATGACATTCACCAGATGCCGATTAGTGAGAATGACCAGATTATTGGATTAGTAACACGCACAGACATTATGCGGCGGCGGAGCCATAGTCCCCTGTTTCTCTCGCATCAACTGGCCCGGGCCCAGAGCATCGACCAGTTGCGTGCCTATGCTGATCAGATTACAGAGACGGTAGGCACGCTGCTAGAAACTGGCGCACGGGTCAGTGACATTGGACGGATTGTCTCGATTGCCCACGATGCGCTGCTGGCACGCCTGCTCCATGATGCTGAGAGTCACCTTGGCCCGCCCCCCTGTGCCTACGACTGGTTTGTGCTGGGCAGTGAAGGCCGCTATGAGCAGACTCTGCATACCGATCAGGATAACGCACTGGTGTACGCCGATCATGCTCCTCCCGAGGCGGAGGCCTACTTTGCTGCCCTGGCCGATCAGGTGGTGGAGCAACTGGTTGCCTGCGGGTTTCCGCGCTGTCCCGGCAATGTAATGGCGACTAATCCACAATGGCGGCAGCCACTCTCGGTCTGGCAAAACTACTTTGAGCGCTGGATTCATACTCCTGACGAAGAAGCGTTGTTACAGGTGACGATCTTCTTTGATTTCCGGCGCGTCTATGGTACACTGGATGCAGAGACAGCGCTACGGCCTATTTTGCTACAGGCACGCGAGCAGCGGATCTTTCTGGCACGCCTGGCACGTGCAGCCCAGCAGCAGGCAGTGCCCCTCGGATTTTTTCGCCAGATTGTTACTGAACGAGACGCTGCTGGACGCGAAATCCTTAATCTGAAGCAGCGTGGCACCGCCTTGATCGTCGATCTCGCACGTCTTTTTGCTCTCGAATCTGGATGTGCGGCAACCAATACCCTGGCCCGATTGCGTATGTCTACCCCCGCCAGCCAGTTGAGTACGACTGGATTGGAAGAACTAACGGCGGCCTTTGAACTCCTGAGTCTGCTGCGTTTGCGCCATCAGTATCAGCAAATTCGGAGTGGACAGACACCAGATAATCATATTCTCTACGGACAACTCAGCGCTCTCGAACAACGTGATGTGAAAGAAGCATTTCATGCTATCGCTCGTGTGCAACGGAGTGTCGCGCTGGCGTTTCAAACAGGGCAAATAGCATAATAAACTCTCAGAATGCGATACTCGGTGTGCAAAATTGTGGTAGAATTCCCTGCATAGCATGAGCCTGAACCCTACAACTGTACCGCAAGGACGCGAGGAACCTCCTCTGGCCATACTTGTCAAGGATGCTGGTAGGACACCGATGTTCTATTCGATGCCAATTTTGTCGCCTGAGCTACATTATGATCCTGTGTGATGTGACTGGGAACTATGGTAAGGAACCCGCATGAAACAGAAAGATATGCGAGGACAACGCTTCATTGCTTTGTTTTTGCTCGGATGGTTGCTATTTAACTATCCTTTGCTCGCTGTGTTTAGCCGGCATGCATTCATCTTTGGTATACCGTTGTTATATCTGTATCTGTTTAGTGCCTGGCTCGGATTGATCGGCCTCATGGTGCTGGTTATTGAAAAGCCAGGGTAATGCGGATCATTCGCTTTTGTACGTAGGTAACGTTGAGATATGCTCCAGAGTTGGATCATTCTTGTCGTTTCATTTGCATATCTTGGTATCCTGTTCGCCATTGCGTATTATGGCGATAAGCGGGCCGATGCGGGCCGTAGTATTATCAGCAATCCTTATATCTACGCCCTCTCCCTCGCGGTCTATTGTACCTCATGGACATTTTATGGCAGTGTCGGTCGTGCTGCTAACACCGGGATTGGCTTTCTGCCCATTTATCTCGGCCCAACCTTAATGGCAATCCTGTGGTGGTTCGTCCTGCGTAAAATCATTCGCATTAGTAAAACGTACCGAATTACCTCGATCGCCGATTTGATAGCCTCACGCTATGGCAAGAGTACCCTTCTCGGCGGGTTAGTAACAATTATTGCTGTGGTGGGTATCATCCCCTACATTGCGCTGCAACTCAAGGCCGTTTCGCATACCTTCAGTATTCTGCTGGAGTATCCAGCGATCCGGATGCCCGCAGATGTGGATACGATCCCGGTTATTAGTGACAAGACGTTCTACGTAGCTATCTTACTTGCTGCTTTTACGATTGTCTTTGGGACGCGTCATCTGGATGTGACAGAGCGGCACGAGGGGATGGTGGCAGCGATCGCCTTTGAGTCGCTGGTGAAACTCCTCGCTTTTCTCGCTGTGGGTCTGTTTGTAACCTTTGGTCTGTACCAGGGGTTTGGTGATGTGTTTGCGCATGCAACGACTAATCCTGATCTCTCTGCCCTTCTGCTATTCAACGAAACAACTGGAAGTTACGGGAGTTGGGCCTGGTTGAGTTTCCTCTCAATGCTGGCAATTATGTTTTTGCCGCGCCAGTTTCAGATAGCCGTGGTTGAGAATGTAGATGAGTCACATATCAACAAAGCGATCTGGCTGTTTCCGTTGTATTTGCTGGCAATTAATGTTTTTGTGCTGCCGATCACGTTCGCCGGGTTGCTGCAATTCCCGGCAGATACTATTGCCCCGGACTATTTTGTACTGGCGTTACCTATGCTCCATCAACAAGAGTCACTGGCGCTCCTGGCGTTTATTGGCGGCATCTCGGCTGCAACCGGTATGGTGATTGTTGAGACGATTGCGCTGAGTACAATGGTCAGTAATGATCTCGTAATGCCCGTATTGCTACGCCAGAAATGGTTACGCCTGACGGAGCAACCCGATCTGAGCGGCCTGCTGCTCCATATTCGGCGCGGTACGATTATTCTGGTGTTGTTGCTCGGATATATCTACTTCCGGCTGATAGGTGCCGAATCGGCCCTGGTGTCGATAGGGTTGGTGTCATTTGCGGCCGTGGCCCAGTTTGCCCCGGCCATCCTGGGCGGTATTTTCTGGAAGGGTGGCAGCTATCGGGGCGCACTCATTGGCCTGATCCTGGGATTTATTGTCTGGGGCTATACCTTATTGCTGCCCTCGCTGGCGTATACCGGCTCGTTCTGGTTACCGTCGAGCATAGTGACAGAAGGGCTTCTGGGTATCGCTTTGCTCAGGCCATATGCGCTGTTTGGTCTGGAAGGGCTGGATCATATTACGCATACGCTGATCTGGAGCCTGCTGGCGAATACCGGTGCCTATATCGGGTTCTCATTGTTGGGCAAGCATAGCGCGGTAGAACACAGTCAGGCTACACTGTTTGTCGATATCTTTCAGCAATCAGAGGCCGGTAGTGGCTCGCGTTTCTGGCGTGGCACGGCATCTATGGCCGATTTACGCGCTCTGCTTGGTCGCTTTCTAGGGCCAAGTCGTGCAGAAGAGGCGATCGCCGGGTATGTAGAACGACAAGGATTGAGCAACGCCGATCAGCTCGAACCTGATGCCGAGTTTGTCCACTTTGCCGAGATACAACTGGCAGGCACGATCGGCGCAGCCTCGGCACGAGTAATGCTGGCCTCAGCCGTCAAGGAAGAGCCGCTGGGTACCAGTGAAGTGATGCAGATCCTGGAAGAGGCGTCGCAGGTACGCGCGTATAGTCGCCAGTTGGAGCAAAAATCCCAGGAATTAGAAGCGGCAACGGCTGAACTACGGGCGGCGAACGAGCAACTCAAAGAACTGGATCGGCTGAAAGATGATTTTATCTCCACGGTGACGCACGAGTTGCGTACCCCATTGACTTCCATTCGCGCTTTTTCGGAAATTTTGTGTGATCATCCCGACCTCGATGTTGAGCAGCGCATCAAGTTTCTCCACATTATTGTCAAAGAAAGTGAACGCCTGACGCGGCTGATTAACCAGGTACTGGATCTTTCCAAAATCGAGTCAGGCAATGCCAAATGGAATATCGTTGCAGTTGATCTTAAGGAAGTTATTGAAGACTCGCTCTCCTCAACCAGCCAGCTTTTTAACGAAAAGCACATCCAACTCTATGTAGATTTACCCGATCAGGTTCCCCCGGTCAAAGCTGATCGCGATCGATTAATGCAGGTTTTACTGAATTTGCTCTCCAACGCTGTCAAGTTTTGTGATAAAACCGCAGGCATGGTCACGCTGCGATTGAAGGTGCAGGAAGATAGTTTGCGTGTTGACGTTCGTGATAACGGTGCCGGAATCCGCCCCGAAGATCAACGGATTATCTTCGATAAGTTTCGTCAGGTGGGGGATACCCTGACTGACAAACCCCAGGGAACAGGCTTAGGTCTGCCTATCAGTCGGCATATTATTAATCATTTTGGTGGACATTTATGGGTGGAAAGCATGCCTGGGGCCGGGGCGACATTTTCTTTCACGCTCCCCATCGCAGTGCCTCCCGATCAACAGATCGTCTATATACATGAGCAAGTGTTGGATGCGACCGAAGTAATCGATCGCGCATCCTGACCTCCGGGTGGATAGCGATCATATGAACGACTGCTCACGAAGTGTCACGGAGATCCAGGTCATGGCAAAACGAGTCTTAATTGTTGATGATGAACCGAACATCGTCACTTCTCTTGAGTTTCTGATGCAACGCAGTGGCTATGAGGTACGAATTGCACGGAATGGCGAAGAAGCCCTGGAACAGGTCAGCGCGTTTCAGCCGGATCTGATACTCCTGGATGTGATGATGCCGCTGCTAAGTGGCTATGAGGTGTGCCAGAAAATACGAGAAAATTCTGCCTGGCAGGACGTTCAGATAGTAATGTTAACAGCAAAGGGACGCGAGATTGAAGCCACCAAGGGTCTGGCGCTTGGAGCCAATGCCTATATCACCAAACCATTTTCAACGAAAGAGTTGTTGGCCAAAGTTCACGAGCTGTTGGGAGGTACTGTATGAGCCTGAAAGTAAAGTTTGTCCTGAGTGTCGCAGGCCTGTTTACATTCATCGTGTATATCATCGGTACCTGTCTCCTGATTATCTGGTACAACCTGGATTCCGCTGAGCAGGCCTTGATTAGTAGAATTCTGATAGAACGGATCGGGATTATTGCTATCTTTACCTTTTTTTTACTGGTTGGCATTGGCTCGGCACTAGAACGTCTTTTTAGTATTTATGTTCATGCGACGCGGCTGCACGAGGAAACCAGGTTGATCCTCAACGCCAATCCCGATCATCGCATTATCCCGGCTGGTCCGTCTGAAACTCAGCAACTGGCGCATATCATCAATGCTTTTGCAGATCGACATCAAGATCTGAAGATTGATGTTGAAACCAGGATTCGTAGCGCCCGTGCTGATCTAGAAGAGGAAAAGGATATTCTGGCGGCATTGATGTCGGAGCTCACCCAGGGTGTACTTGTCTGTAATATTGAAGGGCAGATTCTGCTGTATAACAACCGGGCACGCCAGTTGTTCAACTATAGCACCGATAAATTAACAACCAGCAGGGGCGGTGGTCTGGTAGGGTTAGGACGCTCGATCTTTGCGCTTATTGAGCGTACGATTATTGTGCATGCGTTGGAGCATCTCCATTATACCCTGCGTCAGGGCAACGGCTCTGCTGTTTCCCACTTTGTCACTACAGCCAAGGGCGGTCAATTAATCCGTGTCAGTATGACCCCGGTTCACCATAAACATAAAGAAATAACAGGGTTTGTGCTGACAATTGACGATATTACCCACAGATACGAGGTGAACAACCGTAAAGATATTTTGCTCCAGTCGATTGTTGAACATACCCGTTCGTCCTTAGCCAATATTCGTGCCGCAATTGAAACCATACTCGAATATCCAGATATGGGGCGTGATCATCTCAACCTGTTTACCAAAATCATTCGTGAAGAGTCGATTGCCTTGAGTACTCAGCTGGATCGCACGCTGCGCGAGACGGGTGAATATCTGGAGTCGCAATGGCCACTGGAGAATATGCATGGCAGCGATCTGATATCAGCGCTACAACGCCAGTTTACGAACAAGTTAAATGTACAGGCCCACGCCGAACCGGTGGATACCACCCTCTGGATCAAGATTGACAGTTATTCGATTGTCCAGGCTATGACGTATATCATGCGCCGACTGCGCGATCAATATGATGTTCGGGAGGTTACCTTTGATTTGCAACGGAGTGGTCGCTTTGCGCGCCTGGATATGATCTGGTATGGTTCACCAATTAAAGCCGAAGTTCTGCATGCCTGGGAAACCCAGGCGCTGGTCACTAACGGTGAGGGAACGCCGCTGACATTAAAAGATGTAGCGGAACGGCACAAAGGGGAATTCTGGTGTCATACTGATAAACAGACGAATCAGGCCTACTTTCGGCTTTTATTACCGATTGCCTTACCGGAACCACAGTTGGAATTAACGATCATGCCCCAGGTAACGCCCGAAAGCCGGCCCGAATATTATGATTTTGACCTGTTTAATCAGCCGGGGCAGAAGCCTGAGCTGGATCAATGCCTACTTACTGAACTCACCTATACCGTCTTCGATACCGAAACAACGGGCTTAAATCCCTCAGAAGGTGATGAGATTATTGCGATTGGTGCTATCAGGCTGGTGAATGGACGCCTGTTGCGCCATGAGTCCATGGAGCAGTTGATAGATCCACAGCGCTCAATATCATCACAGTCGGTGAATATCCATGGCATATCGCCGGAGATGCTCCAGGGCCAGCCCACGATTGAACAGGTGTTACCTATTTTCTATCAGTTTGCAGAGGATACCGTACTGGTGGCGCATAATGCGGCCTTTGATATGCGCTTTTTGCAGTTGAAAGAGACACAAACCGGTATCAAGTTCATTCAGCCTGTGCTGGATACGCTGCTGCTCTCGGCGGTTGTGCATCCCTCATTGGCAGATCACAGCCTGGAAACTATTGCGCAACGGCTGGGCGTGAACATTATTGGTCGTCATACGGCTCTGGGTGATGCGATTGTCACGGGCGAGGTTTTTCTCAAACTGATTCCCTTGCTGGCAGAGCAGGGTATCTTTACCCTCAAGGATGCTCGTGAAGCCGCGCAGCAGTCGTATTATGCGATGTTACAGTATTGATGGATGGCTGAGGCACTCTGGCTTGTTCACGCAAAGACACATAGATGCAGCCGTAACGGGTCTTCAGGTATACCGTTGTCGCTGTGCGCGGCAAGCCATCCGCTCTGCGCGACTTCACGGCTCGGTCTGCCTTACCACACGAACATACCCTCTGCACTTTTGTTCCTGTGGGCTTTTGCGTGAAACTGGGAGCCTGTAGCGCACACCGCACGCCATGCGTTACCGCACGCGGAGCGGCGCCCGCCCGCGCCCCGGAGGGACGCGCACCCGCCCACGCCCCGGAGGGACGCGCACCCGCCCACCCGCGCCCCGGAGGGACGCGAAGCGAGGATCGAGAAGTGAGGAGCGAGGAGCGAGAAGTGAGGAGCGAGGAACGAGAGGAGAGAACCTCACGTCTCACGCCTCTCGCCTCTTCCCTCACTTCTCGCCAGCGCCCCGGAGGGACGCGCACCCAGGTTCGCCCGCCGCCCGCTGTAGGGCACGGCTCCGGCGTGCCCGCGTCCGTGCCGCGCCCACGCCCCGGAGGGACGCGCACCCGCCCGCGCCGCGCTACGTCGTCTTGCGCTCCGGAGGGACGCGCACCCGCCCGCCGCGCCCCGGAGGGACGCGAAGCGAGGAGCGAGAAGTGAGGAGCGAGTAGCGAGAAGTGAGGAGCGAGGAACGAGAGGAGAGAACCTCACGTCTCACGCCTCTCGCCTCTTCCCTCACTTCTCGCCAGCGCCCCTGCTGCACCCTATGCACCAGATGAGGAGACAGAGAATAGGAAGTTGCACCAGGCCGACTGGTCATCTGTCACCTGTCACCTGTCACCTGAAAGCACTGCACATCTTTCTCGACTATGGCATAACCACCCACCCATCACGCTGCTGATCGTAGTGGTAGCGCACGATCACCTGTTGCTGCTCGGACACGGCGCGCAGGTTGAAGTTGAACGGTACGATATAGAGCGTCATCGTCTCGCGCTCGAAACTGATGCGACGCACTTTTGGCTCGCCCATCCCCCCCGCATAATCAGTCAGGTTCAGCTCGGTACGAATATCCCCTACCGCATGCCCCTCTGCGTCCAGCGCTACCGATGCCAGCGTTGACTCACGTGCCAGCCCGAAGTAGAGGCGCTTGCCCTGTACACCGCGAAACACCGCCAGGCCAATGGCATCAACCCCCACCACCTGTGGGGTGACCGTGCCGGTTTCCAGATCAAGGCGCACGATCTGCCCCTGTTCGGCACTCAAGGTCGAGCCAGCCACCGTGCTGACATACAGTGCGTCGCTATCGCAATCATAGGCCATGCCCAGAATACCAAACGGGTTCTGGGGCGAGGCGGGTGGTGTATCGGGCAGAGTAAGGTAGGGTTGCATGACGGCGGTGTCGCTGTCAACCCGATAGATCGTGTTCTGCACATCGGGCGGGTTGTCGCTGACAGCGGTGCGGGGCACAGGCGCAGTGTAGATGTGGCCCTGCCGATCCAGTACGAACGGCCCCAACGTGCCTGCTTCGCTCCACGACGGTTCCTGGTGCAGATCACGTTCTGACACCGGGGCCGTGAGCGGAATGCGTCCATCGAAGATGACCAGTCCCACATAGTTGCGCTCGCTGGTGCTGATACCAAGCCGATCCTTGTAACCCAGGCGTTCGTTGAAGCGTGGCAACGCACGACAGTCAGCTACACCGCCAATGCTGCCAGACGATGACGGCGCGGCATTGCTCTCGCTGCTTACGCTACGGCCAATCAACCACCAGCCCGATCCCAACCCGATCACAAGCAACAAACCTGACACCAGCCAGGCAACCGGAACGCTACGCGGCGTTGATCCAGATGCGACCGCCGCCCGCTTGCTGCCACGCCCAGTTGCAGACGTAGCACGTCGTTTGCGACTCATATCATTATCTCCTTCCATCTCCGCCGCACGGCGTGCGACACGCATGTTGTAACGCAAAGACGCAGATCGCCCGACCCGTCAACGGGTGGGCTACCGGTTGGCGAAGCCCGCCTGCGCGGACTGACGCGCCAGCCAGGCAGGTGGACGTGTACCACGGTCGCGTCCCGGGCAAGAACGCATACCTCCTCTCAAGAGGAGGTACGCCGTACGCACCCGTAACGGCGCATGGATCCGGTCAATCGCGATCATCTGCTGACAATGGCACGGCCTATTCGTGTATAAAGTATCTTCATACGTGGCCGCTTCGAGGACGGCTGCCCCGCCAGGGCAGAACATCCACCCCCCACGACGTACCTCCTGTCGTTCAGGACTGCGGTAGGACACTGCATACCACGGCATTACCGTCCCACCGGCACAAACATTGGCCCGGCCGCGCAGGGCCAGACCTGCGGCACAAACACGCCATCCTCCAGCACGGCGTCGGCCCAGCAATACTCGGCCCCCGGCTCGTCTGAGTTTTTCAACTGCGGCACATACCAGAGTACCACCGGTACATCGCCCAGCGCGTCGGGCGGATCGATAAAGCGCTCTGGCCCCTGGCGCTCATCGGTGTTGCAGCAATCGCCCAGTGTGGGCATATCGCTCTCGCCCTCGTCACGGTCGGCATGCACGCGGCTGACATAGAGGTAGGCATTATCGCCACGCCCGCTATCGCCAAACTGCCCCTGCCCTGGCTCAATATACCAGCCGTTGCCTGTACCATCGTCCAGCCGGTACTGATAGCCCTCGGCGGTGTAGGCCGTGGTCGGTTGCTGGAGTTGCCAGCTCTCACGCGACCATAGCTGCCAGTCACGGCCTGTCCACTCGGCAAAACGCGCTTGCTCCAGCGCGGGCGCAATGCGCATAATCGGGCGATAGGTACCATCGTTGCCACATCCGCGCCCATCAATCACAAATACCGGGCGGAAACGGCCATCAGCATAGAACTCGTAGCGCTGCTGATACGCATAGTTGCAGGGCACCGGCCAGAACTCGCTGCGGAAGCGCTGGATCAAGGCAAATCCTGGTGTACCATCGCTGGCGGTGATCGTCTCCAGGTGCGGCCCATTCCATGCCACCACCGCCGCCGCCGAGAAGACTGGACAGCCCAGGGCATCGCTGTAACCAAAGCCCTCGATCGACGAATAGTTGATATGAATATCTACCAGTTTGGCGCTGCGCAATACAGGCGTGCCATTGAATTGTACATCGCGGATCTCCAGGCCATCGGAACTGGTCAGAATATAGTTCAAATCCCACCCGTCGCGGGTCAGCGCGCTCGTTTGCTCGCAGTACAGGCGCGTAACAACCTCGTCTTGCAGGCGTTGTTCGGTAATCGCCATGCGACTGGAGGCACCCAGATCCGTCCAGCGCAGGCCAATAATGGTATAGTCAGTAACATCAACAATCACCCACAGCGCCCGCTCACCCCAGACAAAGATCGGGGCGACACACAGATGCCGCGAGCGCTCACAGGCAGTGGCTTGAAACTGCACCTTCATCTGCGGCTGCTGGATCATCGCCGCGTCGGGTTGCAAACCCAGCTCGGCACGTACCTCCGGGGCAGCCAGGGCGATCTCCGCCGCCAGATCCATCAGGTGCTGCGGAACGACTGTCGGCTGGGTCTCGTTGAGGATGTTCACGTCGATCACTGTGTCCGTGGCCGGGTCAACGACGGCCAGCACGGTCTGGTTGCTGCCAAAGTTGTATAACTCGACGCGGTAGCAGTCGCTGGTCTGGCAGACAGCCGTGGCGGTCGTAATGTCCGCCGGACTGAGCGGGTAAACACCGAACACCTCGGCACGCATCGGCTGGCCTTCATTGGTGCGCATAGTCGTGCGCACACGCGGATCGCGTACCGCCTGTTCTTGCGCCTGTTGCGCCGTTGGATCAAGCCCATCCAGGGTGAGGATGGGCTGCGAACTGGCGAGCGCGGCATCGACCTGGGCAATACGGGCGGCTACCAGCGGCAGCGCTTCGGGCGCAGACGGGCTACGTTCAGCCAGTCGACCTACCTCATCTGTGGCAACCGTGGCGCGGGTGACGGGTGTGCGCGGCGGGACGGAGGTTTTTGGCCCGCGTGCTGACGAGCCACAGGCAGTGATGAACAGAAGAACGAGGGTCGTTATGGTATATGTATGACGCATAAGCACATACTGCTCCTTATGGTATAATCGAGCTTGCCCCATTATAGATCAGGACATACATTGTGGTACGGTGTACACCATTGCGGATGCGTCCCATCGCCATACATTGCCACGCAGCACCCGCAGCGTCGGCAGCGCCGCGTATTGCCCACAGCCCCGCATTGCCTGCCATTGCCTTACAACGATCATGCACCGCCATCATGGCCATCGCTGCCTAAATATGGATAGCAATGCACGACAATGCCCCGTCGCACACCACTGATGGGCACTGCATGTCATCGCATTTCATGGCTCTTCTTTGTAGGCGACCAGCCCGGAGGGACGCGAAGCGAGGAGCGAGGAACGAGAGGAGAGAACCTCACGTCTCACGCCTCTCGCCTCTTCCCTCACTTCTCGCCCGGTATAGGCTTGCTATTTGTTGCACGACGCATTCCGGTGTTATACCGCACCTCCACCCGTTGATGACATGCTGTTCATTCTCAGACTGCACTATCGGTGTCGTTATGTTTCGCTTTTCATCTGGCGCTGGCTACCAATCAGGAACAAAGACTCGTTTCGGCATAGCCAATCCGTGTCTGACGCTGCTGGAACTGACTGAAGTCGCGTATGTCGTTTTTGTTTGAACCGCAAAAGACACGGCTTGCTGTGTCTTTGTTCATCTTAGCAGGTATAGTAATTTCCTCCGAAAACTGCTATAATAGTACTGCTTACGCCGATATGAAATTCGATTAAAAATATATATAAAAATCATTAAAACAACTTTTTTCGCCGGTATGATACATAAAGATCACGTACATCAACAGCCTGAAGCAGCGTAACAGCGATTCTCTGTTGTACAATGTCCAGTACTACAACGAGACTTCATCACGGACGGGACGCAGGGGCTGATCCAGGAGCGAGAAGCGAGGAGCGAGAGGAGAGAACCCTCTTCTTCTCACCCCTCTCTCCTCTTCCCTCACTTCTCGCCAGCGCCGCGCCTTCCTACCCGGGGGATATCTAGTTAGAGTACCCGGCAGGAATATCTGACATCCTACATACAATGCACTATGTCACGGCTGATACCATTGTTGTTCTCGCTGATCATCATAGCAACATTCCTGCAGATGTGTGGTACACCACAACCATCTGCCTATACCTGGCGGCTACCGCCAGGTGTACCTCCCCCACCTGGAGCCAGCGATCAACCGGCACGCATCGAACTGGGCCGGCAACTCTTTTATGACCGGCGACTATCGGGCAACGAGCGGCTGGCCTGCGCCACCTGCCACCGCCCGGAACTGGCCTTTAGCGACGGGCGCGTGACACCCACCGGCGCAACCGGCGAAACGCTGCTACGTAATGCGCCCTCGCTCTTGAATGTGGGCTACTTGCCCCGCTTGACCCGCGCCAATCCAGCGATCACCAGCCTGGAACAGCAGATGCAGATCCCGCTCTTCACCACCCACCCGGTCGAGATGGGGGCCGATCCGGTCGTGGTACTGGCACGACTGCGTGCCGATCCGGCGCTGGTCGAGCGCTTTGCTGCCGCTTTTCCCACCGATCCCGATCCGCTCGGTTGGGGGCAGATTAGCACCGCAATTGCCGCTTTCCTGCGCACGCTGGTGGCCTTTGATACTCCCTATGACCGTTTTGTGTACCAGGGCGACACCACGGCGCTCACACCGGCAGCGCAACGTGGTATGCAGCTCTTTTTCTCGCCCGGCTTGGCCTGTGGACACTGCCACGTCGATCTTGCACCGCCGGATCGTGCCCACCCACCGCGCTGGGCCGACCTGGAATACCTGGCGACGGGGGCCGGACGAAGCGCCGACCGTGGCCTGGCCACACATACCGGGCGACCGGAAGATGCCTACCGTTTCCGCGTGCCACCGCTGCGCAATGTGGCCATGACCGCGCCCTATATGCACGATGGCAGCCTGCCTACGCTGGAGGCAGTGTTACGTTTCTATGAATCGGGCGGGCACGAGGGTGCTGGCGCTGAACCAGAACGCGCCGCTGCCCGCCACGATCTGATCGCTGGTTTCGTTTTGAGCGACCGTGATCGCAACGACCTGCTGGCATTTTTGATTGCACTTACCGACAAGGAGGCACTGACCAATGAAGGCTATGGCGATCCGTTTGCGGCCCAACATTAATACCACACCACCCGAACCGTGTACTGCCGAGGATAGCAGGGGCATTCAAGCGTTCGAGCGTTCCAATATTCTGGATCTGCATCAAATCTTGATCTAATATCCCCACAATCTCCCGATTTTGATTACACTGCATACTATATGCTATAGCTATAATGAGAGGTGGATGAGAACATTTGCCAGGCACCAGGCAATCTGGCGGTCATCAGGCATAAATATGAGGAAAGAATAGCAACTGAACGAAGTTTCCTGCCAATAACGGCAAGCATCGTCTACAATCCATGTTCAAACACCAGAAAGGAGGTTCAATGAAAGCATTACATGTTCGTCTTCTCGCGGTTAGCCTGATTCTGCTTCTGCTCTTGAGTAGCGTTGCTGCGATGGGACTGCGTCCCTGGTCGGTGGCATACGCCGCTGGCACGATCAGCGGTACGGTTTTTGCCGATTATGATAGCGATGGTTTCCGTGATCCCAATGAACCAGGGCTGGGCGGCATTACCGTGACGGCCTACGATAGTGCCGGGGATGTGCAGGGCACTACCACTAGCTTTGCCACGATCTGTGTTGGTGCGGGCACCCCGATAGCCGCCTGTACTGGCCCGAACACCCCGGCCCTCGGCTCCTACAGCCTGAACGCAACGGGCACCGGCCCCTACCGCATCGAGTTTAGCGGCTGGCCGACCTACCTGCAGCCCGCGCGCCATGGTACCGGCAACGGCACTAGCGTGCAGTTTGTGCCTGACGGCAACTCGGCCAATATCAATTTTGGGCTGCACAACCCGGCCGAGTATTGCCAGAACAACCCGAACATCGCCTCCAGTTGCTATAGCAATGGCGATCCGCTGCTTGCCCCAACTGGTGCATTTCCGGCTGCCGATCGCCCGGCGCTGGTAGAAATCCCTTTTGTGCCACCGAATACTGGCCCCGGTTCAAACAACTACCTTGCTACCGGTGCTCAGATCGGAGCCATCTGGGGTCTGACCTACCAGCGCTCCAGCCAGACGTTGCTCGCTGCCGCTGTGGTACGCCGACACTCTGGCTTCGGGCCAGGTGGCATTGGCGCAATCTATACGGTTGATCCGAGCGGTGTCAACTCTCCGAGTGTCCTCATTAATCTGAACACAGCGGGGTATCCAGTGGGTACGGGCGTTGGTACGCTGCCTCCGCGTAATCTAACCGCCGACTCGGCCGCTCCTAACCGCGATCCGGACGCCTTCGATGCAGTGGGCAAGCTGGGCATCGGCGGCATCTCGCTCTCCGAAGACGAGGAGACGCTGTGGGTGATGAACCTCACCACGCGCTCGCTGCTCGAGATCCGCGTGGGCGTTCCCGCCACCACCCCCACCGCCGCCGACATCACCGTGCATGCGGTACCCAACCCTAGCTGCACCAGTGGCGAATTCCGACCCTGGGCGGTCAAGACCTATCGTGGTCAGGTGTATATTGGCGGCGTCTGCTCGGGTGAGTTGCCCTATACTGGTAAGAACACCAATACCTCTCATCTGCGGGCCTATATCTATCGCCACGACCCGACTGGTGCGGTGGGGAACTTTGATCTGGTCTATGATTTCCCGCTGGACTACCCGCGTGGCCTGCTCAGCCAGCAAGGAGGCAATCAACCATCGGCGGCCTGGCTGCCGTGGATTAACGAGTGGGGTGATATTAATGCACCGATGCCGTTGCCTGGTGGCGGGCCTTTTACCCAGACTATGTACCCGCAGCCGATGTTGACGGCGATCGAGTTCGATGCCGATGGTGCAATGGTTCTCGGTTTGCTCGATCGTGCGGGCATGCAACTGGGCAACCGTAACTATAGCACGCTTGCTGCTGATACGGGAACCTATGAAGGTGTTGCTGGTGGCGACACCTTGCGGCTCTGCGTCAACCCGGCTGGCGGCTATGTGCTGGAGAGCAATGGTGCCTGTGCCGCTACAGGACTGACGGGCACCGGCGTCGGCAACAACCAGGGGCCGGGTGGGGGCGAGTTTTTTGGAATGGACGCTTATGGCGGTACGCACCAGGAGGTCACGCTTGGTGGTCTGGCGCTGCATCCTGGCCGACGCGAGGTGGTCAGTACTGCGTATGATCCTAACGACCCCGGGCCTTTCCGTTCGGGCGGCTTCCGCTGGTTTGATACCACCAATGGCACCCGTCCGCGCACCTATCTGGTCTTTGGGCAGGATGTCGTTATTGGTACCGGTACAGCACAACAACCTTCCAGCATGGGCAAGGCGGCCGGTCTGGGCGATGTGGAGTTGCTGTGCGACCAGGCACCGATCCAGATCGGCAACCGCGTCTGGCGCGATGATAACGGCAATGGCATCCAGGATCCTGGCGAACCGCCGCTGGCGGGTGTGGAGGTCGAACTGTGGCGTGATGGTACACGCATTGGCGTGGCTACCACCGATGTCAATGGCGAGTATTATTTCATTAGCGGTCAGAATGCTACCGACGCCGACCTGAACGATAATATTATTCACGACGGCGGCATCGGTATTCGCCCGCGCACTGGCACACCTGGCGGCGACTCGGATTACGAGATTCGCATCCCCAACGCCGTGGGTGCTACACAGCAGGCACCTCTTGCTGGCATGGCCGTAACCCAGGCCAACGCCGATCCCTCGCCCAATGGCACAAGCCGCGACTCGAATGGAACCCTGAACGGAACCAATGCGGTCTACCGCATCCCCTACGCCAATCTGGCGGGTGCAGGCTACAACAACCACACCTACGACTTTGGCTTTACGCCGCCGTTTAGCGTGGGCAACCGCGTCTGGTACGACGTAAATAACAACGGGTTAGACGATGATGGGCCAGGCACAGGTATAAATGGTGTGACGGTTCGGCTCTACGCTGATACCAACGGCAATGGTATCCTTGATACTGGCGATCTATTGATGGACACCGTTGTCACCAGCAGCGGTGGCTACTATCTGTTCACCAACCTGCCACCTGGTGACTATCTGGTGCATCTGCCAGCCGCGAACTTCGCGGCTGGTGGGCCACTGGAAGGCTACACCAGCAGCACCGGTCAGTGGGGATCAGCCACCGGCCCATATGAAGGCCCGGCATCGCCCGACCCCAACAACAATGTCGATCAAGATGACAATGGCAATATCGGCAGCGGCGGGCTGACCACGCCGGGCTTGACGGGTGGGATCATCAGCCAGGTGATCACGCTGGGGCCAGGCGCTAATGAGCCACTCAATGAGCCGAGTGGCCCGAACACGCCCGGCTTCCCGGACACCACACCCGATAATCGCTCCAACCTGACTCTGGACTTCGGCGTGTTCCAGCCCGCCAGCATCGGCGATTTCATCTGGAATGACGCCAATAACAATGGCATCCAGGACGCGGGCGAACCGGGTATCTCCGGCGTGACCGTCAACCTGTACGATGCCAGTGGCACCACGCTGATTGCCACTACGACGACGGATGCGAACGGCTTCTATCGCTTCATCAACCTGCCACCGACCACGGCCTATGTGATCCGGCTTGACAACCCGGCAGACTACACCGGTACCGGGCCGCTGGTGGGCTATCAACTCTCACCGGCCAATCAGGGCGGCGATGATACGGTCGATTCAGATGCCACCCTGCCGACGCCGGCCGACCCGATCGGCCCTGGTAACTACCCACAGATGGCGGCAACGACCGGTGCCGCAGGCAGTAACACGCCGACCTACGATGCGGGCTTCTTCCAGCCGTTAAGTCTGGGCAACCGCGTCTGGCATGACCTGAACAACGACGGCCTGGACAACGACGGGCTAGGTACAGGCATTGGCGGTGTGACCGTCAACCTGCTCGACAGCACGGGCACCACGATCATTGCCACCACGACGACCACCGCGCAGGGCTACTACCTGTTCACCAACCTGCAACCCGGCGCCTACATCGTCGAACTGGCAGCCGCCAACTTCACCGGCACCGGGCCGCTGGTGGGCTACACCAGCAGCACTGGTCAGTGGGCGTCGGCCACGGGCCCGTATGAGCCGGGGGCAAGCGGTATCACCGATGGCGACGACAACGGCACGGTCGTGGGCACGCTGGGCACGGGCGGCAGCATTCGCAGTACCCCGGTCACGCTGGCCTCTGGCGCGGCTCCGACCGGCGAACCCGCCACACCCGGTCTGCCCGATGCGGCGCTGGACAATAACAGCAATCTGACGATTGACTTCGGCGTGTTCCAGCCCGCCAGCATCGGCGACTTCGTCTGGTATGACATTGATGGCGATGGCATCCAGGACGCGGGCGAACTGGGTATTCCCAGCGTGACCGTCAACCTGTACGATGCCAGTGGCACCACGCTGATTGCCACTACGACGACGGATGCGAACGGCTTCTATCGCTTCATCAACCTGCAACCGACCACGGACTATGTGATCCGGCTTGACAACCCGGATGACTATACCGGTACCGGGCCGCTGGTGGGCCTGTATCCCTCCCCATCAGAGCAAGGAACCAATAATACGGTTGACTCGAACGCGGTGCTGCCCACACCAGGAGCAGCCATAGGCACCGACAACTACCCGCAGATGGCAGCACCCACGGGCGCACCGGGCAGCTACATCCCGACCTACGATGCGGGCTTCTTCCGGTTGCTCAGTCTGGGCGACCTGGTCTGGCACGATACCAACAACAATGGACGGGTTGATCCCGGCGAGAGCGGCATTGACGGGGTAGTGGTGCAGTTGTACCGCGACACCAATGGCAGTGGTGTCTTTGATACGGGCGATCAGTTCATCGCCGAAACCGTCACCAGCGATGGGGGACTCTACCGCTTTGATGGACTGCTGCCCGGCGATTATCTGGTTGTGCTACCGGCAGGCAACTTCAGCGGTACTGGCGTGCTGGTGGGCTATACCAGCAGCACCGGAGATAATAGTGAACCCGCGCCCAGTCCCAACAACGACGTCAATAATGACGATAACGGCACGGTGATTGGCACCCTCGGGGCAAATGGCGTCATTGCCAGCAGCGCGGTGACACTGACACCCAACGCAGAACCGACGGATGATGGCGATAGCGACCCCAACACCAACCTGACGGTTGACTTTGGCGTCTTCGTTCTCTCCAGTCTGGGTGATCGGGTCTGGTTCGATACCAATCGTAACGGCATCCAGGACGCGGGCGAAGCAGGTGTGCCAGGTGTGACAGTGACGCTCTATCGCGCCAATGGCGCGCAGGTTGCCACGATGACAACTGACGGCAACGGCACCTATGGCTTCACCGGCCTGCAGCCAGGTGAATACTACCTGGTGTTTAGCAACCTGCCGCCGGGTTACGCCTTCACTGAGCCGAATCAGGGCGGCGATACGACCCGCGACAGCGACGCCGATCCGAGCAATGGACGCACAGCAACCATCACGCTCGGCCCGGAGCAGCACGACTCGACCTGGGACGCCGGAATCTACCAACTGGCCGGTCTGGGCGATTATGTCTGGGAGGATCTCAACCGCAACGGTATCCAGGATACGGACGAACCGCCCGTGTCCGGGGTCAAGGTTATTCTGCGGGACGGTAACGGCACCCTGATCCACGAAACGACCACCAACGACCAGGGCTACTACTTCTTTGGCGACCTGGTGCCGGGCAGCTATCAGGTGGAGTTTGAACCACCGAGTGGCTACCGGTTCACTCTGCCCAATCAAGGCGCTGATCGCGCACGCGATAGCAATGTTGACCCGACGACAGGACGGACAGAGATCATCGACCTGGCCGTGGGTGAGAGCAACCCGACCATTGATGCCGGTCTGTACCGTCCCGCCAGCCTAGGCGACCGGGTCTGGTTGGATAGCAATGGCAACGGCATCCAGGACAATGGCGAACCGGGCGTGCCAGACGTAACGGTGCGATTGCTCGATGGCAACGGCGATCCGGTGCGCAATCCAGATGGCACCCCGCGGACGGTAATTACCGACGCCGAGGGGCGCTACCAGTTCACAGACCTGACACCGGGGCTGCCCTATCAGGTCGAGTTCGTGTTGCCTGATGGCTATGCCTTTACATTGCCAGATCGGGGTATCGATGACACCCGCGATAGCGATGCCGATCCGAGCAATGGGCGCACCAGCATCATCCGCCTGCGTTCGGGTGAGAATAACCTGACGATTGATGCGGGTCTTTACCGCCTGCTCAGTCTGGGCGACCTGGTGTGGCTGGATGCCAACAACAACGGCGTGGTCGATGCGGGTGAGCAGGGTGTCCGTGGTGTCACCGTGCGGCTCTACCGCGCCACCAATGGACAACCCGTTGGCGATCCAATTGCAGAGACCACCACGGACAGCAATGGCAACTACCTGTTCACGGGCCTGACGGCGGGTGACTACATCGTCGAGATCCTGCCCCCGGCAGGCTATCGCAGCAGCACCGGGCGCAATGGTCAGGACAGCGGCCCCTACGAGCCAGGCATTGATGGCAATAGCGACCGGAACAATGCCGATCATGGCACCGAGGTGCAATCCGGGCTTATTCACAGCAGCACCGTCACGCTCACGCCGGGCGGCGAGCCGACCAACGATGGCGACAACGATCCCAACACCAACCTGACCATCGACTTCGGCATCTTCCAACCCGCCAGCCTGGGCAGCGTGGTGTGGCGTGACCTGAACAACAACGGTCAGCGCGACCCGGGTGAGCCGGGTATCGCGGACGTGACGGTGACGCTCTATGACGAGCAGGGCAACATTGTGGCGACCACCACCACCGATGCCGATGGGCGCTATCTCTTCACCCACCTGACGCCCGGTACCTATCAGCTCGGGTTTACACTGCTGGACGGCTATTTCTTTACGTGGCAAGGACGGGGCGACCCGACCACCGACAGCGATGTTGATCCGGTAACTGGCCGCACGGGGTCGATCACTATCGGGGCAGGTGAGAATATCCTGACCATCTGGGCAGGTATGACCACCACCCAGCCGACGGCGATCACGCTGAACCGCTTCACGGCCACGCGTGAGGGCGGTCGGGTAGTTATACGCTGGGAGACCGGGGTGGAACGTAACACCTGGGGCTACCAGCTCTATCGCGGCACCGGTGATGATCGTGCCCTGGCCACCCGCATCACACCAACGATCATTCTGGCTCGCGGGCGAGGCGCGAACGGCGCGGCCTATAGCTGGAACGATAGTACGGCGACAGACGATGGCGACTATCGCTACTGGCTAGAAGAGGTGGAAGTTGACGGCACGACCAGTATCCATGGCCCGATTCGGATCAATGCCCAGACCGCCAGCAACACCTTCAAGGTGTTCCTACCGCTGACGGTACGCTAATTAAAGCGGCTGAACGCAAAGCACAAAGCGGCTGAATCCTTCGGACGGGTGTCACTACTCGGTGGTGGCACCCGTCCTGACGCCACGGCATATGCATGCCCCTGATCCATACGACTACATCCACCGTCCACCAATATAATCACACATCCGACCACACATAGCATAACTTCCTGCCCTACATCATGTCGCTAACAAAAGGTACACGATAGCCTGGTTCACGGGCCGGGCACGGTCGCCCGCGCGGGCGGGGCTTTGCGGCCCGTCGCCCGCCTGTTCATAGACCAGAATGGGTGGACGGTGGACTCGACGAATCAGCATCGAACATACCGGCCAGCACATATTTCCTGTACACAGGGCATGCTCTGGATCATAGACATAGACACAGAGGCATAGAGTATGGTAAGCTTTCAACAGTTGCTCATATCCCGCCAGGTACGACTCCTGCGTTGAACTGGATCAATCGTGGTTATTGGCTCATTTGCAGACTGTGCGTAACCGTTCATGGGAAGTTTCGCCACAGCAGGGTTGGCGAGGATCGCAGGCCGCTGCGAAACACAATGCCTCTCCAGACCACCCCACCGGAACAGTTACGACTTAGCCATCATATTGTACCTGTGCTATGCGTAGGAGATCCAGGCCACGCCCAACTGGGTAGATATGTAGAGGAAAGGTAGAGTATAATGACCCCACCAGATGAACATACACGTCGCGTTACACCAGCGATTGAAGATTATCTCAAAGCGATCTACACCCTGCAACAACAGGGTGATGAGGTGACAACGTCGTTGCTGGGTGAACAACTTGGTGGCTTTAAGCCCGGCTCAGTTACGGGCATGATCAAGCGCCTGGCGGAAATGAACCTTGTCACCCACACCCCCTATCAGGGGGTACACTTAACCACCAGTGGCGAAAAGATCGCGCTGGAAGTCATTCGCCATCATCGGCTGCTCGAGTTATATCTGGTTGAAGCTCTGGGATATAGCTGGGACGAAGTCCACGAAGAAGCCGAGTGTCTGGAGCATCATATCAGTGAAAAACTTGAAGCCCGGATTGCGGCACACCTGGGTCAGCCTGATTTTGACCCGCATGGTGACCCTATTCCAACGCTGGATGGCGCTATACCGAGTAGTCACGATATGCGCCTCAGCGATGTGCCAGTGGGTGACAATGCGCGGATTGTGCGCGTTCGTGATCAAGATGCAGCACGCTTACGGTATCTGGCTGAACTGGGTATCGTCCCTGGCGTCCGTGTTGCTGTGGTTCATAGTGCGCCCTTCGATGGGCCACTGTCCATTCGTATTGGTGAGACAACACAAACGCTAGACCGCCGTCTGGCTCGTACCATCTTTGTAAAGCAATGAAACGGGAACAGAATGGAACATAGCGAGGATCAGTTTGCAAACCCGGAGCGCATACTTCACATCCGTGCGCATCCGCTGAATGATGAGAATGCTCGCCGCCTGGCTGAAATCTTTAAGGCGTTGAGTGACCCGACACGCGTCCGGCTTCTGTACGCACTGTCACACGCTGAATTAACGGTTGGTGATCTCGCACGCCTCCTTCAGATGGAGGAGTCACTGTCAGCTATCTCACACCATTTGCGCTTGCTGCGTAGCCTGCGTATTGTTCAAGATCGACGTGAGGGAAAACAGGTCTACTATGCGCTAGATGACGATCATATTGCACAAGTTCTACAACAGAGCTTGAAGCATGTCGGTCATACGTAGAGTACACAGTGCCGTCCGGGCGTAAGGCTCTGTTCACCTGATGCCAGGCCCTTCACCCGTCGTCCCCATCACGCTTCGCACGCTGCCCGCTCGGCTAATGCCAGCCGCAATATTGCTGCCACATCATCATCCAGATTGACCAGCGGTGCCCGCACACTCACACGGGGCAGATCACTGCGCCAGGGGAGTGCCGCCTTAAGCGCAGGTGGAGTCGGGTCAGGAATCAGTTGACGTATCGCTGTCAGACGTAACTGAGGAGCTATGACATCACCACCCTGATGATGGGCATCAAAGACTGCCCGTGTCACATCCGGCCAGACATTTGAGAGTGCCGTGATCACGCCAGCAGCGCCGGCTGCCAGTGCATGGGCCAGTTGGGTGTCGCTCCCGCTAAAAATATGTAACTGCGGGTAGCGTTGGATCAACTGTGTAGTATGCTGAATATCACCGCTACTATCTTTCAGCCCGTATAACTGTGATCCATGACTCGCCAGCAAGCCTTCGATAATCAGTGGTGTGATCGGCACGGCAGTGACACTCGGAATATGATAGAGCAAGAGACGCGCATCAGACGGCAGCGCATCGCACACGGCACGGTAATACTGCAGCATGCCCGCTTCTGTCACCCCTTTGAAGTAAAAGGGCGGCATCACCAGTACTGCATCGGCACCTCGTTCGAGTGCATAGCGGCTCAAAGCTATCGTCTCCGGTAGTGCCGCACACCCTGTCCCGGCGATGACTGCCAGATCCCCCCGCTCATCCAGAACCGTATCCAGCACCTGCTGCCGCTCGCTGAAGGCCAGCGACGGGCCCTCTCCGGTCGTACCTAATAGAAGGACACCGTTGATCCCATGCTGCTCGAGAAACCGTAAGTGGCCGCCAAACCAGGCATAATCCACTGGCCCCACATTACTCGTAAAAGGAGTCAGGCTCGCACATATAACTCCATGTAACTCGCGCATCTCTTTTCCTCAGCGATAGGTAACAATTGACTCAACCCCCAATCGGGCAATTTCTAACCGCAAAGCCCACAGTTGTGGATCAGCATCGATCTGCGCAATCCAGGCTGCGGCACTGCCCAGGGCCTCAATTTCAGCGCTATAGCGATCCAGCGTTTCAAACTCCAGACCCTCGGTGGGTACATAGCTCGATGACAATCCGGCCTGCCGGCGGATGAACAGCGGCCACGAACAATCATTGCCAACCGTATCATCAAGGCAAGCACCCACAATCGCCTCGGCTGCCCCTCGCGACAGACCGCGCGAACCCGCCGTTACGTCCCAGGATAAACCACTGCACAGAGCAAAAACATGATTCACAATGCTTTCTGTATCGCGCTGGATGCGTGGATGCGAGTCAAAAGCTCGCGTTGTGCGCCCCAGTACTGTGAAATCATACTGCTGCAGATATTTCAGCGTTGCCTGTAGCTCATCGGGATAAAACTCGGCCCAGTGCAGCACGCGATCAAAATCACAGCAGTGGATATGGGTTGCATCGGGTGCACCACGTAACGCCTGTTCAAGCGCTTGTCGCCGCCACAACCCTAGATGCATGTATCCTTGCGAAACCCCCGACTGTCCATCACTCACACGTACCCCGACGTTCTGGAGCAAAAGACGGGATTCGGTGTGCGTTGATGGTGTCACCAGAATTGCAATATAGCTATAGAACGTGCAGAGGAGGGGCAATATGCGTCTGGTTTGATGATACAGACGACTCTCTGGATCGTGGTGTGTCGCAGCAAGGGCAACCATAATGATCATTGACCTTTCAACATCCTGAACATTAGCAGTATTATAGCACAATCGTTAAAACGGCCCTGGCAATTGTGCCAGAGCCGTTGATCTGTTATCTTCAGTTGTCGGTCAACACATTGCGTAACAACGTACTGGTTTTTTGGGCAGTAAAGCCTCTGGTTCATGAGTTCAGGTTAAGCGTAAGTTGCGACAGAACTGCATTGTTATACTACAATAATAATAGATGGTCGGCTGCATTGCTGCTGGATGGTCGGCTGTGCTGCTGCTGGATAGTCGGCTGCATTGCTGCTGAATGGTCGGCTGTGTTGCTGCTGGATGGTCGGCTACGATGGCGCAAATCAAAACGTATAACCACGTATCAACAAGAACCTGAAGAACCTGACAATGAATGATAACGTTTAGTACGGGTTAGAACTGGTCGTTGTGGTTCGTTGTGCTTTCCCGTCTACGGCTAAAGTATAGCATGAATCTGTGCCCCTTTTCAATAAGGCATTAGTCTTGCTATATCCACACCGCAGGTACCATACCCACTATATCCAGAAGTACCAGATAAAGATAAAAATTTTTTCATTTACACCAGAATAGTGTGATCAGAATAGTACATATAGAAATGAAGAGATAGTAACCGTTCAGGCAGTACCTGTGCCGGTAGGGGTGCGGGGGCCTGCGGCCCCTCGAAACCGAGAAGACTCCAGGAGGAACAATGCCCCTTCCTGACCACTGCACCTGAACGATTACAAGAGATATTCATCAACGTAGAGCACATAGCGAAAAAAGTAAGGCACGTGGCGAAAAAAGACGCTCCCTGTTCGTTCATACCATACTAGAGCAATTTTACATGACACGACGTACAGCGCGAGTACGAACACTCACCGCACCACATAGGATTGGCCTTCGTCAGAGCGTTCCAACGCTCCAATGCTTCCATACTGCTCCCGGTGAAACCGACCTGCCACTCGCTCAACCTGTGACGATACCTGTTCATCCCGGTGCGGGACGAACGTTGTGATCGATAGCACGGCCCCCCACTGGATACAAAAACTGCATCAGGGGCCGGTGTATATTCGACGCACTCCAGCATGATAGGCGCTGTGTGTCCAGGTCGTTCCACAAATCGGTATGAACACAGAGGGATGAACAGGTATGATGAAAGTTACGCTGGTTTTTATCCTATCTCTGAGTATAATGATAGTGCATCATCGTTGTTTGTCGTTAATCTGACCTGGTTGTACAATATAAGGCCCGGAACTTGTTGTGCCGCATCTAATGACGTATCGAAGCGCACTGACCGTCCCGCCATCCGAACTCGTTCCACATGAACACTAAAGACTATGGAAGAAATCCTCATAATTGATGATAGCGAGCAAATTTGCCAATTGCTGGCCGAGATCGTATTACCAGACCTTGGCTACCATGCAATCATTGCGAATACTGGACGGCAGGGTTTACAGCGTCTACGGCAGAAGTTGCCCGATCTGATACTGCTCGATCTTCAACTCCCTGATATTAGCGGACTCGACCTCTTGCGGCTGATTGCCCAGGAAGGGTATGATGTGCCGGTTATTTTGATGACAGCCCATGGCTCGGAGGGCATCGCGGTTGAGGCGTTTCGGCTTGGTGCGCGTAACTATATGATCAAGCCCTTCAGTGATACTGAGGCACAGATGGTCATTGACAAAGCGTTGCGTGAACGTCGGTTGCAAAGCGAGCGCGATCGCCTCACCCGCCATTTGCAGCAGCGTGTTCAGGAATTGACGGTACTCTACAGTATTGGCAAATCGGTCACTACTTTGATGGATCTGGAGGAACTGCTGGAGCGGATAGTGGAGGCCGGTGTGTATATTACCCGCGCCGAAGAGGGCTTTTTGCTGTTGCGTGATAACTACACCGACGAGTTGTATCTGCGTGCTGCAAAAAACCTGGGTGAACAGCGTGCCCAGCGCTTGCGTATGCCGATCGACGATAGCCTGGCCGGGCAGGTGGTACGCACGGGTAAGCCAATTCGCATAAACCAGGGTGAGACGGGCATGGTGCTCAAGGTCAAAACCGGCTTTCTGGTACGCTCGATTATTCAGGTACCGCTGATGGTTGGGCAAGAGGTCATTGGTGTCCTGGCAGTTGATAATCAACAATCAGATCGCGGGTTTAACGATAATGACCAGTATTTGCTTTCGACCCTGGCCGGTTATGCAGCCATTGCCATTGAAAATGCGCGCCTGTATTTACAGGTTAAACAGAGTGAAGAGCGCTATCGTGATCTGTTTACCAATGCTTATGATGTTATCTTTACACTGGATCGTAATCTGTGTATGACCAGTATTAATAAAGCTGGCCAACAATTGACAGGCTATTCTCTAGCAGATTTACAGGGTCAACCGTTGTCGAATATCTGTACACCAACGTCCTGGGAGAGTGTGCGGGCCTGGTTTGACGAATTATTGAAGGGCAATGCGGTATCCCCGTTTGAACTGGAGCTGCTGCGGCGTGATGAAGAACTGCTGTATCTTGAAGTGAGTACCCGATGTATCTATGTCGGTCAGCAGGTGAAAGAGTTGCACTGTATTGCCCGTAATCTGACCGAACGCCGCCACCTGGAGGAACAACTGATACAGGCCGAAAAGCTTTCAGCTATCGGCCAGCTCGTCGCCGGGGTGGCTCATGAATTAAATAATCCGTTGACCAGTATCAGTGGCTATGCACAACTCCTGCTCCGCGATAAGACGCTTTCTGAACGCACTATTGAGGACTTGCGCAACATTCATGTGCAGGCCGAACGAGCAGCACGGATTGTTCAGGGGCTGCTCATTTTTGCGCGTGAACACAAACCAGAGCGGGTAACAGTCAATCTTAACGAAATCTTACAGAGTACCTACCAGTTACGGGCCTACCAACTACGGGTGGACAATATTAAAGTCGTGACCAAATATGATCCGCACCTGCCACCAACGGTTGCCGATCCCCATCAGCTCCAACAGGTATTTCTAAATCTGATCAATAATGCGCATCAGGCGATGATGTCTCGGTGTGACTCTGGGACGCTGACAATTCGTACGTATAAGGGAACAGCTCGTTCCGATATTGGTGAGGGGCTGAACGGTGCGTTATCAGGGTCGGAGGTACTGAAGGTCGAAATTAGTGATACCGGCGTTGGTATTCCTGAACGTGACCTCACCCGTATCTTCGACCCATTTTTTACCACCAAACCGGTTGGGCAAGGTACTGGACTGGGACTCTCGATCTGTTTTGGGATTATTCAGGAACATCATGGGCGGATCTGGGCGGAAAGCACCGTCGGCGAAGGTACCACGGTGCATGTCGAACTGCCATTACAGATCGAGCAACCAGTGGTGGAGCATCCTCTACCGGTCGAGGGCATCAGCGGCACCGAATCTGATTTGATTTATCATGTGCTGGTCGTCGATGATGAAGAACCGGTTGGCAAACTCATCGCCCGCTTGTTACACGACCTGGGGCACCGTGCACTGGTCGTCACCGGTGGTGAGGCAGCGCTGCAGGCCCTGAAGCGCGATAGGTTTGATTTGATCTTCAGTGATGTCAAAATGCCCGGGATCAGCGGCTTTGATCTCTATCGCGTTATACGCGAGCAATATCCAGATATGGTATCGCGTATGGTGTTTATTACGGGGGATACGCTCAGCCCCCTGACCCAATCACGGCTAGCACAACTGGGGCTTCCGTCACTTGCCAAACCCTTTGCACTAGAGCATCTCGAAGCACTGATTCAACATTTTCAACAACAATCTTTTATATCCCAAAACACGGGCTAAGAGATTTTCAGATAGAGCGCTGGCACAGGCCAGCGTACCTGGTTAGCGGAGGACGATGTGGATAAGTGGACCGTACAGGCTATCGCTGAGATTGCGTCCGATAATTATTCTGGTGCAGCAGAGATAGCAGAACATGGTGCGGAGATATTACTGCACAGCGCACGTACTACCGATGCTCCAACAGCAGATGTGTTTCGTCAAGAATTGGTAACAACCATCTGGGCACTAATCCATGCCCAGCCGTCTATGGCTTCGCTGGTCAATCTGGTCAATGATGTCTTGTGGAAAATTGATGCGATCGACTCGCTGCGGGCATTACGGCAGGCCATTGCCGACGTGGTCAGGGATTTTAAGCGCCAGCTCCATGTACACGAAGCAGCCATTGCCGAGTCAGTGCTCCCACTGATTTCCGAAGGTGCCCAGGTACTAACTAATAGCCGCAGTACCACCGTGCGGGCTGCCTTGCGCCATGCCCAGCGTGCCGGGCGACGCTTCCGTGTGATCTGTGCTGAAGGCCGTCCTGGCTTTGAAGGACGCAAGATGGCGCTCGAACTGGCCGAGGATGGCATTCCGGTGACGCTGATGATCGATGCACTGGCTATCTCGTTCGTCGGGCGCATGGATCTGGTGTTAGTTGGTGCAGATCACCTGAATAGCCGGGGGTTGATGAACAAGGTCGGTACCTATGGGTTAGCCCTGGCTGCTCAGGCCAATCATGTGCCGATCTACGCTCTATGCAGTAGCGAGAAATTTCTGCCTCCTGGGTACAATCCACCACGCCAGACACACTGGCCCCCCGAACAGGTTTGGGACACTATTCCCCCCAATATCACAGTGAAGAATCTCTACTTTGATTGTACACCGTTGACAGAACTGACAGGCCTGGTGACAGAACAGGGAATCTTACCCACGGCCGGGGTTGAGGGTTGGCTGGCTTCAATCAAGCTACATCCCGCCCTGATGCAGGAAGTCAAGGTTGTGTGTTGAAATCGGTCATAGATGGAGCATATGTGTCTGTATCCAGTCATCATCAGAAGGTTTTGGTCTCTGGCTGAAGGGTGTCTTTCTGTTTTTCACGGGAACCGGGGGAACAAAGGATCAGCTTCACGCACCCATATACGTCCGGTCATTGACACACGGTATGCAGTGGGATCGTCAGTTCGTCTTTGTACCTTCGGCAGATAGAGGGGCACACGGATGTGCTTTCCCCATACGCATCGCGGTTTTCAGGGCGGCAGCCCTTCACGTGATGCGCATAGAGCCAATGGGCATGGGTACCCGCCATAGGTCATTGAGGAACCGATATTCAGACGTTTGACCCTCCGGGTTACGATGTCAGCCACGTAGCGCATGTTACGCTGACGTAGCCAGCACACGCCGATAGATTGCCAGCGTCTCACGCGCTGTGCGTTCCCACGAGAAGTGCGCGGCACGTGCTGACCCGGCGCTGGACAACGTGTGGCGCAGATCCGGATCATGCCACAACCGCTCAAGCACATCCGCCCAGGCACCAGGATCATCAGGCGGGATGCGCAACGCCGCATCGCCCGCAATTTCGGGCAAACTGCTGACATCGGCAATAACCGTTGGGGCACCACAAGCCATCGCTTCGAGTACCGTAAGACCAAAGCCCTCATAGCGTGAGGGGTTGAGGTAAAACAGGCAGGCGTTATACAGCCAGCGCAGATCGATCATATCCACCTGACCTAAAAAAAGCACCTGATCGGTCAATCGCAGCGCTTTTACCGTTGCGATGATGTCCTGATCTTGCCATCCCCGCGCTCCTGCCAGCACCAGGTGGTAGGGGACATCGGGACGCCGATCACAGCAGATGCGCAGTGCCTTGAACAGCATGGGCAGGTTTTTACGTGGCTCGATGGTACTGACAAAGAGCATAAACGTATTGGCGTGAAGTGTTTTCCCATTAACAGTATGCATCGTACCGCCTATCACCGGTTGTGGGGTAAAGATCGGTGCAGCCGCCTCATACACCACGTCCACCCGTTCGGCAGGTATTCCCAGCAGCTCAACAATATCCTTGCGGGTTGCTTCGGAGACAGCAATCACCGCATCGGCATACCTGACCGCGTCATATACCTGGTGATAGTAGCGGCGAGCGCTGGCATCCAATATTTCGGGATAGTGCAGAAACGCCAGGTCGTGAATCGTAATGATTGCCGGACATATGCGGTGACGCGGCGCGATAAAATCGGGGCAATGGATGAGATTGAGTCGCAGGCGCAGTAACTCGAACGGCAACAGATATTGCTCAAACCGGTGGTGCGGTGGTGTAAAGAGCGTTTCCCGCCGGACATTCGGCGCGACGACCAGTGGCCGCAGATGCTGGAAATGTTGCAACGCCACCAGTTCATCCTGATCGGCTATCGGTGCCAGCGCTGTCAGCAACTGGCGCGTATATTGGGAAATGCCGCCCGTGCGATAGGCGTTTAACCGCGCATCAATACCGATCCGCATGCAGTTTACCTCATTATCTCTATCTCTAACCCATCATAGGCCAGTTCGACCCCTGGCGGCAACCGGGCATTGACGGTGCTATAGTCAACCCGGTGGCCTATATGAACGAGAAAAGCCCGTTTCGGGCGCAGGTCAGCAATAACCGCCAGCGCCTGGTCAATACTGAGATGAGTCGGATGAGGCTCGAAACGTAATGCATTTAACACCAGAACGTCGAGATCGCACAATATAGCTCGTGCCGGAGCAGGCACCAGGCTGGCATCGGTAATATAGCCTAACCGACCAATCCGATAGCCGGTGATTGTCCAGTCACCATGCAAAATCTCAACCGGTATAATCCGAGTGGTTCCAATCTGAAATGGCCCCTCCACCAGGCACAGTTCCAATGCCGGGCGAGTTGAGCCAATGGAGACAGCATTGTCTACAAAGGCATAATCAAAGCGTCGCCGCACGTCCGCCAGGGTGCGAGCGTTGCCAAAAATGGGTATCTTGTTGCCCAGGGGAATAATGGGGCGCAAGTCGTCTAACCCGGCAACGTGATCAAAGTGAGAATGTGTGAGCAATACTGCATCGAGGTGGCAAATCTGCGCTCGCAGTGCCTGGATGCGAAAATCCGGCCCGGCATCAATCAGCAGCCGTTGCTCACCGATCTGCAGCAACGCTGATGTCCGGGTACGTTGATTACGTGGGTCACTTGAGATACAAACCGGACAACGACAACCAACAACAGGGATACCTGTAGACGTTCCCGTACCCAGGAAGATCAGCCGCATGGGTGAAATGAGTGCTTCAATATGGTTCATCAACGCTATTATACCACGCTCTGGGCACAATAAGGGTTATTCCGATTTGTTTCATCGTGTTACGCTTTATCTCTTTCGGACGCGATGAACGCAATCGGCGACTCACTCGATACTGCTGTGACGTTTGTCCTCGTTCCGATGGGGAAGTTGGGAAATTCTGGCCCCGACTGGCGGTTCTTGAAGTTGCGGGGGCCTGCGGCCCCCGCAACCCCTGCAGGCGACCGTTCCTCAGAACGGGTACCGCTGATCAATCGACATAACCTTTAATGTCCGAAAAAGCGTCCAGGCACAAACACAGCCTGTTACGTGTTATAATTGATTCGAGCTATGTGGTCACGTGCACCCCATATCCTCTTGACCGAAGTTTACCCTGAGCGAAGCCAGATAGGGCAACGGCGAAAAAACAACGTACCGCTCTGCGGTAGAGAGCATTGGTCTACTCTCGTTCGTGTCCATAATAATAATATAGATTAGGATATAGAAATTTTGCTATGCGTACATTGCTCAATTTCCTGCGATTACAATTGCCGCTCTGGTTAATATTCATGATGATGACATCGACGTTCATCCTTGGTAGTGGGGGCGGGATGCTGTTGCTGTACGCAGTGACCCCTGCCACCAACTGCCCCGAGTCCAACGACGTCTGTGCGCAGTTCGGCGTCTTCTGGCAAGTATGGGATCTGGCGCGTAACAACTTTGTGGACGCGAACGCCGCCGATCCGCAGCGCATGATAGAAGGAGCAATCAATGGGATGCTGGACACGCTCGATGATCGCGGGCACACACGCTTTATGTCGGCCAGTGAAGCGCAACGCTGGCAAGAGTCGTTGACCGGGGAATTTGAAGGTATCGGTGCCTACTTGAATGTGCGTGAAGATGGTCAGGCAGTGATCGTGCGCCCGATTGAAGGCTCACCAGCCGAACGTGCTGGCTTGCGGGCAGGCGACTTTATTCTCGCTGTGGATGGTGAGGAGACACGTGGCATGAATGTCGACGAACTGGTCAGCCGCATTCGCGGGCCACGCGGCACGATAGTTGAGTTGCAGATTCTGCATGTGGGTGAGACTGTGCCAGTCGATGTGCGGATCCAACGGAACAATATTGAAGTACCGAGTGTCACCTGGAGCATGCTCCCGGAAGGGATCGCGCTGGTACGGCTCAACTCATTTGCTGAACGTTCGGCCACGGAGATGCAACGGGCACTGGAACAGGCCCGGCAGCAGGGAGCGCGTCAACTGGTGCTGGATCTGCGCAACAACCCGGGTGGCCTGGTAAATGAGGCTATCGGCATTGCCAGTCAGTTTTTACCCCAGGACACACCTGTTCTTGTGGAAGAAGATCGGAACGGTCAGCGTCGAGTGACGAATGCACGCAACGGTGGGGTAGCTTTAGATCTGCCGATGGTGGTGCTGGTCAATTTTGAGACAGCCAGTTCGGCTGAGATTCTTTCTGGTGCTTTGCAAGATGCCAGACGTGCTACCATAATCGGCGTTCCCACCACGGGTACCGGAACCGTCCTGACTACCTATACGCTCAATGATGGCGCCCAGTTATTACTCGGTACCAGCCAGTGGCTCACGCCAAATGGCCGCCTGATCCGGCAAAAAGGGATCGCACCAGATATCGAAGTCGTACTGCCCCTTGGTGCCCAGCCACTCTCGCCTCTTGATGCAGCGGAACTCACGCTTGATGAATTGTTGCAGGGTGACGATGTACAGCTGGCACGGGCGCTGGAGGAATTGCTCGCAGTGGCGACTACCCCATAGGCACCGATTGCGCTTGTTTGACGGGTTCCGGGTACTATGAGCCCGGCGCATGCAGCCAGATGTCGAGAGTATTGAGACACCAGATAAATGATGGAACGACACTTCTGCGTTCTCGACCCTCTCGGCAGTACAAATTGATACTGTATACTCCTTGTCGTGCTGGTATCGACGTTGCCTGCAGTTTTGTTCCCGGCGTGTCCCTAAGTAATTCTCCCCAATGTGTTCTACACCTGGTGCATCCTCTAACAATGTTATGTGCATCCTGATAATATCAGATCGGGTCATCACGCTGGTGTGGCAACAAAGCCGCCACAACGGGCCGCAAAGCAGGGGTGTGGGGGCTACAGACTCCTGCACCCGCACGAGCGAACTTTCCTCGAAACGGGTATGTAAACAACGAGAGCAAGAACTCCATGGGAGAGGAAACCAACCGAATCTGGTAAACCCACAAAACTTGCGACGTATCTGCTATAATGCTCAAATTACATTTTGTACGGATATGATCGACACGGATTGGGAAGCGAGTATACACGAGGCATCTTTATTATGGAACGCATCTACGTGGCGCTAGACGTTGAGACCACTGGCCTGGAAGCCGGTGTAGATGAGATTATTGAGGTTGCGGCCGTCAAGTTTCGGGGGCAGGAGGTACTCGAAACGTTTGCGCACCTCGTCAAACCGCGACAGGCACTACCGCTCAAGATTACCCAACTGACCGGCATTACCGCCCATGATCTGGCCGATGCTCCCAGTTTTAACCGCATCGCCCCAGACTTTGTGCGCTTTGTCAAGAACTATCCCCTGGTGGGACACTCGATCAACTTTGATATAAATATGTTACGTGCGCAGGGGATGCACTTCGCCCAGTCGATCTATGATACGTTCGACCTGGCAACCATTCTGATGCCTCAGGCACCCGTCTACAAACTCAGCGCACTGGCGGAAGCACTGCAGATTCCCCATCCTGCGGATCATCGGGCTTTGAATGACGCCGATGTATGTCGCCAGGTGTTTTTGCATTTGATGGAGCGCATTACGGCTCTGGAACTATCCGAACTGGGAGCAGTCAACCGGCTGATGCACAAAACCAACTGGGCGGTGCGTGAACTTTTTGCCGAAGTTGAGCGCACCAGAACACGTACTGTTTCGTCAGGATCAGGCGGCGTGGTAACAGCCGACACTCCACCACCGACCAACGGTGCGGTACCGCCCGCTGGAGGGAACCCGAACAGGGCAGACATCGGCACCCATCCGCCAATACCGCCAGCGCTCAAGCCAACTGGAAATACCACCCCGCTCAATATTGAGCAGATAACCGCCTTTTTTGACCCTCATGGCCCGCTGGGACAGCGCTTTGCAGGCTACGAACAGCGCCCACAACAGATTCAGATGGCTCAGACGATTGCGCTTGCTTTTAATCAAGGGGACAGTGTGCTCGTTGAGGCTGGTACTGGCACTGGCAAGAGTATGGCCTATCTGGTACCAGCGGTATTGTTTGCCGTTCAGCGTGGTGAGCGTGTCGTTGTTTCGACCAATACGATCAATTTGCAGGATCAGTTGTTCTGCAAAGATATTCCCGATTTACAGCGGATGTTGCAGTCAGATGGAACGGATGACTCGCCACCATTCACAGCTGCCCTCCTGAAGGGCCGTGGCAACTATCTCTGCTTGCGACGTTATAAGCGGCTACGTAGTGATGAAAATCTCGCAATCGATGAGGCACGGGCATTGGTGAAGGTGCAACTGTGGCTGCCCACTACTACCAGCGGCGACCGTGCCGAACTATTCCTGCTTGAACACGAAAATACGGCCTGGAGTCGCATCAACGTCACCCCTGACACCTGCACCGGGCCACGTTGTGCCGATTATCACGACTGCTTTTTCTTCAAAGCCCGGCGCCGCGCCGAGGCTGCACATATCGTGGTAGTGAACCACGCCCTGTTGCTGGCCGATCTGTCCGCACAATCGAATGTCCTGCCACCCTATGATCATCTGATTATTGACGAGGCGCACAACCTGGAAGATGTCGCCACCGACCAGTTAAGCTTCCGCGTTGATCAGGCGGCACTCCTCCAATTCCTGGATACCCTCTACCAGACGGGTGGCGCTATGACGGTGAGTGGTCTATGCGCTGACTTGCCGATGTATCTCCGCGACAGCGCAGCCACGCAGAGCGAGATGGAAACGATCCAGGTAATTGCCGATGCCATGCGCCCGACGATTGATCGTACTCGGTACCTGGTCACGGAGTTCTTCAACGTGTTACGGGCCTTTGTCACCCTGGAAGGAGAGTCAAACATCTACGACTCACGCTTGCGGTTGACACCCGGTGTGCGCCAGAAACCAGCCTGGGCCAGTGTCGAGCAAGCCTGGGATAACCTGAACCTGACGCTCACCGAAATTGGCGAGGGACTGGGGAAGATAGAGATAGCGTTGCTTAAACTGGAACAGGCCGAAATTGCCAACTACGATGAACTGATGCTGCGTGTGCAGTTCTTAAAGCGCTATGCGACCGATGTACGCGTGCAAACCGGTCATATCATCTTTGGCAACGAAGAGCGTATCTGCTGGCTCACGCACGACCACACCCACAACATGCTGCTGCTCAACGCTGCACCGCTGCATGTGGCTGAGATCTTGCAGGCGCACCTCTTTGCCCAGAAACAAACCAGCATCCTGACTTCGGCCACTATCTCGGTTGATCATTCTTTTGCGTTTATCAAAGAGCGCCTGGGCTTACCAGAACCCACAGAACTGCAACTCGACTCGCCGTTTGACTACGAGCAGCAGGCACTGGTCTATATCCCCAACGATATTCCCGAGCCCAACCAGCGCGGCTATCAACAGATGATTGAGGATGCGCTGATTACGCTCTGCACTGCCACTGAGGGGCGCACGCTGGCGCTGTTCACCTCGAATGCGGCGTTGAAACAAACCTATGGGGGAATTCAGGATGCGCTGGAGCAGCACGAAATCGCGGTGCTGGGGCAGGGCATCGATGGCTCCCGCCGCTCGTTGCTGGAACGCTTTAAGGCCACACCGCGTACCGTATTGCTGGGTACCAGTAGCTTCTGGGAAGGCGTTGATGTGGTGGGCGAGGCCCTCTCGGTGTTAGTGATTACCAAGTTACCTTTCAGTGTTCCTTCCGATCCTATTTTTGCTGCACGTAGCGAACAGTTCAAGGATCCGTTCAGTGAGTATTCTGTACCACAAAGTATCTTGCGCTTCAAGCAGGGTTTTGGGCGCTTGATACGCAGTAAGGAAGATCGAGGAATTGTGGTGGTGCTTGATAAGCGCTTGCTGACCAGGAAATATGGTGAAAAGTTCTTACATTCCCTGCCTGCAACGCGCGTGCGGACGGGGCCGCTCAAGCAGTTACCACCCCTGGCAGCACAATTCCTGGCATCGTGCTCCACCGGCACGGCGTAGAGATGTCGCTAATACCGCCATTCCTTTTCTGCCCGATATGAGTCGCTTGTCTGGTAGAGGCCTGACCATGTGCCAGCCTTTCAAGATACTGCTGGTTTCTTCTCGTTGAACGGCAGGCTGTGCGTTCCTGGCTGTCCGGTGTGTTCCAAACATCATGCAATGCAGTTGGGGCTGCCCCCTATGCCTGCTCTGCGGCGTTCCGATAGGCCAGGATGGGCGAGCGGCGGCTCCACCCATCCTGCGGCGGAGCAACCACGGGAAACCATACACTCCGCAGAACAACGCTTTACGAGTCAGTATGTTACACGAAAAAAGGTAAACAACCCCTATTGCCACCCGATTCTACCAGACGCCAACGGAACACGCCGCGTCGATGCTCCCACCCTTGCGAGAGCCGATGGATGTGCGGTAGGGCATGGATAGCTCTCGTTCACTCCTCATCAGGCGTCGCGATGGGCGTCGGGGTGGGCGTGCGCACCGACCTGACCGTCGGTGTCGGTGTTACTTCCGATGTTGGTATCGGTGATGGTTCCACGGTCGGTGTAGGCGGAAGAGGCGGCGTCGTCAGCCAGCGACGGGCACTGTCAAAGGTAAAATCGTTCACCAGGTAGATCGTCGAGTCATCATCGCGTTGCACATAGACCGCATTGCCACCCGGATTAACATCGCCCAGTTGCAGGCGAGCCAGCACGCCCTCCTCGCCGGTCAGCGTTATCGTATGCTGCGGTGCATCCAGACCATACGGGCTGAGATCAGCATCAGTCGGGGTAATAATGCGTGTCGCCTTCAGATCCGCCAGGGTATCCACCACCCCTTCCACGCGCTGACTATCGGCCGGGCCAAGCGCCGGTGTCGCAATGATCCACTCACCCTCCTTCTGCTCAAGCTGCACTGTCTTGCCATCGGTTTCGGTCACGGTAATGGCGCGAATCGTGGCCGGATCGAGATCCAGCACAGAAACGGTATCGCGGGTATCAGTCACACCGTCTCGATCAGGCTGATTGCTGTCCATGCCAGACCAGAACACATACGCACCCAGTGCTACCAGCACCACCAGCAACACAATTGTTGTCCGTATGCTCATCTGATTGCTCCTTCTCATAGTAGGCGCTCTGCGCCACCAGTCCAATCGTTTCTATACATAGGCCAGGACGGGTCACGATGCAGCGCGTTGATCAGCCCCTGGCCCGTACTCCGTTCAGGGAAGGTGGTGCGAGGGCCTGTGGTTCCCGCATCTCCACATACTGGCCCGTTGCTGGCGACTGTGCCGTCTCAACGGGCCAAAAAAGAGAACTTCCACAAAGGGAGAATGCCCGCCAGACCACTCTGCCTGACCGGTTACTCTGGCCATAGTGAAGCGCGCGACAACGCGGAAGCGCCGCATCCATCAGGAGACACGGCATACCCTGGCACAGACGCTTTTCCGGTAGTCTCTGCTCCTTGAATCTGGTACCATACACGTTAGCGCCGCTGCCAGCGTACCCAGATACCGGCAATAATTACCAGCAGTGGCAGGCCGAATGTGCTGGCATAGAACACAAAGCGGCTCTGTCCATCGGTCAAAAACAGGCTGCGATCCACCGGATCGGAACGTGGTGGCAAGGTAAATTGATCTTCCTGTGCAGACAACCATGCCATCACACTACGGAAGAGGGTACGATTGGCAATTCCTGGCAGGCGTAGGTAGTCATTGCTCGCAAACTCGGCATTGCCAATCACCACCAACCGCGCCTGACCACCACCGGGTACGGCTGAATCGTCTGCATCATCTGACTGGTTGGCATTCAGGGTTCCCTCAACGGCGTAGCCAAACGTCAATGGCCCTCGCGGATCACCTGGTTGCGGTCGCACTTCACCATCCCCAAAATCAGTCACGGACTGGCTGTTCTCGGTACTCTGCAACAGAGACTGTATTGACACTCCCTCTGACGTTTCGTTCGTTCGGGTCAGTGTGCGCGTCTTGAAAAAGACCGTCGGGCCATTGACATCACGCGTAATCGCATGAAACGGATATTCAATGACCACCGGTGCCAGCGGGTTGCCCAGTTCTGACTGCTGATCGATCAGCAGATCCTCATTCCAGGCCAGACCAGCTTGCGCCAGTAGATCCGGCAAGGGCGGTGGATGGAGCGGGTCGCTCAACAGCAGCATCCGTCCGCCCTGGGCCAGATAATCAGCAATCACCTGTTCGGTACGTGGCTGAAAGGCGGTCTGTGGATCAGCCACCACCAGCACGCTGTTTTCCAGCGGAATAGTATCCGTGATCACCAGGCTGAGCGGTTCAACCTGAAAGTTATCCTCTTCAAGCAAACGGCGAGCCTCACTATACCCGCCACGTTCAAAATCTTCTAGAGAACGCTCCTCATGGCCGGTCAAGAAATAGATCGTCGTCGGCGTTTCCTGTGTCACCGTCAACAACGCCCCGGTAATTGCCTGCTCATCGGTACGAGTCAGCTGTTTCCGCCGCTCGCCACTCTCGACCACGACTGTGCCATAGCTGGTGATATTATAGTCGCGGGCGATGATCGGGTTGACATCAGGATCGATGAAACGATAGCTGATCTGATCCGAGTGAGCAACATACTCACGCAGTCGGCTATCGAGTTCGTCCTGCGCTGCCCGATCACGCTGCGCAAAGAAGCCCGTGATCATGATCGGTTGATCAAGATCTTGAAGAATCTGTATACTCTCAGGTGTCAACGAAAACGCCCCTTCGGCGGTGAGATCCCAACGAACATGATTGCGCGTTGCCAGGATATTGATCAAGACGAGAATCGCCAGAAAGGCGATCGTCATAACTGTGGCATTCGTACCAAACCGTACCTGGCGAGTACTCACGATACGCCGAAACTCACCCACCGTATTCCGTGCGAATTGCATCAGCGATACCTCCGTGTTTCAATGACCCGTGTGGCAAGAAACAATGCTCCCACGGTCAGACTGAGATAATAGACGACATCAGCCAGATTGACGGCACCACGCGCAAAATCATCATAGCGATCCGAGATCGAGAGCGCCTGCAACACCCCGGCTGCCCCGGTTGCCACGTTCCCAGCCGCACCGATGAGCCACAGGAGCAAGAGGATAGCAAACGCGATCACCGCCGCCGTGATCTGATTGTCGGTGAGTGCCGAGGCCAACGTACCAATCGCCAGCGTTGCACTGGCAAGCAGGCATAACCCCAGATAGCCACTGACGACCCGTCCCCAATCAGGATTCCCGCCTAGCCTCCAGAGCATGATCGAATAGGTCAGCGTTAGCATCAGCATCACGGCAAACAGACCCAGGGCCGCCAGGAATTTACCCATAACGACTTCCCAGTCACGCACGGGTGCCGTCAGCAGCACCTCGATCGTCCCACTACGCTGTTCTTCGGCCAGCAGGCGCATGGTCATAAAGGGAGCGATAAATAGAAGTACCACCGTAATATTGAAGAACAATCCCTCCAGCGATGCCTGCCGTGAGGTAATTAAGATGATCGAAAACAGATAGCCGCTAATAACCAGAAAAGCCGCCGTCACCACATACGCTATTGGCGAGACAAAATACGCTGCCAGTTCGCGGCGCGCAATGGTCAATGCAGTATACACGAAAACCTCCTTTTTATCGTTGGGTTTTTCTCCAGCCTCTATGTACACATTGCGAAAGTCACATTGTTGCTGTCATGAGGTTGTCGCCAACTCCTCTTCTGGGGCGGGCGCTTCGGCATATGGTTCGGCGGTGGCGCTGTCTTCCTGGGTCGTCAACTGCATAAAAATTTCTTCCATACTCATGCGCACGGCACGCAACTCCAGCAGCCCCCAGCCCCGTTCTACCACCAGCGCCGCAATCGACTGGCGCAGATCACGGTCACGCTGGTGCTGGATGTCGAAGACTCCAGGTGCCTGTTCCTGCACCTGTTCCACACCGGGGATTTCAGCCAGCGCCACCGTCGTCTCAGGGGTGGGGTGTGCCACCTCCAGGTAAATGCGTTGCGACCCTTGCAACCGTGCCGTTAGTGCCTGTGGCGTATCGACTGCGGCAATACGGCCCTTGTTCAAGATCACGATGCGCTGACAGAGCTGGCTGACTTCGGGTAGGATATGCGTACTCAAAATAATCGTCCGCTCACCGCCCAGATTGCGTATCAACTCGCGTACTTCGATAATCTGACGCGGATCAAGGCCTACTGTCGGCTCATCAAGGATTAATACTGGCGGACTGTGCAGCAGCGCCTGTGCCAACCCGACGCGCTGCCGATACCCCTTCGATAACTTGCCAATCCGATCATTGGCGCGGTCAGTAATATGCACCTGTTCCATCGCCCGTGCCACAGCTTCGCGACGTTGCGAAACGCGACGCAAGCGAGCCATATAATCCAGGTAGCCGGCAACCGACATTTCTGGATACAATGGAACGTTCTCCGGTAGATACCCCAGATTTTGCCGTGCCGCCAGAGAGTCATAGACCACATCGTGGCCAGCAATACTGGCACTCCCGGCGCTGGGTGGCATATAGCCCGTCAGAATACGCATCGTGGTGGTTTTACCAGCACCATTCGGGCCAAGAAACCCCAGGATTTCCCCCCGTTCGACGCTAAAGCTAATGTCTTCGATGGCCGTGCGCGTCGTGTAGCGCTTCACCAGACCCTGTGCTTCAATCATAGACGCTTCAACCTCCCTGATGTGTAGGACTGTTCGATTCCTGCTTCTCGTGTAGCGTAACTCGATAGAGCAAGTCTATCCCAGGTATACACCCGAGTCCCGGCTCACGCCTGGTATTGCTCCGCCCCGGCTCACGCCTGGATCTCAGGTGTTTACAACTCATTGAACAGGACGTTTACGGCTCTTCGTCCATAACAGTTTTTTTGCCTGCGGTAGCGCAATACTTTTCTAGCGTTGGAACATTCCAACACTTTCCCGCTCTACTGCAGGCGAGAACGATCGGTGGATGAGGAACTGCGTCCGTCCTGTCGTTTAGAAATGCAATACAGCACACTGCTGCTTTGTTCAAACTCAATATTATACGCGATCAAGTCCGCGAAACGAGATAAAAAAGAACAGGAATGGTGAGAATCGGGTGAGAGACTGTCGGAGTAGAGATTGTGCGCCTGGCACATGGCCGGCTATAATCCAACCAGTTACCCCTGTCATATATACCGTTTCGATTTGAACCTTCCGCATGTTCTTGTGCTGAACACCGGTGACACGGTCGCGCATACACCACGTCTTGTTCGCCTACGGCCGCGTGGAAAAAAGAAGATCCCCTACCGCTCTGCCGCAGGCGAAAAGGCGCGTTGATCAGACCGCCGCGTCCGTCCTTGCATAAAAAAAGGAGAAGATGAACCAGAGGATGCGGAAGGTTCAGGTCAAAGTGGTAGAGATGGCAATCCTCTATATGTATGCATCGTCGAAATGGGAGTCCCGGCTGCAGGCCCGGGCTCTTGCTCCGTTGTATCCCGACGAGCGTCCGACCTATGTGTGCCTGGGAAGATAGGCGGGCATTCAGGACAGAGAGGGTATGCCTGGGAACGACGCGTCCCTGGATGTACGTTGCTCTGTCTGCTAGAGGAATCTTAACTGCAATTGTAACCCTGGAGGCCAGGCTTGTACCAGGGTCTCGCTGCATCCAGGGTTGCTCCCGGACTCCAGGGCTTCACACTCAGGATTGCTATACCTGGCAGACGATGATGCCCTCATGTACAGCTGTCGTAATCCAACAACACCGGGAAGTTCTATAGCCTGGTCGCCGAGAGGATGATACAGAACGGTGCGGCTTCGTGCCGTGCCCAGTATTCCTGCCCCAACTCGCGTATACCCTCGGCTGACACGACGGCTGGTTGCCAGCAAATGTCGGTAAAGCCAGCCTTCGTCAGCGCCTGTTCCAGTCGAGCGATCGTCCAGTAATGGATCGTTAATGGCGATATCATGCCCTGTGTCGTTGTGAAAGCAAACGAATATTCTGTGCCATCAACCATGTCATCGTGGGCATAGAGGGCCATCCCATACGGCTCATAGTAACCCGGTTGTCGTGCTGCAGCCGGATTCACCGTATCCGTCACAAACCGTCCGCCAGATACCAGATTGGCGGCGATACACTGACACATCTGATCGAGATGTTCGCCAGTAGTGGCATAATGCAACCGGTAGACGCCGACCACCAGATCAAACGTACCCAGAACTTCCATCGTTCCTACGTCACGTACCAGATAGGTCAAGCCAAGCGGCGAGGCTGCTTCTATCTTCTGGGCTGCCTGCACCATCTCTGGCGAGATATCGACCCCGACCACCTGGCTCGCCCCACGCTGTCGCCACAGCCGGCTATAGTATCCCGTCCCACACGCAACATCAAGCACACGTAGTCCAGTGACATCACCAATCACATTGAGTACCGAAGCCTGCTCAACGTATGTCCGATAGGGCAATACCTGAAAGGTAGACTCATACTGATCAGCAATAGACGCATATTCCTGAACACTAACATTACCCAACAGAGGGCGGTGTTCTTCACTCATTATGTCGTTCCTCCTCACTGCTTTGTTGTCTCTGCTTCCTGGCTCACTGTTACATCAGCCTATTCAACGACCATTTTCCGGAATACCTCTCAGTCTGGTATGTACGCTACTGGACGCTTTTATACTACTCAATGTAGTAGATATATGCAAGTGACGACTATGTAGCCACAGGCAAAATAGTCAGTGGATGACCCACCGCGTATCTCGTGTCAATGACCGGAGGTGTGGTGTGCGGTTGTGGATGCCTGGATGCGATGTACCCTCCGTTCATTGACACGGCACTTCACATATGTTACATATAGACGCAACTTATGTTAAAAGATCATAGGCCAGGATATACAGTATCAAGGAAACCAGATGAACAAAGACAGAACAGCATTGCAGACCGAGAATGCGGCATTGCGTACCGAACTGGCACATTTACGCCAACAGGTTGCACACAACGAACGTATGCGTCTTCTGGTCGATGCTGCGCCTATCGGATTGGTGATTGGTAACCTCCAGGGACAATGTATCGAAAGTAATCGAGCGATGCAAACGATGCTTGGCTATAGCGAGCACGAGTTACGCGACATGTCTTTCACGGCCTTCACTCACCCGGATGATTTGGTGCTTGAAACACCGTTGGTCGAAGCAATTATGGCCGGTGAACGATCACAGTATGAATTGCAGAAGCGATATATCCGTAAAGACGGTCAGATTATTGATGTGCATATACGTATCGCAGCCACACGTACTCCAACCGGCGCAGTAGACTTTTTCATTGGAGTTATTGAAGACATTACGCAACGCAAGCAGACGGAGGAATCATTGCGCGAGAGCCAGCAACGGCTCCAGTTTGCGCTCGAAGGCAGTGGCGACGGCACCTGGGATTGGAACATCATCACCTCGGAGGTCATCTTTTCGGATCGCTATCTGGCGATCCTCGGTTACGAACCGGGCGAACTTGCGCCCACCCGCGACTCTTGGGCCACCAATATCCACCCGGACGATCTGTCCATAGTCAACCAGCACCTGCACGCCTATCTGACCGGTCAGCGCGACCGCTATGCCATTGAGCATCGCCTGCGCCGCAAAGATGGTAGCTGGCAGTGGATCCTATCACGCGGCAAGATCATCGCGCGTGACGAGGCTGGCCAACCAGTGCGTATGACCGGTACCATCACGGATATCGCCGCCCAGAAGCAGGCCGAAGTGGAACGTGACGCGCTCCAGCAACAGATTATCCAGACCCAGCAAGCGCGGTTGTGCGAACTCTCCACGCCGCTGATCCCCATCTCGGACAGCGTGATGATTATGCCGTTGATTGGCACCATCGACAGCCAGCGTGCCCGGCTGGTGCTGGAGCGATTACTCGAGGGCGTGGCTCGTCAGCAAGCCGACCTGGTCATTCTGGACATTACCGGTGTAACAGTGGTGGATACGCAGGTGGCACAGGCACTCATCCAGGCGGCGCAGGCAGTGAAACTGTTGGGAGCGCAGGTGATGCTGACCGGCATTCAGCCTCAGATTGCGCAGACACTGGTGCATCTGGGGATTGATCTCCGTGGCATTATCACCCACGGGACGCTCCAGGCGGGCATTGCCAGCGCGTTGGGCAACACCCAAAGACCAGCCTGACAACGAACGGCATAATGACAATGAATTACTAGATTTCACATACGATTTTCGCCATGCAGCCGATCTGTAATCTGTCGTAATTCCTGCTCAAGAAACCATAACAATTGCACCCGCGCACTGTGGATAAAGAAATGACCACCGGGAAGCATACGGAGCTTGAAAGCGGCACAGGTCTGTTCACGCCAGGCCAGCAGTTGCTCGCGATACGCCAGCGTATCATGTACACCCCCAAAGGCGGTAATCGGACAGGCCAGCGGCGGTTCAGCGGCATAGGTATAGGTATCACAAAGCGTAAAGTCTGCCCGCAAGGTTGGCAGCATCAATGCCATCAGATCCGCGTTCTGCAGAATTTCATCGGGGGTACCATTCAACTGGCGGATTTTCTCCACAAACGCTGGTTCGGGCAAATGATAAAACGCTGGTTCGTGATCCGGTAGCTGCGGTGCTCGGTGGGCAGATACAAACAGATGCAGCGGGGTAACACCATACGCACGCCGTAACTCGCGGATCAGTTCAAAACTGATCAATGCGCCCATGCTGTGGCCGAAGAAGGCAAACGGCAGATCACAGTATGGTCGAAGTGCCTCGGCCAACGACTGCACCAGCGGCTTGATGGCTGTATATGCCGGTTCTTTCCAACGACTTTCACGTCCCGGCAACTGGATTGGCAGGAGTTCTACGTCTGCGGGCAAGCTCCCGCGCCATTTGTGGAAAATTGCCGCACCACCGCCGGCATAGGGCAGACAAAACAGGCGCAAGCGAGTCTGCGGACTGGGCGCAAGTGGTAGTATCCAGGCCGAGCGTTGCATTGCAGTTGCCATA
>DAOTWD010000017.1:0-61907 GCA_034435975.1 Chloroflexaceae bacterium | reverse complement strand
GTGCAATGGCTCGATCCTGTCGCACAAGCCGTGCCGCTGCTGCACTTTCTGCTGGTTGGTGACTATGGCTTGCTTACCCTGGGGTGGTATTCTTTTTTGTGGGCTTTTCCGGTCGTGCTATTGCTGGGTATCAGCGTGGCAGTCACGGAGGAAATAGGGATCAAAGATCGTATCACCGCTGCGCTCGATCCGTGGCTACGGCGAATCGGGTTGAGCGGGCGCGATCTGGTACCGGTTCTGAGTGGGTTTGGCTGCAACGTCGTTGCAGTATTCCAGACCCGCTCGTGTAGCGTATGTACCCGCAAGGCGTGTATCTCGATGATTGCGTTTGGTTCAGCCTGTAGCTATCAGATCGGTGCGTCGCTGTCGCTCTTCAATGCCGGGCATGTACCCTGGCTGTTTGCACCCTATCTGTTTCTGCTGTTTCTGGTGGGGGCAATCCATACACGTATCTGGCACACCGGGTTGGCGTCTTCTGCCGCAATGCCGTTGCACGAACGTGCCTTTCTGCAATCACCCACCTGGCGCGGTGTCTGGTGGCGAGTCAAGGCGGTACTCAAACAGTTTTTGCTCCAGGCGATGCCCATTTTCCTGACGATCTGTCTGGTGGGGTCGCTCCTTGCGTATGGTGGGCTACTGGATCGTCTGGCAGATGGTATTGCGCCGCTGCTGGCGTTGTTCGGATTACCCGCAACCGTTGCTCCGGGCATCATCTTTTCGATTGTGCGGAAGGATGGCTTACTGATCCTCAATCAGAGCGAAGGCGCATTGCTTACCGCCCTTACGGCTGGACAAATTCTTATCCTGGTCTATCTGGCTTCGACCCTCACGGCCTGTATGGTAACCCTGTGGACGATTCGCAAGGAGCTGGGTGCTCGTTATGCATTACTGCTGGCCGGTCAGCAGATGCTCACAGCGCTTGTCAGCACACTGCTGCTAGCGGTGGCAGTGTTTATCTGGCGACTCTGACCAATGCACCACGGGTATCATGCCGGGGCATGTATGGTAGAATAGGCACCAGGTGCATTCAGTAATGTTCTCACGCGGTGAGGAGGATCAAGTCCCATGGCCCGTGACACAGCCGCCCGGCGCATCCTGGTGGCGCTCGATGTGCCCACTCTGCCAGCAGCGCTGGCGCTGGTCGGCCAGTTGCGCGACCATGTGGGTGGCTTCAAGGTCGGCTTAGAGCTTTGCACCAGCACTGGTGTTCCAACGGTGGTCAACGCTATTCATGCCGCCGGTGGGCGCGTGTTCCTCGATCTGAAATTCAAAGATATTCCCAATACCGTGGCCGGCGCCGTGCGGGCGCTCGTCGCTGAACCGGCTGGATTGGGCCGCAGCATTCATATGTTGAACCTGCACTGCGATGGCGGCAGCGCGATGTTGCGGGCCGCGGCAGCAGTTGTGCGCGAGTCTACCGTCAATCCCCGGCCACTCCTGCTCGGTGTTACGGTGCTGACCAGCATCGACGCCAGTATGCTACACCAGGAACTCTCTGTGCCCCTGACACTTGAGGCCTATGTTGTGCAACTGGCGCAACTGGCGCAAGCGGCGGGATTGGATGGTGTCGTTGCCTCACCGCACGAGGTGGCGGCGATCAAGCAGGCCTGTGGCCCCGATTTTGTCATTGTCACGCCCGGCGTGCGTCCAGAATGGGCCGCTGTGGGCGATCAACGGCGCGTGATGACCCCGCGAGAAGCGATCCGTGCTGGTGCCGACTACCTGGTAATCGGACGCCCGATCACCGCTGCCGCACCTGACCAGGGCGGGCCAGCCGCTGCCGCGATGCGTATCGTGGACGAGATTGCTGGTGCGCGGTGATCAAGATTCGGTGCGTGATCCAATCAAGATGAAATGTGTGCCCGTCTTGATATGACGCGCTGCTGTGTATAGAGGTGAGTCACTCCTGAGTACCGACTACACATCGGTACCCAGGAGCAACCCGTCATAATCCACGCACCGCAAGTTCTTCAGAGCAGTTCTAGGCATATATGTGCCTACACCGGCAACATGCCTGGTCGTGCCTGCGGCACGGGTTGCTCCGACGCAGACGGCGTATGCGGTGTCGGTTCAGTCGGTGGTGTTTGGGGCGGGATGTCATCGCCACGTATCACTGCTTCCAGGCCATCGCGATCCAGCGTCTCGTGGGTCAGCAATGCCTGTGCCACACGATCCAGGACTGTGCGTTGTTCGGTAAGCAGGCGTATGGCCGTCTGCATACGCTCCTGCAGCAATGCCCGCACCGCCTGATCAAGGAGTGCAGCGGTGGCCTCACTGTAATCACGTGGGCCGGCCATTTCGCGTCCCAGGAAGGGTGTCTCGGTGCTATTGCTGACAAACAGCAATCCCAGTTCCTCACTCATCCCCCAGCGCCCGATCATACGTCGTGCCAAGTCGGTGGCACGTTGCAGGTCATTTTCGGCCCCGGTGGTGATCTCACCCAGCGCAACCTGCTCAGCGGCACGCCCACCCAGCATGACCGCCAGTTGTGATAGCAGATACTGGCGCGAGTAGCTAAACCGGTCGCCATCCGGCAGGTATTCGGTTACGCCCAGCGCCCGCCCACGAGCAACAATCGTAATCTTGTTCACCGGATCGGTTTCGGGCAGCAACTTTGCGACCAGCGCGTGCCCGGCCTCGTGATAGGCAATCACCCTGCGCTCGTGTTCGCTCATCAGTACCGGTCGTTCAAGCCCCAGTACAATCTTGTCCAGTGCTTCAACAAAGTGGCGCATCGCCACCTGCTGCTCACCGCGCCGCGCCGCATGCAGTGTGGCTTCATTCACCAGGTTCGCCAGGTCGGCACCTGCAAAACCAGGTGTCTGACGTGCAATAATCGCCGGATCAACATCAGGGGCAATGGGCTTGCCGCGCAGATGGATCTTCAGCACCGCCTCGCGTCCGCGCACATCAGGCAGACCCACCGTGATCTGGCGGTCAAAGCGACCGGGGCGCAACAGCGCCGGATCAAGCACATCTGGCCGGTTAGTGGCGGCGATAATAATGATGCTTCCGTTGCCATCAAAGCCATCAAGCTCGACCAGGATCTGGTTCAGTGTCTGCTCGCGCTCGTCGTTGCCGCCACCCATACCCGCACCGCGCTGGCGGCCAATCGCGTCCAGTTCATCAATGAAGACAATCGCTGGCGCGTTGCGGCGAGCCTGATCAAACAGGTCACGCACACGACTGGCACCGACACCCACGAACATTTCGACAAACTCGCTGGCGCTGGCGCTGAAGAACGGTACGCCCGCCTCACCCGCAATCGCCCGTGCCAGCAAGGTCTTGCCCGTACCGGGAGGGCCAATCAGCAGCGCACCGCGTGGAATTCTGGCTCCCAGTTTACGGTAGCGATCCGGGTGCTTCAAAAAATCCACGACTTCCACCAGTTCGCGCTTGGCTTCGTCAGCACCAGCCACGTCATCAAACTTGACATTGGGCCGATCCAGCGTATATGCCTTCGCTCGCGTGCGCCCGAAATTGAAAAGACCCTGCTGTCCGCGCGTTTGCTGGCGTAAAAAGTAGATAAATACAGCCGTGATGAGCAAAACTGGCCCAAACGTGAGCAGTACGCCCAACAGTATCGAGGGCCGCTGAACGCGCACATTCAGTTCGACGTTTTGTTGCTCAAGCAAGGGCAGCAAACGCTCATCGCCCGTCTGCGGAAAGTTGGTGGTAAAGCGCCTGAAGCGGGGTTGTCCCAGAAATGGCAGGCGGCGCTCAACGTCGGCCTGATCGGGTGCGGTAATGGGTTCTCGCAGCCAGCCATTGATCGTCTGACCGTCTATTTCTACGCGAGACACATTCCCTTCCCGCACCTGAGCGATAAAGGCACTATAGGGCAGGTTCAGCACGTCAGGTGATGAGCGCGGCCAGAAGAGACTGATCAGCATCAACGTGGCCAGAACCACGAGGAGGATCCGTGGATTTGCCAGCCAGCGCAGTATATTTTGCCAGCGCAGGCTAGTTTCTTCGTTATCAGGATCGTTTTTGTATGGGAACATTATTGGTTTCCTTGAATACAATGATAAAAAATGGTACGATTGGTATCCTTGCGTAGCTTCTAAGCTTTTACCTCAATAAACGTCTTAATTCCGGAACTATGTGTCATCGTGAATGCATAGTAATCTTTTTCTCCTGGCTCTGAACTCTATAACGTTCTTCCATCACTGGTGAAGACCCGGGGCCAGACGGTCGCCTGGACGGGGCGAGATCCGGGCGACCGTCTGGACTCCGATTGATAATTGGTGTAGGATTGCTCTACTTGTACAACTGCTCCTAATATATTGTACTCCGAATCAGGCATACCAGAAGCAGCAAAAGTGTAAATGAAAGGTTAAAATAGAGCCATAGGTACAAATCACGGTTCCATCTGTGGCCGGGGCTGAGAGATGTGGAGAGGAACAAGCGGCCGCTCTTCCGTACTATAGATATGCGGGCACCATATGCTCATGCTGTCGTGCATCATCTTTCACATCCACAAACTCCCGAAGGGGCGGATACCGGCTTGCAGCAGGCGCAATTCGGTATGAATGGTCGTCACTCCTAAAAAGCGAGCCTTTTTCAGGACAGTGCGTTTTACAACACCTGATAGTGCGTATCATCGGTTATTATGCACCCTCTCTATACTTAACTTACGCACGCAGGTTGCAAAAGTTTCACCGCATTTTTACCAGATAGCTGGCATAGCGACTCGATCCCTGGTGACGCGCTGCTGCACACGTTCCGCGGAACGGTTGTACAATAACTGCGCGTAGGCGGCACTGGTAGGATGGCGCTGAAGGGAGGTAGAGCCAGGAGCTGACCAGCCGCGCAGATGGCCTTCGCACGGTCTGGCCAGGGACTTCCGTTCCCCGGCAGCAGGTACCGACAACGCTAGTACTAACCCGTAACCTGTAACCTGTAACCTGTGGCCTGCAACCTGTGGCCTGCAACCTGTAACCTGTGACCTGTAACCTGTAGCCTGTGACCCGTAACCTGTGACCTGAAAGGAGGTACTATGTCCACACTGACCGCATTACCGGCATGGCAAGCATTGCAGCAGCACTATCAGGCTATGGCAAACGTGCATATGCGCGACCTGTTTGCCGCTGATCCACAACGCTTTGAGCGCTTCTCGCTTCAATTTGAAGATATTCTCTTCGACTACTCGAAGAATCGGATTACGGCGGAGACGATGGATCTGCTGGTGCAACTGGCGCAGCAATCACACCTGGAGGACAAGATCGCGGCCATGTTCAGTGGCCAGAAAATCAACAACACCGAGGGCCGTGCCGTGCTGCATGTGGCGCTGCGCAACCGCTCCAATCGCCCCATCCTGGTCGATGGTCAGGATGTGATGCCCGAAGTCAACCGCGTGCTGACAAAGATGCGCACCTTCAGCGAGCTGGTACGTTCGGGCGACTGGAAAGGCTATACCGGTCAGTGTATCACCGATGTGGTCAACATTGGCATCGGCGGCTCGGATCTGGGACCGAAGATGGTCACGCAGGCACTGACGCACTATGCTCATCCTGACCTGCGCTTCCATTTCGTCTCCAACGTGGATGGTACGGACATTGCCGAGACATTGAAGCAGATCAATCCAGAGACGACGCTGTTTCTGGTTGCATCCAAAACCTTCACGACCCAGGAGACGATGACGAATGCCCACACAGCCCGTGACTGGTTGCTGACAACAGCCGGGGACGAAGCCGCCGTTGCAAAACACTTTGTGGCGATGTCAACCAACATTGCCGCCGTTGCCAATTTTGGCATTGATACAGCCAATATGTTTGAGTTCTGGGACTGGGTTGGTGGTCGTTACTCGCTCTGGTCGGCCATTGGCCTCTCGATTGTGCTGGCGCTGGGGATGGATCAGTTTGAGGAGCTGTTGAGCGGTGCCCATCGCGTTGACGAGCATTTTCGCACCACGCCTTTTGCCCAGAACATCCCGGTGATTATGGGCTTACTCGGTATCTGGTACAGCAATTTTTTCGGTGCGGAAACGCATGCCATTTTGCCCTATGACCAGTACCTCGCACGTTTCCCGTCCTATTTGCAGCAGGGCGATATGGAAAGCAACGGCAAAAGCGTCACGAACGGCGGTGAGTGGGTGGACTACACCACGGGGCCGATTATCTGGGGCGAACCCGGTACGAACGGCCAGCACGCCTTTTACCAGCTTATTCACCAGGGTACCAGGCTAGTTCCCTGCGATTTCCTGGCACCAGCGCAGTCGCTCAATCCGCTCGGCCAGCACCATCCGATCTTGATCGCGAACTTCATTGCCCAGACCGAGGCGCTGATGCGCGGCAAAACTGAAGATGAAGCGCGGGCCGAGTTGGCGTCGGCGGGGATTGCGGGTGAGCAACTGGCATTGCTGGCGCGGGCCAAAACCTTTCTGGGCAACCGCCCGTCTAACTCGCTGCTGTTCAAGATGCTCACGCCAGCCACGCTGGGCGCACTGATTGCGCTGTATGAGCATAAGATTTTCACGCAAGGGGTGATCTGGCAGATCAACTCGTTTGACCAGATGGGTGTTGAGCTGGGTAAGCAGTTGGCAAAGGTAGTGGAGCCGGAGTTGTCTGGCTCTGAGCCGGTCACGGCGCATGATGCCTCCACCAACGGGTTGATCAACGCGTACAAGCGGATGAGAGACTGAAGGCTGAAGGATATCCATCTTTCGGCTTTCCATAACACAAGGTATGCGGTAGTGTAGTATGGTCAGCTCGCCTTTTCGCCTGTGGCAGAGCGCTCCTTCAAAGCAGGGAAGTGGTCTGAGCGTTCAAGCCGGGGAGGGTTCGAGCGCTTGCGCGCTTCAACGCTTCAGCGCTACCACAGGCAAAACCAGTCGCTGAATAAGCCACTGCGTATAACTCGTATCAATAACAAAAGGAAGCAGATGCAATGACCGAGCAATCGACAGAGTTGATCGACCAGTTTGATATTCACCCATCGGCCTATGTGTTCCCGCAGACCTTTCTGAGTGGCACGATTACCATCGGGGCCGAGAGCAGCATCTGGCCAATGTGCGTACTACGTGCCGACACGGTGCCAATTACGATTGGTGAGCGCTGCAATATCCAGGATGGCTGCATTCTGCACGGTGATCCGGGCTTCCCGCTGATCATGGGCAACCGCGTGACGCTGGGGCATGGAGCAATTGTGCATGGAGCGGTGCTGGAAGATGAGGTGCTGATTGGGATTGGGGCGGTGGTGCTGAATGGAGCTAGAATTGGGCAAGGCTCGCTGATCGGGGCACGGGCGCTGGTACCAGAGGGTATGCAGGTACCCCCCAATTCGCTGGTACTGGGCATTCCCGGTAAGGTACGCCCGCTCCCGGCTGAACATACCGGGCGAATTGCCCGCACTGCGGAACACTATGTGCAGCGGAAGGAGTTGTATCGTAAGAAGCTGGGATCTGGACAGTAGACCGGGTCGGTTGTGTCTGGTACTCCACCTGATGCCGACGCTGTGCGTCGGCACTGGCATCGAGCAAACCTACACCTCTGGCATCCAGGCTTCAGCCTGGACGGAATGCTACCCAGGTTAGAGCCTGCACTCCGGTACTGCACAACCGATGAAGGACAGGACGTACGCAGTCGCGTGAACACCACGTCCTGTACGCCTGCTGTAGCATGAAGAAGAAACAACCGACCGCTCGCCCAAGGCGCAAAGGCTAGCTCACCATACCACCGCGTAAGTCCTGTAGAATTGGGATACCATGAGATGCGTATCAGGCAGCCTGAAGCCGCATTGATTGCATAAGCGAGCGTAGAAATGGCGTTTGTTGCTGGTGGCTATACCGGTTAGTCTGGCAACGGCTACTCGCAGTCCAGCATCGCTCAGAACACGGATGAGTGTGCCAACCATCCCTGTTTTGCCGGAAGTTGCTGCCACATCGATCACGGCAATCACATCGCCTCCACCAGCCCCATGATACGGCTGAAGGCCCAACTGCCGCTGGTTAAGGTAAGCGGTTGGTCCCCAGCGCATGCTCCCACAGACTCAGCTTCAGTTCCTGACTATATTCGGCGTAAATCTGTCGCCAGCTCTCAAAAGCAGGCGACTCGGTATCCATGATCAGGCCATCAAAGTCAAAAAATAAGCGCGGTAATCATAAGATGACGACACCATTGGGATGCGCCACCTGCTCAATGCGCTGCACACAACCATCACGCAGGTAGATAATGCGGTCGGCATACTGCGCAACCTGCATGTCGTGTGTCACCAGCAGCAAGGTCAATCCCTCCTCGCGGATCAAGTGCTGCAAGAGGCGCATAATGTCTTTGCCTGTTGTGCTATCCAGATTGCCGGTTGGCTCATCGGCCAGAATGAGTTGTGGGTGGTTCACCAGCGCCCGGGCAATCGCCACCCGCTGCTGCTCGCCGCCGCTCAACTCGGACGGACGATGGAGCGCCCGCTGGCCGAGTCCCAGTTGGGTCAACAGCGCCAGCGCCCGTTCGCGGCGTACACGAGGGGCTATGTTCGCCAGCATCAGCGGAACTTCGACATTCTCGACCGCGCTGAGAATGGGCATCAAGTTGAAGTTTTGAAAGACAAAGCCGAGGCGATCACGACGATAGGCAACCAGATCGCGGTCACTGCTGCGTCCCAGTTCCAGGTCGTCCACCCACACCTCGCCGCTGGTGGGGCGCACCAGGCCCCCCACCAGATGCAGCAGCGTTGATTTACCACTCCCACTGGGGCCAACCAGCGCCACCAATTCCCCACGCTGAATCTGCACATCAACGCCACGCAGCGCATCAACAAATGTCTTGCCCATCGGATAGCGTCGCGCCAGCGCGACGGTGCGGATCAGCGGTTGTGTCTGTGTCACTCTAGCCCTCGTCCTTTTTTACGCGGGTTACACGGTCACTCGTCGCTACGGTCTTTTTCGCCTGCGATAGAACGGTACCCGGTCTCTTTCTGGCCCCCGATTTTCGCTTACGACGAAAATTGGGAGCCAGAAGCAAGCCGCTTCCACGCTGCCGCTAACCAATACCGTCTTGTAGGTCAAGATCGGACGAAGAGAGAAGACGACCCATGCATCGTGTCAGGTATCCAATGACTGCAAAGCCTCAGCGACGCGCACCGCATCGTCGGCACTCAGCGTACCGGCGACAATAATGCGCACGTCGTCTTCAACCCAGCGCAACAGGCTGCCTGGTTGATCATCACCACTGGTAATCAGCGTCGCCTCCTGTTCTCGCACCGTGATCGTCCGCACCTCGCTACCAACTGGTGGCTGCCGCTCGGTTCCCAGATCATCGCTACTCTGCACAATACTGAACGTCACCTGACTGCCCACATAGTTCTGGATCACCATCCTATCACCGATCACCTGCACATCAACCAGCGTCGCATCAAGCGGCAAATCGGCAGGACTGAGCAGCACAAAATTGACCTCAGCCGCGGCTTCCTCCAGTGACAGCGAACGGGGACGCATTTGCGCCGCCAGTTCAGCCACGTTCACTACCTCGGCCCCCTCAGGTACGGTAAAGGTAAAGAGATCAGCACTCAAGCCACTATCTATATCCAGCGAGCGCACCTCAAACAGTGCCTGGCCCATATCGCTGGCATCAACATCAATGCGGAGTGGCAACGCCAGTTCCTCGTCCACCCACATTGTCACGTGCACGACACGATCCAGTTGAAGCTGCTGCTGGGTATCGCTGGCCGGGGTCAGGCGCAGTTTCCAGGTATTCTGACCAGCAATCTGCTCTTCGCCCAGTACCTCAATATCAAAAGCATCCAGACCACGTTGCAGCATATCCTCAAATGTCCGTGCTGCCCCTGCTGCGTCAGTCATCGGCTGCCTGGCCAGATCCTCGCGTGTGCCGGTCAAAACGCGATTCTCGTCAGGATGATAGACCCAGAATGTCTCACCATCGCTGACAAAGCGGGCATCCTGCAATTGCGCTTCCGATGCTTCGCGCACCTCGATGCGCATCATGTTGATCGGGCGATCCTGCGCATCGGTTTGATCGGTCTTTTTGAGCCAGGTCTCCATAAGCATGCTACCGCTCTTCTCTGGCGATGTAAAGTCAAAAGCGACAGTGGCACGAATATCCTGCATCGCGTCGCGTGCCGCCTCCATCCGTTGCATAATCTCTTCGGCTGAGATGGTGGTCTGTGCCTGACTACACGCGCTTACGACCAGTGCATTGATGAGCAGCAACACCAACGTTGTTATTCGAAATCGCATAGTTATACCCTCCATACTATTCAAGATAGGCGCACATAGGTGCTACGGAGATGCATGTGCCGGTACCAGCACAGATCAACCCTGACCTCTGCACCGTAAGCTGTTCAGACAGGTTCGCAGAGTTCGTATACTCCACTGATCTCAGTATAGCAGTCATTTGTCACGACAGCAGCGACAAACCACAACCGGACGATGAACAGAGTGTGAACAAATGTTACCGGAGCGTGCTGATGAGACTGTAGGGCACGGCTCCGGCGTGCCCTCATCCGTGTGCCGGGTACACCCGCCCGCGGAGACGCCCCCGGTCGGGAGGATGCCCCCTCGTCCGCCCCGCGCCCCGGTGGGACGCGCACCCCGACCCGCCCCGCGCCCGGGTGGGTCGCGCACCCCGACCCATTGTAGGGCACGGCTCCGGCGGGCCCGCGTCCGTGCCAGGTGCACTACTCGCGGAGACGCCCCCGGCGGGACGCGCACCCAGACCCGCCCCGCGCCCCGGAGGGTCGCGCACCCAGGTTCACCGCCTGCCCGCTGTAGGGCACGGCTCCGGCGTGCCCGCGTCCGTGTGCCGGGTACACCCGCCCGCGGAGACGCCCCCGGTCGGGAGGATGCCCCCTCGTCCGCCCCACGCCCCGGTGGGACGCGCACCCAGACCCGTCCTGCACCTCGGGGCACGCATCCGGGCGCATTGTAGGGCACGGCTCTGGCGTGCCCTCGTCCGTGCCGGGTGCACCCGCCCGCGGAGACGCCCCCGGTCGGGAGGATGCCCCCTCGTCCGCCCCACGCCCCGGTGGGACGCACACCCAGACCCGCCCCGCGCCCCGGAGGGACGCGCACCCAGGTTCACCGCCTGCCCGCTGTAGGGTACGGCTCCGGCGTGCCCGTGTCCGCGCCCCGGAGGGTCGCGCACCCAGGTTCACCGCCTGCCCGCTGTAGGGTACGGCTCCGGCGTGCCCGTGTCCGTGTCCCGGCGGGACGCACACCCAGACCCGCCCCGCGCCCCGGTGGGACGCGCACCCAGATCCATCCCGCACCTCGGGGCGCGCATCCGGGCGCATTGTAGGGCACGGCTCCGGCGTGCCCGCGTCCGTGTGCCGGGTGCACTGCTCGCGGAGACGCCCCCGGTCGGGAGGATGCCCCCTCGTCTTCAGCGAGGGGGAGCTTTTCGTCACACCCTCGATTCGCGGTATAATTGACTCAGTCCGTGCCGGGTGCACTGCTCGCGGAGACGCCCCCGGTCGGGAGGATGCCCCCTCGTCTTCAGCGAGGGGGAGCTTTTCGTCACACCCTCGATTCGCGGTATAATTGACTCAGACTGGCATGAGTGCTATACTCATAGCACGTCTGTTTTAACCTGCCCACGCTATCTGCACACCGCACCGTTGCGGCCAGGTGGCGCTCGCTTCGTATCGCTCATCAAGCAGTACCCGCTTCCCCTTTTGACCAGCCAGTGGACGCCGGGATGGGGTCGTCTGCCGTTGGCGATCAAGCACACAGGCGTTGCATAAACATTGCCACCTGCGGGGAACAAGGAGTACCGCCTGCATGTCTAGAGATAAAATTGTCATCAGGGGCGCACGTGAGCATAATCTCAAGGGGGTTGATGTCGAGATCCCACGCGAGAAGCTGGTCGTCCTGACTGGCGTGTCAGGATCAGGCAAAAGCTCGCTCGCCTTCGATACGTTATATGCTGAGGGGCAACGGCGCTATGTGGAGAGCCTCTCGGCCTATGCACGCCAGTTCCTGGGGCAGATGGAAAAGCCAGAGGTAGACGTTATCGAGGGACTATCGCCCACGATTGCGATTGAGCAGAAGAGCGCCAGCAAGAATCCACGCAGCACGGTCGGCACCATCACCGAAATCTACGATTATCTGCGCTTGCTCTTTGCGCGTGTCGGGACGGCACACTGCCATCAATGCGGGCGTGAAGTGGGGGCGCAAACAGCCGACCAGATGGTGGATCGGGTGCTGGCCTTGCCGCCAGGTACCCGATTTATGATTCTAGCCCCGCTGGTGTTGCAGCGCAAGGGCGAATATAAGGACGTATTTGCCGAAGCACGGGCCGAGGGCTTTGTCCGTGTGCGTGTGGATGGGCAAATTCACGATCTGAACGACGAGATCAAGCTAAACAAGAAGGTTAAGCATACGATTGAAGTGGTGGTTGATCGCCTGGTGATGCCCGAACAGCAACCGGACGCTGCCGCTCTGGAAAGCGTCCCCATTACCGAAGAGTGGCACAGCTTTGTGACCCGCCTGACAGACAGTATGGAGACCGCGTTGCGCATCGGTGAGGGGCAGGTGCTGATCAGCGTGGTTGCTTCCACCTCACCTTCCGCAATTGGCAGTCAGTCTGCGGCAAATGATGGGACAGCAGCGATACCTGATGCGGCGCTGCCAGCCGAGTGGCTGATGAGCGAAGCCAATACGTGTACGCACTGCGGTATTTCTTTCCCCGAACTATCGCCGCAGATGTTTTCGTTCAACGCACCACAGGGTGCCTGTCCCATCTGTGGAGGTCTGGGAACCTGTATGGAAGTTGATCCAACCCTGCTGGTACCCAACCCGCGGTTGTCGTTGCATGAGGGTGCCGTACCGTATTGGGGCGAATTACAGAAGAAGCGTGACTCCTGGGCCTATCGCTCGCTGGTTGCGATTGCCGATCACTATGGTTTTGACCTGGACACACCCTGGGAGCAACTGACTGAGCGGCAACGCGAGGTGCTGATCGCCGGCAGCGGGGGCGAGAAAATCCGCTTTACCTGGAATAACGAACACGGCAGTCATGGTGAGTTTTATCGACCCTGGGAGGGTCTCGCCGGCGAGATCCGGCGGCGCTTCATGCAAACCAGCAGCGACCATACCCGCGAATACTATGCCCAGTTTATGAGCGATCAGCCCTGCCCGGCCTGCCATGGTGCCCGCCTGCGACCAGAGAGTCTGGCTGTGACCGTGGGTGGTCTGAGCATCCACGATGTGTGTCGCCTGAATATTGACGCCGCGTATGACTGGACAGTCACGCTTATGCACCGCACCGACGACGCACAGCCACCCGGGCAGAGTGACCAGCCCTCGCGCTCAACCCCGTTCATGATCAGTGCCTTGCCGCAATTGACCGCCACGCAGCTTGAGATTGCGGGTGAGGTGCTGAAGGAGATCCGTGAGCGGCTGGGCTTCTTGCTCAACGTCGGGTTGCACTATTTGACGCTGGAGCGAGCGGCTCCAACGCTTAGTGGCGGTGAAGCGCAGCGCATTCGGCTCGCATCGCAGATTGGCAGCGGGCTGGTGGGCGTCACCTACATTCTCGATGAGCCAAGCATTGGCCTGCATCAGCGCGACAACCGCAAGTTGCTGAACTCGCTCCTGCGGCTGCGCGATCTGGGCAACACGCTGGTGGTGGTTGAGCATGATCTGGAGACGATGCAGAGTGCAGACTGGATTGTGGACTTTGGGCCGGGGGCGGGTGTGAAGGGTGGGATGGTCGTTGCGGCTGGCCCGCCAGAGGTGGTTTGTCAGAGCGGCTCGCTTACTGGCGATTATCTCAGTGGAAAACTGGAGATAACCACTCCTCCCTGGCGGCGCATACCGGGGGATACCTGGCTGGAGATCCAGGGTGCAACGATGAATAATCTGCGCGATCTTGATGTGCGCTTCCCTCTCGGCTGTTTTATTGCCATTACCGGTGTCAGCGGCAGTGGTAAATCATCGCTGATCAGCGAGACGCTCTACCCGGCGCTGGCGGGACGCCTGCACCGCGCTCAGATACGCCCAGGCCCACATCGCAACATTCTGGGCATTGAGTATCTGGATAAAGTGATCAATATTGACCAGCAGCCAATTGGCCGCACACCGCGCAGCAACCCGGCGACCTATGTCAAGCTGTTCGATCTGTTGCGCAACCTCTTTGCCCAGACCCCGGAGGCCAGACTGCGTGGCTACGATCCGGGCCGCTTCTCGTTCAATCTCAAGGGCGGGCGCTGTGAGGCCTGCGAGGGCAACGGCGAGATTCGGATTGATATGCAGTTCCTGGCCGATGTCTGGGTGCGCTGCGATGTGTGCAAAGGCAAACGCTATAACCGCGAGACATTGCAGGTACGCTATCGTGGCAAAACGATTGCCGATGTGCTGGATATGGATGTGCAAACAGCGCTGGAGTTCTTCGACAAGGTGCCCCGGGTGCGGCGCATTCTGCAAACGCTGCACGATGTTGGCCTGGATTATATCAAGCTCGGTCAGCCCGCCACCACCTTGAGCGGCGGCGAGGCGCAGCGGGTCAAGCTGGCGAAGGAACTGGCACGGGTTGCCACCGGGCGCACGCTCTACATCCTGGATGAGCCGACCACGGGACTGCATTTCGCTGATATACAGAATCTGCTCCAGGTACTTCACCGTCTGGTAGCGGCGGGTAACACGGTGATCGTAATCGAACACAACCTGGATGTGATTAAAACCGCCGACTGGGTGATCGACCTGGGGCCGGAAGGCGGCGACAGCGGGGGCATGATCGTGGCCCAGGGTACCCCTGAGCAGGTGGCCCGGGTGGATAGCTCGTTTACCGGGCAATTTTTGCGCGAACTGCTCACCACCACGGTGCTATCGGTGGCCGCTTGAAAGATATTGGGTGGTGCGGTACGTCGCTGTAGTTTTCAACGTTGCTATACTCTCTTTGGAAAAAATCTATGAAAGCAATCAACCTGCCATGAACTTTGGCGAGGACGGTGCAGTACTCGTAACGCCCCACCACGTGTTGTCAATACGACAGATTTGAGACGTGAGTCATAGATAACGCAAAACTCAGTTTTGTTTGTCCTTTCCTTGTATCCACTGGTTTTACCAAAGAACCACACACCATTATGACTCAACGTTCAGTCATTTTGGGGCCTTCCAGGGCTGCTGGCTGGTGAACTGCTCTACGACTTGTCGTTCTTCAGCAGTGGGCATGGGATCTTCGACCATCTCGCCATTACCCTTGCGGCCGACATCGCGCTCCGGTTGCGCGTGGCAAGTTCTCTGCAAGCCCGCACCCTGGCGGAAGTAGCGGCGGATCGATCGTGGGCTGAGGATCTCAGATGGTTGCTCACCACCGCGGAGACAGGCATTCCGCTGCGCCCCGCGGTGGTCTGGTTCATCAATCAGCACCGTCGGGAGTTCCAGGGCGAGTACGTTTCATCGAGTCGCATCCTCTTTGGGTACGAGAGCAACATCAATGACCGGGTAGCGTTGTAGGGTAAATACACGCGACTCAACTACCTTGGTTATAGCCAGGGGTAGCCATCAAACCTTCTGCCTGCGTGGGCTGCGTGGGTTGCGTCGTTCAACTCCCTTGTGAACTTGAACACTCCCACGCTCCCACGCTCCACCGCTTCACATCACGCCAACTGTTAACTGTTGGACAGTGACGTTGTTGATAGACATTTCCTCCAGGGCGAGATCTGGCCCACCCTCGAATGCTCCCACGCTTGAACGTTCCCACGCTCCCGGCGCTCCTACGTTCCGGGTGTTCCAGGGCCCTAAAACAACACCTGATCGGCCGGCACATCCTGCAAGTTGGCCCAGGGTGAACGAACAGCACCCTCCTTGAAGTGACGTTCGAGCCGCATAAACACCAGCAACAGCAGTGACAAGATCAACCCGATCAGTGACGCCGCATAGACTGTCGTATAGCCAATCACCACACTGCCGGTCAGATAGTGCGCAATGTCACGGGTGAGACCACCGCCAATCGTGCCCAGGCCCTGCGCCAGCGCCTGCGACACCCCCCACAAGCCCAGGAACAGCCCGGCGTGATGGCGGTCAGTAATCGACATCACCAGCGAGAGGCTACCAACGACAAACATGCCGCGCCCCATCCCGATAAACCAGACACCCGCCCGAAACGGGTTGATCAGCTCGGCATCGCTGGCGTAGCCAATCACCAGGAAGCCCAGTGCCCCTGTTGCACAGCCGAGCGCAATCAGCAGTACCGGTGAACTGCCGCGCCACAACCACCACCCCGCCAGCACAATTGCCACGAGCATTGCAATGCCCCACAGCGCTGTCAGGCGCGTCGTAGCGGCAACACTCATATCCAGCACCTGACCACCATACGGTTCGAGCAGCACATCATGCGTCGCAAACGATATGGTCGCCAGGAAGAGCAGGATGAACACCCCCAGTAAGAGCCGGTGATTGGCCAGCAAGCGCAGCGACTCACCCAGCGCCATCCGCACATGAATCTCGCCATGGGGATTGTCAATCGTTCCGTCAGGACGGATGCGTTCCTGTCCCAACATCGACAGCAGCGTTAGCACCACAAACACCACGGCTGAGCCTTGCATGACACGAATGAGGCGGACGGGCGTATAGTCAATCAAGAACAGCCCCACGATCACCGAACTGACGATGGTACCCATAATGAGCATGATCCACAGCACCGCCAGCGTTCGTCCCCGTTCCCTGGGTTCGGTAATATCGCTCACCAGCGCCAGATAAATCGTTTCCACTACATTTGCCCCGATCCCATAGGCCAGAAAAATTGCCGTACAAACCACCAGCGCGACCCAGAAGCTTAGATGACCATCACCGCCGAGCAAGATGAGTGAGAAGGGTGCCGTGGCCAACCCACCATAAGTGAGCATAGCCCCAAACACGAGGTAGGGCGTGCGCCAGTGGCCTGCAGCCCGATCTTGATCAGAACGAAAGCCAATCAACACGCGGGCGGGAGAGACAAAATAGTGAATTGAGATCAGAAAACCTACTGCAACCGCAGGTATACCTGCCTCATCAATCAATACCCGGTTCAAGGTACCCGTGAGCGGTGCCAGTGAGAGTCCCATCCCAAACTGAAATAACCCCAGACGCAGAACATGAAGCCAGTATTTGAGCCTCTTGTGTCGGTCAAGCCAGTCTTGATACCGACGCAACAATGCAGCGAGACGTCCGAGCTGGTTTCGGACTGTAAGCATTGCTATGCCTCCTTACCACAGAACCACGAATTGTACATATTATAGCATAGGGTCTGGTGACTATTAGAGCCATGAAGCAGCAGTCAGTCAGATCCGATGTACATGTGTTGGGAATGATGAATTTTGTACTGTGGTGGGGCGCAGGCGGTGATTTCCTGCCCCCGGAGACTGCCTGAAAAGTTTGTGGCGTGTAACAGAGATTCAGAGGGTGTGGGTGAAGGGCACTCTCCAGGAACTCCCATGCTACCCACCACGAAGGAAGAGCAAATCGTGCAGAGTGAAGTCCCTCACATACTCACGGTTCAGACAGATGTTAAGCAATCTGTCCAGAACGTATGTGTATATCACGGCGCACCAGCAGGCACAGTATGGTATCATAGAAGTATCACAAAATGTTGTGTTCGTGTGGTGACACACGCAGCCATACTGGTTGAGGGACTATGAGCCGCATTGCACAAACATTTGTCCATTTGAGGGCTGTCAGGCGCGTGGCGCTGATGCCCTATCTCACCGTTGGATTTCCCCAGCCCGATAGTACCCTGGCACTGGTACCAGCCCTGGAAGCCGCAGGTGCGGATCTGTTTGAACTTGGGATACCCTTTTCTGATCCCCTGGCGGATGGTGCCACTATTCAGCGTGCGAATGAGCAGGCACTGGCCAATGGAGTGACGCTCTCGGTTTGTCTCGAGACAGTGGCCGCCCTACGGGCACGTGGCGTGCAGGCACCGCTATTGCTGATGGGCTACTACAATCCGCTGTTGCGCTATGGTCTGAAACGGGTATGTGCCGATCTCGCGGCAGTGGGGGGCGATGGCTGGATTGTACCCGATGTGCCGCCTGAAGAAATCACCGAATTGCACCAGGCGGCCGTTCCGCATGGGCTTGATGTGATTATGTTTGCCACGCCAACTACGCCAGACGAGCGCCTGGCCGCAATTGCGCGTCTGGCGAGTGGGTTTGTGTACTGTGTTTCATTGACAGGTATCACAGGTGCACGCCAGGATCTCGCCCACGGACTGGCTGATTTTCTCGGTCGTGTGCGCCGCGCAACCGCTCTGCCGCTGGCGGTTGGTTTTGGTATTAGCACTGCCGAACACGTGCAGCAGGTGGCGGCAGTGGCCGATGGCGCGATTGTCGGGAGTGCGCTGATCGATCGTATTGCACGCGTGCCTCCGGAACAGTTGATCGACGAGGCTGTGACTTTCGTGCGTGAGTTGCGTGGATAACGATGTTGTGAAAGTTTGCTCAATTTATTTTGTAACCCTTGCCGCTATACTTATACTATACGAGAGCACCATCAGTCCTGGTAATATACCTGAGCTATGGCTCATTGGAAAGTACGGATCACTGGAAAGAAAGAGAACGAGCGCCTGAATCTGTCTGGTGACTACCGGAACATCTGGCGTCACGCTTCATATGCACCGTTGCTGGCAGTTGGATCGCGGGCCGGAGGCGTTCCATGCGGAAACTATTGGTACTACACATTGACTGTCTGCTGTGACTCGTTCCAGGGAACGTTCGCTACGGGGGGCGCGGGGGCCGTAGGTTCCCGCAAAACCTTCTTGTATGGGCCAGACAAGAAGCGCTGGCAAGGGGCACGGCCCTTGCCGACCTCTCGGCTGGAACAGTTCCGCATGCCAAATAATTATGCAGTTAATCTCTTCATGGCTTATTTTTTATGGTAGACCCGGTTCAATTTCTTTCAAGGAATGAAAGGAAGGAAAAGAATGATAACACTCAAGGATGGCAATATCCCTAGCCGCGAGGAAGCAGCGAAGAAAAGCAAAGGATTGGAAGGTGTTGTTGCCGCACAAACGGGTATCAGTCACATTGACGGCATAAACGGGCGACTCTTTTATCGTGGCATTGATATTAATGACCTCGCTGCCAACTCAACATTTGAGGAGACCACTGCTCTGTTATGGTATGGGAAACTACCGACAAAGGGACAGTTGGAACGCTTTCAGCAGAAATTCGCCGATAATCGTCTGGTGCCGAATGATGTTATTTCTATTTTACTCTCTCTTCCCAAGAAAACCTCGCCAATGGGCGTGTTGCGCACTGCTGTCTCCGTCATGGCAACCTATGACCCGGACGAAGGGGATAATTCCCTGGAAGCCAACGTCAACAAATCCATTCGTCTTACCGCTTCAATGCCGACCGTTGTGGCTGCCTGGAATCGTATTCGCAATGGGCTATGGCCAGTGACGCCCAGCAAAACCTTAAGCCATGCTGCGAATTTCCTGTATATGTTGACGGACAGGGTACCGAGTGAGACAGAAGCGAAGGTACTGGATACCGCGTTAATCCTGCACGCGGATCACGGCTTGAATGCCAGTACGTTTGCCGCCCGCATCACCGCCAGTACGCTCTCGAATCTGCATAGCTCGATTACCTCGGCTATTGGCACGCTCAAAGGTCCACTGCACGGTGGCGCAAACGAGCAAGTCATGCGGATGCTCCTGGAGATCGGCGATGTCGATCGCGTAGAGCAGTATCTGCGCGGCATGTTTGCGGCCAAGAAGAAGATTATGGGCTTTGGGCATCGCGTATACAAGGCCGATGATCCCCGGGCAGCCTGGTTGCAGAAGCTCTCGAAGCAGATTGGTGAGAGTACCAACAATATGCGCTGGTATCAGATAAGCGAGCGTATTCGTGAGATTGTGCAGAAAGAAACATCCTTGCCTATTAATGTTGACTTCTACTCGGCTTCACTCTACTACACCCTTGGTATTCCCATCGACATATTTACACCTATTTTTGCCATTAGTCGCGTTGCCGGGTGGACGGCTCACGTCTATGAGCAGTATAGTGATAACCGCCTCATCCGCCCCGAATCAGAGTACATTGGGCCAATGAACGTACCTTACGTCCCGATCAGCGAACGCGAGTAACCGTGGTTCGGAATGTATACGCTACTGCACTAACCAGCGTTGAACCCGCTGGTTAGTGCAGTTCTGTAATCCCCTGGATCTGCATGTCTCTCACTCTGCGTTTGACACTAACGTATCTGGTGATCACGCTGGTTGGGCTGCTGCTGCCTGGCGCCGGTTTGATTGTGCTGGCTGAACATTATGCCGAGCAACAACAGCAGCGTGAACTGCAGGCACAAACTGAACTCTATGCCGGTTTTGTCGCTGAATTAGCCAGTACGCCCGCTGAATTACGCTCACTCGCTCCCGATCTGGTCTCCGGGCGAGTGTTGCCCGGCAATACGACTGTACGTATCTTTGCGCCTACCGGGGCGCTGCTCACTGAAGCCAGTGGTCTCGGCCCCTTTCCCAGTCGTGCCGTCCTCCCCTATGTCTCCAATCCATTGCCCATCCCAGTGTCCCATGCGGCTAATCGGCGCTATGCTGCATACCCGATTATTGCCAATGAGGGGACAATCGGTGTCGTTGAACTCTCTCGCGTGATTATGGCGGAGGAACGACCCCGCAATAGATTGGGCGGTATGGTCGTGCAGACTGCACTGGCTGCGGCCCTCGTGATGGCGCTGGTCAGCGTGCTGGTAGCACGTTCCATTGCTCGTCCGATCATCCGCTTGACCCGGCACGCCGAGCAGTTAACGGCAGGGAATGCACAACAGGAAGGACGCATTGCCAGCCTGGAGTCACCGACAACTCCGGCCGGTCATGGTCGATTGCGGAACGAGATCGCTGTGCTGGCCCAGAGCCTGGATTATATGGCCGAACAGCTGCAGGCCCGCATTGCCGAGACGGAACGGGAGCGCGCCCGCCTGGCTGCAGTGCTCACCTCCATCTCAGAAGGGGTAGTCGCACTCGATACCAATCGCAAATTGCTGTTTGCCAATCCAGCCGCATTAACGTTGCTCGGAACAGATAACCAGAGTGAGATCACTGATCGACTGATGGCGCTCAACCTTACGCCCAATCCTGCCGCGCCGATTGAACACGAAGCCTGGGCAGGGCAGCGGCAACTGCACATTACCATCAGCCCGATTGCATCCACAACGCCAGCCGGTTCTGGGCGCTCACTGACAGCGCGGATACCGGCTACGGTATGGGTGCTGCGTGATATTACCCGGCTCAAAGAACTGGAGAAGGCACGGGCACAATTCTTTCGCAGTATTTCCCATGATCTGCGCACACCACTGACCATCATGCGTGGTGTGATTGAGAATCTGCGCGATGTGGCCCCCGCCGATCAACAGCCGACCTTTAGCACCCTCGAAGCCGAGACAGCACGGTTGACCCGGATGGTGGATGATCTGCTGCGGTCATCCAGCGATGGGGCCTTGTTGCCCGCTGAGTATTGTTTGCTCCAACTCGATGATCTGGTGCGCGAACTGTGCGGGTTTTTGAAGGGACGGGCCGATCGTACCGGGCTGACGCTCACCTGCGAAATCCAGGCCCGGTTACCCGCCATTCAAGGTGACCGTGATCGGCTGAAGCAGGCGGTGCTGAATTTGCTGGACAATGCCTTTAAGGCTACACCAACCGGAGGAGTCATTCGAGTGCAGGTCATGCTGGCTCAGTTTATGCATGCCGGTGGCGGAGCCTGTGTGCGCCTGAGCGTGACCGATACTGGCCCGGGGGTGCCACCTGACCTGCGTGAACGCATCTGGGAGCGAGGAGTACGTGGCACCGAGCCTGCAGCCTCTGGCACTGAACCGACTGGCAGCGGGTTGGGCCTGGCAATTGTGCGCGAAATTGCCACAGCGCATGGCGGGCAGGTCTGGTTGGATGAGAAATTCCTGCGTGGAGCACGCTTTGTCCTGGATTTACCAATTGCCTCCCCAGACATACATCCAAGCAGAGTCTAAACATCGTATATAATATACACATACTAGAAAAGGCATGTTCATATATCACTATGTGTCGCAAGCTTATGCCTTTATAGGTCTGTTTATAGCTCATAGGTCTGTTTTACATGTATCTCAAGGAGGTATTCCGTGCGACGTTTGATGCTCTTGATCGGGATGGCGCTGGCGCTGGTTTCAATTCTGCCGTTGACGACCGTGGCCCAAGAAGCGCCAGCGCAGGTGCGAGTCATGCACGCTTCGCCCGATGCGCCCGCAGTGGATGTGTTTGTTGACGGCACGCTCATTCTGCAGAATGTGCCCTTCTTTGCGCTCAGTGGTGCGCTTTCGGTTCCTGGTGGTGTCTATCGCATTCAGGTTGCGCCGACTGGAGCCGGGCCAGGGGCAGCAGTGATTGATGCCACGGTACAACTTGATGGTGGTAAAGCCTATACGGTGGCGGCGGTCAATCGTGTAGCACGCCTCGAGCCGCTTCTGCTCGAGGACATTACCGAAGTACCCCCGGCTGGTCAGGCCCGCGTGCGTATTTTGCATGCAGCGCCTGACGCACCAGCGGTTGATATTAAGCTGGCCGACACAGATACCGTGGTGCTGGCAAACGTACCGTTCAAGGCTGCAGCTTATCTTGATGTACCCGCAGGCAGTTACACGTTTGACATTACACCTGCTGGCTCATCGAGGGTCGTCTTCACTACGCCGCCTCTGCGCTTTGAAGCTGGTTGGACATACACGCTTGTGGCGAGTGGCCTGTTGCAGCCTCGTTCGGAGGACGTTCCCGGGTTCTGGGTACAATCACGGATTGACCAGATCGCCCGGTAGGTTCCCCACATACCGGCATACAATGAGCGGTCACAGCGCACTATTGAAATGAGTGCGCTGTGACCTGCTCGCTGAACGACCATGTGCAGCAGTTGATAGGATAGGATACGAGTTGCGCAATTTGCCGATGCATGCTATTATACAACCTGAAACACATTATGACCTCGTAGCTCAGTGGATTAGAGCGCTTCCCTGCGGAGGAAGAGGTCGCGCGTTCGAATCGCGCCGGGGTCGCCACGTTTCATGTGCCATATAATTGCTATAGTCAGGCCTGTTACAGCACTGTGTAACAGGCCTGTTTTTCTATCCGCCATACACTGATCGATACCACCCACGACACGGATCCATACCTGTGTAGACAGATGCGATCAGGTAACATCAACCGGATCGCGTTGCAGCGTCCGGCAATGCAGGATATTACCATGATCGCCATGTATGGGCGTTGTGGGGCAATGCATAACAATGCCAGGGTGCCAACGGGCGTGCGGAGGGCATTGTACCGCCCCCCGGGGCGCGGACGGCGGGCGGTGCGGCAGGCGCCGTAGCGCGCCCCTCCGGGGCGCGGGCAACGCCCCCCTGGGAGCGCGTCCCTCTGGGGCGCGGGCGGGCAGGCCCCCTGGGTGCGCGTCCCTCCGGGGCGCGGGCGGGCACGGACATGGGCACGTCGGAGCCGTGCCCTACAGCGGGCAGGCGGTGAACCTGGGAGCGCGCCCCTCCGGGGCGCGGGCAACGCCCCCCTGGGAGCGCGTCCCTCTGGGGCGCGGGCGGGCAGGCCCCCTGGGAGCGCGTCCCTCCGGGGCGCGGGCGGGCACGGACTACAGCGGGCAGGCGGTGAACCTGGGAGCGCGCCCCTCCGGGGCGCGGGCAACGCCCCCCTGGGTGCGCGTCCCTCTGGGGCGCGGGCGGGCAGGCCCCCTGGGTGCGCGTCCCTCCGGGGCGCGGGCGGGCACGGACTACAGCGGGCAGGCGGTGAACCTGGGAGCGCGCCCCTCCGGGGCGCGGGCGGGCGTAAGGTAATGGTGAGCTTGCTCGTCAACCGAAAAGAGGACGAACGCCTGGTTTTTTTTCCGGTGGACGAGTTGCATATTGCCCTGGCCAGCCTGTTCGAAATCTGGCAGACACGGGGCCTCAACCCCTTTGACGAATGCCTTCGATTGTTCAGCCAGGGTGTGGCCTCCTGAGAAAACTATGGCGTACACTATGACGAAAATGATTTGACAAACTACTCATCACCATTTATACTCAAAAAAATCCTAGTCACGTTATAATTAAGCCTCTGCAATCGGGTTACCTCTGCACTGCCGCAACTGTTCACCGTTGAACATCTATGCGCTCAACAAGTTCGTTGATCTGGTTCTGGTGAATAGAACAGAGCGTACGCGGGCGCGTGAACACCACGTCTTTTGCGCCTGCATCCACACAGAAACAACATACCGCTCTGCCGAAGGCGAAAAGGCGATCTGACCATACCACCGCATAAGTCCTGTGGAATAGTTTATTAAGGAGGATATTCCGATGAAAGTATGTATTCGCTGGATCTATGCTATGCTCCTGGTCGTCTTGTCTACCGCCTGTGGCATGCAGTCTACCGCTGAAGTCCTACCTGCAACGAATTCGGAACCGACCGCTGTTGACGCGACTGGTGAAACTACCGCATTGACGATCGCTGCTGCCGCTGATCTTACACCAGCCTTTCTTGAGATCGGCCAACTGTTTGAGGAACAAACCGGTATCAAGGTCGATTTTAACATGGGATCAACGGGCCAACTCGCCCAACAGATCGAACGTGGCGCACCTTTTGATCTCTTCTACGCTGCTAACCAGTCCTTTATTGAAGATCTTGATGCGCAGGGACTGGTTATTGCCGACACGATGGAGGTATATGCCCAGGGACGCATCACCCTCTGGACACGTGCCGACAGTCCGTTACGCCCACAGCAGATCGAAGATCTGGTACAACCAGAATATGCCCGCATTGCCATCGCCAATCCCGAACATGCACCATATGGTCAGGCAGCAAAAGAGGCGCTGGAAAAGGCTGGAATCTGGGAGACGGTAAAACCGCGACTCGTCTTTGGCGAAAATATTGCCCAGACGTTGACCATAGCCGATACAGGCAATGTTGATGTTGCCATTGTTGCTCTCTCGCTGAGTGTGCAGGGAACAGGAAATTGGGAACTCATTCCGGCGGAACTGCATCCGGAAAATCCGCTGATTCAGATGGCAGCCGCCATCACCGGAACTCCACGCGAAGCCGAGGCACGTGCGTTTATCGACTTTGTCAATGGCCCGACTGGACATGAGATTATGAAGAAGTATGGCTTCATTTTACCGGGGGAGATTGTTACACCATGAACTGGCCGGCATTCTGGCTCTCGTTGCAGGTGACTGCCATTGCCACGATTGCCATCCTGATTGTTGGTCTGGCTGCCGCGCTGTTCCTCACACGTGTGCGTCTGCCGGGGTTGATCCTGATCGAAACCATCATTTTGCTCCCACTGGTACTCCCACCAAGTGTCCTGGGGTATTACCTGTTACTCCTGCTTGGGCGGGGCAGCCCGCTGGTGGAGTGGTTCAATATTCGGTTGCTGTTCACCTTACCTGCGGCGGTCATTGCGGCAACAATTACCGGATTGCCATTGATGGTACAGAGTACCCGCGCTGCACTATCTACCGTTGATCCAGTACTGGAAAACGCAGCGCGTACGCTCGGTTCCAGTGAAATAGAAATTCTATGGCGGATCACCATCCCGCTTGCACGCCGGGGTATTCTGGCGGGCCTTATTCTGGGGGGCGCTCGCGCCCTGGGTGAGTTTGGCGCGACCCTAATGGTTACGGGAAATATTCCTGGTCGCACCCAGACGCTGCCCGTGGCGATCTATGATGCGGTTCAGTCTCAGCGCTATGCAGATGCCCATCTGATGGTGCTGGTGATGACCGGTCTAGCCTTTGTGGGCCTGTTCTGGGTACGTCGGCTTGAGCCACCACCCGAACAGTATCGGGCTGCTACAACAAGAACGGAGGAGGTTCATGACGAACTCGCAGCTTCACATTGATATTGAAAAACGGCTCGGCACCTTTTCGCTCCAGATAGAGCTGTCAGTCAGACCGGAGATCCTGGTACTCTTTGGCCCTTCCGGGTCTGGCAAAACGCAGACCCTGCAGGCGATTGCGGGTTTAATGACCCCGGATAGTGGAACGATTGCCTTGAATGATACGCTGTTTTTTCAGCGTAGACCAGCCTTACCGTTGATCAATGTACCGGCGCGCAAGCGGTGTATTGGCTACGTCTTTCAGCAGTATGCCCTATTCCCGCATCTAACGGTTCTCGAAAATATCGCCTATCCCATGGCCGGTCAACGGGATGCTCACCAGCGTGCGCTCACGCTCCTCGAACGCATACGCCTACCGCACCTGGCACACCGTATGCCACACCAGCTTTCCGGGGGACAACAACAGCGCGTGGCCATTGCACGCGCCCTGGCAACCAATCCGCGTGTCCTTTTATTTGATGAGTCGTTCTCGGCGCTGGATCGGGTCATTCGCGATCAACTGCACGCAGATATTCGCACGCTCCAGGCAGAGGAGCAACTGATCGTACTATATGTCACCCACAACCTTGATGATGCCTTCGCCATCGGTCATCGGCTGGCTATCATCCACAACGGGCACGTGGAACAGGTTGCCACACTCGATGATGTCTTCGTACATCCCGCCAATCGTCGCGTGCTTGACATTCTCGGCATTCCCAATATCATTCACACACGGGTGATCGAGTCCAGCACTGCCCGGCTATTGCTCGACTGGGATGGGTTAATGCTGGAGTCAATGCCGCTTGATTGTCCCCCAGGCAGCGAGGTAACAGCCTGCATTCGTCCTGAAGACATTCGGGTACTCTATCCTGATCGTCCGGTCAGCCACGTCGTTCAACAAAATTACCTGGATGGTACTATCGTGGAGCGCCGCCCCGGACGGCATATGCATCGGTTGCGGGTCGCATTGTCCGACCGTCATGTAGTCGAAATCGACCATCCGACGAGAACCTATACGAACCTTCCGCTACCACCAGGCGCGGCAGTAAAGCTGGCGCTACGGAAAGAGAGCATTATCGTCATTCCCTCGCGCCACGATCGACAGGGTCATACATCTCATCAACATTACGATCCCAAACCACACAGCAATCCTACGCATCACCATGTTCATCACGAACACAATGCCTGACAACCGCGTCTGTCCTTTCACAAACAGGACATTCACGTTGACATAATCGGACGGTCTTTCACAACCGCATACACTTTTTTCGCCTGCGGCAGTGTGGAAGAAACTCGTTTTTCACCCCACGTTTTCGTCTGAGACAAGGTTCGTCGCTGCTTTACGGTTGTGTCGCACGTCGTAATAGCTTTTGTCGTTTGTGAAGGTGTATAACGACTGAAGTCGTCACTCCATACTCGATGTGTCACATCGAAATCTGGCATTGGGAACGATTGTCTTAGGCGAAAATTTGGGGTGAAGAACAGATGTAGGGGCCGTGTCTTGTGCCCGCCTTCGCTCTGCCGCAGGCGAAAAAAGCTTGTCCTGAGCGTAGTCGAAGGAACGTTGTGTTCGAGCGACCATGTAATACCGTTTCGATGTGAACATTCCGCATGTTTTTGCCATACGTCCTCCAACGAGACTGTGTCGTGGTGGGGGGGCGGGGGCCTGCGGCCCCCGCCCATGTTCCTGTCTGGTGCGGCGCGGCTTCGCCGCGCCGCACCAGACAGGGGATTTCAGCGTATACGGAATGTTTACGTCAAATTGGTATAACTCGTGTCAATAAGGAGAATACTTGATGACCAGACCACCGACTGCTGTTCAATCATCTGCACACACTGATCCGCAAAATCGTCCCCTGTTTGCTTTTGGAATTGCCATACCGATTGGTACCCTGGGGGGACTGATTGGCCTGGGTGGGGCGGAGTTTCGCCTGCCGGTGCTGGCCGGGCCGCTCGGCTATATCGCTCGCCAGGCCGTTGCACTCAATCTAGCGGTCAGCCTTGTAACGGTAATGGCCTCACTTGCCATCCGTAGCAGCACACTCGCGTTGACCCCGATTATTCCGTTGCTACCACCAATGCTGGCCATAATTGCCGGTGCGCTCATCACCGCGTTTGTCGGCACCGGTCTGGTCGGGCGACTCTCAAACGAGCGGCTCGAACGGATCATTCTCGTCTTCCTGGTGGTCATCGGCGGGATGTTGATCATTGAAGGCTTCGTACCCCAGCAGATTCCGGCGCTAGTTCCCGACCAGCCGGTCTGGCGGGTATTGACCGGCGTGTTGTTCGGATTAGCAATTGGACTGGCCAGCAGCATGCTTGGCGTGGCCGGCGGTGAGTTGATCATCCCGACACTGGTCTTTGCCTATGGTACCGAGATCAAAGTGGCTGGTACTGCCAGCCTGCTAATCAGTCTGCCAACCGTCCTGATGGGTGTGTTGCGCTATGCTCGTCAGCACGCCTATGCCGAGCGCCGCGATCGCTACCAGACCATTGTGCCTATGGGGATTGGCTCCGTGATCGGGGCTGTCATCGGTGGTCTTCTCGTAGGGATTGTTCCCTCTTCCGTACTAAAAATGGGACTGGGTATGATCTTGATCTGGTCAGCAACGCGCATCTTCCATCATACACGGACGCACGCACCAGACAAGGAATAGGTTTTAGCGGAACTTTACCATGTAAACATAAACGACTAAAGTCGTTCCTACATGAGTACAAATGACTAAAGGCATTAATACCGAGCTATCAGTCTGTGTGGTCATGAGCGCAGGCGTTGACGGTGCGGCCTACCATGCCGCATATAATGACGACTTTAGTCGTGACCAGGCGGTATCCGGTCATAACGATGGTAACGGTGCGGCCTACCATGCCGCATGTAGTGACGACTTTAGTCGTGACCGGGCGGTATCTGGTCATAACGATGGTAACGGTGCGGCCTACCATGCCGCATGTAGTGACGACTTTAGTCGTGACCAGGCGGTACCCGGTCATAACGATGGTAACGGTGCGGCCTACCATGCCGCATGTAGTGACGACTTTAGTCGTTGCCGGGCGGTACCCGGTCATGACAATGGTAACGGTGCGGCCTACCATGCCGCATGTAGTGACGACTTTAGTCGTTGCCGGGCGGTACCCGGTCATGACAATGGTAGTGGGTATGAGCGCGACATCAACGACTGAAGGCGTCACTACACCAATACCAACGACTGAAGGCGTCACTACACCAATACCAACCCCTTCCGTCGTTGCCGCCACCCTTCGTTCTGCACCCTTTCAATCGTCCCACTCAACTCCAAAATTGCCCACAGGATGATCTTTCCAGGTACGCCGCAACCACTCACGCCCCTGAGTCTCCAGATAGAGCAGCACACTTGACCATTCCCAGATATATGGATCGTCAACATAGCCATGCTTCACCGGGTTAAAGTGGATGTAATTTAGTGCGCGATAGTAATGGCATTCGTTGCGAATACACTGATCTGCAAATTTGTACCAAACATGCCGCTTCCCGGTTACTCCATCCACTTGATTCTATGTGCGCGATGTCGTGCCATGCACCTGCTTGAGGATCATTGAGATAGTATCGAGCGTGTTGACGCCGACCAGCAGGTGATAGTGATTCGGCAAAATAACCCATCCGGCCACATCTATCGTCTTGCTAGATAAGGTGGTGAGTATGCGTTCTTCAAACTCGGATCGGCGTTCTGCCGACTGCATAATCGGCGCATGTTCATATGTCGCGGCTGTGAGCAAGTACCAACCCGCTTCACGATACGGATGCGGCGGAGCATGCAACGGGTAACCCCGTGTACAGCGTTGTGCGACAAGCGCGGCTTGCTCCTGCGGACTGAGATGGCGATATTCATAAGGCATAGCAGCAATTTTCCTTGTGTAGACGATTTCAGTCTTTACGACCAACATCCTGACCGCCTGGCAAACGACTGAAGTCGTCACTACATGTCGCCGAACCTGCCGCCGAACCTGTCGCCGAACCGCCCGGTAAACGACTGAAGTCGTTACTACATGCCGCCGAACCTGCCGCCGAACCGCCCGGTAAACGACTGAAGTCGTTACTACATGTCGCACCGTCAACGACTTCTGTTGTCACCACCCACCGTGTGATCACCATGTAGTAACGACTTTAGTCGCTGGTATCCATACCGTCGCGCTCGCCCCAACCGCTCAACAGGGTACCCAATGTGCTGCTGTATTTGCCTTACTGAACGGAGTGGGTCTCATCCTGTACAACATTATAGCATGCTGGCAACCTTGAAGGCATCTCACCAATGTTTATAGTAAGGACTTACGCAGTCGCGTGAACCAACGTTCCTTCGACTACGCTCAGGACAAACTTTTTCGCCTGCCGCAGCGTGGAAGAGACAAGATGAAGAACGGGTCGTCGCCGCGCCAGGCTTTTTCGCCTGCCGCAGCGTGGAAGAGACACTTTCAACAGAAAAAGTACCGCTCTGCCGAAGGCGAAAAGGCGAGTTGACCAAACCACCGCGTAAGTCCTGTAGTATCGGCTACTACGTCAAGCAGTGCCTCAACATTCCTGCTTCAGTTCCTGCTCATTTGTGTTGCCCGTTGGAATGCACAGCATATCCACTACAGCTACCCTGGCTACTGCTAGCTTATTCCAACACGGATAGCACCATGTGGCTCGTGGTATGATGTTTCTAAAGATATGGGGTAGGATAGAAAATCCTCTACAGGATAGAGGAAGTAGTTGCGCATCGCAAGAATGATAGAGCCAGACTACATAATTGGACATACATAGCACGGCCACCACGTACCTCAAAACAAGAATAACGTCCCCATCTATGACATGACAACCAGGAGAACAAAACTATGATCAGTGCGTGTGTATTTTTGAAAAATATGGTGAATAACCATGAATGAACCGATACGTGTGTTCATTGCAGATAATCACCCGTTAATTCGAACGGGTATTCGTGCCATTATTGAAAGTGCTGCTGATCTTATTGTCGTCGGTGAGTGTGCTGATGGGTCGGAAGCTATACAGCATTGCGCTACGATCTGTCCAGATGTACTCGTCGTAGACTTGCATATGCCAGGGCTATCCCCAGACGACACCATCGCACAACTTCGTACAGCATGTGCAGATACTAAAATCCTGGTGCTGAGTGCCATGGTAGACGATGCGTATGCGCGTAGTGTTGCACAGGCGGGAGTGTCTGGTTATATCCTGAAAGATGAGGCGACTGAATCGGTCATCTATGCGATTCGGGCGGTAGCTCACGGCGGAACATGGTTTAGTCGCACTGTGATCGAACAACTGATCCAGCCAGCATGTGTTGAACACGTAGCGGCTACTGCTGATTTAACGCCGCAAGAGGTGTATCTTTTGGAGTTGCTTGCGCATGGGTGGAGCAATTCTCAGATTGCGGCTGAATCAGGTTTAGCTGAACAGACAGTACGCAACTATACGAGCCGATTGTACAGGAAACTTGGCCTTGCCTCCCGTTCTGAAGCTATCGTATGGGCCAAAGATCACGGGTTCGGTGCTGATTAAGGGTTCACAACTGGCACCCGCACTCCCTGTGTATTATCTTTGCAAAGTAGCGTGGTAGTATGTGCATACTCGTTTCGATACACAAATGTCCCCGCAGTTGCGGACATATGTCTACTCATATTGCGTATCATTGTGTCTAGACATATTCAGTATATGTCGTTTATGATAGAGCATAACAGCATCTGCATGCTGCTACTGTGGTAAAGTACGTGTTTTTCAAGCACAAAGAAAGGATTCATCTATGGCATGGCAAAAGAAGATCGGTAGATCAGCCTTGTGTCTGGGTTTTGTAGCGCTTTTAGCAGCACTGCTTGCAATCCCTTATACGATCGTCATGGCACAATCCGTTGCTAGTGAATACGACGTACTCTTCACCCTGCCAGTAGAACCTGGTAGTGTTTCGTATTCTGAGCAACGTAATGAGGAGTTGCAATGGGGGCCAACCGCATTGACAGTTGCCCCTGATGGCACATTTATCATCGCTAACACGGTCGATAACAATCTGCTCCATGTGAGTGACGCTGGTACAATCCTACAAACCATCGACCTGAGTCATGTTGCAACCGGTATAACCGACCTCGAAGCAACCAGTGCTGGCATCTTTGCCCTTGATGCAGCAGCAATGGTACCACAGGTCTTACATCTCACCTACGACGGCACCGTTGTGGCCGCGCACGCTATTCCTGACGATCTCAGTGAATTGCTTACCGGGCTGGTGATCGATGCTGATGGGCAGGTGTTGCTTGAACAAAGAGCGCAACTCACCTATCAATTTCTGGATGCTCGTGGTGAACGGGTTGAGCCTGAGCCTGACGCGTTGGAAGTACAGGGGCAGCGCATTACCATTACCACTGAAAGTACAAACGCCACGCCACCATCACACGGGCGAATCAATATCGGCTCGCAAGAGATCGATGTCTCTGTGGCGAACAACCTGGCTGGACTGCGTCTGCTTGGCAGACCTGGCCCTACGGACTTTATTGTTGCTGTTAGTGAACTGGTGCAGGATGAACGGGGAACGCTGCAGATTGATCAGGTTCTGCGGCGGTATGATGTAAGCGGGCAACTCCTTGGCATGGCTCGTTTTCCACTGGCAGACCAGCATATACATGTTGATCAACCTTTCGCACTTGATGATGATGGCGAAGTTTATGCGCTCCTAACGCGGCCTGAGAGTGTTGCCGTGGTTCGATTAACCTTTGTTAACGATTTGCCAGCGGTGCTGCCGGTTGTGCAGGACATCATACCAACAAGTGATACAATAACCGAGAATACTGAGGGAACCATGTCCTGCAGTATTTCTCGAGGCACTATCGCAGCTAATGCATGGAGTTATCGCGACAACTCAAAATTTCTGAATGCGACGGCCACGGATGGATATTGTGCCGGACGCATCAAACCACGCTACATTGGTGGTGCGGGCAACTACGGCAGTGTTGCATATGCCTGGGGACAATGGGATACAGTTGCTGGTTACAATTGGTACATGGACAACGGCTACCAGGCGGGTAATATTAACACATCTCAGCCAAGTTGCGCACGTGGTGTTGACTGCTCAGGGTTTGTGACCCGCGCATGGGGGCGTAGTGATACAAAATACGGCACCTCTACTATTCATCAAATTTCCCATTCGATTCCAGGCCATTGGAACACCAAGCAAGGCGACATCATGAATGAGTTTCATACACATGTGCGACTGATTAACTGGATTGATGCCAATGGTGCAGCCATATGGGAAGCAACAACTGACAGTGGTTTTGATCGTGTTATCTATCGTTATTTGTCCTGGACGAGCTTCCAAGGCTATGAACCGCGTCGATATAATGGCCTTTGCGATCCATAAGGCAACAGTACTGATTGGGGGTCTCGGTTGCTATCAGGTATCAGATCGAAACCATCTGCTTCAGAGATCCCAGGAATGTACAAATGTGCTAGTGGTTGACTATCGTGATGTTGAAGGATAGTATGTGGTGAGACATGGTTCAAAGACCATATAGAACGCAGTTCATTTGTAAGAATGGCGTCCGTCGATTTCAGCGCTTTTGATTGTCGAAAAGCATTCTTACGTCGGTACAGTCGGTACAGATTGTCAAGGAGATTTGAACCATACTTAACGACTGTAGTCGTTACCACGGATTCAGAAACGACTACAGTCGTTACTTCATACTCTGCGTATTCAATGTGACTAACCACTAGTACCACAACAAGCATGATAAACGAAATCCCACCATAGTAGGCACAGAGCATGCAGAGAGATGAGGAAAAATCTCATGTATTTGTACCCGCTGCGGTAGGAAGAATTTCATTGTAATGATAGTATGAGATAAAGGAGGCACACATATGTCCGTCTCTCGAACCGTCCCCAGGAACACGCTCGACATTGATCGCAAGCGCTACGCTGTTGGACGGATGGTGATCATGATCGTATTCCTGGGGGTGTACCTGATAGCCTGTGGCCCACAAGACACTGCCACCACCACCCCAACGCTTGAGTCGTCCCCTGATGTCACAACCAACACCGAACCTTTCCCAGAAACACCACCAGCAGAACCTCTGCCCACTAGCCCGCCAGCGCCGTCGCCCGACGATACAGGCATGCAAACGCCAACAGATGACGCCATAATCAGCAACGATACGAACATCGAGGCGGCCCGTGAAGCCTTGATGGACTACTTTGTTGCGCTTGAAGACGGTCGCTATCAGGATGCCCTGGAGTATTACGGCGGCTCGTTTGACATATTACATAATTGGTTCCCAATCATTGACCCCGATGATCACGTTGCGCTCTTTGCCGAGGGGTGCAAGGGACTCTTGTATTGTCGCACTATCCGTCAGGTTGTGAGCGAAGAGCAGCTTGCACCCACAGAATACCGCTTTGTCGTCGAGTTTGTCGGTGCTGATGGTGGGACATTTGTACTCACTGTCCCCGGGTTTGATCCCAGATCCGAATATACCTACACCGTCATTCAGCAGAATGGGCAATGGCTGGTTCAGGAGTTGCCGCCGACCCTTCCTTAGCACTACCGTTGTCCCTGGTAGCGCTAGGGGCGGCTGAAGCCGCCGTCAGCCCTGCCCAGACTACTGGCTCCGGTAGGCCACGTCAGCGGCCTGCGGAACGGAGCCAGAGCCTGAAGGTGCCCGGCGTGCAGGACGTGGGAGTGTCCAGGACGGTGCCCATTCGCTGTGCTGTCTGCCTACAGTCTCTCTGCGTCCCTCTGCGTCCCTCTGCGGTAAGAACATCTCGCTGTAGTACTAATCTGGCAGCTATGGCCCAATCTCTAATATCCCCAATACCGCAAAGGTGTTTAGCGGATCACCATTCGCGGTGCGGGTATACTGCCGCCGCCCCTGCTGCTCCGGTTGGTACAAGCCCACCCGAAGTTCGTAGCGCCCCGCTGGTAGATTCGGCGGCAACCATAGTGGGTGCACCGTCTCCACCCAGTCCCCCGGCGTCCAGCGCGGCATCGGAAACGCGCCATCATGCGGACGGCGGCTATCTTCCGCCCCCAGTTGCTCGTCGGCATCCACCAGATGCACAAAGATCGTCCAGTCACGCGGCACATATTCCAGCGCATGCCAGGTGAGCGTCAGGGTCAACTGCGATCCTGGTTGCAGGCTGCTATTGAGCCGCCAGCCACGCAGCTCAACACCGCGCTCCCACGACTGCGCAAACCGCGCCACCGTGGGCGTCTGAATGCCAGCCTGGGCCAGCAGCGGTGGCAGGCTGTACCAATGATAGGCGGGTCGGATCACTAACAGCGGCAGGTACAGTGCCAGCACAAGCAACACGCCCGTGGTGATCACCGATACAGTCAGGTGTCCTCGCGGCAATACTGGCTGTGATGCACCACGCGGGAGCCATACCATCAATCCTCGTGCCAGGAAAATAGCCAGCGCGGGCAGCGCCGGAAACAGCATGCGCCCCTGCCAGGCCACCAGCCCCGCCGTCAGCGCAAAACTCACCGTCCAGGCAAAAGCCAGCAGCGGCAGCAGCAGCACCGCCACCCAGGGCGAATTCAGCCAGCGCAGCGGATGCGCGACCAGTTGGCGATGTGCAAACGCCGTACGCATCAAGCCTGCCAGCGCCACCAACCCCAAGGTGCCGTAAAACCAGTTCACCCACTCCGGTGGGCGCAGACTCAACCAGCCAAACCGCGCCCAGAACGAGGCATGCAGTTGCCCCAATGCCGCCCGCCACGCTGCCTGGCTACGCCAATCAAACGACTGGGTCGTAAACTCGGCCCGAAAGACCGCCAGGCCAAACGGGTCGCCATACACCGCCCAATTGCGCAGATACCACCAGCCAGCCACCACCAGCGCACTCCCGGCCCAGATCAGCACGTGCCGCACAAACGAACGCCAGCAGCCACCACTTGCACGCCAGCTGGCCCACACCAGCAGGGGCACCAGCAGCAGCGCATTCTGCTTCGTGAGCAGCGCCAGCCCCAGCACCCCCCCCGCCAGCAGCGGACGCGCAATGACCGACCACACATCACGATTAGCCGTCAATGGATCGTCAGCCGTCCAGCTTACACACAGCCAGAACAAACCGGCGCTCAATGTCACCAGCAGCGCATCATTTGTCACCAGCGCCGAAGTAAAGAGGAATTGCGGATTGAACGCGACCAGCGCTGCTGCCAGCCAGGGCAGTACCGCAGTACCGGGGGTGCTATCATCCTGAACAGCGAGCGCTCGCGCTGCTTGCCAGACACACACCACCGTGAGCATCCCCAGCAGGGTCGAGACCCCACGCACCAGATGCCAGGCCAGCACCACCCCGTGCCACGGCCAGAACTCGCGGCTAAAGCGCATAAAGGCCGCTGGCTGATCGCCGCCGTTCCACACAAAATTCGGGTTCGCGCTCAAGAAGAGGTGCTGCTCGTGGGGTGGAAGCCAGATCACCGCCGGTAGTGCCAGCAGATAGGCCAGCGGCGGCTGATGCCCCTCGCCGGGTACATCGCCGCCAACTTTGGAGTGTTGCACCGGCAGGCGACGCTCGCGGGCCAGAAACAGCACATAGGCCATATGCCCCGGCTCATCCGGCCCTTCACCCAGCGGAACAATGCTGTTATAGCATGTCGCCAGGAGCAAAAAGAGGAATAGCATACACAACGCAAGACGTACTGCACCGGATCTACGCATCACATCGCCACATTGTCAATCTGAGAGCCTGGCTGACAGGCTTTCGGAGCGCTTGCCAGGTGATAGGTGACAGGAACCCCTGTGCCCTGTGCCCTATCACCTGTGCCCTGTGCCCTTTTCCTAAATCGACATCAGGTCGCGTCCATGCCCAGGAGTCTATCAGGAAAACTGCTCCAGGAAGCGCAAATCGCCGCTATGGAACCAGCGAATATCGTCAATGCCATACTTCATCAGCGCAATACGCTCCGGGCCAAAGCCGCCGGCAAAGCCGCTAAACAGCGTCGGATCATAGCCACCGTTATACAGCACATTCGGATGCACCATGCCACAGCCGCCAATCTCCAGCCAACCGGAATACTTACACACTCGACACCCCTTACCGCCACACAGAAAGCAACTCACATCCATCTCCGCGCTCGGCTCGGTGAACGGAAAGTAGCTCGGGCGCAGGCGCGTGCGGGTACCCTTTCCAAACATTCGTTGCGCAAAGAAATCCAGCGTGCCACGGAGATCACCCAGAGTAATCTTACGCCCAATCGCCAGAAACTCAAACTGGTGGAACTGGATCTCGCTCCGTGCCGTCACCTGTTCGTTGCGATAGCACTTGCCCGGCAGCAAAACGCGCAACGGCTCTGGTGCATAGCGGCGCATAGCGTGGATCTGGCCCGGCGAAGTGTGGGTGCGCAACAGCACCTCTGGCGCACCGGGCGGCATATCCACATAGAACGTATCCTGCATATCACGTGCCGGATGATCAGGCGGGAAGTTCAGCAAGCCAAAGTTGTAATCATCGGTCTCAACCTCACGGCTTTCCCAGACCTGAAAGCCCATCTCGGCGAAAATTGCAATGATCTGTCGCAGCACCTGCGTCGTCAGGTGTAAACGCCCGACATCCGGCGCACGCCCTGGCAGCGTAACATCGACCCGCTCGCTTGCCAATGCCGCCTCACGCGCCGCCGCTTTGAGGCGGGCTTCGGCGGCACTATAGGCCTGATCCAGCGCCTGGCGCAACGCATTCACCTGCTGCCCCACCACCGGACGCTCCGCTGCTGGCAAGGCACCCATCCCACGACTCAGACGAGTGATGGCACCCGATTTGCCCAGATAGCTACTCTTCCACTCAGCCAGCGCTGCCAGATCGACCACGGCGGCCAGTTCGTTCAGAGCGCGTTCCTGTATGGTTGTCAACTCATCCGTAATGTTCATACTTGTCTTCCTGAGCTACCGTCATCGGCGTGTGCGATCCACTGCGCTGCCGTAACGCCTCAAACAGGATGATACTGCCAGCAACCGCTGCGTTCAGCGACTCCGCCCGTCCGTGCATCGGAATAGTAATCCGACCAGTCGCCAGTTGCAATCCACGGGCACTGACTCCCTGGGTTTCGCTGCCAATAATCAACACATCGGCTGTCGGCCAATCAACACTATAGTAAGGCAAGGTAGCATCCACAACGGCTGCGTATATCTGCGCCATCCCCTGCATAACGTCCGTTATCTGATCCCAGTCACAATCAGATCGTAGGGGAAGATAAAAATGGGCCCCCATCGCCGCCCGCACCACCTTGGGGCTGTAAACATCGGCTGTACCCCGGATGCACCACACCTGACCCACCCCGGCGGCTTCGGCGGAACGGAGCAGCGTCCCCACATTTCCTGGATCCTGAATGGCATCCAACACCAGAATTAAGCCTGGACGTGGGGGCACATCGGGACAGGGAGCGACGGCCACGACTCCCTGGGGGGTCACCGTATCGGCCGCCGCTGCCACCACACGTGGGGTCGCTTCATAGCAATGCGGCTGCCGGCTCAACTGCGCCAGCAACCGCTGACCGCTCTCGGTCAGCACCAGTTGCTCAGAGGCATAGAGCACCAGTTGCAACGGTACCTGCGCAGCCAGCGCCTCGGTCACCAGGCGCACACCTTCAAGCACAAAACACCGCTCGCGCTGGCGCTCTCGACGATCAACACCCAGCGAGCGGATATATTTGACATGCGGATTGGCGTTACTGCGGATCACACATCTACTGCCCTACCTGCGTCTGAGCGACGATAGCGCGAAAGGCAGCCGGATCGCGCACGGCTATATCCGCCAACATTTTGCGATCAATATCAATCCTGGCGACTTTCAGTCCCTGGATCAACCGACTATACGTGGTACCATTCAATCGTGCTGCGGCATTGATGCGCTGGATCCACAGGCGACGAAAGTCGCGTTTGCGGTGACGCCGATCACGATACGCATACGCCAACGCATGCATGACGGACTCGTGCGCCACACGATAGTGCCGACTACGGCTACTGCGAAACCCCTTCGCTTGCTGCATCACCTTTTTGTGACGCTTGTGCGCCATCACGCCACGTTTTACACGGGCCATGTGTCCTCCACCTGAACATACAACTTACAAAACTAGAGCGCATATCGACAGCATCAAAACAGTACGACCATCAACCCCCAGAAATACCCGAATTATTTCAACCCATACGGCAAAGCCACTTTCAAATGGCTCTTATTCGCATCGGAAGTTGGCAGCATTTTACCATAAAGCCGGCGCACACGCTTGGCACGATTGCGCTTCAGGCCACGCCCACTTTTCGTTTGCATATACTTCCCCGTGCCGGTAATTTTGAAACGCCGACTGGCACCTTTATGGGTTTTCATTTTTTGCTTTGGCATTGATCACGCTTCCATTCTTCTAGTCTCTGTCATCTTCTTCATCAAAATCATCATCTAAATCCAGATCATCATCCTCGGTGTCATCAACATCGAGTTCTTCATCCTGAGCGTCATCAACAACCTCAGCATCAGCGATATCAACATCCTCGATGTCATCAGTATCAACGATGTCATCAGTGTCAACGGGCGTATTTGCCACAGGCCCACTTTGTGGCGCTTTTGTTAGTGTCTCCTGCGTCGCACGAGCCTGGTTCCGTTGTGCCTGTGCTAACGCCTTCAACACTTTGGGATTGGGTGACAGCACCAGCGAGCAAGCCCGCCCCTCCATCACCGGTTTTTGCTCAATAATTGCCAGATCCTGCAACGAGTCGGCCAGCCGGTCTAGCATCTGACGTCCAATATCAGGATGCGCCATCTCACGCCCCCGAAAGCGCATCGTAAACTTGACTTTGTCACCCGCCAGCAAAAAGCGGCGCGCCATCTTCGATTTCACTTCCAGGTCGTGATCATCCGTTTTAGGACGGAGACGCACTTCTTTCAGTTCAGCCTGACGCTGGTTCTTGCGTGCTTCGCGATCCTTTTTGCTCTGTTCGTAACGATACTTGCCATAGTCCATCAATCGACAGACAGGCGGTACCGCATTGGGTGCCACCTCAACCAGATCGAGACCCTTTTCTTCTGCCATTTGCTGCGCCTCACGCGCAGAGACAATGCCGATCTGTGCCCCTTCATCATCAATTAGCCGCACTTCGCGGGCGCGAATACGGTTATTAATACGTAACCGGTCTCTAATTGTAGATCTCCTTTTACTCTGCGCTCATGTATACCCACCGCCTATGGTGACCAGTGTGTAAACACCCTCGTTCAGGCACACTAGCAGACCGCTGTACATCGTCGATCACCTATCGCCAGGCTGCGCTTGATTATTGGCTCACGCTTATACATCCTACGATATCATGATTATTCATTGTATTGACTTTGAAGTATAGCATTCTGAAACGTGTTCGTCAACCGGCTGTGTGCGCCTGTAGTACTTCGGCAGCGACCTGCTGGCCTAACTGCACGGCAAAATTCGTGCCGCGATCCCAGGGATACACCTGACTCATGCTGGCCCAGTACAGGCCACGGAGCGGAGTAGCGAAGGGCGGAATATTCCGCGAATGATGCACTGGCACAATCGGCTGTGCGTAAGCTTCCCGATGCAACCATGTTGCCCGCACCCATGATCGATCAAACTGTGGATTGACCCGTTGCAGCGCCGGGACAAAGCGCTCCAGCAGCTCCTCCTGGCTCAGGCGAAAATATTCATGGTCGGGATCAAGATAATCACCACAGTAAACCAGCCGATCACCGCCGTAATGTTCGGGTTCGATAAAATTAGTATGCTCGACCAGTGCCAGGAAGGGAAACTGATCCTTGGGCATGTTAACCCAGTACAGGCCATCGGTGAGCGGACGTGTCAGCGCCAGCGTCATCACCACGGCACCCATCGAGCGCAACTGTGTGAGTCGGCTCAGATACTCGGAAGGTAACCGAGGTACCAGTTTGCTCAGGAGTTGCGGTGAACCGGTCACAATCAGGTAATCATAAGTATGCGTGCCATGCGCACTGGCGATCTGCCAGCCAGCTGCGGTGGGTTGCACGCTGGCGACCGGAGTACCCAGGTAGACCTGTACACCCAGACGCTCAACGGCTCCCTGGAGTGCATCAATAAAGCCTTGAAAGCCACCCACAAAGTAGCCCAGATCAAAACTGCGCGCCTTCAGGCGTGCCCACAGCCAGGCCATATTCACTTCTTCGGTATGATTGCCAAACTTACCCTCCAGCAACGGATGCACAAAGGCCTGATAGACTGCCTCTCCCATCGCCCGCCGTGTCCAGGTGCTAGCCGTAACCCGCTCTAACGAATGCCAGTTACGCGTACCATACTTGAGATAGGCACCCACCACCCCCATACGCATCCGCGCCGGTAACGATAGCCCTGGATAATTCAGCACTGACAGGGCAGTAGTGATCAGGCCTGGCAGTGTTACCGCCCCAATTCCTGGCAGGCGCATTGTTACCGGTTGACCAAAGAGTGCATACCCCTGTCCATTCCACCACTGTGCGGTAACGGGTGCCCGAAAAAAGAGCTTATCGCGATACCCTATCCTCTGGGTCAGCTTGATAATCTCTTGATCGGTCGTAAAAATATGATGATAAAAGCGCTCCAGTGGCCATGACCAGCGCGGATCGCGGAACCCCGATGCCAGCCCACCAGCCTGTGCCGCAGCCTCATAGATTGTGACCTGCTGGCGAGCCAGTGCCAGATCATAGGCAGCAGACAAACCAGCGATACCCGCACCAACAATGCCCACCTTCATCGCAGTACTCCTGTGGCAACATCGTCTTGCTCCTTCTCCGCCGTTTCCACCCCTGGCACTGCCTGTTCACCAGCGATTGGAGCAGATGCGGTTCCACCCGGTTCTGCTGTAACCCTGGCCGCATGCTGTATATCTCCCCAGGAAATGCTCTCACGCAGCATGTATACCGCCCCCACCAGCGTGATGGGCAGCCACAAAGTGACGTGCAGCACCAGCATAAACCCGACTGCCAGCGCCTGTTGTACCCCAAACTGGCTGAGAACGGCGATTCCTGGCGCATCAAATGTCCCGACATGTCCGGGTGTCGAGGGAATCGTCGTAAACAAATTCACTACCGCTGTGAGCAACACGATCAGCACAAACGGTACGTCAATCGGAAATGCCAGCAAAACACACCAGTAGGAGAACGCCTCGATCACCCAGATCAGGATTGAACTGGCGAAGATTATGAGCACCTGGCGTGGGCTGCGCAGCGATTGCAGGCCATCAACAAAGCGCCCAAACAGATCGCCCACATATGGCCGTACCTTACCGGGGAGCAGATGATTAATGCTCCAGGTATACCATCGTGCCAGTTGCTGCGGATGGGTTGCGATGCGCAGAAAGACCACCAGCATGACACCGAAGAAGACACTGAAGATCAGGACGAGCGAGAAATAGACTGGCGGCAATGGCACAAACTGCAAGGCCACCACAATAAACAGCAGCATGACCAGACCATCGAAGAGCCGTTCTAGCACGACCGTAGTCAACGAGACGCTGATCGGCACGCCTTCGTTGCGTCGCAACACATAACTGCGCAACACTTCACCTGCACGGGCCGGGTACACGTTGTTGCCCATATACCCGATCACCACGACCGGAAACAGGCGGGCAATAGTGATCGGCTTGATCTGCAACAACATATACTGCCAGCGCCAGGTGCGCAGCAGCACGGCTACAAAATACACCCCTACACTGGGCAAAAGCCACCAGTAGTTCGCACCACGCAACGCGTACCAGAAATGTTCTAGATCGAGACCGCGCAAGGCTACGGTGAGAAACATAATGCTAATACCCAGTCCTAACCAGAACTTCCAGCGACGCAATGTGGTACTCCTTACTATAATATCTATCATGATTTACAGGCCTTTGCAGGCCGACATTATTGAGAACGTAGGATATGCGGCAGCTTTGCAGAACGTGAGCGAAATGTCACGCTGATCCGATGCCGACTCGCATCGATGCATTGGCGGCAAAGCTGTACACTCCAACACCCCTCATGACCCAGGTTACGCGGTCGGCTGCGTGAAAAACTGGTCATTACTGGACAAAAGAAGAAAGCCACAGCCTGACTCCCGTCATTATCGCTGTCCATCATTACCAGTCTGTTACCAGTTCATCACTGGTGCCGGACACTGCTACTGAGGCACTGCCACCTGCCACTATAAGGGGACACACCAGACATCGTGATACTTCCATACTCGATGAATACGGGCTTGCCAGAAAAGAACACATGTGCTATAATTTCATAAGACGACAACACATGATTGGATGCTAAGATAATTCTGCGAAAGGTTGACGAATATGTATCACAAAGAAATTGTCTATGATCCTGAGACTCGTGACTTCGCTATGTATCTGGATAACGAACTGGTTGGATTTGCGCGCACCTACCAGGAAGCCGAGGTCACACTGGATCAGCTGGTCTTTGAACTTATGAGCGGGCAGTACTTTCGTGAAGCTGCATAACGCTAATGATAGCCAGCACACAGCCTGACACCAACGAACGGCGCACCCGTGGATTCTGGGCATTCCACGGATGCGCCCTTGCCACACATCTATATCAGACACAACCGGTTCAACCTGCAGCAACATGAATGAACTTGCCTTCAGTCGCCCGCAACAGCCGATCCCAGATAGCCAACCCTAATCCACTCTGATCAAAGCTGCGCACCAGAATAACATCTACGCCCCGTCGATCCAGTTCACGCATACCGGCGAACAGATGAGCGGCAATCTCTGCCAGATCGGAACGACTGCCAAGCGATACGCGATCGGCCGCTATATCCGCAAAGTATGCCAGTTCCTCTACTGGAGCAAGTATACCGACCCGCTTCTGTTCAGCAATAAGGCCCTGTCCAGTCGCGTACATCTGCGCCAGAACCGTCTCATGCTCACCCACAAACAACCGCAACTCTGCCCTGGGCGCATAGTGGCGGGCAAACATACCGGGTGCAACCACACCAGCAGGATGATCAAACTCGACCTGCCGCGCCTGCCATACCAATCCGGGGACAATCGCACGCAAAGCTTCCAGCGTAATCCCCCCCGGTCGTAGCACCACCGGAACCGCGCCCGTTAGATCGACTACTGTTGACTCCACGCCAATTGGGGTCATGCCAGCATCAATGACCAGCTCAATCTGTCCTGCTAAATCATCCAGAACATGCTGTGCCGTAGTCGGACTGGGGCGGGCAAACAGATTGGCACTGGGAGCAGCGATCGGTACACGTACGGCAGACAACAGAGCCTGTGCGACCGGATGCCGTGGCATCCGTACGGCAACCGTGGTCAATCCGGCCGAAACCTCAGCGGCAATACGCTCATGCCGAGGCAGTACCAGGGTTAACGGCCCTGGCCAGAAGTGCTGTACCAGTTGCCAGGCCAGGTCGGGGATAGTACAGGCAACGTCGGTCAATTGTGACATATCGGCGATATGCACAATCAGCGGATCGCTGGCAGGTCGCCGCTTTACCTCAAAAACACGGCGCACCGCCACCGCATCACCCGCATGCGCCCCCAATCCATACACCGTTTCGGTTGGGAATGCCACCAGTTGGCCCTGGCGTAGCGCTTGCGCCGCGCACTCGATGCAGTCTGGATCAGGATGCTCTGGATTGACAGCCAGGATGTGGGTGTGAACACGCTCAGGCACCATCTCGTTCCCTCTTATAGCCAGCCTATCCCAATGGTAATCGTCCTACCCGAACGTGGCATAGATGACGACAGCCAGCAATGCACTGCTCAACATTCCATACTCGATCAGCAGGCGGCGTTGTAAGGTACCCGCCAGATAGTGTATCAGCATGCTGGTGATCGTATAGAAAATGATCAACAACAGTGTCCCACCGGTCAGAAACGGTGCCGGCCAGTAATTCAAGGGCCAGATGACTTCACCCATCACCAGCCCGATAATCAGTGCCAGTCGGATCATACCGCGGCCAGGTGCCCAGCGCAGCAGTTCATACGCCAGGAATGTACCTGCTGCCGCAACCAGCACGGCCCCATACAATGTCCGAAAACCGGTCGCATACACAGCGCTAAAACACGCAAACGCCAGGAGATAGGTGATAACCTGCAAGACTAACCGTGCGCGTTGACTGACATCAGCATGACGGTCAAGGGTATAATGTTGAGCTACCAGCACGGTCAACAATAAGCCGCCCGCCACGATTAATGCCAGCACAAACGCCGCCCCTGGCAACCCTGGACTGAACAGACGAAAAAAGGCAAACGAGCCAATAATTGAGAACGAGGGCAAAATCCAGAAGTCTGGCACCACCTCAAGTGAGGCAAATGGAAGATGGAGTGTCGGAAGTGTACGGGCCTGCATCTGCGGATGTGAACGCACCAGGAGATCAGTACCGGCACTGGCAATGATCACCAGCGCCGCTATCAGTACCCAGGAAACCGTAATGGGTGGCAGATCCCCACCGAGGCGTGCCAATAAAATATTGGGATTGATATCAATCCATAATACGACCGCCAGACCTAGCACAACGATCAGCACCAGTGATACCATCCGATCATACCGAGGAAAAGGGGACATAGTTACCGTAAGCTCCACAGATCATTCGTACACATCGTACCAAAAGAGCGCATCTTCTGTGCATATTATTGACAAGAACCGTGCATCGTGCTACATTACATGTTATCGCATTCATTGAGAAGCTGAAAGCTTTCGTAAGGACAAGACGAAACATGACCACCACTGCTCACATCGATCCGAAACTACCAGATCCAGAACTTGAAGCGTACATGCTATTGCGGCAAGTTAACTCTATTATGGATACCTACAACCGCTACGATCTACGCCGGGAGGGGTTGACCATTCCTCAATTCACAATTCTTAACCACGCTACCCCAGACGGGATTCCTCTGAGCGAAATCAGTGCCCGTATGTTATGCGACAATAGTAATCTTACTGGCATTGTTGATCGACTGATAAGCAAAGGTCTGGTCGAGCGTCGGCCCGATCCACAGGATCGACGGGTTAGCTTGATTTGCCTCACGCCAGCCGGAGCCGAAAAGCTCCGTCGTATTCGGCCTTATCATCATGCCAATGTCAGTCGCCGTATGCGCTCACTTTCAGAGCGAGAAGTTCAGCAACTGCGAGATCTGTTACGGGCGTTGTACGAAGCTCTGCAAGATCCACCGAACAGAGAGCGTCATGTATAGCTCGTCGAACCCATGGGGGGCATACTTTTCCATTCTGCATAACATCATTCAAGATTCAACGGTGAGATTTATCGCGCAGACTGACTATGTAGTGCAGCATAACCTCAGCGCCATTTTTCACAACGTGATATTATTCCTCAACGTTCCCCCGGCGCTGAAGCTGCTTTACCCGCTGCTGCTGAACAAACAGTGGCGGCACGCCATATAAAGCGCGTTCGGTATCGCTGACGTGCGGATCAACGTCACCCAGGGTCCAGGTTCCACCTCTTTTGAAAATCTGGGTACCAAACCGTTGCGGCTTTCTTTGTAAGATCAGCAAGCGATCCCATGCCATAGCCTGCACAGTCCACGAACGTGCATCGCCGAGTGCCGCACCACGGCGAGCAAACATGCGCGCCAGATCATAATGCGCTGGCAGCTCTCCATAGAGTAACACCAATGCCGCGTGAAAATTATCACGTGCGTCTTGAATAACCCCCTGCGCATATAGATCGATCACCCGTTGACAGCGTATACGCGCCTGAACCACATCCATGGTTTCAGACTGAGACTCGATCGTCTCCTGCGCCAGACGCGCCAGCTCCATTCCCGGGTCTTCATCAAATAATGATCCTTCGTTATCTATATCCATAGGCCACACTCACTTCAACCTGTCCAGTACTAGAACGAGACATCGCCTGGGGAGAAAGGCGCGGCGCGGCGAAGCCGCGCCAGAAAGGGAACCGTGCGCAGGAGCCTGCGCACCCCACACCCCTGCCGAGATGAAGTCTCGTTGGAGTACGAGACGAGTTTATCCCCATAATGTTATGATTCAGATACACGATCATCGTCGTTCAATCATAACATACCAGACCACACTGCCAATGGTGGTATAGTAGCAGTGTACCATAGATTATGGGCTATCAGCCAGAAAGTGTGTGGTACCGGTCTATCACAGGCGACCGGTTGGCCAGCTCTATTCCCCGCTCAATCATCTACCAACTGCCGACCAGCACAATCATACCAGTACGAAGCGATACCATCGAGCATCAGATGCAACGTTACCCCCATTGCAACCGGCTGCAACGCTCGATGGCGACGGGCTAACCACCACAGTGGCGGCAATATCAGCAGGGGTTGGTGAACCCACGAACGTAGTGGGCCATAACGAGGACGGTTGTCGCCAGGAACCCGCTTCTGGTGGCGATAGCGGTTATAACACAGGGCACCGGCAATACTCCAATCGCCACTACGTAACGCATAAAGTACCAGATGATCCAGATCAACCAGGACACCGGCCAGAGTCATCAGCGTTGCCTTACCAGGATGACGGGGATAGATAGTCAGTGACAGGAAGGCCGAACTCCAGAGATGGGTATGCAACCGCATAGATCGAGTTACTATCTCACTCCTGGGCTTCCAATTCAGGATAACACAGGGCTGTTACCGGGCGGAATGTCCACCGATGGAATGCGCATGGCCCCAACCTACGCAAAGCCCGCTGATGTGCTACCGTACCATAGCCTTTGTGTAGCGCAAATCCATAGCCTGGATACGCGCTGTCGGCAGTGCACAACAAATGATCACGGCTTACCTTTGCCACAATTGATGCCGCCGCAATGGAGAGACACGAGGCATCGCCTTTGATCAATGAGCGCTGCCAGAGGGAGAGTCCGGGCAGCACCAGTGCATCGATTAACAGGGCATCGACCTGGCAAGGCAGTGATAACAACGCAATCATCATTGCCAGCCGTGTGGCAGGCACTATCCCCATCGTATCGATCAGATAGGCCGGGACGATCCCCAGTCCAATACCTGTCGCCAGAGCATAAATCTGCGCATACATTGTCTCGCGCTGATGCGCGTTCAAGCGCTTGGAGTCATCCACATCTGCCAGGCACATCGGTTGCGTCAACACCTCACGTGGTAACACCACTGCCGCCGCCACAACCGGCCCGGCCCAGCAACCACGCCCAGCTTCATCAATACCAGCAATATTACCATACCCTGCCCGGCAGAGTTGGTCTTCATACTGCGTCGTGGGAGCCATAGCCACGCTCACCTCACCGGGTTTTGTTAGCAACACCCTCACCATCGCCGGAGCTAGACTTCTGTCCAACCACTACCAACACCTGGCTTGGGCCTACCGTCTCGCAATAGACGTGCGTCATACAAAACCCGGCCCTTTCTAGCCAGGAGCAATACGCGGACACGGTATCGTCTGATCCATTTCTCACCGGCCGTTGCCAGATCAGGCGATAGGCCAGGTCAACCACATGCACGTACCAGTCATCTGTCGTAAACTGTGCCCCATCAACAATGATCAACCGTCCAGTAGAGGTAAGTACCCGTTGCACCTCGCGCAGCGTCGCCGGATCAAGTATGTACTCACTGGGAAACGTTGCCAGCACACTATCAAACTGATCAGCACGAAAGGGGAGTGCCTGAGCGATAGTACGCAATAGCTGACTATGCAGACGTGGACGCCGAAGTCGGCGTCGCGTCAGAGCCAGCATCTGCGGTGAAGCATCTATGCCCACTACCTGACCAGCATAACCGGCCGCCAGTGCATGCTGCACAAAGCCCGTACCACACCCCAGTTCCAATACCCGGCCATCAAGATACGGCAATGCTGCCAGCGTCCAGCGGTGCCACAGACCACGTGAAACGAGCCAGGCCACAGCATCGTAGATCCAGGCAAACTCACGATAGAAGCGGGCAAACGCCCAGCGGACAAAGCGAAGATGGCAATCGGCATACAGCATTGCAAGGCCGTTGACGTTAGCACGTTGATGTGTTGGCATGGTATATCCCTCTGCTATTGCTGTGAACCATGCCAGATACTAACGGACAAGCACCAGACCCACTTGAAGGCCATACAACACCGTCCAGTCTCTTGTTGTAACGGAAAGGCGCGAGGGAATAAAGGCGCAAAGCTATGGGCCTCCATTCACACCCTCACCCATTATTTGTCCGCCACACCTGGAATGGCCACCCCGCGCCTCGAAGAAACACACTGCAGCACAGCTCCGCCCCCGCACACTCCCCTGCCGGGCTTTACCGTCGCTCCTTAATACGCGCCGCTTTACCAGTACGCCCACGCAGATAGTACAACCTGGCCCGCCGTACCTTGCCCCGCCGTATCACCTTGATCGACTCGACACGCGGCGCGTGCAACAAAAACGTGCGCTCTACTCCGATGCCATGGGACGCAATCCGCCGCACTGTGAAATTCTCATTAATGCCACCACTACGGCGACGAATGACCACACCCTCAAAGTCCTGAATACGTTCCCGGTTCCCCTCAACGACCTTAACACCTACGCGCACTGTATCACCCACGCGAAACTCAGGAATATCCGCTTTATACTGCCGTTGGGCCAGTTCTTCAAGTACCTGCTGTGACATCAGCGTCGTACTCCTTTCTATAAAAAACCACGAAGTACGCGGTTGTTCCAACACAACGCCTTTTTCACCTGTGATCGCGGCAAAGAACGCATGTTTCACCCCACATTTTCACTAAAAGCAAAAATGTGGGGTGAAAAATAAAAAAGTATCGCTCTGCCACAGGCAAAAGCCATCTGGTAGTGAACGACTGCGTAATGTGTGTCAATAACCGGAGTCACGTAGTCAGCCACTCACTGACCGGTTTCACCTTCAGACGCATGGCAGAAACACTGTAGGCACAGTGCCTTATGCTTACCTTGCTCTGTCAAAGGCGAAAAGGACGGTAGCTACGAGCGACCGCCTACCTCGTGTAGATAATAATGTGACTGAGATCCTCAGGACACAACAAGTCGATCAACTATGCATGCCGTACCCATGATACACGCGCATGCTGACAACAGACAGGCATAGAAGATAGCAGGCAGCTCAGGACTACCTGCCAACACCGCCCTGCCAGGACGATTGTAGCACAGCCCGTCTTTGAGAGCAAATCTTCCAGAATAACGGATGTGGAGTCTGTCTATTGTTCAAATCATCCAGGTAAACTCTCTTAACTTTTGTATAACCGTACCGTAGCGTAAAGCAACAGGACAAGAGTAAGATACTAGATAGTTCTCAGATGTCCTGGTCATACATATAGCAGGAGAGCAGCACCCGTGGCTCGCATAGCACAGGGGAATCACGATTCGGCGAAGGAGCAGCGAGTCGCACAACATATGCGCCCAGACCTGGATCTACATGAGAGGAGTTTGGCTACTGCTTCACCTCTGAACCTGTATTCTGTCCAGAAATATCCTCTGTCTGGTCTTCATATGTATTTCGTAACCGTTCAGGTGGTACCTGCGCCAGCAGGGGCATGGGGGCTGCGGCCCGCGCAAAATCGTTGTTTCGGCCTGTGCCAATCGGGCCGAAACGAGGATCCCCTCAGAAGGGCAACGCTCCTGCTGACTCCCCCACCTGAATGATATTTCGATCGTTTGTATCATCAGGACCATGTTTGTTCTGTAAAACCACAAGGAGGCAGGCTCAATGGCATTAGATGTAAAAGGGGTTTTTGAGTTAATTAAAGAAAAAAACATCCAGATGGTGGATATGCGCTTTACGGATATGCCTGGTACATGGCAACACTTCTCATTGCCAGCTGGCATGTTGAGCGAAAGCGATTTTACGGATGGTATAGGGTTTGATGGTTCATCCATCCGTGGTTTCCAGGTGATCAACGAGAGTGATATGCTGGTGGTACCTGATCCATCAACTGCATTCGTTGATCCAATGCTGAAAATACCGACGCTGGCGATTTTCTGTGATATCCGTGACCCGATTACTGGCGAACCCTACTCGCGTGATCCGCGTTATGTTGCACGCAAGGCAGAAGCATATTTGAAGCATACCGGCATTGCAGATACCGCCTATTTTGGCCCCGAGGCCGAATTTTTCCTCTTTAACGACGTGCGGTTTGATCAAAACAGCCATAGCGGCTACTATTTTGTCGATAGCGATGAGGCCATCTGGAACAGTGGCGTTGATCGACACGGTAAAAACCAGGGCTATCGACCGCGCCACAAAGAGGGCTATTTCCCCTGCCCGCCTCTGGATGCACTTCAGGATGTGCGCTCACAAATCGTCTTGAACATGATCGAAGCGGGAATTGAGGTCGAGATTCACCATCATGAGGTGGCAACGGCTGGTCAATGTGAAATTGATATGCGCTTCGCACCATTGCTTAGAATGGCCGACCGACTCATTTTATACAAGTACATCGTCAAAAACACGGCACACCAACTGGGCTACACGGCGACCTTTATGCCCAAACCACTCTTTGGGGACAACGGGAGCGGGATGCATACCCACCAGAGTCTCTGGAAAGACGGTGAACCGCTCTTTTTCGATGAGAGCAAGTATGCCCTGCTCTCAGACATAGCACGCCATTACATCGGTGGTATTCTGAAGCATGCACCGGCACTGCTGGCCTTCTGTGCCCCGACGACAAACAGTTATCGTCGCCTGGTACCGGGCTTTGAGGCACCGATCAACCTCGTCTACTCGCAGCGTAATCGGTCAGCGGCAGTGCGTATCCCAACCTATTCCTCATCACCCGGCGCGCGCCGTATCGAGTTCCGAGCTCCCGACGCAATGTGCAATCCCTATCTGTCGTTCGCGGCCATGCTGATGGCGGGACTGGATGGCATTAAGAATCGCATTGAGCCACCACCACCACTGGACGTGGATATTTACGAGTTGTCTCCAGAAGAGAAGGCCGATATTAAAGGCACACCTGGTTCATTGAGCGAGTCACTCGATGCGCTTGAAGCCGATCATGGCTTCCTGATGGAGGGTAATGTCTTTACCGAAGATTTAATCAGTATGTATCTGGATTATAAGCGTACAGAGACGGTGCAGATGTCTTTACGACCGCATCCGTATGAGTTTTTCCTGTACTACGACGGCTAGACGATATTCTTGCGTTGGGAAACGGAGTGGAGCTATCCTGGACATTCCATTCAGGATAACTCCTCATTTCGGGACATACGCGGTGGTTCATGTGCCGGCTATTTTCGCCTATCGCGAAAAGTGGTCAAAGCTTACGCAGCAGTGCGATCGAGCTTACAGTCTGGTGCGCCAGCGAATCGAGCCAACCGACACAGCAATCCCCAGCAGAAGCGTCGTACCAATGCAGTAAAATGCGGCCTCGTTGATCGCCAGTAAATTACGATACACTAGAGCACCCAGCGCCGGTATCATCCAGAGCGTCCAACTGAAGACAATCATTGCGCGCTGATCCGCGCCGGTCAATTTTGTTGAGTTGAGCGTCAGAACCACTGTAGCGGCCCACCCGATCAATCCGATCAAAAGACCTTGTATTTGTGCCAGTCCATCCATAATTAACCTCCGTTGCTGCTACACTGCCACTTATCACTTATCCTCACGGCATTGTGGGGACAGAGCATCCCTGTCTACACAGGTTTCCACAGGCTGTTTCGGACATAGCAGTCCTGCATATGTTCGTTGTAAAACCCGGTGTCCAGGTGTAGACCGGGTTTAGCTCTATATCCACAGGCTTGAAGCCCGGGTTCTAAGTAACCATTGCTCCCCAGACGCCTCAAGCCGGGGCTCCAGATGACCATTTGATAGGATTGCTCTAGTCATAGTTGTGCGGGGCCCGGTTCAACCAAACCCATCACTTCACGGCCATCCTTGACCATTCTCGCTGATCCACATAGTAGCATATCTATTAGATATTTTCAACAATATTCTGGTCTTATCTTTTGTATATTTTGCACAAAATTACACCATCTATTGCAAGGTAGCTTCTTAACCAGCGTCTGCCGCAGAGTATGCAGAACATACCGAGAAACACCCATATCAGCAGCGTTGCGCTGCTGGTCGTTCCTCATAACCCGGGCGTTGAATAAAGGTTCTTTCGATTGATCAGCGGTACCCGTTCTGAGGAACGGTCGCCTGCAGGGGTTGCGGGGGCCTGCGGCCCCCGCAACTTCACGAACCGCCAGTCGGGGCCCGAATTTCCCCACTCCCCCATCCGAACGAGGACAAACGTCACAGCAGCATAGAGTGAGTCTCCGATTGCGTTCATCGCGTCCGAAAGCGATAAAGCGTAACACGATCAAACAAATCGGAATAACCTTTAATGATTGACCGCGACGAGGAAACTGGCTATAATGAGGGGGTACCAATCAGTGAGAGGCATAATGGCGGGCCACTAGCTCAATGGCAGAGCAATCGGCTCATAACCGACAGGTTCCAGGTTCGAATCCTGGGTGGCCCACCAGCATTTACGTAGCCGGCGATTAATATTACGCAGCCGTTTTTCTTTTGTCTTCTATCTCAGGATGCGGGCTAGACAGTTCACTCTGAACCGAACGAGACATTTCAGCCGCGACATCTGCCAGCGGATGATTCAAACGAATGATCTTACATTCGGCATCTTCAGCACATTCACCGAGCAGCAATACATATTCAACTCTGGGATCATAGGTTGCTACCAGATGTCGCGCTTGCTTATGGTGACACTCTGCAACTGACAGATATTCTATCGTCAGCGCGAGATCGGCATCCCGTTGTTGCTGGACATAGACACAGAAGATGCCCCGTCCTTGTAACTGATATGATTGCCAGGCCACAGCACCCCATAGATACGCCAGTTGTCGGATTAATATCGTCTGTAATCGTTGATTCATGGCCGGTTTCCTTTCTACCGCATTCAAGGCTTGCCTGGTATTGAGCGTCCTTACGATCCGTTGCATAGAACCAGGGCACCCTTGTTATACCCATAGTGTAACAGGGCCAGTTACGACAGCACGGGTTAACTGCCAGTGCTGATCTCGCAACCAGCTTTATCTTCAAAAACAAAGTAACCTGAAGCAGCCGTCTCCATACTGCAATAAGATCCAGGAGATTCATCCAGGGACAACGTGTATGGAGATACGCGGTAAGGTAGATATCTGGGTGTACTCTGTTCTTCGACCGTTTCTGTGTTGTTGCTGAGATTGTTATCCTGGGCAGCCAGGTATAGGTGTGATCGTGTGATCATGAGGTAGAGCAATGATCGTTATGGTGGGAATGTTGTGGTTCGCACTGTTCGGAGTCAGTGGGATCGCCGTATATATGGCACGAACGCCAATTCGAAACTTTGTCCGATTTATCTGGGAAGATGGTACCCGATTATTCTGTTGCTGTCTGGTGGTACTGGCTGCAGTTGCGACGGGTTTGAACGTGTATGGTATCCATCCGATGTCCATCCCTGGCATGGTGTTCATGGGACTCCTGTTCGTTCTGGTTGGAGCGCTGTTTTTGTACTGGGGCGAGGTAAAACGTTTATAACTCCGGCGTTTCTTCCGCGCAACCGCAGCCGAAAAAGCAACCTGACCATATTACTGTCCTGTGACTTCAAAAGCAGGTGTTGTTTCGCGCTAGCATAGACGCGACCAGGTTCACTCTATGACCCAGCTATTGATAGCGGTGCTGATCGTTCTGACTGGCTCGGCACTCTGTTCTAGCACGGAGGCAGCGCTGTTTTCGGTTCCGCTGGTACGCGTGCGTCAGCTTGGTGAGACCCGTAAGCCAGCCGCACTGGCATTGTTAAAGATTCGCCAGAAGATGAGTCGCCCAATTGCGACGATTGTGATCTTGAACAATATCGCCAATATCGTGGGAAGTATCGTGGTTGGTGACATTGCCACCCAGGTGCTGGGAAGCCAGTGGTTAGGCCTGGTTTCCGGTCTGTTAACCTTTCTCGTCATTATCTTTGCCGAAATTATTCCCAAAACACTGGGCGAACGGTATGCCGAATGGATCGGGTTGCTCGTCGCACGTCCGGTATTGCTCTTAACCCGCATCTTTACCCCGCTGGTCTGGTGTATTGAAAAATTGATCGCACCGATTACCAGAGGCAGACGTTACCCTGTTACCAATGAAGCCGAAATTCGCTTGCTGGCGCATATTGGTTCACAGGAGGGTATTATTAACAAACGCGAGTCGGATATGATCCAGCGTGTGTTTCGCCTGAATGATCTCACTGCTGATGATATCATGACCCCGCGGGTCAATCTGACATATCTGCATGGTGATCGAACTCTGGGTGAAGCCAGGTCAGCTATTTTGACCTCGCAACACTCACGCATTATTGTCATTGGCAATTCCATTGACAATATACAGGGGATTGTCTTCAAAAATGAACTTCTGGCGGCTATGGTTGAAGGAAAATATGATCAACCCATTGTTTCGTTTGCGCATGAGCCACAGTTTGTCCCTCAGAGTACGCATGCTGATCGTTTGTTGGAGGTATTTCAGAGGACGCGCCGCCATCTGGTGGTCGTGCTGGATGAGTTTGGCGGTACGGCCGGAGTCGTCACACTGGAAGATGTACTGGAAGTACTGACGGGCGAGATTGTCGACGAGACCGATACCGTGATCGATCTGCGGCATGTTGTGCGCCGTCGGCGACAAAGGCCCGAATAGGAATTGAGGAATGCCTTGACATCACAACTGCTTAAGGATCTGAACCGTTCTCAGCAGCAGGCGGTACAGATCGTCGACGGCCCGGTGCTGGTGCTGGCCGGCCCCGGCAGTGGTAAGACACGTGTCCTGACGCATCGGGTAGCGTACCTGATCCGCGAGGCGGGTATCGATCCCGATCATATTCTGGCTGTCACGTTTACCAACAAGGCTGCGCGTGAGATGAAAGAACGTCTGCACGCCTTGATTGGTGCTGATCACGCTGCTGACCTGACCATTGGTACATTCCACAAAGTGTGTGCGCGCTTCTTGCGGCGTGATGTAATCCATCTGGGCCGCGAGCGTGATTTTGTGATTTATGATAGTGATGATCAAGAACGGTTGATGCGCCGGGTACTCAAAGATCTGAACCTGAACGAGAAGCAATATCCGCCACGTGCAATCCACAGTGCTATCTCGAGCGCCAAGAACGAACTGGTAAGCGCGGCCGAATATGCCCGGCTCAACCGTGCTTCGTACTACGATGAAATCGTTGCTCGTTGCTATGAACGCTACCAAGTCTTGCTGCGCGAAAGTAATGCCTTTGATTTTGATGATTTGCTGTTTGAGACGGTATGCCTGTTTCAGCAACATCCGGAGGTGCTGGCCAGATATCAGGAACGTTATCAGTATGTGCTGGTAGACGAATATCAGGATACGAACCGTGCCCAGTATGTGCTGATCAAGCAACTGGCAGCACAGCGGCGTAATCTGTTTGTGGTCGGTGATAATGACCAGTCGATCTATGCCTGGCGCGGGGCTGACATCCGCAACATCCTGCATTTTGAAGAGGATTACCCTGATGCACAGGTCATTCTGTTGGAGCAGAACTATCGGAGCACGCAATCGATCCTGGATGTAGCCCAGGCCGTCATTAACGCCGGTGGGCAGCAGAAGCATGTCAAACAACTCTGGACAGAGAATGGTGTGGGTGTGCAAGTGTCGCTGCACGAGGGGTATGACCAGAACGATGAAGCACAGTGGGTGGTCGATGAAATCGCCCATCTGGTGCTGCAAGGCGATTATCGTCTGGGCGATATGGCAATAATGTATCGCACCAATGCCCAGAGCCGGTCAGTTGAAGAGGCACTGATGGCCCGAGGTCTGCGCTACCAGATTATTGGCGGCATGCGGTTCTATGAGCGTAAAGAAATAAAGGATGTGCTGGCCTACCTCCGTGTTATTAACAATCCTTGCGATAATGTCAGCCTGGCGCGAATCTTCAATGTTCCGGCGCGTGGCATCGGCGGGCGCACCGAGGAGGCACTCTATCGCTGGGCCAGCGAACTGGGAGTGCCAGTCTATCAGGCGCTGCAGACCTTATCTCGCCTCACCCGCACAACTGCACATCCAGGCACAGACGCCGATTTCATACCCTCTGATCCTGTACTCCCACCACAGTCGCCCTTCAATACACGGACACGCACCACATTGCTGGCATTTCTGGAGTTTATCAACAGCTTGATCAACGCGCGTGAACAGCTCGATCTGGTGGGGCTGGTTGATACCATTCTCGAACGGACGCATTTCCGCGCAGCATTGCAGCACGAGTATGGGCCGGATGAGGGCGAGGAACGCTGGCGCAACGTGCAGGAATTGCGCGAGGTAGCTGCAGACTATATCGATCTACAACGCGAGGCCCAGCTTGCCACATTTTTAGAGGAAGTGGCGCTGGTGGCCGATATAGACACCTTTGATGAGCAGCAAGATGTGGTCACATGCATCACATTGCATCAGGCCAAGGGTCTCGAGTTTCCGGTCGTGTTTCTGATTGGTCTGGAAGAGGGGCTGTTGCCCCACAGCCGTTCGATGGACGAAAAAGACAAACTAGAAGAGGAGCGGCGGCTGTTTTATGTAGGAGTAACACGCGCCCGCGAGCGGCTCTATCTGTTGTATGCCTTCCGTCGCACCAGTTTTGGGCGTACCAGTGTGAGCAGTCCCTCACGGTTCCTGGCAAGCATTCCTCGGGAACTGATCCAACCGGCGATGAAGCATCCGGTTATCAATGTGCCACCACAGAGCTATCGTGCAGCGCAGCATCGTGTCTCCGGGTTGACAGTACAGACTCGTCGTGTTCGTGCTGGCAAAGCGGGTTCCTCCACACGGTCGGCTGGTGGCCCAATCACGGCGAGCTTTTTACCAGGTCAGGCTGTGCGGCATCATATGTTTGGCGAAGGTATCGTGGTGAGCAGCAAGCTGGTAGAGGGTGATGAGGAGGTGACGGTTAACTTTGTCAAGAAAGGCCAGAAGCGTCTGCTGGCGAACTTTGCCAACCTGGAAGGGATCGAGCCGTGATACACATAAGGTACGTGGCTGTGCAGGTTCATTCACGCATACTACCAGGTAGGCGGTTGCTTATCACGCCCACCTTATGTTATGTTACTTCCGGCGCTCTGGCTCCAGTCAGGATAAACTTCGACAAACGGGGCAGAAGGGTTTGCTCCTTCTATAATGGCCCGACCTGCCCCTTGCCTCTTCGATTGACCGCAAGACTCATTTGCCGACACCAGGACAGAACATCAGTCCCGGTATAGGTGCGTGTTACCGCTGCTCCTGGAAGCACGGGGGGCCTGCCCGCATAGTGACAGAGAATGGTATATTCACGCTCCCAGGCGTGCGTGTTACCTCAAAGGGGAACAAGGTAAATGTTCACATCTGGGGTTAAGCTCGGTCGTCAGCGCTCATTTTGCACCTGGGAGCGCGGGCGTCCCGCCCGCCAGCACGCACGTGTGGGCACGCTGCCCAAGTCCCAGGCGTGCGTGTTCCCCCAGGGGCGAACACGCACGGGATATGTCAGATTGCCCCTCATGATCAACCACCGTTGGGTGATGGATACCTATTCCCGCTCACCCCTGGCTATGCGCAATTGTTCGCCACGCAGATGTTCAACGAGGAACTCGCGCAACGCACGCGCCGCCGGTGATGCCGTGCGATCACCCCGCCATACCAGCCCCAATGAACGCTGCGGTGCCTGGTCGGTCAGCCGTAGCGATACCAGGTCGAAATTGTTTTGCAGTGCCAGGCGTGGGATCAATGCAATTCCCATCCCTGCCGCCACTAACCGCAACAAGGTATCCATCTCACCGCCATCCAACACAATACGCGGCGTAAAACCGGCTCGGCGGCAAGCACTGAGAGTCGCATCACGTAGTTCATAGTTTTCTGGCGAGAGCAGCCAGGACTCATTCTGCAGTTCCGTCATGGTGACATTCGTGTGGTGGGCCAGCCGATGTTCGCGACCAACGGCGATCATCAGATCTTCACTAAATAACGGCACAATAGTTAGCGAAGAATCATTCACCGGCAATGTCACCACGGCCACGTCAACCATACCAGTTTCCAACAATCCGAGTAGCGTTTGAATACCGGCCTCATGGAGCCGGAGTTCAATGCCGGGATACCCCCGGTTAAAATCGGCCAGTGCCCGTGGTAGAAGTTGTGTACCAACCGTAGGCGGTGTCCCAACGGAAGCACGCCCGCGCCGCAAGCCCACCCGTTCGGCCATTTCGGCGCGAGCGGCTTCAACCTGGGTCAGAATAGCATGTACATGCGGTAACAATGCCTCGCCAGCCTCCGTCAGGCGTACATTGCGCCCGATCCGATCAAAGAGCGCGACTCCTAGCTCTTGCTCAAGCTGGCTAATTTGTTTACTCAACGCTGGTTGGGCGATATGCAGTTCTGCCGCAGCCCGTGTGACATGTGAATGACGCGCCACCGCCTCGAAATACCGCAGATGTCGTAGCTCCATTGGGTATCCTCATACTTGAAGATTTGTAAGCGCCTCTGCTTACACGCGATCGCATTTAAGCCCGATCAGGTGAATTATAATCCTGCTCCTTCCCCTCAATTATAACCAGAAAGTTATTAATTGTCGTGTAAGTGGAACGTTTCACAATCAGTCCAGGGTGACGAGGTGATGAAGCGACGACTTGAGAAGACGATGACACGACCAGGCAGGACGACGCTTTGTTAGCGCAAAGGCGCAAAGTGGCAAAGGCTTCCGTGTTGAAACGCGGCAACATCATACACAGTGCCAGCGTCAGGACAGGGAAGAGTTGAAACCCGAAGAGGGAATACACTCGGGCGGAAGAACGCTGCAAACTATTTGCAACCACACAGTTCTCAGTACAGCATTGCGTGCATCCGTGTTTTCTTCGGGGTCATGGGGTTGGTACTGGCATCACCTCTGGTAGCAGTGGTGCTGGTATTGATCAAAATGCTGTATGTTGAGGATGCACCGGGTGATACGATGGAGGATTTGCCGGACGTATCGGATGTTGCTGAAGCCCATGACAAAGACGGTGGCATCAAGTCGGTTCCAACACTGTCAAATCAGGCTCCGCACAGCATATCAAAGTATTGGAATGTGACAATAGCATAATCCCCACGGTGACTTGCTGCATAATCCTACCTGCCATGACGGTCTACCTGGGGTATACTGGATAATATAACAGCATGTATGCGGTGATCTGGTCACTTTGCTACCGCAGGCAAAAAAACGTGGTGTTCAAGCGACCGCGTATGTTCTGTATCAGGAATAATCACCATAAACGAGAGAAAGATCATAGATCATGAATATTCAATCGCAATCACACCAGCCACCAGCTGGCAAAGACGTTACAACCCTGGCCGGCGGTTGTTTCTGGTGTCTTGAAGCCGTATTTAATGAATTGCAGGGCGTGGAAAGCGTCGTGTCAGGCTACGCTGGAGGTACGGTAGTTAATCCTACCTATAATCAGGTCTGTGCAGGAACAACGGGGCACGCCGAAGTGGTGCAGATAACCTTCGATCCGCAGATCATCTCGTTTGCCGAGTTACTCGACGTTTTTTTCAGTATTCACGACCCGACTACACTGAACCGACAGGGCGCGGATGTGGGTAGTCAATATCGTTCGGCTATTTTCTACCACAACCCGACCCAGAAGGAGATTGCCGAGCAAACGATTGCCAGACTGACCGCTAATCGGGTATGGCAGCGACCGATTGTCACCGAGGTTGTACCCATGACCACGTTTTACCGGGCCGAAGATTATCATCAGGAATACTTTCAGCACAATCCTGACCAACCCTACTGTATGGTGGTAGTTGCACCCAAAGTGGCAAAGTTTCGGCAACACTATGGATCACGGCTGAAGCCAGATGTTCGTTCATAGAGCAACTCTACATGGGTTGTAAAAAGTGGCGTCCTGGCTCAAGCCGGGACGGAGCAAGACCCAGGCTCAAGCCTGAATTCGCACTGACTATTGCGATAGGCTTGCTAGTTGCAAAGCGTCTCTCACTATGGTATGATAGCAGCGTACTAGAGGCGGGTAGCTCAATTGGCAGAGCAGCGGTCTCCAAAACCGCAGGTTGCAGGTTCGATTCCTGTCCCGCCTGCCATATGCTACAACCAGGAGGGGTGGCCGAGCGGTTGATGGCAGTTGTCTTGAAAACAACCAGGTGATGAGCCTCGTGGGTTCGAATCCCACCCCCTCCGCCATTTGCGCGGAGTACAAGTTAGTGGTATGGGGAGGTCGCATAGAGGCCTAGTGCGGCGGTTTGCTAAACCGCTAGGGGTGCAAGCCCCTCGTGGGTTCGAATCCCACCCTCCCCGCCAGTCTCTCTTGCCGCAGGCAGTATTAAAAACCAATATTCCCGGCATAGTAGGAGTTTTTTTCTAATGCAGAATCTGGCCTGCATATCTCTTGTATCTCTCCCTCGCAATCAGATCAGATTGCTATTCTTCAGATTCTTCCTCATTGTTTTTGCTTAAAAGGAGAAATTCCTCGGTATGAAACAGTGTAAAAAGAGTATCCCAGGTGGGTATCAGTTCCTTGCGCTATTAGTACTACTAAGCATCATAGGAACAGGTGGTCTTGTAACTAGTAGCCCTGTTGATACCGAAGGTATACATCGGCTCGATGCCCGGGAAGCTTCTTTGCTAACCGAGGATCATCAAACAACAGTATACTTGCCGATAGTGTTACAAAAGTATCCCTGGATTTCACCCTTTGGGGTGCAGTCTGACAAGCTGTTTACGAGGGGCAACCTGCTCAATCGATTACAGGGTTTAGAGGTAGGTTGGGTACGGCTCCAACACTGGCATATTAGATGGCGCGTACTGCAACCGGAAGAAAATGCCCCGATTCAGTGGCACTTGTTAGAGCCATTCGAGAATGAGCTACGTGCCCTGCGTGAACGACGTATAACGCCAGTAGTTGTTATTTATGACTCGCCGCGTTGGGCCACGATATCACCCGACATCGTGTGGTGCAGTACGGGCCGATAAATTCAGCCAGTTTGCTGCGTTTGTAAGTGCTGTTGTAGAGCGCTACAAGGCTCCTGAGTTTAATGTCCATCACTGGGAACTGGGCAATGAGCCGGATGTTGATCCGCGTCTAGTTGTAACAGACAATTTTTTTGGTTGCTGGGGTGATATAGATGATCCTTTCTATGGCGGACGACACTATGGCGAGATGCTCAAGGTAGTAGGGCCAGCAATCCGAGCGGCCAATCCGGCTGCCCGAATCTGGATTGGTGGCCTGTTGTTAGCTAGTCCACATACTACGGAAGCCGA
>DAOTWD010000016.1:0-27794 GCA_034435975.1 Chloroflexaceae bacterium | reverse complement strand
CCAGGCTCCGCGCCCCGCGCCGCCCGCGCCCCGGAGGGACGCGCGCCCAGGCTCCGCGCCCCGCGCCGCCCGCGCCCCGGAGGGACGCGCGCCCAGGCTCCGCGCCCCGCGCCGCCCGCGCCCCGGAGGGACGCGCTACGATGGGAGGGTATGGCAACGTTAATCACGGAATTGCTCAAAAAAATCATGCTGTTGTGCTTGAATAGCCTGTGCGATTTGATGACGAGTGACATAGCCCAGTTCGTACAGTATCTCACCCAGATCGATCCGCCGTCCCTGAAGTTGTAGTTTTTTCTGACGCTCTAGTGCCTGGGTGATCTGATGTTCTGTCACAATGCCATGTTGTACCAGATACTCGCCCAGGTAGGGTATGTTGCTGCGTGGACGTGGGGGGGGCTGCCCCACCGCCTGTTCAACGACTGTGGTGAGCGTCACCTGAAACGTGGCACTACCAAACGTTATCAGATCGCCATCGTTGAGCCGCCCCTGGGCAACTATCGTTTGACTATTAACAAACACGGCGGCTTTCGGATCCAGTGGCTTGACAAACCAGCGCTCAAGGGCCTGCCAGATCTGGGCATGGCGTGGGAGGATGAGGTGATCTTTGAGTACCAGATCACATGAGGGATGGCTCCCAACAGTACTGACACGACTCGACATCATTTCGTGCATACCAACGCGAGAACCACCAATACCAGTCAGTCGTACTATTTTAGGCATACCGTATCTTCTTTCGTAACACTTTTTTCAAAACAGCAAGCACTATACACGATAAACGTGTCTATCGATGTATTTTTACGAGGGTAACTTTAATCGTACCATTCTGCACAGGTGCTGTCAATACCTGTAGATTACATTTTGCTGCTTATCACCATTTACCGCAAGCAAAAACCGCCGGTGGATCCCCACCGTGTACATCCTGTCATTTCGTAGGTAGTAAGTGCAATATATGTCTATGTTCCCCCTGGGAGTGCGGGTATCTTGCCAGCAATGGCCGAGGGTGGGCCGTGTGTGCTCTCTGGTCGAGGGCGGGACGCCCTTCTGTCAGAATTGCATGACAAACCCATTCCATTGCTCTCTTTATTCACGGATGCTATAATCGAGTAGGGCAGCGAAAATGATGAGCACCTCATCCGACATAAAAGCGAGGCGCAGTCTACCCATAACCTCTACTCTTCAGTACTCCAACGAGACTTCATCGCGGCAGGGGTGCGAGGGCCACAGGCCCCCACACACGTTCCCTATCTGGTGCGGCGCGGCTTCCTACCCAGGGGATGGCTTATGGTAGTATTATATTAGAGGATAAAAGCAACCTCCAATCATACACATTCGGTCAGGAAGCGAGCGATGTTATGACCATAAACGAGCGTATTCAGCGTGTGTGCATCTATCTCAGTGAGCATGATCGGTTCGGCAATCAACCACTCTATCTGGAAGTGCTAGAGGTGCTGCAGCGTGAAGGTGCAACGGGGGCCACGGCTTTGCGTGGACTGGCGGGCTTTGGCCCTGGGTATCGCACCCGCACCGCGGGCTATATTGATTTGCGCGAACATCCGCCAGTCGTCATCGAGTGGATCGATCGTGCGGAACGCATTGAGCAGCTTCTATCCCAGCTAGATGATATACTCCCTGATGCGCTGATTACCGTGGAAGATATACAGGTCTACCGAGCGATGCTGCGCGGAACCGGGCCATTTGCCGGCGACCAGAGTGTGGGTGACTATATGCGCCCGGTGTTGCACACTGTGCCAGTGACTGCGTCGCTGGAGGCGGTGCTGGCGATTTTGCTCGGTCTGGAGCAAACGACAGTGCCAGTCGTAGATAATCAGTATCATGTTGTTGGTATTGTCACCGAGCAAGATCTTGTACGGCGGGCGGGCTTACGCTTGCCGTTCCGCTTGCTGCGCGTACTCTCCGATAGTGAACGAGCGGCACTGTTGACTCCGCTCGTTGGGCAACCAGTGACCGCTGTGATGAACAACGAGCCGCGCAGTGTCTATCTGGGAGCCGCGTTGCCACAGGCATTGATGTTTCTGCTGGAGTGGAACTACGATCAAATTCCGGTGCTGGAGCGGAGTGGCAAACTGGCAGGACTACTGGGTCGCAGTGATGTGTTGCGAGCGGCCGTCACCCGCTCCGATCTATCTACCGGTGCAGTCCGCAACGCAGAGCCACCAACGCTCGTACATCTGGTTATGCAGCGCAGTGTGCCGTACATTCTCAACTCTGAGGCGCTGGTGTCTGCGCTCCAGCAACTGGCAACCACGCCTGATTACTCCTTGCTGGTCGTGGATGCGGCCGGTCGGGTGCAAGGCCAGCTACGGGCAGAACGGGTGTTGCCTCACCTCGATCCCGCCGAACGAGCGGTGTTCCTGGCTGTGCTTCAGCGTAGAGTCGCCGCTGATCGGGTAGATCTACCTGGTGTTGACCGCGATTTTCATTTCCTGATCGAGCGTGATCCCCTGACCGTCATGCCCAACGAGTCTATCTACCATGCGGCTCGCCGTTTGTTGGAACAGGGGCAGGATCGGGCACCGGTGGTGAATGAGGATAGTATATTGCAGGGTATGCTTTCCCAGGCAGGTGTGTTACGAGCGCTGTTTCAAGCCAGCGAGTGATGGGCTTGAACCTGTACCTGACGACGCCTGGTGATGTGTATCTGCGAGTCAACGCGGGTTGCTTCTGTGTGCGCAAGTAAGTATGCCTGGTCTGGCGTATAATAAAGGTTATTTCGATTGATCAGCGGTACCCGTTCTGAGGAACGTTCGCCTGCCGGGGTTGCGGGGGCCCGAATTTCCCCACTCCCCCATCGGAACGAGGACAGACGTCACAGCAGTATCGAGTGAGTCTCCGATTGTGTTCATCGCGTCCGAAAGAGATAAAGCGTAACACGATCAAACAAATCGGAATAACCTTATAATCTAATGATCAAAAATGATCAAATCAGTGCCAATCAGTACCGGATACGAACTGAAACGTTGTCCACTTCCTGAAGTCGATCCATACCTGGCTATAGAGATGGCATCCGTTGCCGCCTCATAGAGTAGGCGGATCCAGTCTGTGCCGGGCTACGATCCGTGCCAGCAAGTCACTGGTGGAATACCCTGGGCAGTAGGGCAACAACACTACCTGGCCACCATAGGCCTGCACGATCCGCGCCTCGGGCAATCGTGGAGGATCAATGACGAGAGCCGCCGCGTCTGTAGTGGCATAATCGCCACCCTTGACATACAGTTCTGGTTGAAGTGATTGTACCAGTGCCTCCGCCGTCAGTTCAGCAAAAACAGTGACATAATCGACCATCCGTAGAGCGGCCAGCAGATAGGCACGGTCAGCAGCAGGCACCAGCGGCCGCGAGGGGCCTTTGAGCGCTCGGGTTGATTCATCGCTGTTGATGCCCACTACCAGCATATCGCCCAGGGCACGGGCCTGGGTGAGATACTGGATGTGCCCGCGATGTAACAGATCGAACACACCGTTCGTCAACACCAGGCGGAGACCCGCCTGGTGCCATTGCGAGCGCAGAGCGAGCAGGTGGTCGAGAGTAACCAGCGTCATGTCATTCCTGTTCATGGCGGAAGGGCGATGTCAGCGTATAGACTGACCCGACGACAATAGCAATCATCAGGCGGGAAGCATAGAAGACCGAAGTTACTGCCAGCAGGTTGGGCCTGGTTAGCACCATAACAGTGTCCACCTGCTTCATCCCATCTACTGGCAGGTCAATGGTGATTACTCCCACCGGGATCATGAGAGTCGTGATGAGAAAGGTCATCTCAAAACCAGGTACTATACCGTTCCACCAGTCACCACGTTGCACGTGCCCGTGTGTACAGCGCATCACCGCTGGCCTGACTATGCAGTCAGGAGTGCTGGTTCAGTGTAACAACGACGCATTGCTAGCCTGGATAGCGTCACACGACTGGTACGTTGGAGCGTACCGGTCGCGTGCACAATGGCAGACGCTGCCCAGATATTTGCCGTCTCGTCTGCTGGATTACTCCGGGTGCGTAGCTCCTTGCTGCCGCAGCAGATCTACCGTCAACAACTCGTCGGGATCAGGAACATAGGAAATGCAACGACCATCACCGAGATCATGCCCGTCACCGAGATCACGGCCATCATAAAATTCCACGATATAAGACAGGTCACTCCGATGTTCCTCAACCCGCACCGGATACCCGCGTGTGGTACCACACCAGTAGCGTACCAGAGTTTCAAATCGCTCCATATCAAATCCTCCCACTCATTCATCAGCCCGATCATCTGATGCAGATCAGGATACGAATAATGTTGCGACAATGCATTCCGGGCCGAGAAGACAGGATAGCGCCAGCAGCCATATTATCTGCATCAGAGAAGGATCGGGCTGCAGCGCCAGATACATGAATCGGCACAGTTTTTAGTGCCGTCAGCAACTATAACATGTGCAACTAAGAGTGTAAATAAGACTTTAGTCCTATTCTACTCTAGTACTTGAGGGCAGCTTTGACTATATCGTATTTCGAGACAATGCTTAAATATAGTTCTTCTATAACAGGACGTACGTGGTGCCCAGGATTTCTCTGCTCCCGGTCGTGTCTGCCGTCCACGAATAGGGCTACGCATGCGACCACGAATGTTCGCTGCGCTACACCAGATACGGTGGTTTCGGAGGGGCGAAGCCGCGCCGAGCCTTGCTACCCAGGAGGTTCTCGTGGTCGGACTAACCGGTGAAAATGTTAATGCCCCGGATCTACCGTGTGCAACTGTGCAAACTCGCGGATAAACTGCGTCTCCATTGTCGCCCGTGTGGTTGCCGGTAGGAGTGCTGCTCGCACGCTATTCAGTACGAACTGTTCAATCATTCCCACATCCAGATCAAAGGTGTGTGCAACGGCCAGATATTCATCGGTCAGCGTGGTATTGAACAGTGCCGGGTCATCGGAATTCAGCGTGACAAACAGGCCATTCGCCAGCAAATCTGGCAGGGGATGTGCGGCGAGTGAGGGTACAACGCCCAGGCAGACATTGCTGGTAGGGCAAACCTCAAGCGGAATCTGGCGCACACGCAACTCCTCAATCAGCAACGAGTCTTCGAGACAACGCACACCATGACCAATCCGCACGGCGTGCAAGTCATGCAGGGCTCCCCAGACACTTGCGGCTCCCACGGTCTCGCCCGCATGTGGCACTGCCGGTAAGCCAGCGGCATAAGCCCGTGCAAAAGCCGCCGTGAATTTCTGGGGGGGATTACCGACCTCTGGCCCACCCAGGCCCAGGGCCACCACTCCATTATCCATCGCGCTGATCGCCCAGTCGGCTACCAGCAATCCGGCCTCACTCGAAATACTGCGTGGAATGTCGATAACCAGGCCCATTGTGATCCCCAGTTCAGCCTCGGCCCAGGCACGTGCCCGGTTCAGTGCCTGTAGCTGGTCGGCAAATGCGAGTTGCTTGAAGTGATAATGAGTGAAGGCCGTATATGTGACTTCGCTGTAATGGATGTTCTGGGCCGCCTGGTTGCTCAGGAATTCACGGGCAATGAATTCGATGTCATCCAGAGTACAAATACAGGCCGAAACGGCGAGATAGACCTCAACGAAGTGGGAGAAGTCTCTAAATGTATACCACGTACGCAGGTCAGCCACACTGCTGGCAGGTAGCGATACCCCATTGCGCTGTGCCAGCGTCAGTAGCGTCTCTGGTTGGATTGATCCTTCCAGATGGACATGCAGTTCAACTTTGGGCATCGCCCGGATAAATGGTTCAAGTGACATTGCTGCACACTCAATCTCGTATCACCTGTTTACCAACAGGCGGACGTAATGTCCCCAAAGACAAGGTTCGTTAATCCTTTACGGTTGGGCAACATGGCATGCACCATGGTAGTCAGCCGTTGGCGCGATACGGGATGTGCGAACCGTTGCGGAACCAGAATTTTGTACGTACAATTATACGACAACATTGATCCTGGTTGAACGAAGGCCATGCTGTGGATATAGTATAATCGGTATAGATATACGATGCTACATGTCGCCAGTATCATCATTGCAAAGAGGGATATCTTGCTCCTTGCAGTTACACCCAATCCCGCACTGGATCGCACGCTGGTTGTTCCCGGTTTGCGCCTGGGCACCGTGCATCGGGCCGAACGCTGCCTGATTGCCGCTGGTGGGAAGGGGCTGAATGTGGCGCGAGCAGCGCGAACTCTGGGCCAACCTGCACTGGTCTGTGCCCCACTGGGGGGGGTAACCGGGCAACAAGTCGCCCGGCTCGCAACCGAGGAGGGTTTTGCGGCCCAATGGAGCTGGCACAGTGCAGGCGAGACACGAACCTGTGTGCTGGTGATTGATCCGCATGGTGAGGATGCGACGGTAATCAATGAGCCAGGGCCAACGCTGAGTAGCAGTGACTGGCAAACCTTTGTCGCCACCGTCAGCACTGCTGCCATAACTGCCCATGTGGCGACGATCTCCGGTAGTCTGCCACCGGGAGTTCCAGCGGAAGGCATAGGCGCATTGATCGCAACGCTCCAGGCTGCTGGTTGTCGTGTTATCGTTGATACCAGTGGTTCGGCGCTCGTTGCGGCGCTGACCGTCACTCCCTATGCGATCAAGGTGAACCGTCATGAGTTGAGTGCCGCGCTAAACATGCCACTGCACAACCAGGCGCACGTTATGGCTGCGCTCATGGAACTGCGCATGCGCGGCATTGCGCTGGGTGTGGTGACGCTGGGCGCCGAAGGTGCGCTGGCGATCAATCCTGAGGGCATCTACTATGCACGCCCGCCAGCACAGGCCATTGTGAGCAGCGTTGGTAGTGGAGACTCGCTATTGGCAGGATTGACGACTGGATTGCTGCACGAGTATACCTTGCCGGAAGCGTTGCGCATGGGAGTAGCCTGTGGCACGGCAGATGCTCTCACGATCGGGGGTGGGCTGCTGGATATGGCTGATGTAGACCGTATCCTGGCGCAAACAACCGGGCAATGGCTATCAGGATGACATCAAGGGGTGTCGATGAGCGGCAACTCCTTGCGGGCAATGACCACCTGCCACAAACTATGTTCCTCAAAGGGCACCGGGGGCAGTACAGCATCGCCAAAAATGCTCTCCGGGCGCAATTTTACACTCTCCAGCAGTGCCTTCAATTCTGGAAATCCATACAGACGGATCTGATCGCCAGGGTGCGTCAGGTCGATACCCTGGGTGGGGTCAACATAGCGATAATCGATCGACAGGATCGCAGTACGGGGATCAAACCGGGCCGCACGCAAGACATAGCCCTGACCGATAGGATACCACCCGTTGCGAAAAGTGCGTAAGTACGCCTCGATCTGATAGGGGTTCAAACATTGCAGCAGCACGCGCCCCCCGTGAGCCAGTGCCCGCGCAGCATTTGCCAATACTGCGCGGTTGGCAGCGTCATCAAAGAAACCCACACTGCTGTTCATAAGCAGGATCGCATCGAAGCGACCATGGACATGCAGCGTACGCATATCGCCCACCACAAAGCGGGTGTTTGTCCCCAACGCCTGCGCCCGTTGTTGCGCTGTGGCAATGACGGGTGCCGACACATCATACCCTTCGACCACGTACCCGCGCCGGGACAACTCAAGGGCATGGCGACCACCACCACAGGCCAGATCCAGTAACGTCTCACCACCAGACAGGGAGAGTGCCTGTTCGATAAAATCGACCTCGCGGCAGGTCAGATCTTCTGCATATGCCCGATAGTGGGCAAACTCGTGAACTTGAAAGAGTTCCGCCCACCAGTCACGCAAATCAGTGTCGGCCATGGTATTCCTCAGAGATCGAGTTGACGTGACATCAGGGGGAGTTCTTCCACCCGCACACTCGGAGGGAGCGTACACGTCCAGAGAATCGCCTCCGCCACATCATCAGCGGTCATCAATTGCCGACGCACCTCTGCCGCGGGTTTGAAGGGTTGAATATTGGTGTTAATCATCCCGGGGAAGACCGTAGACACAAAGATATTAAAGGGACGCAGTTCTTGCGCCAGCGACTGAGATAACCCGGTCAGTGCAAACTTGGCCGCACAGAATGGTGCAATATTCGGCACGGCTGCCTTTCCTACCCGTGAACCAACATTCACAATCGTCCCCGAACGGCGGCTTTTCATATGCGGAATAACCGCCCGCATCGTATGAAACGTGCCGGTGACATTGGTATTCCAGATAGTTTGCCATTCGGCGTCGCTAAACTGCTCGACGGGTGCCACCTTGAGTACTAAACCGACACTATTGACCAGAATGTCGATCTGCCCCAGCAGAGACAGTGTCTGATCAACCATATGCTGTACCTGAACGGAGTCGGTGACATCAGCCGGAATACTGATGCCCTGACCGCCGCTGGCGGCAATATCACCCACTAACCACTCGAGCCGATCCCGTCGGCGTGCGGTGGCTACCACCACTGCGCCCTCGCGTGCAAACACGCGGGCTGTAGCATAGCCGACACCACTCGATGCTCCGGTAATTATTGCAATTTTGCCCTTGAGACTCATAGCCCCCTCGTTGAATTGTGACGAATGACACGCCGCATTATAGCATAGCAGCGAAGGATTGCTTCAACGTCCATCGGGAACCGTTCCGGTGGTACCTGCACCAGCAGAGACTCCCGGAGGGACAACGACTCTCTGGCCTACCCCACTTGAACGGGTACGTCCATGGTGCCAGTCCGTAGGAGGTTGTCTTTCTGGCCCACATTTGCTATACTCGTGCTACGTCATGCTACGTATTGTAAGGAGGAGAGGTTCCCATGCGTCTATACCCGATTTTGCTATTGCTCTGTGTGGTATTGCTGGCCGCCTGTGGTCTACCCCGTGCCAATATTGGGCGTGAAACGCCCACGGCCACCGCGCCTGCAGCGTTGATCCCGGCAGATATGCAAAGCTTTACCTTTGATCAGCCGTTATTAAATATGAGTCATCCTGCACCGACGGCAGCCCCAACGCCGACCAGCACACTGCCAGAGCCGACTGTGCCATTGACAATAACGATTGAAACCATCGATATGGATCAACCGTTGATCCCGGTTGGTCTAGATGAGAACAACGTTCCGATAGTCCCACGACACAATGTTGGCTGGTATATCTACAGTGCTGAGCCTGGTATGGGCGAAAACATCGTGCTATGGGGCCATGTGTTGCGCTTTCGGGATGCGCCTGATATTCCGGCCCCATTTGCCCGTCTGCACGAGGTAAACATTGGGGATATGATCAGTATCACTACGGCCGATGGGTATATCTTTGACTACACGGTGGTGGAACAGATCTGGGCTACCCCGGATCAGGTTGAGTATATTTTGCCACAGGGGCGAGAATTGCTGACCCTCGTTTCGTGTATTGGTGATAAAGTCATCGTTGATGGGGCAGTCGTCAACATGTCGCACCGCTTGATTACCATTGCCACACCGGTACTATAGCGATGGTGGCAGATAATCAGGCCGATCGTCATACAGGGTATATCGCGGTCTCGTGCAGGGACAAAGCGGCAAAAAATCGAGATCACATGTCGGCCAGTTTATAGCCGACACCCCACTCGGTCAGAATGATCTGGGCTTCCGGGTCGATCGCGGCAAGTCTGGCTCGTACGCGCCGCACATGCACATCAACTGTGCGCACATCCACATACGTATCATAGCCCCAGACCTGGCGGAGCAGCGCCTCACGGGTAAATACCTGCCCTGGATGTGTCGCCAGCAGCACCAGCAGATCAAACTCGCGTGGGCGTAGATCAACGACCTGACCATGAAACAGCACGCGATGGCGGCTCAGATCAACCTGGAGCGGATGCGGAGCCAGTTCTTCGTGGCGTGATAGACGCGCCCGCAGCAGGGCGACCTCAGCGGTACGGCGCAGGAGGGTGCGTAGCCGGGCTACCAGCTCGCGTGGCGAGAAGGGCTTGACTACATAATCATCTGCGCCTATCTCTAACCCCACCACTCGATCAATCTCATCGCCGCGAGCAGTCAGGACAATCACAGGCAGATCATAGCCACGGGCACGGATCTGTCGCAATGTCTCAAACCCATCAATACCGGGCAACCCCACATCGAGCAGTAGCGCCGCATAGGGCTGTTGGGGCAATACCGTCAGCGCTTCTTCGCCGCTCATCACGGCATGCACAACAAAACCCTCGCGTTCCAGGCGACTGCGAACCACATCCACAATTGCGGCTTCATCATCAACAACCAGAATATGCTGCATTCTGCTACCGGGGAGAGCGGCGGCTCAACTCATCACCTTGCCAGCGGATGTTGCCCCGCAGCAACAGATTCGATGCCCGCAGTTTGTAGGCCAGATCGCTGGCCAGATTATGCATCACCCGATAGCCGATCGCTGGATTGGTGTCACACAGGCGCGAGAAGTCATCGACCTTGAGCGATAGCAGCGTACAGTCATCGACGGCCGTAATGGTTGCCGAACGAGTCGCTCCACCGAGCAACACCATTTCCCCAAAACACTGCCCGGCATACAACATATTAATCGTTCCCTGGGCAAACGTATTGTGGGGGCCAAGGGTATGGATCGATACCCGCACACAGCCACGTTCAATCAGAAACAGTGTATCGCCATCATCTCCCTCATGAAAAATAACCTGACCAGCCGGGACGTGTATTTCTTGACATAACGCACGAATTTGAAGAAACTCCGCATCGCTTAAACGCTCGAAGATTTCAACGTGGCGTAAATCGTCTGAGATATGCTCGTTCATTGCTTTCAGACTCCATTGGATAAAGGCATCTGTGCAGCGCTGCTGATGTTCAGCCGGAATTCCGGCAGTTCACAACTGACTCATCGTTGCCATAGTAAGTATAGCATACACAGCGTCAGTTGAAACGTTTCAACGTTCCATTACCTTAACGTCGTGAGGCCAGAAGCACATCCATTGCGCTGGTGACGATCTCGTTGGGATTGGCGAACATCTGATTAACCGCTGCCACCACAGTGATGCCACTCTGAGGCATATACCACATGGCGGTACGATAGCCGGTCAGCGCACCGGTATGCCCCCAGGCCACACCCCATGCTGACGGATCGGCGCTGTGGATGTCGATCACGCTCTGCATAGTACCCATACCATACACCAGGTTGCGCGACCCCCAGGCACCGTACACCTCCACAAACGCCAGCATAGTTTGCAGCGCATCTGGTTCCAGCAGGATCCCGCCAAACAATGCCTGTGCAAAACGCCCCATATCTTCTACGGTAGAAACCATACCGCCCGCCGCCCACGCAAACGACAGGTTCATATCGGTGTAATCGCGGTTGCCCACATAGCCACGGGCAATACCCTCCATCCGGTTGTGATCCGGGTCAAAATAGGTATTGTACAGGCCAAGCGGAGACACAATGCGCTGATAGACTTCATACTCTAGCCGATTGCCAGTGACTTGCTCGATCACCATACCCAGCAAAATATAGTTCGTATTCGAATAATGCCAGTGGCCGGGTTGACCAGGCGCGAAGTATAGTGGCCATCGGACTGGTTCGGCAATCAGTTCATACGGTGTCCAGATCCGCCCAGGATCCTCGAGCACGCGCTCGATCAGGCGCTCTGTTAGGTAATCTTGCAACCCGCTGGTATGATTTAACAGGTGCCGCAGTTGCATCCGATCCCCGTTCGGTACCAACCCCGGCAGCCAGCGCTCGACCGTATCGTCCAGTGTTAACCAGCCTTCTTGCATCAGTTGGAGTACTATGGTGGCGACGAACGTCTTGGTAACGCTGGCAATGCGTATGCGATCCAGCGGCACCATTGGGATACCACGCCCACGATCGGCCAGGCCGCGTGCCCCCAGCCACATGCCCTGACCGGGAAGATGCACATATAGCAGCGCTCCAGGGATATTCGTGTTGTTAACCGTCCGCTCCAGTATTTGCTCCAGTTCCCAACGGAGACTGGCATCCAGGTCAGGATAGATCTCGCCCGAACGGGCAAATTCATGCCAGCTACCATCATCGGCGCGGATCTGGATGCTGATGCTGCCATCCGCGCCAGGGGTAAACTGCATCTGCCGCCCGGCCAGCCAGCCTTCAGCAAAGGTATACGTTCCATCGCCTACCGGTAGCAGTTGCGACTGGTAGGGGGGGCGGATAAACCAGAGTGCATAATCGTGCCAGACAATCGTGGTGTTTGGGCTATAGGCACCCTGCAGGTGCATGACCGTTTCAGGGGCTACCGGTGTCGGGTTGCTGGCGATGGTGGCAGTGGTGGAGAAAGGGGCCGGTTCAGCAGCTACCAGCGTACCAACCGGAGGAGCGTATAGCGTGAAGACCACAAGCCACAGCAGCAGTAACCGGTGTAGTCGTTTGCCAGAATCTGGATGATGGGACGTGCGAGGCATTGATTTCTCCTTATGGTCGTGTGAGTCTGTTTTCACTTTAGCACGTTGGCACATTAGTGCAGGAAGATACTGTGAAAGTATTCCGAACCATGCCTGACGGGCTGGTGTACCAACGCGAAAACGTGCTAACGTTTGAGTTGTGGCAGGTTATAATCGTGGCATCGTCTAATCTGTCCAGCGGCCAGTCCATCAGTGTATCAATCTCATGAACGGTACAGATCGGGCGTCTGTCAATGTTGGCGGCGATCAAGGATGCATACCATCCCGATTCTGGTTGCTCAGGGATCTGCAGCGCGGGATAGAGCTTGCCCAGATGCTGGCGATACCAGGCATACTCCAGTAGGGGTGTCACGACCACCGCGATGTCCGGGCGCTGGCCAAGCGCGTAGTGATAATACCAGAGGGGGAACGTATCGCGATCCTCCTGCGTCGTGATCAGTGCCCCCTCTGGTGCGGTGGTCAGCACCAGTTGCGCATACATGATTGCCCGCCGATCCTGGCTGGCATCGACCTGGCGCAGTGTTGCTGGTGTTGACCAGAGTAAGATCACTCCCGGTACCCCTGCCAGCAGCAAGGCAGATGTGCGTCGCCAGCGTAGCCCGTGTGTAAGCAATAGCTGCATACCCAACCCGATCCAGACCGCAAAGATCACATAAACCGGAATCAGATAGGCATACGAATCGGCGGTATCATAGGTAAGAGCGAAGATCGAATAGCCACCAGCAATGATCGCCATACGCCATACCAGTGGACGGGAATGGGTGGGTGCATACAACCAGCCGTAGAACCCCAGCGCAACCCCCACCAGGCCGAACTGTTGCACCAGCAGTGTGGCCCAGGCTGTCAGTCGGGTCGCCCAGAAGGCAGGTGCGACACCAAATGCCAGCCCGTGGTAAGGCTGACCGGCCACAACCCACCAGAAGCCGGCCCAATCCACCGAGTGGCCCCAGTTTACCGGTGGATGCGTCGCCGCCCGCAGCGGTAGGTAGAGATAGACCAGCGATCCGGTTGCTACCCACAGCAGCCGGCGTGCCACTAGGCGGAGACGGATGCGCCAGGGGGCATCGTTGCCCGTTGTTAGTACCCAGACCGCTATTGGTAACGCTATCGTCACATGATTACCTAGCGCCAGTCCTGCAATCAGGCCCGACCAGCGGGGAGTGTCAGCGATAGAGAGACTCTGCCAGGTGAGCAGCAGCAGCAGCACCACAAACAGTGCATTCAGGCTGTACACTTCGGCCACCACTGCTTGCGACCAGAACACCGATGATAATCCCAGCCCCAGTGCTGCGAAACTGGCTGCGTAACGTGCTGTCCAGCATAGCGTATGCAGCAGGCTTCCTCGTTCCGATGGGTGAGTCTGGAGCGTGGTTGCCCCCGGCTGGTGAACGTTTTCTGAAATGGGTACCAGCAGGCTCCGCGTCAGTCCATAGACACCGGCCACGGTCAGCAATGCCAGCATGGCTGAACAGAGATTGGCCCGAAAGGCCAGGTCACCAACGGGGATATATTGAAACAGACGCACCAGCAGCAGGTAGGTCGGATAGCCGGTGGGATGCGCCACGCCCAGGATGGCAGCGGCGGTGATCAAATCGCCGCTATCGGCTCCATTATTGGCCCAGGTTACGCCGGGTGCCAGTGTCTGGAGATACAGCAAGGCCAGGCTCCCCACCAGCAGGATCATGATCAGCCCGTCAATAAAGAGACGGGCTGACAGACGGATAACATCCTGAGATAACAGCCGGTGCTGAAACACCACTTAACGTTTGCGATAACGCCGCGTACCAGCAACCAGGGTGACACCGAGGCCCAACAACACACCGGGAACCATCCAGTTGCGTGGGGTTGTGGGAGGCATACTACCACTGGTTTCGGGCAAGGTCACCGGTATTGGAATGGTGGGAGTCACCCGCGGAATATCCGGTGTTAACTCCAGTGTAGGGATGGGCAACAGCTCGGGCGTCACCGTCACAATCAACTGGTCGGTGGGCACAAGTGTCGGTGCGACAATTGGAGCAGCGGGTGGAATGTTCCGCGGCCCTCCCCGCGGTGGCGTGCGCCGCCCGCGCTCTGGAAAGGTGACGCCCGGAACGCGGTCGGTGGGTACAGGTGTAGGTGAAGGAACGGTTGCGGCCGGTGCTTGCAGCGGGGTGGCCCAGACCATATTTCCCATACTCAACACAAAGACTCCGCCAATAAGTGTACATAGAACGATCATCCGTAAGCGCTGTAACCGTGTGTTGTGATTCATTCGGGCTGACTCCTCTTCTCATACCCCTCGCACCAGGAGTGATTGTACTATATCTGATGCCCAGGTGATTAACGCAATGGCTTTTTCAATTCTATTATAAAGCATTCTGTCAATGATGTTGCAACCGTATTCAATGTTCATCAATCCTGGCATGTTGAAAGCGTTCAATATAAAGCAATCTGAATACCGCTCTGCCGAAGGCGAAAAGGCTATCTGACCATGCTATCGTATACATCCTGTCAATGAGGTAAAAAAACCGGGATCCAGGTTTGATCCCGGATGAAGTACTACCAGACTCAAACCTGGACTCTGGTTTACCCCTGGGATAGTCTTGCTAGATTAACTGCATTCAGGACTTACGTAGTGGGTCATTCGTTAACTATGTTCACCTGTGGTAGCGTGGAAAAGATGTTGTGTTGAAACGACCGCGTATGTCCTGTTTCTAACTAAGTATTCTGTGCTTGCATCTGTTCCACAGCTGTGGTATATTCGTACTGAACGAAGCAGTATGCAATCAAGCCATTGCTATCGTAAGTGTAATCCGGGTGGTATCGCAGTTGTAATAACTGGGTGAGATCAGGTTGTACGAAGCTGTAGTCTTCGGTTTGGGTGGAGTACTCTATACAGGTATGAGATCGCCGCCTTTAGCACGCTTACGTCTACCGGTCATCCACATCCAGCCGCGACGGCGTGTAGGGTGTGTGCTGGCAATCCTGGTGGTGCTGGTATGCATTGCCCTCGGCAGCAAGGGCTGGCAACTCTACACGATCGCCCGTCCGCTTCTGACCGATGTGCGTGCAGTTGCAATACAACTCAACGCTCGACCGACGCCGACAACGCTGGTCGCTCTGCAGCCAGTGCTGGCGCGTATTCGCAGTCGTACCGTGACGCTACAGCGTGAAGCGGCACCGTTGTTACTGTTGACACGCTGGTTGCGATGGGTGCCCGTCTATGGTACAGACATTGCAGCTGCCGAACCATTGCTCGCGGTTGCAGTTGACCTGGCGATTGTAGCTGATCAAACTGCTGCTGCGCTCGCACCAGCAATCCAGGCTCATCCGCCCGATCAACCATTGCACAGGACGTTACTCGAACATATGATACCTCTGCCACCTGAACTGGAGATTGCCCGCCAGTCTGCCGCGCATGCGGCAGCGATCTGGGAGTCTATCCCGATCGCTTCCCTCTCTCCGCCGCTACGCCAGCGTCTGGAACCGCTGGTTACGCTCATCCCTCTGACATATGATGCGCTTATGCTGACACCAGTGTTGCCGGATATGCTGGGCGCGAATGGCCCACGCCAGTATCTCTTCATTGCGCAGAACCCGGATGAAGTGCGCGCTACCGGTGGCTTTATTGGGGCCGCCGGTATCCTGCGAATTGACAGCGGTCAGGTGACCGAGTTTGTGACCCGGCACTCTGGTGCAGTCAGCGATTATCGCGCGTCGCCCTATCCTTTGCCACCCGAACCGTTTGAACACTATATGCAGATCGGCCTGTGGGCGTTTCATGATGCCAACTGGTCGCCTGACTTCCCGACATCAGCGCGGGTGGCGATGGATCTGTATCAGCGTGGGCAGGGGCCAGTTGATCTCGATGGCGTGATTGCGATGACTCCGGCTGGAATGCAGTTGTTGCTGGCGGTGATTGGCCCGGTGACGGTGCTTGATGTGCCGGAGCCGGTTTCGGCCACAAATCTGATTGACTATATGCGTAGTGGGTATGATCAGGAATTGACCAGTACCGATCCCGAACTGGGCCGCAAGGCCTACCTGGCACGACTGGCTGATGCAGTGGTCGCGCGTATTGCGCCTGACCCGTTGCGCTTTGACTTGCTGGCTCTGGCGCAGGCGTTGCGCCAGGGTTTGGATGAACGGCATATCTTGATCTACACGACCGATCCAGTCGCAGGGGCATTCCTGGCCTATCGTGGCTGGGATGGTGGTGTGCAACCGGGTGCAGACGATTTTCTGCTGGTGGTTGACTCGAATATGGGCTTCAACAAGGTGAATGCGAATATTGAGCAATCCCTGATCTATGTGGTTGATCTGGCCAACCCGGCTGCCCCTGAAGCTACCCTGTCTGTCAGGCATACGAATCACGTGCCGATCCAGCGTGAATGCCGGCAGCGTATGGCTGGCCCTGGCCCGCCGCGCTACGAGGAGTTGATGACGGGTTGTTACTGGAACTATCTGCGTGTATTCATTCCGTCTGGGAGCCAGTTGCTCAATGTGCGTACCAATCCAGTGCCGGCGGAGTGGATGCTGTCGGGCATTGGCGAGCCTGGAAAGGTCAGGATGAGTCAGGGCGAGGGTGGCAGTTCGGTGCTGTCAACCTTTCTGGTTGTGCCAGCCGGCGAGTCGCGGGAAACCCTCTTGCGCTATCGGCTACCGTCTGCTGTGCTGAGTCAGGCGGCACAGGGCTGGCGTTATCGGCTCAAAATCCAGAAGCAGTCGGGGCGCGAGCCAGTGCCAGTTGTCATCCAGGTGCGCCTGCCGTCGCACGCCAGACTGGTGAGCGTCACACCGGCACCGACCAGTCATTCGCCAGAGGCGCTGACGCTTACCCTCGATCTGGCTCGCGATCGCGTTATTGAGGTGGTCTTTGTGCAATAGAGAGATCCTCCATGAAAGAAACATGAACAAACCGGAGTTGCCGCCTTTGTCGGGGTAGTGTTCCATCCCGGCTATAACCGGGACACTAGCTGATTATTGGGATAAAATTGCCCTGGCAGATCAGGGGATTCGTGCGTTTCAACATGCTAAGGTTCAGTGTTTTAACGTACAAATGCAATAGTAAGACAAGGATACGACATCATTGTATGAAACACTGGTATGCGCTCCATAGCAAACCGCACAAAGAAGACGCTGTGTGGAAGCAGTTGTGTCTGCGGGCGATCGAGACTTTCTATCCACGCCTGTATGTCCGACCTATCAACCCGCGTGCCCGCAAAGTTAAGCCTTTTTTTCCAGGCTATCTGTTTGTGCGCGTCGATCTCGAGCAAGTAGGAACGTCGATGTTTGAGTGGATGCCGTTTGCCAACGGGTTAGTGCAGTTTGGTGGTGTGCCAGCCCATGTCCCCGATCCGTTGATTGCGGCCGTGCAATCTCATCTGGACGAGATCAACGTGGCCGGTGGCGAGGTACTCTATAAGGTCAAACCGGGCGATCGGGTCGAGATCAAGAATGGCGCGTTCGCGGGCTATGAGGCGATCTTTGATCAACGTCTCAATGGCGGCGAACGGGTGCGCGTGTTACTCCAGATGCTCAGTAATCGCCAGATTCCAGTTGAATTGCATATCAGCCAGATTCGCTGCCGATAAGCCCCGTTTATCGGGATGTGTTACCTTTCAAATCTATCAACGTCCCTGTATCGCTATAATGTCTGGATACGCTTCTCTTTTTATGTCTTTCTGGATTGCGGGTTCTGCCAGTGGTTCCTGTGTCGAAATTGTAATCTTTTTGTAAGCCGGTCATATGCTACTTTGCAGAATCAGCCATTGTGTTTTATGGCTATCTGTAGACGTAAAATCATTCTGCACATACAGGATTACTAGCAGCTATCGTCTGTTTGACGAAATCTGAGACCTTTGCTACAGTGGCAATGCTGAAATGATGTTCAACTGTTGTTGCTACCGGTAATAGTGTAATTCTGGTACTACAATGAGAATTCCAGGACTTATACCGTTTCGACGTGAACATTCCGCATATTTTTGCCATGCGTTCTCCAATGAGACTGCGTTGTGGCGGGGGGCGGGGGCCTGCGGCCCCCGCCCATGTGCAGATTTCGGCGTATGCGGAATGTGTAAGTCAAATTGGTATTACGCTGTCGCTCAAACAACAAACATGTCTTGCGCCTTCGGCAGAGTGGTACTTTTTTTGTTTTTCTCCCCACATTTTCGCCTTCGGCGAAAATGTGGGGAGAAATAAAGCGATTTTTTCCCACTGCCACAGGCGAAAAGGCTGACTGATACCGCCACCATACATGACATGTAAGTCGTGACTTCGTCTCGGCGAGGGCGCGGGGGCCGTAGGCCTTGGCATATGTGAGATTTTGCAGGAAGCTCTCGCCTCTCGAAATCTCTTTTCAGGAGCATTCTCGTTGTAGTACTGGCTACGTTGGTTACGGGGTGATGGCTTGAGTCGCTCACCGTTGTAAGCATGATGAACGTTGTTACGATGTACTTCGTTACTGAAAAGTTTTTGCGAACCTGGTCTTAGCGTAAATATCACCATCGATCTAAATCCTATGGAAATTATCGGCTACTGGAAAATTATACGTAAGCGCCTGTGGTTAGTTGTACTATTACTGCTGATCGGCGCGGCAAGTGCGGTGTACTATAATCGCCAGGTGGTTCCTCAATACAGTACCACGACGACGCTGTTCCTAAATCCAGGCGTGTCCAGTCCATTGCTTCCTTATAACGTAATGACCCGCTCGGTACAATCGCTGGCTAATACCTACATCGAGTTTATGCGTACGCGTAGCTTCACGCGTATGGTAGCTGATGAGGCTGGCCTGGCAATTCCACATGGCGTTATTGCTGGATCATTATCAACGCAATATGTACCTGATACACAGTTTTTTCGGATCACGGTGACACACTACGATCCGCAGATAGCGCAGGTAATTGCTAACGCTTCCGCACGCGTGCTGATCGCCGAGAATGTCGCTCGTCAGCAAGCGGTGCAGGAGCAGATCACTGCTCAGCAGAATCTCAATCCCCAACTGAAATTGCTGACTGAACTGCGTGACTCGCTACAACAGGAACTGGCGATGTATGAAAACCGAATCAATACCACCCAGTCACAGATCAGCGATCTGGAGTTGCGGGCGTCGTCAGAGTGGAACAACCAGCGCCTGGCATCGTTGCGGCAGCAGTTGCTTTCATTGCAGTCCTCGCGTGCAAACGTGCTGTCCAGCCTGACGCAGGCGCAGTCGTCGCTCGTTGCCAGCAATCCTGATATTAAATCTATGAATATGGATACAGCGGTGGTAGTTGATGAAGCACCACTACCACTTGAACCCTTGCCCCTGCAAACGATGCAGCGTACGCTGATGATACTTGCGGTCGCTCTGGCGATTAGCGTAGGGTTAGCGGTGTTGCTGGAATATGTAGATTATACGGTCAAAACGCCTGAGGAACTGGATGCAGTCTATGGTGTACCGGCGCTGGGTGTTCTCGGTATTTCTCAGCATAAGGCGGGCAAGGGACATGGCAAGGCCCAGTTAATCATGTTGAGTGATCCATTTGCACCGATTGCTGAGGCTTTTCGCTCGCTCCGCACCAGCATTGGCTTTTCGGCGCTGACAACACCTATTCGCAGTTTGATCGTTACCAGCGCCGGGCCAGGTGAGGGCAAAACTTTTGTGGCGGCGAACCTGGCGGTGACGCTGGCGCAGAGTGGCAAGCGGGTGGTGCTGGTGGATACTGACCTGCGCAAGCCGCAGCAGCATCATCTCTTCGATCTCAAGCGCGAGCCGGGCCTGACCAACCTGATGCTCGATCCACAGGCAGAGCTGGTCGATTTCTTGCAGGATACAGCGATCAGTAATCTGCAGGTGATAACCTCGGGTACCTTGCCGCCCAATCCAGCCGACTTGCTTGGTTCGCCACGGGCGGTGTACATAATGGAACAGTTGGAAAACTATGCCGATATTGTGATCTATGACTCGCCACCGGCAGCGACGGTCACGGATGCCGCGATCCTGGCCCAGCACGTTAATGCGGTTTTACAGGTAGTACAGGCTGGCAAGACCCGTGTCGATCTATTGCTGCGCTGCAAAGCGGTGCTGGAGCAAGTCGGGGCGCGGGTGGTTGGGCCAGTACTCAATCGTGTGGGTGGCCGCGACCTGGGCTACTATGCCTACTATTACATCTATAGCTACTATGGTAAGCATGCACGAGACGGGAAGAACGGCCAGCATCGACAGAATGGACAGAGCGGGCAAAATGAGTCGCATGGGCACATACCGGTTCCACAACATCGCCTGCGTCGCCTGCCACCGCGTGATCAGCATCCAGAAGCAGCGGTCTCACTTCCGGATGGGCCCGAACGGCCTGAAGGATAGAGCTGTGCTGTGTCAGGTGCGGTATCTTCAGGTTCCTCTGCATAACGTTACGTTGCCCGACTATCGCGAGGGGATCACGGTTCGTTCACATCGGGTATGGTTCAGGGTCAGACGGTATGTGTGTCGGTTTTCTGTTTACCGCGTGTTGCTTTTGCCTCCCCGTTCGCTCTCTCACGAGTGGCCGGGGAGCTTGTATGTGCAGGTGGTTTCTGGTGGATCGCATGAAGATGGGAATGGTGAGGGGTCACGGAATCTGTCCTCGTTTATTCTCCCGCTCTGCTGAGGGCGGAAAGGCACACTGACTACACCACCGCATACGTCCTGTCATGATATTGAGTCGTGCGCAGTCCTATGCATGCATGATTGTTGGTATAATACGCCTGTTGCCAATCAGGGCTGGTATCGTAGTTGCGACCAGCCTGATGCCTGGATGGAGCCAGATCAGTCAAGTACCAGGACTTCTATACCTTGGAGTTGCGACCAGACAGGTGTGCCAGGATTTCTGGTTTTTGCGTTTTTTCCAGCCGATTCGGGGTTGAGCATGATTATACGGAACGCCTGTCCGTGCGCATGCCCCGACGTTCAAACCTGCGAACCTGCAATCCTTCTTATCTTATCAACACCACTGCACAGAGGAGAAATGACATGACATTGTTCAAAGATCGGTTCTATCGCTTTACGTTCGGTCTGGTGATGGCTTTGCTGATAGTGTCCTTGCTGATAGCCGCCTGTAGTACCGCAGTGCCGGAAGCGCCAGCAGTGGCTGAGATTCCAACCCTGACCCCGGTACCACCTACGCCAACGCCGGTCAAGCTGACCTATACGGTGCAGCGTGGCGATGTCACTGATGCGCTGGTTTTGACCGGGCGGGTGGCAGCGACACGTAGTCAGGATCTTTTCTTCAGGCAGGAGGGGCACCTGACCAGGGTGCATGTGCAGAGTGGTGATAGGGTCGATCGGGGGCAATTGATAGCCGAGATCGATCCTGGTACCTTGCCCAACAAGATCAGCGAGGCCCAGTCGCGTCTGGCCACCTTGCAGGAGTCGATCGCCCTGAATGCGCAGCGCAGCCAGCTCGATGTGCGTAGCGCCGAACTGTCGCTGGAAGAAGCACGGGCACAACTGGTGGAACTGCAGCGTCCACCAGACGAGTTTGAGATTTCCTCTGCACGTCTGGCTATCGAACAGGCACGCATTGGCCTGGAAGATACGCGCCGTAGCACCTCGCTCGCCAAGACGCAGGCGCAACGAGCGATGGAACAGGCGGCTAATGCCGTCCGGGATGCACAGGCAAATTATGCGAGCATTTATCATAATCCGACAGGCAAAACCGAACAGGAGCACATGGAGGCACTGGAAGGTGCCCAACGTGCGATTGAAAATGCGCAGCTCAACCTGGAAAATGCGCGGGCAACCTATGAAGCTGCCCGCGAGAATGAAATTACCAGTATTCAACGCGCCGAGCGACAGCTTGAGGCCTCTGAAATGGCGCTTGAAAAGTTGATGACCCCACCCGACCCGGCCGAGATTGCAGCCGCCCAGCGCGCAGTCAACCAGGCCCAGCTGCGTCTGGATCAGGCCCGATTACGCCTCAGTAATCCCGATCAGCAACTCTCAGTGCAGCAGACACAGCGCGAGATTGCTCAGCTACAGGAACAACTCGAGGAGCGGCGACTGTATGCGCCCTTTGCCGGCCAGGTGACGGAGGTGATTGTACAGCCAGGTGATCAGATCGCGGCTTTTGCACCGATTGTCAATATTATGGATCCATCTAATTTAGAAGTGGTCGTGGATGAAGTTCTCGATGAATATCTGACCCGCATTACAGTCGGGCAAGAGGTCACGTTGTCGTTTCCTCGCTATCCACAGCAGTCACTGCGAGGAACGGTCAAGCGCTTGCCCACCTCACCGCTGCTCACGAACCCTTCTGCACGCGGAGAGCCGTACCTGCGTATTGCCTTTGACCATGGTGACCTGGAACTGGCCCTGAGCGAACCAGCCGAGGTGCTCATAACCTTCAGCCATAAAGCCGACGTGCTATGGTTGCCGCCGGAAGCCGTGCGCTCGTTTGATCGCCGCTCCTTTGTGGTGCGGCAAGAGGGCGATCAGCAGCGTCGGGTGGACATCAAGGTCGGGATTGTCACGCCTGATCGAATAGAGATCCTGGAAGGCCTTGAAGAGGGCGATGTGGTTGTTGAACCGTGAGGGGTTACGACACTTTATGCTCCAAAGCATACACGCAAGGAAGATATGCAGACGTACCTTATTACTGGTGGGGCGGGGTTTATTGGTTCACATCTGGCCGAGGCGCTGCTGGTGGACGGCCACCGCGTGCGGGTGATCGACAACCTCTCCACGGGCAGCCTGGATAACATCGCGCATCTGCGGTCTCATCCACACTTTGCCTTTGCCCGTGCCTGTATCACTAACATGATTGTGCTGGATCGGCTGGCGTCTGAAGCTGATGTAATCGTGCATCTGGCGGCAGCAGTGGGCGTACAGCTGATCGTCGAACGTCCGGTACATACAATTGAAACCAACGTGATGGGCACCGAGGCAGTGCTGAAGGCGGCGCTCCGCTATGGTTGCCCCACGCTGATTGCCAGCACGTCCGAAGTGTATGGCAAGGGCTGTAAGTTGCCGTTTAGTGAGGACGATGATGTTCTGCTAGGAGCTACCAGTCGCAGCCGCTGGGCCTATGCCGCCAGTAAAATGGTCGACGAGTTCATGGGACTGGCCTACCAGCGTGAATTTGGCCTGCCAGTGGTGGTGGTGCGGTTGTTCAACACGGTTGGCCCGCGCCAGACCGGGCGCTACGGTATGGTTATTCCACGCTTTATTGGACAGGCGTTGCGCGGCGAGCCACTCACGGTCTATGGCGATGGAATGCAGTCGCGCTGCTTTTGCGATGTGCGTGATGTGGTGCAGGCGTTGATCGGTCTGATGCAACGTCCCGATGCAGCGGGGTGCGTGTATAATGTGGGGGCTACCGAGGAGATCACCATCCGAGCGCTGGCCGAACGGATCATTGCACTGACCAGCAGTACATCGTCTATTATCCATGTGCCCTATAGCGAGGCCTATGCGCCAGGATTTGAGGATATGCAGCGCCGCGTGCCCGACACCCGTCGCATCCAGGCCCTGCTCGGCTGGCGACCACAGTATACGCTGGAGGCGACTCTCCGTTCTTTGTGTTGATGCCTTGAGAAAGGAAGTTATGACAACGGATACACCATCACAAATGTCGGGATTGATCGCGCCTTATGGGGGGCGGCTGGTGAATTTGCTGGTTGAGGGTACAGAGCGCGACAGGCTGCTGGCTATCGCCGGAACGTTGCCCTCCATCCAATTGACGGCACGGGCGCTATGCGATCTGGAACTGCTGGCGACCGGGGCTTTCTCGCCTCTGGATCGCTTTATGGGTCAGGCCGATTATCAGCGGGTGCTAGAAGAGATGCGTCTGGCTGATGGCACGCTATACCCGATTCCGGTCACCTTGCCTATTGCGTCTGATCTCGATATTCAGGTTGGGGAACAGTTGACTCTGCGCAATGCACGCAATGAACTGATGGCCGTGATGACGATTGACGAGATTTTCGCCTGGGATATGGAAACTGAGGCGCGACTGGTGTATCGTACCACCGATGCACGGCATCCGCTGGTGGCCGAGATGCATGGCTGGGGCCAGCGCTATATTTCTGGCCCGCTGCAGGTACTCAACCTGCCGCGCTACTATGATTTTGCCAGCTTGCGCCGCACGCCAGCGGAGGTGCGCAGGCTGCTCAATGCTATGGGGTATACCAATGTAGTGGCGTTTCAGACCCGCAATCCTATGCACCGTGCCCATGAGGAACTGACGCGCCGTGCAGCCGAGCGTATCAATGGGGCGCTGTTGTTGCATCCAGTGGTGGGGATGACCAGACCAGGGGATGTCGATCACTACACCCGCGTGCGGGCCTATAAAGCACTGGTGGAGACCTACTATGATCCACAACGGACGGTGTTGAGCCTGCTGCCCCTGGCAATGCGCATGGCCGGGCCGCGTGAGGCGCTCTGGCACGCGATCATTCGCCGTAACTATGGGGCCAACCACTTTATTGTCGGGCGTGATCATGCCAGCCCGGGCAATGACTCAAGCGGCAAGCCGTTCTATGGGCCATATGATGCCCAGCACCTGTTGTCTGACCTTGGTGCGGAACTGGGGATCACGATGGTGCCGTTCAAGGAACTGCTCTATCTGCCGCACTCAGATCGCTATGAGGAGAGTGACCAGGTGGCGCCTGGTACGCCAACGCTGTCGATTTCAGGCACGCAGGTACGCGAGGAATATCTGGCGCAGGGCAAACTGCTGCCGCCGTGGTTTACCCGCCCGGAGGTGGCCGAAATTCTGGCGCGGGCGTATCCACCTCGCCATCAGCAAGGCTTCTGCCTGTGGTTAACCGGCCTCTCTGGTGCGGGCAAGTCAGCAATTGCCAGTGTGCTGACCGAGTTGCTGGCCGAACATGGGCGGCAGGTGACGCTGCTCGATGGCGATGTGGTGCGTACGCATCTCTCACGAGGTCTAGGCTTTAGCAAAGAGGATCGTGACACGAATATTCGCCGCATCGGGTTTGTAGCAGCCGAGATTGTGCGCCATCAGGGGACGGTGATTTGTGCCGCGGTCAGTCCCTATCGCGCTACGCGCAACGAGGTGCGCACAATGGTTGGGGCTGACCGGTTTGTGCTGGTGTTTGTTGATACGCCAATCGAGGTATGTGAACAGCGCGATGTAAAGGGGATGTATGCTCGTGCCCGTCGCGGCGAGATCAAAGGCTTTACGGGCATTGATGATCCCTATGAAGTGCCGGTTGATCCCCATCTGGTGTTAACTACCACTGACTGCACGCCAGAGGATAATGCCCGGAAGATTGTGGATCATCTGCTGGAGCGTGGCTTCCTGGTTTTGCGTTAGCCGATTTGCTGGGTCGCAGTCTGGCACGTTAGCACCTGCCCACGAGTTAATGTGCCAGGGTGCCAATGGGAAAAGAAAAATGGTCACAAAAATTCGTTCCATCCTTAAACCGCCAGTGGTGACTGAAGATGAGCAGTGGACAATGGTTATTCGCCCACACGGGCCGTGGTTTGATCTGCGGCTGGCGGAGGTATGGCAGTACCGTGATCTGGTACTGCTGCTGGTGCGCCGTGACTTTGTGGCTCAGTATAAACAGACGATTCTCGGCCCGCTGTGGCATTTAGGGCAGCCAGTGCTGACAACGATTGTCTTCACGATCGTTTTTGGGCGCATTGCAAATTTGCCCACCGATACCCTGCCGCCGTTTCTGTTTTACATGGCTGGTAATGTGATCTGGGCCTATTTTGCCGGCGTGCTGGGCGGTACCTCGAATACTTTTGTTGCCAATGCGGGCATCTTTGGCAAGGTCTACTTTCCGCGTCTGGTGATGCCGATAAGCCTGTTGATCTCGCATATGATAAGCTTTGGCATTCAGTTTGTGCTGTTCCTGGGTCTGGCGCTCTACTTCTGGCTGGCAGGTGCGCCACTGCAGCCGAACCTGTGGATCATGCTGATGCCGCTGTTGTTGCTACTCATGGGTGGTCTAGGGCTGGGTTGTGGCATCATTGTCTCGGCGCTGACGACGCGCTATCGTGACCTGACAGTGCTGGTGACGTTTGGGGTGCAGTTGCTGATGTATGCTACTCCCGTAGTCTATCCGCTTTCGGCGGTGCCAGAACAGTACCGCCTCCTGGTGGCGGCGAATCCTATCGCGCCACTGGTCGAGACGTTTCGCTATGCCTTCCTCGGTGCAGGCACGGTCAGTCCAGGCCATCTGGCCTACAGTGCGGCGGTTACGCTGCTGCTGCTGATCATCGGTACGGCGATGTTCAATCATGTGGAGCGAACGTTTATAGATACGGTGTAGGCGTTTGCATGGAGGTATGGTCTGATGGTGCGGATATTGACCCGGATATCCTGGGCCACGGCGGGCCACCGCCTTCCTTTAAGCGTGTAGGTAACAGGAGCTTTCTGAGAAAAACAGAGAGAAGTTCGGTACCGCCGTATCTGTACCAATCTTGTTGCTCACTCCTCACATTTCGGTTGGGCAGCTTGATCTTCCTGGGTTGCACAGAATCGCCTTTTTTGTTATCATGCGAACAGATGTATGTATGCTACCGGGCGCTGTAGAGTACTGGTTCGCATATTTATATCTGTACGAACCGGGGCCTGACCTGGAGGCGTTCGCCGGGTAAACCGTGCGCCTGTTGGGTCGTGGGGACGAGTGAAGGCAACCGGAGATAAAGGAGGAACCGATGCATACGGAACCAGCCGCAACGGAGACGGCAGACGTATCTGCCGCGATGGAAGAGAGTGGCGTGCTGCCACGGGCGTTGTGGCCCAGGGTCGATCATCTGGTGACGGAGGACGATACGCCCGTGGATAATCTGTTTTCGGCGAAACAGCAACGGCTGCTGGTCGATGCGCTCTATAGTTCCTGGGTCACGATGACGGCGCGTTCGTTTCTGGCCGATGCCAATGTGGGTGTGTTTTCCATTGCGGAACAGCCGGCAATTGTCCCTGATGTCTTTGTGAGCATGGATGTGCAGCCCCACGAGGGATGGTGGGATGCGTTTGAGCGGTCGTATTTTGTGTGGGACTATGGGAAGCCGCCGGATGTGGTGATCGAGATTGTGTCGAATCCCAGGGGGCATGAGGCAGATGACAAACTGAGGCGGTATGCGTGGATGCACGTCCCCTATTATGTCATTTTCGATCCGAACCGCCAGGTGGTGGACGAGGTGGTGCGGATATACCGGCTCCATGGGGCAACCTACGAGCGCTGGGAGAGCGGATGGCTGCCGGAGATCGGGCTGGGCCTGAGGCTCTGGACAGGGCGATTCGAGGAGCGCGAGGCAACGTGGTTGCGCTGGTGTGACGAGGATGGCACGCTGATCCCGACCGGAGCCGAACGAGCGCAACAGGAGCGGGAACGAGCGCAACAGGCCGAGGAACGGGCAGAGCAGGAGCGCGAACGGGCAGAGCAGGAGCGCGAACGGGCGGAACAGGCCGAGGAACGGGCAGAGCAGGAGCGCGAACGGGCGGAACGGCTCGCGGCGCGCCTGCG
>DAOTWD010000015.1:0-10838 GCA_034435975.1 Chloroflexaceae bacterium | reverse complement strand
AACATGGCCGACCAGAACCGCCCAGGAAATGCGCCACAATGTCACGGCATAATTATACACACATATGGAATGGTATAGTCCATAAGGGATCGCCTGCCTTTGATCAGCCTGGCAATCGAGCCATGGCATAGGACCTACCTCTGCGTCCGCTGCGTCTCTGCGGTGAAATAGCCTTGCAGCAGGCTCAGATTTGATATCAGTTGACCAGCGGGATCTGCCTCTGCGCCCGCCGCGTCTCTGCGGTGAAAATTGTGCATGCGTCGCCGCCGCAGGCGCGATGCCACGATGTGCCTCTGCGCCCGCCGCGCCTCTGCGGTGACATACCCTTTTTGCGGCGGACTCATGGATGTCAGGCCCCGTAGCCCTTCCAACACGGAGAACGAATTGTTCAAATGGACTTCACCCATCCGCGAGAAAGTGGGGAATCGAACCCCTTCGCAGGCAGTGCAAGCCTGTGTCCATTCGCTCCTTGAAGGCCGGGGCCTCGGCGTAACGCGCCCGACACCGCTGCCGGGTGCAGGGGTTGCACCACGAAGGGCACGCAGCCCACGAAGGGTGGACGTACTGCGCACTCTTCGCGGGCTGCGTGGTGCAACTGCTGGTATCACGAGCGCACGGGCAGTGGGACGGACATAATCTGCTCGACCAGTTCGGCGCGGCTGGGTAGCGCCAGTAGGGGCAGCAAGTTCGGCAGCGAGAAGTAGTCTCCGCCGAATTCCCAGACCGGCAGCGGCACATCCGCGTTGTGCAGCGTATTCAGGAAGCGCAGGCTATTGCCACCGACACCGACAATGATGAGCTGCGGGCCGGTACCGATTGTCTGCGCATACTCGACATAGGTGGCGGCCAGATAGGGATGCGTGTTCCCGTCCATATCGATGATGATGACGACCTGCTCGACATAACGTCGCTCACGAGTCAACTTTGCCAGCGGTGCGCCGATGCTGGTCGAACCGTTTGCGCGCACCAGCTTGAAGGCCTGCTTCCAGGTGCTCCGTTCAACGCCCTGTGCCTCAACCTCAAAGGCCACGCTGTCGAAGGCTAGGACGCGGAAGTCAGCACAGACGGCACTGATCAGTGCGGCAATCTCCTTTGCCACCTCGATCGTCTGGGTCATACTGCTGCTCTTGTCAACGAACAGCGCGGTCAGGCGTACAATGTGCGTCATCTGCGCCACGCGCCAGTCAGTGACTTCGGTTAGCACGGCTGCCGTCTCGGCGTCAAGGCGGTGCTGACAGGATTTGAACCCGTGATTTCAACCGTGACAGGGTCGCGGGGACTCCTGGCTCCCCCAGAGCACCATGTGGTATCGTCCCCAGGATCTGCTCCTGGAACCTCCGCCTTCGCACAGCGGCGCTCTCTGTTTGAGCCAGGGCGATATGGCTCCTCGACCAGGACTCGAATCTGGAACCGTCTGATTAACAGTCAGTTGCTCCACCGATTGAGCTATCGAGGATCAAGACTGGCACGAGCGGAAGGATTTGGATCTCTGTCGGTTTCGGATACAGCTGCTCTCCCGTTGAGCTACGCTCGCTCATTTATCATGCTGAAATGGGTTGCAGCCACCTGCCTCGCTGCTCGGCCACGGGATCATATGGTGTGGGTGGACGTATCGGACTCGAACCGATACGGGCTGCATTCACAGTGCAGTGCTCTGCCAATTGAGCCAGCGCCCACACAATTGGGTGGAGCAGGAGGGATTTGCACCCTCAGTAGCCCTCTGCCATACCACTGGCGGTTATTGCGCTACTGCTCCACTTCAGGGTAACGGCACATAGTGTCTGCCAATGTGTGCCGTTACCGCTCAATTCATATTGCGTCTAGTGGTTAGCCATATTGAATATGTGGAGTATAGTAACGACTTTAGTCGTTATTACGTATCCTTACAACATTACAGTGGTCAACCACTAGTGTTTCGTTTCTTGCGTTGCTATTCAGTTGTTCAAGTGCGGCTTACGTTTTTCCGTTGCCAGGAGTATAGCACGGTTCTAAAAGGTTTTCAAGGGGTCATTTTATGGTATTTGGGTTCAATATAGTCTTTTGTGGGTCAGATCATCAGAATGCTTTGGAAAGGTATAGAGTGGAAAGCGCACAGTGTGCTGTAGCGTGTCCCGCCGGGGTGCGGGCGGTTGTTGGGGCTGTGGGGTGGTGCGACGATGTGGTGTGGCAATGCCATCATGCCATGTCATGTCATGCTGATGTAGGAAGCATCTCACCGCATAGCAATGCCACAGCGCTCCTGCCATGTCATGCTGACGTAGGGTAAACTCTTCGAATGAGGCGCAAAGGGATTTAACAGTCAGTAGTCAGAAGTTGGCAAGCAGCGGGTGGTTAAAGCGCTGAACCGCTGGCGAGGGGGACGATGCTTGTTCGCTCTGGTCACGCTACAGATAGGAAGGCGTACCACCGCATAGCAGTAGAACGTCTGGTACGCTACTTGACATCATTCTGTGCATCAACGCTGCACAAGACCGTGCGGCTTACCCGCCAGCTAATCGGCTGTGCGGGTCATAGGTATCTACCAGGACAGAGTGTCACATAGTTGTCCGCAGGATAAATTCATAACCTTAAGTTACGTCTAGCGCCCAACGTATCACGGCCACTCGCGGATGAACACCGAGTTTGCGGTACACCCTGTTAATATGTTTCTCCACAGTTTTTATACTAATGGACAATGCAAGTGCAATCTCGCGGTTGCTTTTTCCTGCCAGGATGAGTTGAATGACATCCCATTCGCGGCACGACAGTTTTATAGCCGGATCTTCTAGCAACGGTAGGACTGCTGCGTGTTTAGGGCAATGCCGAATGGCTTCCAATTCTTCCTGTAATTGTCTGCGTTCAGTGATGTCCAGCGCTACTCCCATTACGCCGATAACCTGCTCCTGTTCGTCGCGTAGCGGCGCGTAGCATGTCTCGAAAGTCATCATCTCTATCTCAACGATGTCAGTAAACGCATCGCCTGTCAAAGCGCGTTGAATATTTTCCACAATCTGTGGCGCAGTATCTTTCATGCTAAGAATGCACTGTCCAATGACGTTTTCGGCAGTCAGGCCAAGTGTTTTCAAACCCTGACCTTCAGCCAGTGTAAAAACGCAATTGAAATCAATGGCAAATAAAACTATCGGGGCATTGGTGAGCATCATCCGTAAACGATGCTCACTGTCCTGCAAAGCCACCGCCATCTGTTCCCACTGATCGATGAGTGCCGCATACGTTTGTTCCTGTTCAGCCAGTACAGTTTCGCGTACCTGGTGGGTAAAACCAATGGCTATCTCGCCAAGCAGTGGCACTAAACGTGTTAGAACAATAGACGTAAAGCCATTCGGAAGTTCTGCTACAAGCTCTTGGCCAAGAACATCATTTGTAGATCGTAAAGCTTCTAAACGCCCATAGGTAAGTCTGGCAAGGGCTGATCCAATAGCTTGCGCTTGCTGTCGATTCATTGGTTCAATAAACAGCAGCTCAATAATCTGCTCGGTTAACATATGAAAGGATTGGGGTACAGTAGCCGTGTTTTGTGCTATGAAACCGGTGCGAGCGACAGCATGGTACCAACGGTCAGCAATCTCTGCCTGTCGAGTCTGGATGCTGTACAGGATACTGGTATAATTACCGGACATCACTGTCGTTCCTTTCTCGTTGTTCGGGTATCTTCATCTGCTGTTACAGAAGGTGCCTTATGTATCTATCTTCAACACACCAGTAACCGTTCAGGTGGAGTGGTTTGTGAGGTGCCGTGCCCATCCCGACGTTTCTTTTTCGGTTCATTTGAGCGGCTTTGCCATCACAACGAGCCGAAAAAGAGGGTTTCGCAGGGCCGGCGGCCTCGGCAATCCTCGCGGTCAAACGTTGCCCTGAACGATTATACACGCCACCATCTTCGCGTAACAGGACTCTATGTATCCAGGCAATTCTTATAAAGTGCGTCCGACTCCACCAAAGCTAATAGATCGTGCGAGCTGGTCAAAGAAAAGCTCCTCAGCACTGTCTGGATGCCAGAGTGGAACATAGTCCGTTCCTTTTTGATTGAGTTGTGGCATTAAACAGGAACCTCCTGAATAACATCCTGGCGCGTGCAGTCGAGTGAACCATCAGAACAATATCAAGAATGGGATTGTATGTAGCATCATATTCTCTCCAGAGCCTGTGCCTGAAAAGCGGCCACGCCTGCTGCTGCACTGTTCAGACCTGAGCATTGTTTCTTGCAATACAACGCCCATTGAGCGCCGAAGGTTGCAGCGCTCAACGATCCGAATGTCATTATGCCAGGAATAACTCATCTCACGAACGCTTTACACGTATGTACCAATGATCAGCGCAGGGGGGTTTGTATGAATTGTTACTAACAGGAGTTACGCGGTGCGCATCCGTAACCGCCAGCGCTCCCATCGATTCCCATCAATTGGGGGTGATGGTACGGCCTATTCGTGCATGAAGTACCTTCATTCGTGGTCGTATGCGTGGTCGTATGCGTGGACGGCAGACACGACCGAGAGCAGAAAAACGAGGGGCACCGCGTAAGCCCTGTCACTAAGAGCCTATCCGAATAACCGGCAGCTTACAGTATTATGGCTTTGCGAAGCCATGATTTTATCCGGTTTCAGTTATTCAGATAGGCTCTTAGTACAGCATTGCATACGTTCGTAACGGATCTCAGGAACCGAATTCCGTGCTATTATAACCAGCAGGAGCATCTCCATTTCGTCACGGATGTACACAATGCTGTACTAAGCCTGCTAAAAGTGACACACTCTGATATCTCGTATGGTTAACAAAGCATGTGCTGGCAAAATGACGTGTCTAGTAACATTCATAGCTGTAAGGGAAAAGATGGTCATTATGCCAATAACAGCCCATCTCACATAACGCCTTATGGGTACGTACTTATGATCATCGCAAGAGGTTACGTAGGAATTTTTATTGATGAATGCATGATACCAGCCGAAACATGCAATGTCTATGGGGGTTATCCCTACCTTTGCTTCAAACTCTGCAGGATCGAAATCCTGCTCTCCTTTCCAACGGTATAACGACCTTGCGTCGACTGAGGTTCCATCTATATCGTGGGAACGTGATGCACTGAACCAACAAAACAGGTCAGCACCGCTGACACACTGCGGTTCTTGCGTCCCCTGCTCATGTTGTATCAACTCCGCTATCGCCATCATCGTCCCTGGCTACAATGAACGGAGTGACCGCAAGGGTAGAAAGGGTGCCACGCTACCGACAGTCGGCAACAAGATTCGTTCCATCAGTCTCAATCTTTTGCCAGCTTATTCTCACGTAAAAAGCTGGAAGATGCAACCCCAGAGCGGATTAGGCTGCAGCCGTCTTATCCGTCCTGGAGGGATAAAAAGCCGCATCAGTCTAATGATATAGTTGGGCACGAGCCATCAACGCCTGGTGCCTGCCGACCGCCTGTAAAGGTGGTACAATACCGCTTAAGCGCCAGAAGCGTTTCGCGTCGTTCACGGGAGGGGAATGATGTCCATCACGTCGGTCAAAGAACAAGTGGCCCAGGCCTTGAATACCTTGAGCGAAGCCGAGCTTCAGCAGGTTGCCGAATATATCGCTTTTCTGCGGTTCCGTGCGTACGTCGCGCCACTGCCGGTGATTGATGCGACCCAGCTCGCGACGCTCTATGACGAGTTTGCGGATGAGGATCGCGCTTTGGCGGAAGAAGGGTTGGAGGACTATCGCGTCCAACTGCACGATGAGGACGCCCAATGACGATCAAGCGCGGTGAGGTGTGGCTTGCCGATCTGAATCCGATTCGTGGATCAGAACAAGCGGGCATTCGGCCTGTCCTGATCTTCCAGAACGATACCATCAACACCTTCACGACGACCGTGGTGACGATTCCGTTCACGACGAATCTCCGCCGTGCAGCCTTGCCTTCGTGCGTACGGGTCGCCGTAGGCGACGGTGGCTTGAGTAATGACTCTGTCGCGTTATGCCATCAACTTCGCGTCTTGGATACCACACGCTTAATTCGGCGCTTGGGTGGCGTGAGTCGACCGACGATGGTAGCTGTCGAACGCTGCGTGCTGTTTACGCTGGGGATTGTCTAACAGCGAAATACATCAAGCATAATTGACTCTGCTACATATATATTTTGCAGTAATATCCAACAAGAATAATATCAATTGTAAACCCTTACGGTGCCCGCGCCCAACAAGCGCGTGTAGCCGACCGCCCCTGGTGGGGCGTTTTGAACGCTAGCGATTTTGAGCAACGCTTCCCGATACTATCCATCTCGTCCTCGTTTCCACAAGGGCGGCTAACGCGGAGCCGTTAGGCCAACATAAAATGGAGGTAAGATATGAAAGCTGAATTTACTGCAATTATAGAACTGGCACCTGAGGGTGGATATTGGGCAATCTGTCCAGAAGTGCCAGGTGCTAATGGACAAGGAGAAACAATAGATGAAGCAAAAGAAAATTTGCGACAGGCAATTGAACTGATTCTGCAAGATCGAAGGGAAGATATTCTTCGTGGATTACCTGACGATGCAATCCAGGATAAGGTTGTGATTGCATGAAACGCAAAGATTGAGAAAGAAAATTGCGAATAGCTGGTTGTTATCTCAAAAGAGAAGGCTCGTCGCACGCACTATGGATTAATCCAAAGACCGGTATTATTGAAGCAGTTCCCCGACATAATGAAATCAAAGAACCTCTTGCAAAGAAGATTTTGAAGAACCTTAATGCAGAATAAAAGGCCTAACTCTGTTTCGTCCAGACGGACAGGCAATTATGACTCGATCTATGGATGGCACTATACGCCTGTGGGATATTCAAGGAAATGAACTGTCTTTACGTCCCGATTCTCCCGGGCAGGCGCACGATCCATTTCCAGGGTTGATGCAGAATGTTGCGTTTAGCACAGATGGTGAACAAATGATCGTCTCGCGGTATCATGAAATCGCACAGCTATGGCATATAGATAGAACCATAGAGCCTGTGCCTAGTAAGCAATCGAATACGGGATATTTCTATTCAACGTTCAGCCCGGATGGGCAGATTCTAGTAACGAGTGAACTCAATACAGTTCGGTTGTGGGATTTACAGGGAAATGAACTGGCAACATTAGCTGGAAATCCGGTACCAGTTGACATTGTCGTGTTTAGCCCGGACGGGCAAACTATTCTGACTGCCTCAACAGAGGATTTTCACAGTGAGGATTATACATCACGCTTGTGGGATCTTCAGGGCACTGAGCTAGCACAGTTCGTTGGGCATAGAGAAAGAGTTACGCATGCCACGTTTAGCCCAGATGGACAGAGGATTTTAACGGCTTCAATGGATGGAACAGCACGCATATGGAATCTTCAGGGCGATGTAGTAGCAGAGCTTATCGGACATTCGCGTTGGTTAACGTATGCGGCATTCAGTCCGGATGGTCAGATGAAACCGCACGTGTATGGGACTTACAAGGTAATGAACTGACAGTGCTTGCCGGACATACAGATATTGTCAGGAAAGCCGTATTTAGCATCGATGGAAGCCGGATCGTCACTGCATCTGATGATGGCACAGCCCGGATATGGTTAGTCAACCGCGAAGATTTGCTAGCTATTGCTGCCTGTCGCGTTAGCCGTGATTTGACAAATGAGGAGATGGAACGTTTCGCTATTAGCGAACGCCGGTTTGTATTTTCAGATTGGCAATGTCCGCCTACATTCAGTTGGGAATAGGACTTTCAGGTTCATTGGATACTGCTTCCAATCTGGCACATCTCATACTTTGCCAACATCCCTTTAACGAGCCGCTGAGAATGAACCAGCATGCAATAAAACAGCATCACTCGGCATTCCATTGAGTATCTGCACCTGCCTGGTTAGTGACTCCCCCCACCATCAGCCAGAACGCGAACGCCAGATCCGGCTGAAAGTAGAAGTGATCGACCAGGCCGTGCAGTAATGCAGCCGTCATAGCCGCCAGCAGGCCGATGTGCAGAGGCGAGACTGGGGGGGCGACACCTGCGAGTGGGCGTTGCACCCAGCGCCCGGTGGCAAAGAAGCGCCCGGTTAACCAACCGAACGCAATCAGGCCCGGGATGCCCGTGCGCAGCCAGATGTCGAGCAGCAGGTTGTGCGGATGTGAGGTGTTGATTTCGTTCGTGTTTACCAGCGTGGGGTGAATATAGGACGGATAGAGCCGCCCGAACTGGTCGAGGCCAATGCCCAGCAGGGGATGATCGCGTACCATAGCCAGGGCCGAGGCCCAGGTTTTGAGCCGAATGCCGCTGGTTGCGCCCAGCAGGTTGAAGCGTTCGCTGCTCAACCCGATGCCTATCAGCAGCATCAGCAGCACCAGCGCCGCGCCGCCGCCTGGCAACCATTTCTGCCGCCAGCGCGTGGGTAGCGCTCCCGTTGGCAGCCAGTACCAGGCCAGCACGCCCGCCGCGCCCACCGCGCCCAGCAGCGCTCCCTTCGAGAACGAGACAATCAAGCCCACCAGTGTGAAAACAACGCATAGTATCAACAGTATCGTCCGTGACTTGCCAACTGGCGCAGTAGGGCGGATAGCGCGGTTAGCCAGCAGCAATGCCGCCGCCAGCGGCCAGACGCGCCCCATAAACAATCCCAGGTGGTTCGGATGGCCGTAGACGCTGCTGACGCGCTGTACCCCCTCGACCAGAATACGATCTGCGCTGAAGCCAGCCTTGGTGCCGATCAGCGGCACCAGATTCAGGCCCAGAAACTGCAAGATGCCGATCAAGCCTACTAGCGCACCACCGAGCAGAAACGCCCCCACCAGCCGTTCTAGAAGAGGTACCCCACCCTCTCCCCGTTCACGGTGCAATGGCCGACGGTCAGCGTAATAGCGCAGCAAGGCATAGAACAGCAGCGGCTCGACGATCAACCAGCGCCACTCGCGCAGCGCTGCCCCGCGTCCTTCTGCGGGTACAATGATCAGGCCGAGCGTCCCCGCCAGCAGGAAGAGCAGGATCGGTGCAATACGAGATATGCGGCGTGCGGCGACAAGGCGGCGAGGCGACAAGGCGACGAGGTTTGTACCAGGCCACAGGACAGTATCGGTCAGCATACGCACCAGCGTGGCACCAACCACCACCAGCAGCACGATCTCGTGCAGCGGAAATTCGAGACCTTCGGGGCGAATGCCGAAGCGTGTGTCCCAGATGCCTTTGGGGATAAAGAAGAACGGGACGGTCAATGGCACATACAGTAAGGCCAGGTCAGGTCGTAGCAGCGCCAGTCCACCGAACAGGGCCAGCCCAACCACGGTGAGCGGCAGCGCAGGCGAGACACGGTAGAACACGATGATGCCCAGCAGCATTCCCAGCAGCAGCCGCCGCTCGGCGCGAGGCGTGACGAGCCAGCTTGCCAGGCCGTTGCGTCCGGGTGGGCTACGGGCCACCAGATCATCGACCACAGTGAAGAGCGTGCGCATCGTCGCCGCACCGCTGACCAGCAGCGCCCCAATCAACACCACCGGAGCCAGCGTCCAGAACCAGGGCAGCGGCGGATTGCGCGATACCACAAAATGCGTCGGTGGCTCGGCCTGGGGCGCGGTGATCTCGAGCAGATGCAGGCGATCCGGCAGGCCACCCAGACTGAGCAGCGGCGTTCCATCCGGCGTGGTATCGCGGTTGAGCGTCGTTGGTACTCCATCGAGCAAGACTTGCTCCAGATTGCCGCTCAGACCGTCGATCAGTGCAATGTGGTTGCCATGAAAGCGTATCCGCCAGCCGTTCGGTATCGTTTCCACCGCCGGGTGTTGCCAGGTATGCGCACCCACACCAGCCACATCCGGCTGTGCCAGATAATCCTGGAGTGCAAAATAGGCTGGCAGCAATGTCCAGTCACGCTGCACCAGCGCAAAATAGGGTGTCGGATCTTCCGGGTCTGGCTCTATGTAGCCACCCTGGCGCAGCATCCAGACGTGCAGCACACCCACCCAGGGCCATTCGCGGCGCGCCCGCTCAACCTGGCCGATGATGTACTCACCCTTCTGCTGCTCGCTCACCGGTCGGCCCCAGGTGTAGCGTCGCTCGACGGGAATGTGGTCGGGCGCACTGTTCCAGCCCGACTCACCGATCCAGATCGCTTTGTCGCCATCGCCATGCAGTTCCATGACCTCGCGCAGCAACACGATGCGGCTAACGTCAGTACGTGTGTCGATCGGGCGCGTCCAGTTCCAGTTGTCGAAGCTGCGTAGGCGTACATAACGATGCTCGTCGGGTGGCTGCCCCAGGCCATAGGCTTGAGCAGACATAATGTCAAAGCAATCCTTGCCACCCTCACGGTAGAACTGATCGAGAAACTCCAGATCGGTCAGTGGGGCACGCTTGTCCAGGCCATCGGTCGGTGCCAGACTGGGAAAGAGGATGATCGCGTCGGGATTGGTATCCTTTGCGGTGTAATAGCTCAGGCATTGTAACGCTGCAAAATCACGTGGGTTGGGTGTTTGCCAGTTCCACTCGTTGAGCAGGTTTGGCTCGTTCCAGATCTGGAAGAAGCGTACCTGGCCGCGATAGCGCTCGATCAGTATGCGCAGAAAATTCAGGTAGTCGTTGAAGTCGTCCGGCGGGCCAGTTGAGGTATGATCGATTGCCAGGCCTTCCTGGAAGGCGGGGAGCGACTTGAAAAATGTACTGGCCCACATGGGAGCGCGATCCACGCGCATCACCAGTTCCAGGTCGAGCCGTACAGCCGTGTCAACAATGTGGTCGTACTTGTCCCAGGCCGAAATCACCCCAACCGCTTCCACATTGCGCCGATCCTCAAAATCACCGCGCCCGTGGATCTCAATATCTTCCCAGGGGATCTGCATGCGCACATAGCGTGCGCCCAGATCGCGCACCAGTTCGAG